>JBPOIP010000050.1:0-71052 GCA_052034395.1 Pseudomonadota bacterium
GCAATCAGGTTGTCGTGCAGGTCAAAGCCGCCAAGCGACACCAGAAAAACCTGCCGTTTGGTTCCCAATGCGTTGCGCGCGCCAATGAGTCGCGCCACCATTTTGAGCTGGTCGGCCAGGGTATTGCACTTGGAAAAACGGTGCCCAGTGTCACGCCCGCCAGGCCGGAGGTGATCTGCGCCTCGGCCCCGATGGCGCGTGCCGTCACTTTGTTGGATTCGTTCTCCAGAACATGGGTACGCGGTTGCTGGATCAGAGCGGCCAGTGCGGTCTTGACGGCACTGGACCCGTACACATCGTTCTTGACCGCGTTGATGGCCACGGCGCCGCCGGTGCTGACCTGGTACGACAGCGCGCTGTCGCCCGACAGGAACACGGCGTTGCCCGTGACGTTGATGCAGGTGAACAGTGCATTGCTGTTGCCGCCCAGAGCCAGGTCGCCGATATTGCCACCCCAGCCCACAGTGGAACCTTCGGGCGACGACGACTGCCAGATCGACTGCTGGTCGTTATGCGAGAACAGCTTGGGTGGGAAAGGGTAGTTGACCCGGTCCGCGCTGTTGTATTGCGCCTTGGTCAGTGGCACCACCAGCGGACCCACATTGAGCTGCACAGCCGCCTTGCCGCTGTTGAACAGGTTGGCCAGGCCCGTCATGGACGGGTGCAGCGCATACTGGCGTCCGCCGGATAACGGTACGGTCGGGTTGAGCAGCGTCGCGGTCAGGTCCGATTTGGCCAGCGCAATGCCACCAGCTGTCTGGCCCGCGCCGCCACCGCGTATGGCGCTATACAAGTTATAGCTGGCATCGTCATAGGTGACCACGGTGTTGGCATAGTCGTTGGCTCCGTATAAAAACACGCAGACCAATGCCTTGTAGTCGCTCGCATCGAAGGCGGCCGCCTCGCCAATGGCGGCCAGATTGACGGCTAAGGGCAGCGCGGTGCCGCTCAGGGCAAGCTGGGCGCTGCGGCGCAGGAAGGCGCGGCGGCTGTGGTTGTCGGGTTGTATCGGGTGCATGGCCGGTCCTATTTCTGAATCAGGTATTCGGCGCTGGCCATCACCAGCAGGACGGCAGCGGCCACGCGGTTGAGCTTTGCGCTGTCGGTGCTGGTGGCGGTCAGGGGGGTGGCATTGAGTGCGGTAACGATCAGGCCCTGATTGGCCGCAGACAGTTGCCCGGCACACAGCAGCAGATTTAGCCGCTTGACCAGGGCTGTGGCGTCCAGAACCAGAGCCAGCTCAGCGGTGTAGGTGGCCGTAATGTCGTAGCCGTTGGTGGTGTTGCTGGCGCTCTGGGGCAAGTCCGGCGCATTGACAAAAATGCCGTTGCGAATGACGTTCTGCATGCCGTTGAGGTAACCGCCCACACTGCTTTCGTTGACCAGTTGGAACTCGGGTGCAGGTGTCAGCGTGGCACTCAGCGCGGTGGATGGCGGCACGTAGCCAGGCCTGAAAAAGTTGAACACGCTGGGTGAACGCAACGGGCTTTGACCCAGCTGCGTGGCCGGATTGCTGGTGTCGCCAATCTTCCAGCTGCCGCGCGCTGAGGTGATGCCAAAGGTACGCCCCCACTGCACCATGCGCAGAATCGGTTCGCGCAGTTTGCCAAATCCGTTTTGGCTCAAGCCTGCCGGACTGCGCGCTTCATCATCCAGCAACACCGCTGAAAAAACCGCCCGCAAATCACCACGGACACCAGAGCCGTTGTTGTTGAAGACACTGGCCACGCGCGCCACATAGGCCGGACTGGGGTTGCTGGTGACCAGACGCTGGATCATCTGCTTGCCAAAGAACGGCCCCACGTTAGGATGGTTGAACAGCGTGTCCAGCGCTGTCTTGAGCGCCGAAACGCCATCGGTATCGGCCGGCACCGTTGTTCCGAGAAAGGTCGCGGCCAAGTTGGAGTGATTGGCTGCAGTCAGGCGCATCGGAATGCGCGTGTAAACCGTGTTCGGAATGTTGCGACTGCTCCCTGGCGCGATGGTGTTGACATTTTGTGTCTGGTCAAAATCCCAGCCGGTAAAGATGCGGGCGATATTGGTGATGTCACTCTGCGTGTAGGACTCCAGCTTGTTGCCACTGGCATCGCGCTTCTCGGTGCCATCCAGATTCAGCTGGTACAAGCCCAGGCTGAACAGCTGCATGACCTCGCGGCCGTAGTTTTCGTCCGGCACCCGTCCGGTGGCCGTGTTCTCCTTGCGGTTACCCCGGGTGTTGAGGTAATAGCCCATCGCCGGGTTCAGGGTCACGTCCTCCAGCAACTTGCGGTAGTTTCCAAACGTATTGGACACCAGCATGTCCCACCAGGCGGCAATGGCGTGGCTACGCCAGCTGAAATCCAGGCCGGTCAATGACACCACAAAGAATTCGGACAGTGCCAGCGCCATGCGTTTGCGCACCGCATCACTTGACGTCATGAGCTGGTTCCAGATCATGTAGTCACCGGGGTAACTGGCATCAAAGAAATTTGCGCTGGTGATGGCACCGTAACCGCGTGCATTCAGCCAGTCAAACCCGGTGGCGGTGGCAGGCGCTGCAAACTGCTCCTGGAGCCAGGTTGCATAGCCTTTGCTGCGCACGGCTGCGATCTCGGCGTCCGACGCGGAAAACTGCGCCTGCAACAGAAACCGCGCGGCATCTTCATCGCTGGAAGGGCTGGTGTAACGGACGGCAACGGTACCTGGTGATGTGCCCGGCGTTGTGCCCGGCAATGTTCCCGTTCCGACGCTGACATCGATGGTACCGCCACCTCCACCGCCGCAGGCGGTTTGCAGGGCCGAAGCTGCCAACGCAACAGGTAGAAGCATGGGTGACAGGGCGTTCGGCTCCGTGTCCCCCGCCCGCTCTGCGGGCTTCTCCTTGACCTGCGCAGAAAGCCCGGCCACCCAAGCCTGTGCCGGCGTGCATTCAGTAGTGGCCATGCGGTTGGGCGCGACTGTCAGTTCGGATTTTTCGAATTGTGTGACAAGCATGTGTTTGTACCTGTTTCGACAAAAACACAGCTTAGCCGCATTCTCGCTACGGCGAGTGGGCAGCGGCACCGATGCCGCGCATCAGTTGTTACCGCGTGTTACACGCCGCGGCCAGGACGTCACGGGTACGCAGGGCCTCCTGGCGAGAAGCGGCCGCAAAGTCGGAGCCTGCCGCGGCGTACAGAATGGCGCGCGACGAATTCACCACAATCGGTGCCACCGTTTCACCGCCCTGGTTGCGCCAGCCGGCCCTGACCGTGGCGGCGGCATCGCCGCCTTGGGCGCCTACCCCGGGAATCAGCAACGGAACCGAAGGCGCCAACACCCGGACCCGCTCAATCTCGGCCGGGTAGGTGGCACCCACCACCAGCCCGAGCTGGCCATTGAGGTTCCATGGCCCTTGCACCAGACCCGCAATGTGTTCGTACAAAAAGGGCTGGCCCTCGACCGACGCCAGCCGCTGCGACTGCAAATCGTCGCCACCGGGGTTGGACGTGCGGCACAGCAGGAAAGCGCCCTTGTCGTGGTACTTCAAATACGGCGCTACCGAATCGAACCCCATGAAGGGCGACAGGGTCACCGCATCGGCGCCATAGCGCTCGAAGGCCTCGATGGCGTACTGTTCGGCCGTGCTGCCAATGTCACCGCGCTTGGCATCCAGGATGACCGGCACGTTGGGTGCCACGCTGCGGATATGCGCCACCAGTCGCTCCAGCTGCGCCTCGGCCCGGTGGGCCGCAAAGTAGGCGATCTGCGGTTTGAAGGCGATCACCAGGTCGGCAGTGGCATCCACAATGGCTGCACAGAAATCGAAGATCCGGCTGGCGTCACCCCGCATAGGGTCAGGAAACTTCGCCGGTTCGGGGTCCAGCCCCACACACAGAAGGGAGCCGTTTTGGCGCTCGGCGGTGCGCAGCTGGTCAAGAAATTTCATGGGGCTTATTGTAGGGAGGCGCTATAGCGGCAACCCTTCTGTGCCCTCAAGCTATAGTGCATGCACCGAATCCGCTTGCGCAAGCGAGCGGGCAAGCGGGCTGTCTGCGGCGCATGCGTGCCCCTATTGATGCCAACTGTGGAGAACGCAATGTCTGGTCCAGCACGAACTGGCGTGCTCATCTACGCCGTGCAGCTAGCAGCTGTATCCGCGTTCTACGAGCAGGTCCTGGGCGCGCGCGTTGTCCACGCCGACAGCGATCACCGGGTTCTTCAGTCACCGGACGTCCAGCTCATCATCCACGCCATACCTGCGCAGTTTGCCGAAACCATTTCCATCACCGTTCCACCAGAGCCGCGGGAAGAACAGGCCATCAAGCCATTCTTTTGCGTCGAGAGCCTTTCAGAGGCAGCGCGAATTGCACAAGAGTGCGGGGGCAGCGTGTGCGGTCCGGTCTGGCCGGGTCCTGGCATGCAGGTTCGCAACCTGTGTGACCCGGAGGGCAACATCATCCACCTGCGGGAGTACGCGCCCGAACCCTGAACGCACGGCGGCCAGACTCACCTGGACGCCAGGCACCTCAAAGCGAGGATTGGCTTAAGCCTCTATCACGTCCATGGCCAGACACAGGTCGGCCCAGGCCTTGGCCTTGTCGGCGCTGGAGCGCAACAACGCCTTGGGGTGGTAGGTCACCACCACGGGAATGCCCCGGTAACGGTACACCGTGCCTCGCTGCTTGCCCAAAGGCAGGGCAGCCTCCTGCGGATGCTCCTGCAGCAACAACTGGGTGGCAAAGCGGCCCATGGCCAGGATCAGCTTGGGCTGCACCAGAGCGATTTCGCGCTGCAGGAATTGCCCGCACTGCTGCAGTTCTGCAGCCTGGGGCAGGCGCGCATTGGGCGGGCGGCATTTCACCACATTGGTAGCGTAGGCACCCGCGCGTGCCATACCACCCCGGCGCGCGCCAGCAGCCTTGAGCATGTTGTCCAGCAGCAGCCCAGCCTGCTCCGCAAAGGGCTTGCCCAACCGGTCTTCATCTTCATCCGGCGGATCGCCCAGCACCAGCCAGTCGCATTGAGCGGGTGTCCCGTTCGCCTGCAGGGTGGAGTTCTTGCGCCCTTCGCACAGACCACAGGCCTGACAGCTGGCGGCAGCCTGGGCCAACGCTGGCCAATCGGAGTCGCGCATCGCCGGTGGTGCGTCGGCGGATCCCTTGACCGCTGGTTGCACTGCTGCGGCTGCTATGTTGGCCATGGATCTCGCTGCCCGAGCGGCCTGCTCCGTGTCCCCCGGGCTACGTCCTGCTCCTTTTACCTCGGCAGCCCGCCCGACCACCGTGGCTTCCTGCGCTTGAGCCTGCGGCATCCAGACGTGCACACCCATCTCGAGCAGCATGCTGCGTTGGCGGTCGTCAAGTTCAAGTCCCATGTCAAACGGATTCCGTGTTCAGGCGCAAACCCATGACCACCGCATCTTCGCGATGGCCCTGTCCTGCCGGATAGTAATCCTTGCGCTGGCCAATGCGCTGGTAGCCATGCGCCGTATACACGTGCAGTGCGCGCACATTGCCCGCGCGCACCTCCAGCCAAACCCATTTGGCGGACTGAGCGCGCGCCCACAGGGTCAGCGCGTCGAGCATGATGCGCGACCAACCCTGGCCCTGGTATTCAGGCGCCACGGTGATGTTGAGCAGATGCACTTCGTCCACACCCGGCATGGCCACAAAGTAGCCCAGCAATACATCGCCCGCCACCAGCATCAGCGCCTGATTGCCCGACTGGAGGGCGTCCAGAAAATTGGTGCGGTTCCAGGGGTGGGCATAGGCGCGCTGCTCGATGGCCACCACAGCATCGAGCCGCTCGGCCAGCATGGGCTCCAACGTCACCTGCACATCGCGCGCGCTCTCAGCCATGGTCATTGGCCCGCAGAAGCTGTGGCCGCATCCTTTTCGGCCTGGCGCTCAGCCGTCGTCTTGGCCACCTTGTCGCGGATGTAGCTGGGCAGTGCGTGCTCGGCGGCAACCGCCCTGCCAGCGGCCAGCAACCGGGGCGCAAGCCTCAACATGGCAGACGCGGTGGGCAAAGCCACCAGGCGAACCGCCCCCTCACCACCGGGGTCGCCAGCCGCGACGCGCGCGCCATACACCGCAAAGACATTGCCTGCCATCACCCATGGCTGGGTCGCCGCAGTACCGGTCCCGGACACAGACTGGCGCAAGTCTTCCGGGCGCACCAAGGCGCTGCCTTGCAGTTGCGTCCATTGCAGCCCGTCAAATGCATAGGCGGCAACGTACATTTCGTCCATGCGCGCATCCAGCATCGCGGTCACAGCGCCCTGCCGGAGATGGGTCAGACCGGTGTGGCGCGCCTCTTCCGCCACCGCGAGCAGGGAGTCCACAGGCAACACCGGAACATTAGCCCCGAAGGCCAGCCCCTGGGCTACCGAGCAGGCGGTTCGCAGGCCGGTAAACGACCCGGGACCACTGCCAAAGCAGATGGCCTGCAGCTCTGGCAGACGCAGGTCGGCCTGGCGCAAAAGATCCAGGATCGTGGGTATCAGGTCGGTCGATGCCTTTGCCCCACCGGCAGCGGTGTGCTGCCACTGTTGGACGTGATCGCCAACCGTGCGGGAAACCGCGACGGACATCACCTCCGTACCCGTGTCAAATGCCAGCAGATTCATGGTTTTCAAAGTTTCATGAAGGCAAATTGGTTTTAAGCCCGCGTATTGATTGGGGATACCGCTACTGGTTTTATAGCGATAACGGCTTGACGCACCCCGAACACGATGCCTGCGGTCACCAGCGCCAATCCGGCGAGCACATTCCAGCCCAGCGGCTCACCCAGAAAAATCACGGCAGAGATGGCCGACAGCCCCGGCACCAGAGCAGTAATCATGGTCGAGCGCACAGGGCCAAAGTGCTGGATCATTTTCGTGAAGGTCATGCCGGAAATGACAACCGAACCCATGCCCTGGAACACCATCTGGAATGCCACGTCCTGCCAGGGCGCCGTGAACACGTTTGCGGGAATCCATTGCACCCACCCCAGCACGGTGTAGACCGGCACATAGGTCAGCAGTGCCAGCATGGTGATGGCGATGGTGGCGCGCACCGCGTCCAGCGAAAAATGCCGCACCAGCACGCTGTAGGTGGACCAGACCATGGCCGCCAGGATAAACAGCACATCCCCGCGCCAGACACCGCTGCCGTCGAGCGCGTGCAAGAGGCTGGTGCCGCCCACCATGAGGTCGCCCACCACAATCAGCACCAGACCCAGCGCCCGGGTTGGCGTGATGCGGTCGCCCAGAATCAGCACGGCCAGCAGGGCCGTCCACAGTGGCAGACTGCCCGGCATCAGCACCGATGCATGGCCGGCAGGCGCAAAGACAAATCCGCTGTATGCCAGCATCCCGTACAGCAAACCACCGAAAAATCCGGCGACCAGCGTCTGGCGCAGGGGCAGGGGCGATAGTCCCAGCAGCGAACCGGCCCACGGCTGGGTGCGTCGGTCGCGACGAACCAGCCACCAGCCCCAGGGCGCCAGAATCAGGCTGGCGCCACAAATGCGGGCGTAAACGATGTCAAACGGGTTGAGCACCCCACCACGCGCCGGGTCTGCCGAGGCGCGGGCAATCACGATAAAGGCGGTCCAGATCACCACGGTCACAACCGCTGCCAGCACGCCCACCGCTTTGGGTGACAGGGCGGCAAACGGATTTTTGGAAGGAAGGGACATCGCAATGATTATCGGGGAACGCACCGGCGCCGGTGGGAGCCGGCTTCACTGGCCAGTGCCACCGGTCCGGTCAGTGTTTACCCCATAGCTTGCAGCCCTCTTCCAATTTATGATTTGGTGTTCAAAAACGAACGGTCGTTCTATTAACTGGAGACAACAATGAAGCAATGGAAATGGGCAGCAGTCGCGGCAAGCTGCGCGGTAGTTTTGGCGGGTTGCGGTGGAGCAAGTGACGGATCCAACACCACGCCAAAAACCATTGTGCCGTCCGTCAAAGTCTTCGGCGACAGCATCATGGACAGCGGCACGTTCGGCTACAAGTTCACGATTCAAGGCCCGGACAAGGCCAACCCGTACCTCCTCTTCCCGGAAATCGTCGCAGCCAACTTCGGGGTTCCCAAGCTGTGCCCGTTCTTCAATTTCAACGGCACCACCTTCTTGCCCAACACCGCGTGCACCAATTTTGCCGTAGCCGGTGCGCGTGTCAACAACCTGGTCAACAGCACGCCAGGCGCCGCAAGCAACACCTCACCTTTCTCAGTGACTTACCAGCTGGCAACCGGCTCGGCCACCTTGGCCCCCACTGACCTGGTCATTGTGGATGGCGGCGGCAATGATCTGGCCGAACTGGTCGGTGCCTACCTGGGTGCAAGTACGCCAGCAGGTGTTGTTGCCTATATGACTGCCCTTGGCACCTTGTTGCCACCAACCACGGTAGCCACGATCATTGGCGCTGTCCCGACCGCCACCAGCATGGGCAATGCAGGGGGTGCCTACGCCCAGGCTATCGGAACGACACTCGCCGCCTCCATCAAGGCCAACGTGATTGCCAAAGGCGTCAGCAAAGTCGTCGTGATCAACGCGCCGGACGTCACCATCACGCCGCGCTTCCAGGCGGTTCTGGGTGCAGTGGCTGCAGCCGGCGGCACAGCCCAGCGCGATGCCGTTCAGGCTGCGGCACGCGCATGGACCCAGGCGCTCAATGCCAGCCTGGCAGCGGGTCTGGCGGGTACCGGCGTACAGCTGTGGGATTTTTATACGGAAGGCGCAAAGATGATTGCGACGCCCGGCCAGTTTGCATTGACCAACACCTCGACACCGGCTTGCCCCAAGGTTGCGGGAGGAATCAGCAGCGTCGGACTGGCCGCTTTGGACTTTGCACCCACCGTAGCGGCCTGCAACTCGACCAGCATGTCGGCCAACATCCCCGTGGGGGAGACCTCTGCGAACTGGTGGAAGGGCTATGCCTTCTCGGACCAATTCCACTTCACGCCAGCGACCAACCAACTGATCGCGCAATCCATCAACCTGCAACTCGCCAAAGCAGGCTGGCTGTAATTCACGGAGCAAAACCATCATGAAAAACACAGCAAAACTCCTCTTGATCACCGCAACCCTGGCAGGCGCTGCTGCTGCGCAGGCGCAAACGGCGGGCTCCTGGATGGTGCGTGGCGGTGCCACGACCATCACCCCCAATGTGTCGAGTGACGACCTGACTGCCCCCAGTCTGCCCGGCACCAAGGCAAGCATCGGCAACTCCACCCGGGTGTCGGGCGGCATCACCTACATGCTCGACAACAACATCTCCATTGATCTGCCGGTGGCGGTGGCGTTTCAGCACGACATCTCGGGCGACGGTGCCATTGCAGGTGCCGGCAAGATTGGCGATGTGAAGGCACTGCCCGTCACGCTGTTGGCGCAATGGCGTTTCATGGATGCCAAGGCGCCTTTGCGACCCTACATTGGCGCAGGTCTCACCTACGCGTCTTTCTTTGGTGCCCGCTCGACGTCCACACTGACAGCCATCACGGGTGGAACCCCGTCCAATCCGACCACCCTGTCGGTAGACTCCAAGTGGGCGCCATCCGTTCAGCTGGGTGCCAGCTTTCAGCTGAGTGGCGGCTGGTTCCTCGATGCCAACTACACCTACACCCCGTTGAGCACCCAGACCAAGCTGTCCAGCGGCCAGACGCTGGACGCCAAACTGAATCCCAGCTCATTCAGCCTGGCAGTGGGCATGAAGTTCTAGTCCTGCGCTTCATCGATAAAAAAGCAGCCTGCGGGCTGCTTTTTTTATGGGATGCTTGGAACCTATGTACGCGCAACACTTTGGCCTCAAACAGGACCCGTTCTCCATCGCACCGGATCCGCGCTACCTGTTCATGAGCCAGCGCCACCGGGAAGCGCTGGCGCACCTGCTGTTTGGCATTGCGGGGCAGGGCGACTCCGCCAGCCATGCGGGCGGCGGCTTTGTGCTGTTGACGGGCGACATCGGCACGGGAAAAACCACCATCTGCCGGTGTTTTCTGGAGCAGATCCCCTCAGGTTGCCATGTGGCCTACATTTTCAACCCCAAGCTGACCGTCAGCGAGCTGCTGCAAACCGTGTGCGAGGAGTTCCACCTCACACTGCCGGTCACATCCAGCAGTCCACCCACTGTAAAAACCTACATCGACACGCTCAATGCGTTCCTGCTGGAGCGCCACGCTGGCGCAGAGCACTGCGTCCTGATCATCGACGAAGCGCAAAACCTGCAGGCCGATGTGCTGGAACAGCTGCGCCTGCTGACCAACCTGGAAACCAGTGAACGCAAACTGCTGCAGATCGTACTCATTGGACAGCCGGAATTGCGTGCCATGCTGGAGCGCCCGGAACTGGAACAACTGGCACAGCGGGTGATGGCGCGGTTTCACCTGGATGCCCTGACCGAGGGTGAGAGCCTGCAGTACATCACGCACCGTCTGGCGGTTGCGGGCCATACCGGTCCCTTGCCATTTGACCGGCAGGCGCTGAGCCGCATTTACCGGCTGACCCGCGGCGTGCCGCGGCGCATCAACCTGCTGTGCGGCCGCTCGCTGCTGGGCGCCTGGGCCAATGGACTGCATCGCGTGGGACGCACGGTTGTGGACACGGCGGCTGCCGAAGTATTTGGTCCTGGCGGTGGCGCTGGATCACGCTCCGCAGCGGCGAGGGTTTTCTACGCACTGGGCGGGCTGCTCCTGCTAACCGTTGCACTGTTTGCCTGGTGGGCTGCCAGCCCTGCCCGATCTCCGGGACCTGCGAGTCCGGTGCCAGCCTCCGCGCCGGCGCGGGCCGCACCATCGGAAACTGCCCCGGTCCCAGGCGCTGCCATCACCGAACCGCTGGACGCGCTGCTGTCGCAATTGCCCGATGACATGGACCTGGCTTGGCGGGATCTGGGTGCCAGCTGGAACCTTCCCGACTCTGCCGCCCAGCCCTGCGCGGCAACATCGACCCATCCATGGCAATGCGTTCGCGTCAGCAACCAGACCCTGCCTCAACTGCGCCAGCTCGACCGTCCCGGCATTCTGGTCCTGCAGAACGAGAGGGGCGCGTCGGTCTACGCGGTGCTGGTGGGTCTGACCGGTTCAACCGCCACTTTGAAAACTGGAACCCGGCTGCATACCGTAACCCAAACACAGCTGGCCCGGCTCTGGCGGGGCGAATTTGCCACGTACTGGAGCCCCCCGCCAGGCTACCCCGGCAACAACCAAACCGGCAGCCCATCGGCGGTTTTTCAGGAGCTGGCGCGCCAGCTCAGCCGGATCGACGCAGCGCCCGTGCCGCAGAATGCACACACCACGCTCGATGCAAGCCTCAAAGCGCGGGTGCGAGACTTCCAGCGCGCGCATGGCCTTCTGGTAGATGGTCAGCCAGGTCCTTTGACCTTCATGCAGCTGGAAAGCGTGCTGGGCCACAGCGGCCCCCGTTTAACCCCCAATTCCCGTTAAGCGATGTCCTATATTCTTGATGCACTGGAGCGGGCCCAGGCCCAACGGACGCAAGGCCAGGTTCCCGATCTGTACGTGCGCCAGTCCGTCGCAGCAGCCCCAATAGGCCACGGTGGAAAGCCATGGCGCAGCATGCTTGCGCTGGGCGCGGCTGCAACTCTGGGCACACTCGCGGTGGGTGCCTGGCTATGGCGTCCAACGGCTGTTGAGCCGGCGGCGCAACCCGCGGCTGTGCGGGCACCCAACCCGGTAGCGGTTGCAGAGCCACTCAGTCCGCCCGCCAAACCCGCCTTCCACTCCAAGGCGCCGCCCGCGCCCGCGCAGGCCAAAGCACAGGAACCACCCCCTCCGAAACCGGCGGCTACGCCCTCCGCTGCCCCCACCGGGGTCCCATTGCTGGGCGAATTGCCCGAAGACATCCGGCGTCAGATTCCGGCTCTCACCGTCAACGGCGCGGTGTACTCAAACAACCCTGCACAGCGCTTGCTGCTGGTCAATGGACAGGTCCTGTCGCAGGGCAGCGCGGCGGCACCCGACGTGACGCTGGAGATCATCCAACCGGCCAGTTCCGAATTCAGCTTTAGGGGCACGCGCTTTCGCGTGGCGCATTGAGCCGATGGCGTCAACGCCGCAGGTCGGGCTTATGCTGCGCTGGCGCGCGTCAGACGGTCACGCACGCCATCCCACTCCAGCGTCTGCGGGGGTGTCTCGACCCAGATCAGTTTGACGCCCACGTCGTCAAACCCGCGCAGGGCGGCAAACAACTGGTGGGCGGTTGCTGCGGCATCATCCGGCATGCGACGCAACACAACGGACAGCGGAACCCGTTTCAGAGGTGAGCGTGCATACACGGCGATCGACGCCCGGGTCTGCGCGCCTTGGGGGTACATCACTTCGCCCATCAGGTCCAGCGCAGTTTGCAGCGCAGGGGCGTCCATCAGGCGCAGCGTGGCGTTCGGAGCGTAATGGGACTCCAGGGTGCCGGACGCCTTGGGAGCCGCCAACTCCTGCACAGTGCCGCTCTCGTATTCCGCGTTCGACAGCACCGTCTGGCCGCAAGCCTGCTCCACCTGCAAACGGCTGATGGAACCCGGACGCAGCAGGACCGGGACACCGCGTGTGCAGTCGATGATGGTGGATTCGATTCCCAGATCACACGGCCCGCCATCCAGAACCGGTAAATCGGGTCCCAATTCACTCTCCACATGCGCGGCAGTGGTGGGACTGACGCGTCCAAACCGGTTCGCGCTGGGTGCGGCAATGCCCCAGATGCCCGTCTGACCAGGCGCTGCGTCGCGCAATGCACGCAACAGGGCCTGCGCCACCGGATGATCTGGGCAACGCAACCCGATTGACGGGTGACCGCCGGCGCACGCCGCGCCGACGCCCGCACGGCGCGGCAGGATCAATGTCAACGGTCCCGGCCAGAACGCGGACATCAGCTGCTGGGCAAACGGCGGTACCCGCGCCGCAAAATGCGCCACGCCCGACATCCCTCCGTCCATGGAGGCCACATGGACGATCAGCGGATGGTCGGCAGGACGGCCCTTTGCGGAAAAAACCCTGGCAACCGCCGCATCGTTCTCGGCATCAGCGCCGAGCCCGTAAACCGTCTCGGTTGGCATGCCAATAATGCCGCCAGCCCTTATGGCAGCAGCACAAATAGCTATTGATTCAGGAGCAGATTCCGACAGGATCATGGCGTATTGCGTGCGCGGGCGCGAACAGCACCGCTCAAAATTCGGCGATGCCCAAGAGGCGCGCAGCCTGCAGGGCAGTGGAGCGGACCTGCCCGACGGTAGCGCCGGTCACGGTGAGGTGGCCCATTTTGCGGCCCTTGCCGGCTTTTGCCTTGCCGTACAGATGTAAGTGGGTACCTGGCAGGGCAAGGACATCGGACCAGGGCGGTGTGCCACCGGCGGCGGCGTGCTGTGGCCAGATATCGCCCAGCAGGTTGAGCATGATGGCCGGGCTGTGCTGACGGGGCTGCGTGAGTGGCAAACCAGCCAGAGTGCGCACCTGCAACTCGAACTGTGACACGTCGCAGGCGTCCAGGCTGTAGTGGCCACTATTGTGTGGACGCGGCGCCATCTCATTCACTACCAGGCCACCCAAGGCCGTGGCGGCATCCGAATCCGGCTCCAGGACGAAAAACTCCACACACAGCACGCCCACGTATTGCAAGCCATTTGCTATGGATTTCGCAGCAGAAACTGCATGCTCCACGAGGGCTTGCGGCAGATTACCTTCAAAAACCTCCGTCACAGCCAGTATTCCGTCGCGGTGCAGGTTGCGCTGCACCGGCAGGTTGACGCAGGCGCCATCCGCACCGCGCGCCACGATGACCGAGCATTCCAGCTGCAGTGGCAGCATCTTTTCCAGCACGCAGGGCACCTGCTTCAAGCTGTCCCACGCCTCAGCCAGTTCGCTGCGGCTGGAGACCCGAATCTGGCCTTTGCCGTCATAGCCCATGCTGGCCGTTTTGAGGATGCCAGGCAGCAAATCATCGGGCACAACTGCCAGCTGTACCGGCGTTTCAATCACGGCGTACGGCGCAACCGGAACCCCGCAGGATTCAAAGTGCGACTTCTCGCGGGCGCGGTCCTGGGCTATGGCCACACCGTCGGCACCGGGCGACACCGTGCGCGTTTGCGCCAGTTGCGCCAGCGCCCGTGCGGGCACGTTCTCGAATTCGGTGGTAATAGCCACGCAGCGCTCGGACAACTGCTGCAAGCCAACCGGATCGGTATACGCGGTCTGAATGTGGTGGTGGCTGACCCGCCCGGCCGGGCTCAGGGGGTCCGGGTCGAGCACGGTGGTGAAATAACCCATACGCTGGGCGGTGTGCACAAACATGCGCCCCAACTGGCCCCCGCCCATGACCCCTAACGTGATTTCTTTCATAAAACAGGTGGCAATGTCATGCCACGGGCGACTTCGGTCTGATGGGCACGGAAATCATTGAGCTTTTGGCGCAGCGCGGGGCTGTCTGCTGCCAGCATGGCCACGGCAAAGAGGGCCGCATTGGCCGCACCTGCTGCACCAATGGCGAACGTGGCCACCGGAATTCCCTTGGGCATCTGCACAATGCTGTGCAGCGAATCCACGCCCGACAGCGCTTTGCTCTGCACCGGAACTCCCAGCACGGGAACGATGGTCTTGGCTGCCAGCATGCCCGGCAGGTGCGCTGCACCCCCGGCTCCGGCAATGATGGCGCGCAGCCCTCGGCCGACAGCGCCCTCGGCATACGCAAACATGTCATCGGGCATGCGGTGGGCGGAAACCACCCGCGCTTCGTGGCTGATGCCAAACTGTTGGAGAATCTGGACTGCGTGCTGCATGGTGTCCCAGTCGGAGCTGGAGCCCATGACGACGCCGATTTGAATATTAGTCATGCTTTTAAAATGTTGGGGGCAGCCCTATATGGTCTGTTCCGCCATGTTTCAGCATTTTACTTTTTCGCCCTGAGCGACCCCAAATGATCAACGTCACTATTGAAAACTTCGACACCGAAGTCGTCGCCGCCTCGGCACAAGTCCCCGTTCTGGTTGACTTCTGGGCACCGTGGTGTGGCCCCTGCAAGGTCATTGGTCCTGTGCTGGAAAAGATCGAAACCGAATACGCGGGCCGTTTCAAGCTGGTGAAGATCGACTCCGACGAACAGCAGGAACTCAGCCAGGCCTTTGGTATCCGCAGCATCCCGACCTGCGTCCTGATGGTGGGCGGCAAGCCGGTTGACGGTTTCATGGGCGCAAAGCCTGAAAGCGAAATCAAGGCATTTCTGGACCGGCACGTCCCGTCTGCGCAGGCACTGGAAGCGCAATCCGATGCCGAAGACGCACAGGCCCTGATCGCTGCGGGTGACCCGCAGGCCGCCCTGCACAAACTGCATGAGGCATTGACCATCAACCCCGGCAACGACGATGCGCGCCATGATTACGTCAAACTGCTGATCGAAAACGACATGCTCGACGACGCCGAAGCGGCACTGGCTCCGGCGCTGGCAGAAATACCGCGCCAGTTGCGCTTTGAGGCGTTGGGTCAGTTTCTGAGCGCTATCCGGTTTGTCATGGACGACCCGCGCGGCAGTTGGACGGCCGAGCAGTTTGACAGCCTGATCGCCGACAACAAACGCGACTTCGACACGCGTCTGGCCAAAGCCCGGGTGCTGATGGTCAGCGGCGACTGGACCGGTGCCATGGATGAACTGCTGGAAATCATCCAGCGCGACAAAACCTGGAACGATGCCAGCGCGCGAAAAATGTATGTGGCCATACTGGAACTGCTCACTCCCGCAAAACCCAAGCCCGATCCTTTGGCTACCGGAAAAACGGCTGGCGGTATCGAAATTGCCGGCAAGGCGGCTGCCGTGCTGGACCCGCAGGCCCAATTGGTGGCAACCTACCGGCGCAGGCTCAGCATGGCGCTGAACTGAGCGCGCCCGAACCTACTGGCGTGCAAACCCGGCGACGTTACCCGCAGCGTGAGGACCACCGGCCTCCCGTTGCGTGGTGAAAACCTTGAATGCGGCTGCGTAACCCTGAAAGTCGGTACCGACAAAACGGCCGTTGACCTGACCCGTAGTGCTGCTGGTCGAAGCACAACCTGTAACACAGGAAACGCCGGCAAGCGCGTGCGGACCACCCGCTATGGGCCACACCACGTTGGCTGGCACGGTGTAGCGTATTGCCCCGCCCGGAAGTGCATCGCCGGCAAAGTCCATGGACATGGCCGACAGAGTTTTAATCTTCTTGGCCCCAAAATCCATCAGCAAATGGCTGCCTGTGAATACGCCAGTGCGTCCGAGGGTGTCGGAGGGTGGTGTACCGCCGACGTAGTTGTATTGCGCCAGTCCGGCAGTGGGCATTGCCACCTGGGGCGTGTCACCCCAAATGTGGTGTGAGCCAACGTTGCTGACCGAAAATTGGTTATTGGGAACTCCGCCCGGGACGGGCTCGTACATCCAGTAGACACCGGCGGCTGCGCTGCTGCCGACGGGCCGCAGGGTCCGGAAAGCCGCCGCCAGGGTCTGGGAATTGTAGAAGGAGGCCCCGCTAACCTCGTCGGCGGCCTGTCGAATGTCGGCTGGCGTGAAATTCTGGAAGTTCACCTCCGTAAAATCGCCAACCGAAGTCACATGACCGCGGTATTCCAGCACCGTGATACTGGTATTGCCTGCTTTCGCAGATTGCAGGTCGCTGGCAGAAAACTGGGTCAATGGAGCATTCAGGCTGGTCAGCGGTGCACTTTGATCCGTCAACTGGGGGGACGTTGAAATGCGCGTTCCCGAGTTGCCGTCTGCCTCACCGGCGGTGGCGGTGTCGTGTGCCCCCGCACTGCCCTTGCTGCGTCCGCGGGCAGCCGCACCACGGTCATTCAACAGCGCTGGTGGTACGAGCAACCGCACCGGCGGCAAATTGGCATTGGCCACAAAAAAGGACTCCTGCTGCCCGAACTCCATCGCACCAGACTGATTGGCAACATGAATGCGTCCGTCAGCCACGCCTCCGTACGTGCCATTGGGCTCTGGCGTGCCGTCGGGCCGGATGCAATCGTCGTTGCACGCAACCAGCGTGAAGTGGGTACCCCGTATGCCAATGGTGGAAGTGCTGGTCTGCACCGCATAGTTGCGCTGGTTGAACTTGCCAATCAAGCCGGTGACGGTACGCATGCCGCCTTTGAGCAAACCGAACAGCGAGCGGTCGGTATCGGCATCCTTTTTGAACTGGTAGTTTTCAATCTTGAAACGGCTGTTGGCACGAAGGGCTACCACCGACTCGTCCGTGAAGCGCACCTGCAGTGCACTGCCTGCGCCAACTGCCAGCACATCGCCACTCTCCACCGGCTGTCCGGCCTGAATGGTGACGGCCTGACCGTCACGCTCGATGGTGGCACTGCCTGCCACCGCGAGCACCTTGCCTGCCGGTTCGGCCAGAACCTGAACGCTGGCGGTCAAAGCGCCGGCAAATGCAAATATTTTTATCATGTCCATGGAAATAGACCCCAGGTCATTGAAAGGGTGCTTAACGGAAGTCATAGCGCAATTTCGCAGCCAGTTGTTCACGCCGGTATTTGAAGAAGCCAATCGTGGAGTGCTGGTCCACCGCCTGGTATTCACCGCGCAGCGTCCAGTGGCGACTGAGCGCGCAGGCCGCCGACAGGTCCAACGCAAAATAGTCGTCCTGGCGGGCAGGAACACCCTCGCTGAATTCGGCCGCATACCGGCTGGCCTGGTAGCTCAATCCCGCAGCAAATGTCCACCGGGCAAACGGCTGAATGGCAACCGATGAACGTGCGCCCCAAAGATCGCGGGACAAGTCGGTTCGGGACTGGCGATTCCTGTCGCTACCGGCGTTGAGTCCAAGTGTCCACTCGGGCTTCCAGTTGTGCGCCGCTGTGTGTGTCCAGAAAGTCGACAGGTGGGTCAAACGGCTGTCGCGCCCGTCACCACTGGCGTTCACCCTGACGGTTTTGTCCAGATCCAAATAGGTGTCAATACTGTGGTAGCGCTGATCGGACCACTGCACCGTGGCTCCGACGCGGTTGTACTGGTCGTGCTGGTATTGCCACTCTCCCACCAGTGTGGACAGGTTCAGGTAGGGCTGGCTGGCAAGCCCCACGCGGGTCATGTCCATGCCGGCCCGGTACAGGTGCCGTCCCTCGACCAGCGAAACGCCGGCCTGTAGGCCTGACACGGTGCTGTTGAACACATCGTTTCGGGATTGCTGGTGCATGCGGCCGGAGAGTTGCACACCACCATAGAGCGCCACACCAGGCGCCACCGGGTACACGCCCTGAACACCGGCTGCTGTCATACCGAACCGATCGGATTGGTGCTCGGAGGATTGCCCCGGCTGCACCACCACACCGGGTGGCAGGCCCGCCACCTGTCCGCTGGCGATGCCGCTATTGATGTTGGAATCATGGCCCGCCCCGAACTCCATGAAACCCGAGACACTGGGACGGTAGCGCGATTCACGCGTGCGGATGGCGTCCAGAAACTGCTGAATGCGTTCGGTTTCCACCGGATTGGCGCCCACAGCAAGGGCCGAGAATTCTTCCTTCGCCCGCGGGTCATCCCCCAGGATGAAATACCCCCTGGCCAGCTGAAACTGTGCCGAACGGTTCTCGGGAAACTGCAACAGATAACGCTCCAGCGCCAGCACCCCTTCACCTGGTGCACCCGCGTTCAGGGCCGCAATACCAAAATAGAAATCAAACAGGGGCGTGCCCAGCGCATCCGGCGCAGCCCTGGCGGCTTCATAGGCCTCACGGAAACGCCCCTGCTCCAGGCGTGTCTTGACTTCATCCGCCGGCGAAGCAGCGGCGCCACCGCTGCCCGATAAAGCAAAAATGCCGGTTTGCAGTGCCGCATAGAGCGACAACGATACTTTGTGCAGGCTCACGGGGTTCGACTCCTTAAGGAAAAAGAGTAGCACACCCAACAGGGATCTTCACAGAGAATTTGAGACTTCGCAGCGTGGAAGGGCGCGCACAATGGCGCGTCCGACCCTTGACAATCTTCGCAATGCTATGCGGTAAGGCGGGCTGCATCACGGGCAGCGACGCGCCCTTCGTCGGTCGGCACGACCCAAATCTCAACGGAACTACCGGGCAGATGCACGGGCATCACGGCCTCGCCCACTGCCTGCGCATTGCGCACAGGATCGATCTGCACGCCCAGATAGGCCAATTGGGAACAGACATCCGCGCGCAAAGCAGCATCGTGCTCACCAATGCCACCGCTGAACGCCAGCACATCGAGACCCCCCAAACATGCAATCAGTGCGCCACTCTCGCGCACCACCCGGTGCGTGAACATGGCAATGGCCTTTTTTGCTGCAGGACTGGATTCGGCCCGCAGACGACGCATATCCGCTGATATGCCGGATACGCCCAGCAGACCGCTTTGCTTGTACAGCAGATTTTGCAGGCGCTGGTGATCCCAACCCTGTTCCAGCAGGTAAAGGATGACGCCAGGGTCCAGCGCCCCGGTGCGTGTACCCATCATCAATCCATCAACCGCCGAAAAGCCCATGGTGGTGGCACAGCTTTTCCCCTCACGCGCGGCACACAGGCTTGCGCCATTGCCCAGGTGCGCCATCAACACGCGACCACGGGCACGCGGCGTTTGCTCCAGCAGTGTGTCCATGATGAACTGGTAGGACAGCCCATGAAAGCCATAGCGTCGCACACCCTCATCGGCCAGCGCCTGCGGCAGCGCGAAGGCATAGTCGACTTCGGATAGCGTGGCATGGAACGCCGTGTCGAAACAGGCAATCTGCGGCAAATCAGGAAAGACTTTCTGGAACGCTCGCACGCCCTCCAGGTTGTGTGGCTGGTGCAGGGGAGCCAGCGAGTTCAGCCGTGTGAGCTGCGCCAGAATGTCCGGTGTGACAATGACGCTGGCCGAAAAATCCGCGCCACCATGCACCACACGGTGGGCCACCGCCTCGATGGCGGGCACGCCTGACTCGGTCGCCAGCAGGTCGCGCAGCGCCGCCAGTGCACGCGCAAACGGACTTCCCTCGCCCGCAGCGAGTGCCTGCTTGTGTGACACGCCGTTGAACGACCATCCCATCTCCGGGGCCCCTCCGGGCTCCAGACCCTGGATATTTCCGCTCAGAACGCTGGGCAGCGCCTGCGACCCGTGGCGTGGATGGAGGGAGAACTTGAGGGTCGATGACCCTGCGTTGACAGCGAGTATGGCCATGGTCGTTTTCCGCAGTTTATTCTTTGTCTTTCCAGATCTTGCGTGCGTGGGTGCGCCGCGCATTGTGCGCTGCCAGCAGCGCCAACAGTGCGGAGGATACGCGGTTGGTAGGACCGTCAGCCCGGCTGGTCAGTGCAATGGGAATCCGTGCACCCAGTACCAAACCCGAACCCGATGCACCAGCGAGGTACTCCAGCTGCTTGGCCAGCATATTGCCGCTTTCAAGGTCGGGAACCGCCATGATGTCGGCGTTGCCGGCCACCACGGAGTGAATGTGCTTGATCTCGGCCGCTTCGCTGGAAATGGCATTGTCAAAGGCGAGCGGACCATCGAGAATGCCGCCCGTGATCTGGCCGCGCTCAGCCATCTTGCAAAGGGCTGCTGCATCAATGGTCGACGGGATGTTGGGGTTGACGGTCTCGACAGCCGACAGAATGGCAACCTTGGGCTCGTCCACACCCATGATCCGCGCAAAGTCGATGGCGTTCTGGATGATGTCCACTTTTTCGGCCAGCGTCGGGTGAATGTTGAGTGCCGCATCCGTAATGAGCAGCGGCTTGCTGTACAGCGGTATGTCAAACCGGAATACATGCGACATGCGCCGCCCAGTGCGCAATGTGGGCTGCTTGAGAACAGCAAGAATCAGCTCATCCGTATGCAGGCTGCCTTTCATGATGACCTCCACATCACCCTTGGCAGCCAACTCGGCGGCCAGCTCGGCGGCCGCATGGCTGTGCTCTACCGAGTGGATTTCCACGCCAGTCAAGTCAATGCCGCCTTCTGCGGCCAGGTGACGGATACGCACTTCAGGCCCAATCAGTACCGGGATGATCAGACCGTACCGGGCTGAGTCGATGGCGCCACTAAGCGAGCCAATGTCACACGGATGCACCACGGCACAGCGCACGGCTTCCAGGCCATTGCCCAAGGCCAGCAGGTCCTTGAAACGGGCTTCGGGGTCGAACAGTTGGATCTGGGGGCGACTGACTTTGGGAAGGCGGACCTTCTTGGTTGGCGCCAACACGCGGGCAGTCCCGTGCAGAACCCGCTCCCCCTTCTGGTTGACCAACTGGCAATCCATTTCTACCGACTTCCTGGCGTCATCCTTGCTCAACACGGTGACGGTCACCGCCAGGGTATCGCCCACACGCACAGGTTTGACAAAGTGCAGGACCTGTTCAAGGTAGATGGTGCCCGCACCCGGAAACTGCGTGCCCAGCAGAGCCGATATCAGTGTTCCGCCCCACATGCCATGCGCCACCACGCCGTGCAGCAAACTGTCCTTTGCATACTCCGGGTCGAGGTGGGCCGGGTTGGTGTCGCCGGAAACCGCGGCAAAGGCCTGGATGTCCTCCAGCGTCAATGTCCGCAACAGGCGCGCGCTGCGCCCCACTATCAGTTCATCGTAGGTTACGTTCTCGACATACTCTTCACTGGGAATCATGTTCATGGGGGCGGTATCCGGTCAATGGTGTGCGTTGAAAGTCAAAGTCCGACGGGGTTTGGCATACGCGAGACACAGTCTCGCGCCAAACCGCGGTCTGTCGGCGCAGAAGCCCCATTGTGCCAAAAAATACGGGTAAACCCTAGGTTTTGTGGTCCAAAATGCTTTGCAACCCGCTATTGGGGTCATTCAACCGGTGTACATACCCGCAATACGGCGCTCAGCTGAGCATGGCTTCCAATCCTTCTGTCAGCTCTTTGAGGGGTGGCATGGCGTCCTCTCGGTCTCCATCCGCATGAACGGGTGCCCAATCGGGCGATATACCCAAGCGTTTGGCAACGTCGGCTGGGTAACTAGCCAGCGCATCGTCCGGCTTGATGTCCAACACCTCGTTTCGGGCCCGCCAGGCGCCCAGATGCACGCAGGCGGCGGCCGCTGAATACTCCGGTGCAGCCAGAGGCATCGGCACACCTTGCAATGCCTGGATGATGGGGTCCGGAAAATTCCAGATTTTGGCCAGAGCCGCAGAGACATCGCCGTGGTGAAAGCCCAGGGCCTGGTGTTCCAGTTCGGCCCGGCCCCCGTCCAGCACGTGAAGTTTCTTGTCGATCGCCACCATGGCCTCCGGTATGGCGACGTGCATATGGAGTTGCCCAATGCCATGCATCAAGCCAACCGTGAACACCAGATCAGCATTCACACCGTCCCGGTTGGCCAGCCAGCGCGAGGCACAGGCGGTATAGAGGTTGTAGCGCCAGAACTGCTGCAGATCGATTCCTTTGGTATTGCGAAACGCTGCGCTCACGCTGTTGCCAAGCACCAGATTACGCACCATCACAAAGCCCAGCATGCGCAAAGCATCATCGACAGTCCCAATCGTTCGCGACAGGTGAAAATAGGCCGAGTTGGCCAGCCGCAATAGCTTGGCACTCAATGCGGGGTCTGTGGACAGCTGGCCTGCAATCTCGTCCACCGAGACATCTTCCGCGCTGAAGCTCTCAATCAATTGCTGGGCGACCTTGGGAATCGTCGGCATCTTGTTGGGCTGATCCAGGAGATTCTTGAGTTCCATGTCCGTGTCTTTCCCTGTTGCAATTGATCGATACACTGAGTTTGCCACCGAACAGTTGCAATAGCCATGCGCAAATCGAGGCGTCTCGTATAACACTGACCTAGCGCAAACAGTGTGCGCCCCGGAAGTCTCACAATTTTCAGTTCGGAATATTGCCGTACCGAAGGCTCTTAAAAAGGACACACCCGTGACCGATCGCAAACCCAAGACTGCCACAGTCGCAGATTCCCAAGCTCCCGTGGCTGGCCCCCAGACGGACTTTGGAGACTACTTCACTGACGCGGCCCAGCGAACCGTGCTGTTTCTGGATGCGCTTCTCGCGCGGGGCAATTCCTATATCGAAAATCTGGAAAAGGGCACACCTTCGTTGTTGAAGTTCAACTCCGAGATGGTGCTTGATGGCCGCGATTTGTCAGCCCCCTGCAACTATGCGTTGCTGCACCTGCTGCCTCCGGACAGCATGCCCGTCAACCCACGGTTGCGTCCCGTTGTTGTGGTGGACCCGCGGGCTGGGCACGGACCTGGAATTGGCGGATTCAAGTTTGACTCCGAGGTGGGTGTCGCCATGCGGGCGGGTCATGCCGTGTACTTCATTGCCTTCCGTCCCCAACCCGAAGAAGGCCAGACGCTGTTTACCGTGATGCACGCCGAGGCCCGCTTCATGGAAGAAGTCATTGCGCGCCATCCGGACTGCAAGGCGCGACCCGTGGTCATAGGCAACTGCCAGGCGGGCTGGGCCATGATGGCCCTTAATGCAACACGTCCCGATCTGTTTGGTCCGCTCATGGTGGTAGGCGCTCCCCTGTCGTACTGGGCAGGCGCCTCCACGCTCAATCCCATGCGCTATTCAGGTGCAGCACTGGGCGGGTCGTGGCTGGCATCAATGACAGCGGACATGGGTGCAGACCGCTTTGACGGTGCCTATCTGGTGGAGAACTTTGAAAAACTCAATCCGGCCAATACGCTTTGGAACCGTTATTACAAGCTCTGGTCCAACATCGACACCGAGGCCGAGCGTTTTCTGGAATTCGAAAAATGGTGGGGCGGATTTTTCCGCATGACAGGTGCCGAGATTGAGGCGATTGTCGAAAACCTGTTTGTCGGCAACCGCCTTGCCCGTGGCGAGGTCATGGACGGCGACAAGGCGATCGACCTGCGGGCGATTACATCGCCTATTGTGGTGTTCGCCTCACACGGAGACAACATCACTCCGGTTCCACAGGCGCTGGACTGGATCATCGACACCTGGGGTGACGAGCGTGCCATTGCAGCGGCAGGCCGAACGATCATTTACGTGCTGCACGAGAGCGTGGGTCATCTGGGCATTTTTGTGGGTGGCGACATCGCCCGCAAGGAGCACGACCAGCTGGTCACCTCGCTTGATGTGATTGAAAGTCTACCGCCCGGTTTGTATGAAATGAAGCTCGAGGCCAAGGCGGGGATGGAATCGCTGCGCTGGGAACAACTCGAACCTGGCGACTACACAGTGCACTACGAGCACCGCACCATGAAGGACATCTTGGCCCTCAATCCGGAAGGACGCGAAGAAGAAGCCCTATTCTCCACCATCGCCAAAGTGTCCGAGCTCAACGCCACACTCTACAAATCACTGGTTCGCCCCTGGATCAGGATGATGGCCACGCGCCCCATGGCGGATGCCATGACCAAAATGCACCCCTTGCGCATGCAACGCCAGATGTTCTCAGATGCGTTCCCGTTCGCATCCATCATCCATGAGCAGGCTGCGAAAGCACGTGCCAACCGGGTCACCGTGTCGGACGAACACCCCCTGCGCAAGATGGAGAAGAAGCTCGATGCCCAAATCACCGAGTCACTGAACACCTACCGCGACCAGCGCGACGACTCCTCGGTCAGGATGGCGCGTGCACTTTATGGCCGCTCAGGCCTGGGCGCATGGTTCAAGCCCGATGCACCAGACTCTGAAGTCGCGCACAAACGTGCGCTCAAAGAGATCGAAGCCGCACGCGAGGCCGTGCTGGTGCATCTGACCGAAGGCGGCTTTGCCGAGGCGGTGTGCCGTATTGTTCTGGCGGGTATGGTCTCCATAGGGTCGTTTGAGCGACGAAGCTTCAGGCTGGCCAAACTGCTGGCCAAACTGCCCGCGGATACCCTGGGCGAAGCCGGCGCACAGACCAACTGGCTGACTCTGCTCAAGGCGCAGGCCCGCATCACCGCCGTGGCACCGGTGGAGGCCCTCAACGCACTGGAGCAGTTGCTTCCGACCACCGTGAGCCGCGAGCGCGCACTGGCGGTATCTGCCGCGGTGATGATGATTGAGCCCACCTTGGCGAATCCCCGATCGGAGATCATTGAGTTTCTGATGGGAACTCTGGACGTTGACTCCGAGCGAGTCATCACAATGGCCCGGCATTTGACGGAATCCTTCGAGGAGCCGCCCACTGCGCAAAAACCCAAGGCGGCAACGGTTGCGAAACCGGCGGTTAAGGCACCGGCAAAGAAAGCAGCTATCTTGAAGAAGTCTGAGCCTGCCGGTAAAACTGCCAAGGTTGCGGTCAAAGTGCCTGGCAAGCGCCGCGCGCGTGCCAAACCCACCGTCTGACTTCTGGTGAGCGCTCGCCTGCCTTTTTAAGGGCTGGCGATCTCACTGTCACTCAGGTCGTCAGGCGCTGCAGGGCTTCCTGGTACTTGGCTGCGGTCCTGGTAATCACCTCGTTGGGCACCCGTGGTGCCGGTGGTGTCTTGCTCCAGGGTTCGCCGTCCACAAGGACCTGCTCCAGCCAGTCGCGTACAAACTGCTTGTCGTAACTGGGCGGATTGGTTCCTTCCTGGTAGCTTTCCACCGGCCAGTAGCGCGAGGAGTCCGGAGTCAGCACCTCGTCCATCAGGGTCAGCGTACCATCGACATCCAGCCCGAACTCAAACTTGGTATCGGCAATGATGATGCCCTTGGTCAGCGCGAATTCGGCTGCCGCCTGGTAGATCGCAATGCTGATATCGCGGATGCGGGTTGCCAGGTCCAGGCCGATCATCTCAACCGTCTTTTCGAACGTAATGTTTTCGTCGTGGTCTCCAACCGCCGCCTTGGCGGCCGGTGTGTAAATCGGCTCAGGCAATCTGGATGCATTCTTCAGCCCCGCAGGCAGCTTGACGCCACAGACCGCGCTGTTCTGCTGGTACTCCTTCCAGCCGCTGCCGGCCAGGTAGCCCCGCACCACGGCCTCAACAGGAATGGGTTTCAGACGCTTGACGAGCATGGAGCGGCCCTCCACCTGGGCAACTTCATCGGGCTGCACCGCGCTTTCGGGGGCCTCTCCAGTCAAATGAATGGGGCACAGGTTTTGCCCATTCGGACCGAGCTTGTCAAACCAGAACAGGGCCATTTGCGTCAGCAGCTTGCCTTTGCCAGGAATGGGCTCACCCATGATGACATCAAAGGCGCTCAGACGGTCGCTGGCAACCATCAGGATGCGATCATTGCCCACGGCATAGTTGTCGCGGACTTTGCCTCGCGCCAGCAGGGGCAGGGAGTGCAGGGCAGAGGTATGTACGGTAGAGGTCATGATCAAACGCAGGACGGGTCAGGATTTCGCCAATGAAAAAGGCCCGCTGAACAGTCAACGGGCCTGGAACTATTCCGCAGAATTATCGCTTACTGCACTACCTGCGCCAGTTCCCCGCGGCTATACCTGGCGGCCATGACCTGCAGCGTATCGCCCTTGATCTTTCCGCCCTGGCCTTCGCAGCCAAACTCGATATAACGTTGCTTGCAAATGGCTTTGGCCGCCTCACGGGCCGGCTTGAGCCATTCGCGGGCATCGAATTTCTCAGGATTCTCTGCCAAGAACTTGCGTACGGCACCCGTCATGGCCATGCGAATATCGGTGTCAATGTTGATCTTGCGTACGCCGTGCTTGATGGCTTCCTGGATCTCTTTCACCGGCACGCCGTAGGTCTGCTTCATCTGGCCACCGTACTGGTTGATGATCGCCAACAGATCTTGCGGCACACTGCTTGAGCCGTGCATGACGAGATGGGTGTTGGGGATACGGGCGTGGATTTCCTTCACGCGGCTGATGGCCAGGATGTCGCCGGTGGGTGGTCGGCTGAACTTGTAGGCACCGTGGCTGGTACCGATGGCGATGGCCAGCGCGTCGAGCTGGGTGGCCTTGACAAAGGTGGCGGCTTCTTCGGGGTCGGTCAGCATCTGGCTGTGATCCAGCTTGCCTTCGGCGCCAATGCCATCTTCTTCGCCAGCGTCACCCGTTTCAAGGTTGCCCAGGCAGCCGAGCTCACCTTCGACCGTTACACCGCTGCGGTGCGCCATCTCGACGACCTTGCGCGTCACTTCCACGTTGTAGTCGAAGCTGGAGGGCGTCTTGCCGTCTTCGTTGAGCGAGCCGTCCATCATGACCGAGCCGAATCCCAGGCCGATGGCCCCTTCACAGACCTTGACGCTGGTGCCGTGGTCCTGGTGCATCACCAGCGGGATGTGCGGATACATCTCGGCGGCAGCCTGAATCAGGTGCTTGATGAAGGGCTCGCCAGCGTACTTGCGGGCACCGGCGCTTGCTTGCAGGATGACGGGTGCACCGACCTCATCGGCAGCAGCCATGACAGCCTGCACCTGCTCCAGGTTATTGACATTGAAGGCCGGAATGCCGTAGCCATTGGCGGCGGCGTGGTCCAGCAGTTCGCGCATCGAAACGAGTGCCATGGGATTTTCCTTGTGAAGTTGAAAACCGTTCGGGCTACCGAATGCAGCAACCCGGTGGTAACGAGTACCCTGCAACGATTTTAGCCCCGCAGGTCGAGATTCAGCAGGTAACCTTGCCCCACAAGTTGACAAGGATCAAGGTCCGTCCTGCGAGGATGGTGGTCACTGACTCTTCGCTACTCGACCTGGCAGATCTTGAGCATGTTGGTTCCGCCGGGCGAACCCATGGGTTCGCCACAGGTAATGGCATAGACATCGCCCTTTTGCACGATGCCGCGCGCCTTGAGATGGTTTTCGGCTTCCCGCAGGCCCGTATCCCGGTCCGTGCTGGTATCCACAAACAGCGGGCGCACGTTGCGGTACAGCGCCATCTTGCGCTGCGTAGCGACTTTGGAGGTCAGCGCGTAAATGGGTACGCGAATCAGGTGGCGGCTCATCCACAGCGCGGTGGAACCACTGTCTGTCATGGCCACGATGGCTTTGGCGCCCAGATGATGGGCGGTAAATAGCGCGCCCATGGCAATGGTCTGGTCAATGCGCTGAAAGGTTTTGCCGGTGAAGTCGGCTTCTAGTTCAAAGTCTTCATGGCCCTCGGCCGCGTGACAAATTTTGGCCATTTCGATAATGGTTTCCAGCGGGTACTTGCCAGCAGCTGTCTCTGCCGACAGCATGACCGCATCGGTGCCATCGAGCACCGCGTTGGCGACATCGCTCACCTCGGCACGGGTCGGAACCGGGTTGGTGATCATGGATTCCATCATCTGCGTGGCGGTAATGACCACGCGGTCGTGTTCGCGTGCCAGCTTGATCATGCGTTTTTGCAGACCGGGCACGATGGCATTGCCCACTTCAACCGCCAGGTCACCGCGCGCTACCATGATGCCGTCACTGGCCAGCAGGATTTCCAACAGCTTGGGTATGGCTTCTGCACGCTCGATCTTCGCGATCAAGCCCGGCTTGTGGTTGTATTCAGCCGCCGCCACATTGCACAACTGGCGTGCCATTTCCATATCGGTCGCGTTCTTCGGGAAGCTCACGGCAACATAGTCCGCCTGAAAGCTCATGGCGGTGCGGATGTCTTCCATGTCCTTGCCAGTCAGCGCAGGCGCAGTCAGGCCACCGCCCTGCTTGTTGATGCCTTTGTTGTTGGACAACTCACCGCCGAGTTTGACCGTGGTGTACACGGCCTCACCCTTGACTGCATCAACGGTGATAACGATCAGTCCATCGTTAAGCAACAAAACGTCTCCAGCCTTGACCTCGCGTGGCAATGCCTTGTAGTCCAGTCCCACGGCGTCAATGTCTCCCAACTCGGTGCGTGCCGCATCGAGCACAAATTTTTGCCCTGGCTCGAGAAACACCTTGCCTTCTGCAAACTTTCCAACCCGAATCTTGGGTCCCTGCAGGTCGGCCATGATGGCCACTTCCCGGCCGGCACGCTGAGCCGCCTCTCGCACCAGTCGGGCGCGGTCAATATGGTCCTGTGCACTCCCGTGGCTGAAGTTCAGGCGCACTACGTTGACACCGGCGCGAATCATTTGCTCCAGCAATGCGGGATCGCTGGACGCGGGGCCGAGAGTGGCAACAATCTTGGTAGCACGACGGGGCATAGAACAGTCTCCTTGTTTGATGGGCACATTTTCACATGGATACCCTGACGGAACATTGCAGCCTAACGTGAACCCATTCGGAACTGCCGGCTTGACAGGGGTGCAATGGACATAGTGCAATGAAAGCCTGCGCGGCGCTGGATGGATTCTGGCTGAAGGTGTGGTTCAATGGAGCGCCGCAACTTAAACCACTATCCCATTCTGTAATCACCATGGACACCCCAATGGACACGCTGCTGGACAGCTCCCATGGCAAGCCCAAGCTGCTGGTCGTGGATGACCAGCCCGTCAACATCCAGGTCATGCACCAGGTATTTGCACAGGATTACCAGGTATTCATGGCCACCAGTGGTGCACAGGCCCTCGCCCTTTGCCAGAACAACCCGCCTGATTTGGTCCTGCTCGATGTTGTCATGCCCGGCATGGATGGATTTGAGGTCTGCACCCAACTGAAATCCAGCGAGTCGACATGCAACATCCCGGTGATATTTGTCACCGCACACACCGACGATGCCCAGGAAACCCGTGGGCTTGGCCTGGGCGCCGTGGATTTCATTGCAAAGCCGGTAAACCCCGCAGTTGTACGTGCACGGGTCAAAACGCATCTGACACTGAAGTTTCAGTCAGACCTTTTGCGCAAGCTGGTGTTTCTTGACGGCCTGTCAGGCGTATTCAACCGCCGTTATTTCGATCAGCAACTGGGCGTTGAATGGGCCCGCGCATCACGCAGCCATGCGCCGCTGTCCCTCGTCATGCTGGACGTGGACTTTTTCAAACTG
Organism: Pseudomonadota bacterium; assembly: GCA_052034395.1. GTDB lineage: Bacteria > Pseudomonadota > Gammaproteobacteria > Burkholderiales > Burkholderiaceae_C > Allorhodoferax. The sequence continues at coordinate 29,711 of JBPOIP010000050.1, forward strand.
TTCAACGACCGATACGGACACCAGGCCGGTGATGATTGCCTTCGCCTCATCGCAATAACCCTGAAAGCCTGCCTCAAGCGCCCCGCCGATCTGGTCGCACGCTATGGTGGTGAAGAGTTCGCCTGCATTTTGCCGGAAACCTCCTTCGAGGATGCCATGGGGCTGGCGGTTGAACTGGAACATAAAGTCCGCGGACTCAGGATTCCCCATGAGGACTCCCGTATCGGCAACGTCATTACCGTCAGCGTAGGGCTGGCCACACGAACGCTTGACTCACAGGGCGATCCTGTCAGTCTGATGCGACTGGCAGATGCACAACTCTACACAGCCAAGCAGACCGGTCGTGGTCGCGTCTGTGGTGCCAGGCTGGGCGACACTGGCACCACATGAGATAAGAACCGACGGGGAACCCTCGTCGGATTTCAATCTATTGCTATCCAATCAATAGCAATTTATGCGACGAAACGTTTCCCCAGAATTTCAAATGCCGGAAGGGTTTTCCCCTCCAGAACTTCCAGAAATGCGCCACCGCCGGTGCTGATATAGCCGACCTGTTTCTCGATTCCATACTTGGCAATGGCAGCGAGCGTGTCACCGCCGCCCGCAATGGAAAACGCACTTGAGTCGGCAATTGCCTGCGCAATCACCTTCGTCCCGTTCTCAAAAGCGGCAAACTCAAACACACCCACCGGGCCGTTCCAGACAATGGTTCCGGCAGCCATCAACTGGGTGGCCAAAGTCTGTGCCGTTTGCGGGCCGATGTCCAGAATCAGATCGTCATCTGCAACGTCCGTGGCGGCCTTGACGGTAGCAGGCGCATCCGCTGAAAAGCTTTTGGCCGTAACCACATCGGTAGGAATCGGCACCGCTGCACCACGGGCCTTCATGGCTTCAATGACGGCCACTGCCTCGGGCAGAAGGTCGGCCTCGGCCAGGCTCTTGCCGATCTTCAGGCCAGCGGCCAGCATGAAGGTGTTGGCAATGCCACCGCCTACGATCAACTGATCCACGTTGGCGGCCAGACTCTTCAGAATGGTGAGTTTGGTCGACACTTTGGAACCCGCAACAATGGCAACCAGCGGGCGCTTGGGTGCCAGTAACGCCTTGGAAATGGCATCCATCTCGGCAGCGAGCAACGGGCCGGCACACGCAATGGGTGCGAACTGGGCGATGCCGTAAGTAGAGGCTTCCGCACGGTGCGCGGTGCCAAAGGCATCATGCACAAAAATGTCGCACAGGGCCGCCATCTTCTTGCTGAGTTCCTCGTTGTTTTTCTTCTCGCCTTTGTTGACACGGCAATTTTCGAGCATGACCAGCTGACCGGCCTGCACCTGCACACCATCAACCCAATTGGCAATAACAGGTATGGTTCGGCCCATCAAACCACCCATGCGCGCAGCTACAGGCGCCAGGGAGTCTTCGGGCTTGAAGTCCCCCTCAGTGGGGCGACCCAGGTGAGACGTCACCATCACCGCAGCGCCAGCGTCCAGTGCCATTTGAATGCAGGGCACGCTGGCCCGGATTCGGGTGTCTTCGGTGATATTGCCCGCATCATCCTGCGGCACGTTCAGGTCGGCGCGAATGAAGACGCGCTTGCCTGCGACTTTGCCACTGGCGCACAGATCGGAAAAACGGATGAAGTTCATGGTGAGACCTCCGGGTAGTTTGGAACGGGTGTGGGCTGCGCATGTGGCGCACGCCATAACTACACAGATTGTAGAAGGCCACAACCCGTCGCCGGGCCGCCCCAAGGCGAGTTAGCCCCTTTGGGGGGCAGCGACCCGTGCAGCGGCGGAGCGTGGAGGCCAGATTTTCACCAGCCCAATCCAATATGAAGCGGCAAATACACGGCCATGCCGGTAACGATGGTGCCCAGAACGGCCTGTCCCTGCCCCTTGCGGAGAAAGAAAAAGGCGGCTCCGGCAACGGCAGCAAAAACACGTGCATCCATCCAGGTAGTGATAAGTTGTCCCTGCGTCATCACGATTTCCGGGAAAACGACCGCCGACATGGCCGCTATGGGGGCGTACTGCAGCCCCCGCTGCGCCCAATGGGGCAATTGCCACGGTTTGCTGCTGAGAAAAAAGAAGCAGCGTGTGACCAGGGTGATGCAAGCCAGGCCCATGATCACCCCCAGTGTCCAGCCGTCCGTCAGGTCCAGGGCAGTGGTGCTCATGGCTGACCTTTCCTGAGCGGAGGCGCTGATCGGGCCGGGGGGAAATGCTCCAGCATCAGGCAAAGCGCAACCGCTGCCGCAATGGCCACCAGAATGTTGAGCTTGAACGGCAGTGCATAGGCCGCAACGGCTGCCATGGAAGCCACCCCGGCCGACACACGTCGCAAGGAACTGCTCGCCAGTGAACAGCCGACGCCCAGCAAAGCCAGGATACCGGCAAACCCCAGGCCCCAGTGCACGGGGATGGAGTGGGCCAGCGCAATGCCCGTCAGGCTGGCAACCTGCCAGCTGCACCAGTTGAAAAAACTGCCCCCGCTCAGGTAGGCCAACTGCTCACGCTGCCCGTTCACATCGGTGGCAGGGTGATGAAAGCGTTTGGTGAACATCACATAGCTGAGGTCAGCTGTCAAATACCCGTTGAACAACCGCCAGCGCAACGGCAAGTGCATGAGATAGGGCCGCATGTGGGCGCTGAACACGACAAAACGCAGGTTCACACAAAAGGCCGTTGCCCAGATCACCCAGACTGGCGCACCAGCCGCAATCAGCGGAATGGCAGCCAATTGCGAACTGCCGGCAAACACCAGCAGGCTCATCGCCACGGCTTCCATCGGACTCATGCCCGAGTTGACCATGGACACGCCGGTCATCAGTCCCCATGCTGCCAGGCCAGGGGATACGGCTGCCATCTCGCGCAGGCCAAGCTGGAACTCCGGGTGGAGCCACCAGGCGGACCAGCGCGCCATCACGCCAATACCTGACCAGTTGCCAGGGGAAAACCACGCAGGAAATCGGCCGCCGCCAGGCGCTTCCCACCGGGGCGTTGCAATTCTGTCAGGATTGCTATTGAATTCATAGCACAAACCACAATACCTTCGGGGGCTAGAGCCAGAATTTCGCCCGGTGCCCGCCCCGCTGAGAGGTCTGGGGCTGCAGCGTCTGTCTGCGCGGGCACTACCTGAGCTGACCAGACCTTGATGACCTCGCCGTTCAACACCGTGGTGGCAACGGGAAACGGGTTGAACGCACGCACCCGGCGCACGATGGTCGTGGCATCCAGACACCAATTGATTGCCGCCTCCGATTTTTCGATCTTGTTGGCATAGGTCGCTCCGTCCTGCGTTTGTCGAATGGGCTTCAAGCGCCCTGCGGCTGCCTGTTCCAGGGCAAGAACAATCAACTTTCCACCGAGATCAGCCAGCCGGTCATGGAGGCTCGCAGTGGTGTCGGTCGCCTCGATCGGCAGCGTGTGCATGAACAGCATATCCCCGGTATCCAGTCCGGCATCCATCTGCATGATGGTGATGCCCGTCTGCGCATCACCCGCCTCAATCGCACGGTGAATGGGCGCGGCCCCGCGCCAGCGCGGCAAAAGGGAGCCGTGGATATTCAGACAACCGAATTTCGCCCCACCGGTGGACATGTCGTCCAGGACCCACTGCGGAAGAATCAGACCATAGGCCGCAACCACCATCACATCGGCATTGGCATTGGCAACAGCCTGGCGTGCGCTGGCGGCATCTTGCGGGTATTTGCCATTCAGCTTGAGGCTGCGAGGCTGCGCAACCGGTATCCCCTGTGCCTGTGCAAACTGTTTGACGCTGGATGTCTGCAACTTCATTCCGCGTCCGGCCGGACGGTCGGGTTGTGTCAACACCAATGCGACCGTGTGGCCACTGGTGACCAGACGCTCGAGCGCCACGCGGGCGAATTCCGGGGTTCCGGCAAAAATGACTCTCAACGCGCTTCCTCCCGCTGCGCCTTGAGCATCTTGGTCTTGATCCGGTTGCGTTTTAGGGGGGAGAGGTATTCGACAAACACCTTGCCCATCAAATGGTCCATTTCATGCTGAATGCAGACTGCCAGCAAGTCCACGGCGTCGATGGTGCGCGACGCACCGTGCTGATCCAGTGCCTGGACGTGAACCGCATCAAAACGCACGACACCGTCGTAAATGCCTGGAACCGATAGACAACCCTCTTCATTGACATGGGTTTCCTGACTGGTCCAGATCAACTGCGGATTGATCAAAACCATGGGTGAATCGTGCTCATCGGACACGTCGATCACGATCACACGCTCATGCACATCAACTTGCGTTGCGGCCAGTCCGATGCCTTTGGCGTCATACATCGTTTCCACCATGTCGTCCACCAGACGGCGGATGCGCGCATCAACCGCATCGACCTGCTTGGCAACGCGGTGCAATCGGGGGTCGGGATAGCAAAGGACAGGAAGTAAGGCCATAGTGCAGCTGTCGGGGCCGTACCCGGCCCACAAGTTTTCCAAAATGTCGCTATTTTCGCCACTTTTGGTCTTGCGCACAGTGGCGGATGGCTAAAAACGTTGCCGAATCAAGGGCTTGAGCGCAAAATTGCGCGTAACTTATCAAGTTAATTCCTGGAACTGCTACACGATATGACGACACAACTAATGGCCAAAGTGGCTGTTCTGACCGCAATGGCCAGTGCTTTCGTGGCTGCTCCGGCATGGGCACAGAACTTTCCAATTTCAGCTGCCCAGAAGCAAACTGCAAACGAGGTTGCCAAGAAGGGCGTGCCGTTAAGCGAGCTGACGGCCGATGCGCCAGAGCGCTACACCATCAAGCGTGGCGACACGCTGTGGGCACTGTCGGGCCTCTTTCTCAAGCGCGCCTGGCGGTGGCCTGAGCTGTGGGGAATGAATCTCGACGACATCAAGAACCCGCACCGCATTTACCCGGGGCAAATTCTGGTACTCGATCGTAAGGATGGATTGGCGAGCCTGCGCCTGGAAGGCGAGCAAAGCGATCCACCCACTGTCAAGGTCTCGCCCCGCACGCGATACGAAATGCTGTCCGACTCGGCGCTGCCAACCCTGCGCTCCGGGGCCATCGAGGCTTTTCTGGCAGAACCCGTTGTCGTGAATGAGGCTGGGCTGAACGCTGCACCCCGCATTGTTTCAGCGCTTGAGAGCCGGGTCCTGATTACGCGGGGTGACCGCGCGTACGCCCGCGGACCCGAAGGCTCACCCATGCTCGATGATGCGTCCCATGAACAGCATTTCCGCGTGTTTCGCAATGCGACACCCCTTAAAGATCCCACGACCGGCGAGATTCTGGGATACGAGGCGCAATACGTTGGAAAGGCCGTGCTGGTGCGAAGCGAGGGCACAACAGAAGTGGAGAACCGTGACGGAAGTCAAAGTTCAGCCCTTGTGCCGGCAACGATCGACATAACCGGTGCGAAGGAAGAGATTCGCGTTGGCGACCGACTGTTGCCCGAACCTCCGCGGCAGCTGCAAACCTACACACCGCGTGCACCCGAAGGCAAGTTTGAAGGCCGCATTGTCTCGGTTTATGGGAATGCTGTTCTGAATGCCGGCCAAAACCAGGTCGTTGCGATCAATCGCGGAACCGCTGATGGAATGGAACCGGGTATCGTGCTGGCCATCCTGAAGGATGGCGCGCGCGTCATTGACCGTTCGGATGCGAGCCGCCCCATGATGAAGTTGCCCGACGAACGCAATGGCCTGCTAATGGTCTTCAGGACATTTGAGCGGGTCTCCTATGCCCTGATTCTTGAAATTACCGATGGCGTTCGCGTCGGCGATCGCCTGATCAATCCGCGCCATTAGCCCTGTCGACCCCAAGCTGGTGGCACAAGACACTTGGTCCCTAAGCCGGGAGGAGCTCGAAGCCTGGCTGAGGCTGGAAGCGACCCCGGGTGTTGGCAATACGACCGCACGACAGCTTTTGGCAGCTTTTGGACTGCCGCAACAGGTATTTGAAGCCTCAGCAACTTCGCTGGAGCAGGTCGTCAGTGCGCGGGTTCGTGCTGCGCTCCAGCAAGTGCCGGACGGTCTGCCAGCCGCACTGGAGACGACCTGGGTTTGGCTTCAGGCAAGCCCTTCGCAGCATCGACTACTGACCCTGGGTGACCCCTGTTATCCCCGGTCACTGCTCAACATGGAGGACCCGCCCTTGCTGCTGTACGGCATGGGCGCCGGGAAGTCATGGAACAGCAGCGGTTTACGCGACACGATGGCGTCCAGTTTGGCCGTGGTTGGGAGCCGCAACCCAACGCCTCAGGGCGCTGTCAATGCACGCCAGTTTTCCCGTGCACTCGCGCAGGAAGGGCTGACAATTGTGTCAGGTCTGGCACTGGGAGTGGATGGTCAGGCCCACGAAGGCGCGCTGGAAGGCGCAGGCGATGATCAGCTTGCAACGATTGCGGTCGTGGGAACCGGACTGGATCGCGTGTACCCCCGGCAGCACCGGGACTTGGCCCACCGCATTGCGCAACGCGGTGTATTGCTGAGTGAATATCCTTTGGGCACACCGCCGGTGTCTGGCAATTTTCCCAAGCGAAACCGCCTGATTGCAGGATTGACACGCGGCACACTGGTGATTGAGGCGGCATTGAAGTCCGGCTCTCTCATTACCGCCCGGCTGGCCTCCGAGCAGGGAAAGGACGTTTTCGCGGTGCCTGGCTCCATTCATTCCACGCAGGCGCGCGGTTGCCATGCATTGATCAAGCAGGGCGCCAAGTTGGTGGAAAGCGCATTGGATATTCTCGAAGAGATCGGTGAACCCCGTTTTGACCCCTCCAAAGGCGCAGATCGTACGTTGCTTGATGCATCGTCCCCGGTGGACTGTGAGGACGATTTACTCAACGCGTTGGGCTTCGTGCCACTGGGACTCGATGCCTTGCAGGCACGAACCGGGCTCGACATTGCAACCCTGCAGGCCCGGCTGATGGAACTTGAAATAAACGGTCAACTTGCCCGCTTGCCGGGCGGCTTGTTCCAGCGGGTGGTGATGGTCTAGCGGGGCTGGTCACACCGATCTGCAAAACGAGAAATAGAGGGGAAAGCCGGACCGCAGTCAAAGCGGCGCATTTTCTGCGCTATATTGACTCCATGTTTGAAGTACTTGTCTTCGTTTACGAAAACTACTACGCCGGTGACAGCTGTCCAGAGCCGGCGCACCTGGAAAGAAAACTCAGCGCCGTCGGATTTGACTCCGAGGAAATTGATGATGCGCTGAGGTGGCTCAATGGTCTCAATACCGCAGCGCGTGGTTCCCGTCACGTCACAGATCCTTCACAGCCAACGACGACGCAAGCCTGGTTGCTGGAACCTGGCCCGACAAGCGTTCGCATTTACCTTCCTGCCGAACAGACGCACTTGGGTCAGCAGTGTCTCGGATTTATCAGCTTTCTGGAGTCTGCGGGAGTCCTGTCGGCTTGCCTGCGTGAGGTCGTCATCGAAAGGGCAATGGCGGCACCAGGTTCACCGGTTTCACTCGATGACCTGAAAATCATTATCCTGATGGTGTATTGGAGTTTTGGCGAGGAACCCGATGCGCTGGTTCTGGACGAACTGTGTGATGATGCAAGTGACCGCATCGCACACTGATTCATCCGGTAGTTGTATCACCCGTCAATTCATCAGTCGCTCAGGATTGGCCTCGATTTTTGACAACGCATCACGCGTGGCGCGAACGGTCAGTGCCTCTTCTTCATGCGGTAACAGCAGACCAGCCTGCAGATAGGCAGCAAGCCGCCCGCTCTGGATCAAGTAGCTCTTGCCTGAACCCGACGCAAACAGATTCAGATGCTTGCGGTCACTTCGCCAGACAAATTGAACCTGTGTAATCTGGTTGCTGTGGTCCAGCGTGAACCATGCCCCCAACTGAAGCTCCTGCGCCCATGCCAGCATCGCTGCAGTCGGTTTGGAGCCGCCGTTGCCAACCACTTCAATGGTCGATGCATCAATGCCCAGCATCATCTCGATGCTCTCGGCATCGAGTGGCAAGTCGCCGGTGCCATTTTCACTGACAAAATCTTCCAGGTTCCCCAACCGTAGAGCCATCGCATCGATTTGCTCCTGCGGTATGGCCTGTGTCTTGGACAAAAACGCATCGGCGAGGGTATCGCTCACTGCCTTGATACGCGCGTCCTGATCGGAAGGGGCCATAGCCAGCAGCGTCATGCCGGAACGCAGCCGCAGCAATAAATTGGGCAAATCCTGAATGACACGTGCACGGTCAGCGCGATTGGGTTTTGCGCTGGCCGCCCATACCAGATCGCTCGCAGACTTTTTCAGGGTCAAGGTATCTTTATGCTGAGGTCCTTTCCGAACTGCAGCCACCGCCAGCACCTCCGCCCACACTTTGAACAGGAATTCCCGTATTTCATCGCGCACGGGCATGTCTTTGAGCATGTTGCGCATCTCGATGGTGTACTGGATCGCCAGGGTCTCCCTTTGCTCTACCTGCTGCGCAACGCTGACTACTTTTTGGGTTGATTCCTTTTCGGTCAGAAATTTCGACAAAAATTTCTGGAACTCTTCATATACAACCTGATAGACCTTTTTGCCCGTTTCCGGGTACTGCTCAATCACCTGAACGATGCGTTTGACTTCAGTCTCCATCGCCATGCCCTGAACACCGGTCGAATCGAAGCCCATGACACAGGAACCCAACCGATCGATCAGCAGCCGCGCTGGATGTGTCGTGGTTCCCAGAAAATCAGGATCTTCCAGTGCCATGCGAAGTACCGGCATCTGCAATCGCGCAAACCACACCCGAATGCCCGGCGGAATACGCTCCTCTGCCAGAATGGCTTGAAACATCAGCGCGACGATTTCTATGGTCGCTTTTTCTCCCTTGGTCTCGGCCTTCTTCTTGAGTTCGGCTGTCTTCTCACGCAAGTCGCCCGCTACACGGGCAATGCCCTCAGGACTGTAATCCTCATACAAAGTGCCGCCGCTTGCAAAAGTACCCTGCTTGCCCGTTTGCGGAGGTGCCATGGCAGCAGCCAATGCGGGAGATGCCTGCTGATGTTCTGTTTTGTCAAAGTCAGCACCCACATGGCTGGCAAAAAGCCGCCGTATTTGGCCCATCACACCTTGCGCCCGACTGCGCGCCCGAGCCATGGGCGTTGCTGCAGTCATCATCCGGGTTTCCTCTGCAGCGGAGTGACCTGGCCCCATGCCATTTTGTATGCCGGACGGCTGCTTCCAGAAGGGGGTTGCGGCCGACGGCGCATTTCGCGAAGCCAGCGCCTGCTCAGCAGCGACATCTCCCGTCTGTTGCGCGTGCTGCGCGCCCCCCCAACCCGGTCGTCCACCCATATGGCCGTTATCAGATTGGGGTGCTGCACCCTCTGCACCGGCATAGGACCCAGCGGAGTTCGACTCGGAAGACCCCGGTCTTGCGGAATGTCCCGTGCCAATGCGCCCTGACCCATCATGAGACGCTTGTCCACCCTGCAATTCTTGCTGTGCTGTAGAAGATCCAGACACCGTGCGTGCCCGTGTCGGTGAGCCACTGCCTCGAACAGGACTCTTGACCCGATCCTTCAGTTCAATCGTCGGCATGATGCCCTTTTTGATCAACACCGCGTTGGCATTGGCATAGGCGTCCTTGAGGCGTTCGATTAGCAGTTTTTGCACTACCTCGTTCACCATGGCCCATGAATCCCCTGGCATACCGGATTTGGCCCACTGCTCCACCATCAAAAGCACCAATACTTCGGGCCGCAACAAGTCGTTGCCTGGCAGTTCATCCATTCCCTCAAGATGCCGCAGTCGCAGTCGCAAGTCCTCGTATTGACCGCTAACCTTGTCCATTACGGCCATCACCAAACGGGAAGCAAGAATCTTGTTTTCAACGACCTCCGTCCCCACCAACTGAAGTCCAGCGGATTCAGTGCTTTGCTGCTTTCGGACTGCCGGAGGTTCCAGACATTCGCGCCAGACGGTCTTGGTGGTCTCAACCCAGAGCGGACGGCACTTTTTGTAGGCCATCCAGACATCACGGCGTTCCTGACTTTCGCGGGCCGTGGCGGGCTCATCCATCAAGGCTGTCAGTCGCTCATGCACCACCCCACCAATATCCATCATCGCCTGAGCCGCCTCGGCCAGGAAGCGCTCGCGAAGCATCCGCGCAAATTGCTGCCGGGTGAGTTGACTGGACGATCCGGATACTGAAACCATAAACAGAAAAGATGCTACACAGTGGCGCCGGCATTCGGATCCGTGGGGTCCCCTTCTTTCTTGACTGGCCCCTTTATAAGATCTTCGCGCTGGATGCCCAGCCACATGGCGATAGCAGCCGCAACAAACACCGACGAGTAGATGCCAAACAAAATACCGATGGTCAGCGCCAATGCAAAGTAATGCAGGGTGGCACCACCAAACACGAGCATGGACAGGACCATAAGCTGGGTGCTGCCATGGGTAATGATCGTACGGCTGATGGTTGAGGTAATGGCATTGTCGATGATCTGCACCGTGTTCATCTTGCGATAACGCCTGAAATTCTCGCGGATCCGGTCAAAAATAACCACGGACTCGTTGACCGAATAGCCCAAGACTGCCAACACTGCAGCAAGTACAGGCAGTGAAAACTCCCACTGGAAAAACGCAAAGAAGCCCAAAATGATGATCACGTCATGCAAATTGGCGATGATCGCCGCCACGGCAAACTTCCACTCGAAACGAATAGCCAGATACAGCATGATGCCAGCGATCACGCATGCCAGAGCCTTCAAACCATCAGCAGCCAGTTCATCACCGACCTGCGGACCAACGAACTCCGTGCGGCGAAGCGTTGCGCTGGCGTCTGCAGCCTTCAATGTTTCAAGTACACGTTCACTTTGGGCACCGGAACTGCTTCCCTTTTGCACTGGCATGCGAATCAACACATCTTGCGCGGTTCCAAAATTCTGTACTTGCACATCATTGATGCCCAATGTCGCCACACTGTTGCGAATCGAATTGAGGTCCGCTGGCTGGGAATAGCTGACTTCCATCAACGTTCCGCCAGTGAACTCCACTGAAAGATGCAGGCCTCGCGTGAACAGAAAGAAAACCGCCGCCAAAAATGTGAGCAGTGATACCAAATTAAATATCAGCGCATGCCGCATGAACGGAATGTCGCGATGAATTTTAAAAAATTCCATGCCGATTCCTTCTTATTTGTCGATTGTGACCGGCTTGTCTGCATCGGGCCGCCAAACGGTCCCAATGGACACACTCTTGAGCTTCTTCTGACGACCGTACCATAAATTCACAACCCCACGCGAGAAGAAAACGCCCGAAAACATGCTGGTCAAGATCCCCAGGCAATGCACCACGGCAAAGCCTCGTACCGGCCCGGAACCAAATGCCAGCAAAGCGAGTCCGGCGATCAGGGTCGTTACATTGGAATCAATAATGGTGGCCCATGCACGGTCGTATCCAGCGTGAATCGCAGCCTGCGGCGAAGCACCGTTTCGCAATTCTTCTCGCACCCGCTCATTGATCAGTACGTTCGCGTCAATCGCCATACCCAAAACCAGCGCCATGGCAGCCATGCCTGGGAGTGTCAAGGTTGCCTGCAACATGGACAACATCGACACCAGCAGCAGCAGGTTGAAAGCCAGCGAAACACTGGAGATCGCGCCAAACAGCATGTAATAAAAACACATGAAAATTGCGACAGCAACGAAGCCCCACGTCACGCTGTTGAAGCCCTTCGCGATGTTTTCAGCACCCAGACTGGGCCCGATCGTGCGTTCTTCGATAATTTCCATCGGGGCAGCCAGCGAACCTGCCCGCAGCAGGAGTGCGGTGTCCGCAGCTTCCACCGTTGTCATGCGGCCGGAGATTTGCACCCTGCCGCCACCGATTTCGGCTCGAATGACAGGTGCAGTCACTACCTCGCCCTTGCCTTTTTCAAACAGCAGGATGGCCATGCGCTTGCCTACGCTTTCCCGCGTTACGTCACGAAAAATACGGGCGCCCTTGGCATCCAGTGTCAGGTGAACTGCCGCTTCCTGCGTCTGGTTGTCAAAACCAGGCTGTGCATCGGTCAGATTGTCACCCGTCAGAATGACTTGTTTCTTGACGATAACGGGCGCGCCGTTGCGTTCGAGATAGCGCTCGGACCCGAAGGGCACCGGTGCCGTGCCGAGTTCAGCCGACCGGGCTTCCGTTCCTTCATCCACCATCCGGATTTCAAGCGTCGCGGTTCGTCCCAGAATATCTTTGGCCTTCGCCGTATCCTGCACCCCCGGCAGTTGTACCACGATGCGGTCCAATCCCTGCTGCTGTATCACTGGCTCTGCAACGCCGAGTTCGTTGATCCGGTTGTGCAGGGTTGTAATATTTTGCTTCAGCGCCTGCTCTTGAACTTTGCGCGCCGCTGCAGGCTGAATGCTGGCAACCATCCTGACATCGGTTCCCTCCGGCGTCTCGACTGTGGACAACTCGGTAAACTGATCCTGAATGATGCGTCGCGCCGATTCGGCCGTTGCCGCATCACGGAAGCGGATTTCTATGGTTTGGCCAGCCCGGTTGACGCCACTGTGCCGCACATTTTTTTCGCGCAGGGTGGTACGGATGTCACCTGCAAGCGCCTCTGCGCGCTTGGACAACGCAGCCTGCATGTCGACTTGCAACATGAAGTGAACACCGCCCCGCAAGTCCAGTCCCAGATACATAGGTGACGCATGCAACGACGACAACCACGCCGGAGAACGTGTCAGTAAATTGAGTGCCACCACATAGGTCGGGTCAGCCGCATCGGGATTCAGTGCCTTTTGAATGACGTCCTTGGCTTTCAGCTGAACATCCGTGCTGCCAAAGCGGGCACGAATGGATGTCCCCTCCAGTGACACCGCATCGGGGACAATGCTGGCAGCTTTAAGGGCACCCTCCACCCGCGCAAGAGTCGCCTCGTCCAGCTTCATTCCCGACTTGGCAACCGATACCTGAACGGCAGGTGATTCACCAAAAAAGTTGGGCAGGGCGTACAAACCCCCAACCAGCAGTGCGACCAACAGGATCGCATATTTCCATACCGGATAACGGTTCATGAGCGCACTTCAGTCAAGGAAAAACGTTTCGAAAATTACTTGATCGTGCCTTTGGGCAAGACCTGTACCACCGCGCTGCGTTGAATCTGGATTTCAACGCCATTGGCCACTTCCAGACCGACATAGCTCTCGCCGATCTTGCCAATCTTGCCCAAAACCCCACCTGCGGTTACCACTTCATCCCCTTTGGCAATGGCATCAATCATGGCCTTGTGTTCTTTTTGCTTCTTCATCTGGGGACGAATCATCACAAAATACAGGACCACAAACATCAACACCAGCGGCAACATGCTCATAAGGGAATCTTGCATGCTGCCCCCGGCAGCGGCAACAGGAGCGGTTTGGGCAAAGGCAGATGAAATAAACACAGGCTAACTCCACAAAACAGGGTTCACAAAAATAGTCCGCCATTCAACGACAGGCGCATGGGCAACCTTTGATTCTAATCGGGCAGGCCTGAACACCATTCAATTGCACAACTTATCCCCAATAAGTGGGAGGTGTCACCGCACGCATTCTTGGAAAAGCCAAGGATTTAGCCCGGTTTGTGAAACTGCCCCAGCATCACCGCCCACTGCTGGTGCACTGCCGCCATGTGGCGCGCCTTGATGTGGCCAAATCCTCTAATCTGCTCAGGCAGTCTGGCAAAGGCTACCGCAGTGGCAAGATTGTCGATGTTGAGCTTGGGCAATATGCTTTCCAGCGCAGATCGGTACTCCGTCACCAACGCGCGCTCATGGCGGCGTTCCTCCGTGTATCCAAACACGTCCAGAGCCCCGCCCCGCAATATCTTTAGTGGCGCAAGCAGGCGAAATACCGTCTTCATCCAGGGGCCATAGGTGCGCTTTAGCAATTCACCTGCCGCGTTGCGGCCGGCCACCAAAGGCGGTGCCAACTGGTAGTGGAGTTTGAAGTTGCCCTCAAACTGAGCGTCAATTTTGGTCAGGAATTCAGGATCGGTGTGCAGGCGCGCGACCTCGTACTCATCCTTGTAGGCCATCAGCTTGAACAGGTAGCGCGCCACCGCCTCGGTTAGCGGCAAGGAGGTCGACTTACCGGGCATAGTCAACGCATGCCTGGACAGCCCCTCTTCGGCGCGGCGCACCTGCTCGACAAAACCGGCGTACGAGGCTGCATAGGCGGCATTCTGGTAACCGGTTAAAAACTCGACGCGCCGGGCAACCAGATCCTCAACCGACAGGGTCAATCGCGGCAGGAAGCTTACTACCTGCCCCGAGTTGAGCATTTTTTGAACGGCAGGCCAATCCAGCGCGGCCTTGCGGCCCCAGGCAAATGCGGCCTTGTTGTTTTCCACCGCTACCGCATTGAGCTCAATCGCACGAACCAGCGACGCCAGTTGCAGCGGTATCCAGCCCTTTTGCCAGGCATAGCCCAACATGATGGGATTGGTGTAAATGCTGTCGCCCAGGAACCGGGTGGCAATGGCATCGGCGTCAAACACGCCAACGCGGTCCTCACCCACCACGCGGGAAATTTCGGCCAGACACTCATCACCCGGATTGGTCCAGTTGGGCTGGGAGACAAAAGCAGCGGTGGGCGCACTATGGGAATTCAGTGCCACGTGGGTACGACCCTGGCGCATGCGCAACACCGTTTCCTTGCCCGCCACTACGATCGGATCGCAGCCAATTACCAGATCGGCCGATGCCATGCTGACGCGGCTGGTGCGGATGTCTTCCTGCGCAGCAGCAATCAGCACGTGGCTCCAGGTTGCTCCACCCTTTTGAGCCAGGCCGCCCGCATCCTGCGTGACTACGCCTTTGCCTTCCAGATGTGCAGCGACACCCAGTAACTGGCCAATGGTAATTACCCCTGTACCACCAACGCCTGCGACGATGATGCCCCAAGCACCCGAACGGCTTTGGTCCGCCACGGTGCCAGCCAGCTGCGGAATGACGGGCTCTGGCAACGGACCAAGCTCGGGCGCTGATGACTTGGACTTGCCCTTCTTACGCAGCTGACCACCCTCTACCGTCACAAAGCTGGGGCAAAAGCCCTTGACGCAGCTGAAGTCCTTGTTGCATGTGCTCTGGTTGATTTGTCGCTTGCGGCCAAACTCGGTTTCCAGCGGTTCCACACTCACGCAATTGCTCTGGACACCGCAGTCACCACAACCCTCGCACACCAGTTCATTGATGACTACGCGCCTGGTCGGATCCACCATCGTGCCCCGTTTGCGGCGGCGGCGTTTTTCGGTAGCACAGGTCTGGTCGTAGATGATGACCGTTGTACCTTTGATTTCGCGCAACTCTTTCTGGATGGTGTCCAGCGCGTCTCGGTGATGCACCGCAACACCTGACGCCAGCTCGACGCCCTGGTATTTCTCGGGTTCATCCGTCACAACCACAATCTTGACCGCACCCTCGGCGCGCATGCTTTGCGCGATTTGCACGACCGAATGACCCTCCGGTCGCTCGCCGACCTGCTGGCCGCCGGTCATGGCTACGGCGTCGTTGTAGAGAATCTTGTATGTGATGTTGACGCCTGCTGCAATGCTCTGGCGCACCGCCAGCAAGCCGCTGTGGAAATAGGTACCGTCGCCCAGATTGGCAAACATGTGCTGGTCATTGCTGAAGGGTTGCTGGCCAACCCACGGCACGCCCTCGCCGCCCATTTGCGTGAACCCCACGGTAGAGCGATTCATCCACACCGTCATGAAGTGGCAGCCAATCCCGGCCATGGCACGCGAGCCGTCGGGCACCTTGGTGCTGGTGTTGTGGGGGCAACCCGAACAGAACCAGGGCTGGCGGTCTGCGAGCTTGATCTCTGCCTTGGCGCGGTTTACCTCCAACACCTGCATCGCGCTTTCCTTGGCGTTCAGGATGGCCAGTTGGGCATCGATGCGCGCGGAAATATCACTGTCCACGCCCATCAGGGTGAGGCGCCTGGCGATGGCCCTCGCAACAATGGCAGGGGACAAGTCCGCATTGGCCCGCAGCAATGTGTTGGCATGCGGGTTGGCCATGCCCCACTCGCCGCCGCTACCAAAGCCGGAGGCATCCGATTCGGCCTCGTTGAACTTGCCCAGCACACGCGGTCGCACATCGGCACGCCAGTTATAGAGGCCTTCCTTCAACTGGTATTCGATGACCTGGCGCTTCTCTTCGACCACCAGAATCTCCTGCAGACCAGTGGCAAATTCGCGCGTGAGCTGGGCTTCGAGTGGCCACACCACGCCAACCTTGTGCAGGCGGATGCCGACACGCCGGCACGTGGCGTCATCCAGCCCAAGGTCCAGCAGGGCCTGTCGGGTGTCGTTGTAGGCCTTGCCGCTGGCAATCAGGCCCAGGCGGTCATTGGGTCCTTCAATCACGTTGTAGTTCAGGCGGTTGGCGCGGATATAGGCTAACGCCGCGTACCACTTGTAATCGAACAGCCGCGCCTCCTGCTCCAGCGCCGCATCGGGCCAGCGGATGTGAACACCGCCGGGTGGCATGACAAAGTCGGTCGGTATCCTGATCTGCACCCGGTCCGGGTCAATCATGGCGGTGGCGCTGGATTCCACGATTTCCTGGATGGTCTTCATGCCTGCCCACACGCCGGAGAAGCGGCTCATGGCAAAGGCGTGGATGCCCAAGTCCAGAATTTCCTGCACATTGGCTGGGAAGAACACCGGCGTGCCGCAGGCCTTGAAGATATGGTCGCTCTGGTGCGCGGCAGTGGAACTTTTGGAGATGTGGTCATCCCCCGCCACCGCAATCACGCCACCCCAAGGCGTTGTGCCGGCCATGTTGGCATGCTTGAACACGTCAGAGCAGCGGTCCACACCTGGCCCCTTGCCGTACCAGATGCCGAACACGCCGTCGTATTTATTGGACCCCGGTGGTGCAAAGCCCAGTTGCTGCGTACCCCAGATTGCCGTGGCGGCCAACTCCTCATTTACGCCGGGCTGGAACACCACGTGATGGGCATTGAGAAATTTCTCGGCCTTTTGGAGCGACTGGTCGTAGGTACCCAAGGGTGAGCCCCGGTATCCGCTGATGAAGCCCGCCGTGTTTTTACCCAGGCGCTGGTCGCGAACCCGTTGCAGCATGGGCAACCTGACCAGGGCTTGCACCCCACTCATAAAGGCGTGGCCGTGGTCCAGCGCGTACTTGTCGTCCAAGGTAACGTTCTGTAGCGCTTTGAGCAAGTGATCGGGAAGCGGTGCGTTCATGAGTGATATCTCCTGGGCATGCCGCGCCAAGATGAATATGCTATCTTATTCATAGCTAACAATTCATATTTCACGAGGGCCACACCGCATATTCATATGCATTTCAAAAACCAGCCCCCAATAGGTCGGCTAACCCGATTGAGGCATTGCGGCAACCAACTCTGGCGCCCCTTTTTTTCTCATGCACGATGCACCGATTGGCGTAGCCGGCGGACCGTGAGCGGCGTGCGCGTTTCTCAGCCCTGGCGCGCCAGTACTTTACGGATAGTCGCGCTCAATTCCTCGGCGTTAAATTTGGCGATATAGGCGTCTGCACCCACGCTGCGGACATGTCCTTCATTGGCTGTTCCGGTCAGCGAGGAGTGAATGATGACCGGTATACCTTTGAAACGGCCATCCTGCTTGATGTTGCGGGTCAAAGTGAAGCCATCCATTACCGGCATTTCCAGGTCGGTCAAAACCAGTGCAACCTTGTCCTGAATGGTCTGGCCTTCCTCCTCCGCCTTGGTCGTCATGGCCTCCAGAGTATCCCACGCATCCTGGCCGGTCTTGGTCATGACATACGGCACGCCCATGGCCTTGAGTCCTTGTTCGATCATCATGCGGGCCACTGCAGAATCGTCGGCTGCCAACACCACGGTTCCAGGTGGTATCTTGACCGAACCCACTTTCTTATCGTCAACTTCCGAGGTGTGCTCGTGGGGCATGACATCGCGCAAAATTTGCTCCACATCGAGCACCTGTGCCAGACGGGTGTTTTCAGCGTTGCCATCCAGTCGGGCAATACTGGTCACCAAACCGCCGCCACTGTTTTCAGCGGAGAGCACATGTTTCCACTCCAGACGGACGATTTCATTGACTTCTTCCACCGCAAACGCCTGGGTGGTCCGTGCAAACTCGGTGACCAGCAAAATCCCAAGTCCTTTGGTCGGGTTGCAGCCCACAACGGCAGGCAAATTGATCACCGTGATCATCTGCCCCCGGATATTGGCCACACCCATGACCGAAGGGGGCATATTGACCATCGCCGTAATTTCCGGCATCACCAGAATCTCACGCACCTTGAAAACATTGATGCCAAACAACTCGCGCCGGGTCGTACCGGGCGCTTCTCCCAGACGAAACAGCAACAATTCGAACATGCTATTGGCCGCCAGATTGGTGCGCTCGTCAATGTCCCGCATGGATGTATTCATGGCTAGTTCCGTGAAAAATGGAGTGAATTGAATATACCGAACATGGTAACGCCTTATGCCCTATTTTGGCCATAGCGCCCACAGCTGAAGCGGTTGGCGCAAGCGCCCGGCAAGTTCACCCGCATCAGGGCCGGCGCCGACAAAATAATCCGCGCGGACCGCTCCTGTGATGGCACTGCCGGTATCCTGCGCCAGAACCAGCTTTTGCAGCGTGGTGTGCGGACCGCTCGACGCCAGCCAGACCGGTGTACCGTATGGAATGCTCGCAGGGTCCACTGCGATGGAACGCCCCGGCGTCAGCGCCACGCCGTGGGCGCCTCGCGGTCCCTCGGCGTTATTACCTTCGGCCACGGTTTCCTCTCGGAAAAACGTCACCCTTGGATTGACCCACAACAGTTCCTGCTGGCGTTGTGGGTTCTGCGACAACCAGGATTTGATACCTGACCAGGACGCGTCCGTAACCAGCCCCTGATCGAGCAACCAACGCCCGATACTCCGATACGGATGTCCATTGGTTCCTCCGTAGGACAGGCGAACCCAGCGCTCGCTGCCGTCAGGCTCGCTCATGCGCAAGCGTCCCGAACCTTGAATCTGCAGGGTCAACGCATCAACCGTGTTGGCGAGGTAGGCAATCACTTTTCCCTGCAGCGCTGACTGCGCCTGTGGCAATGTTTCCATTTCCTGACGGGAATACCACGGTTTGCGCTGCCCCAGTCCGGCTGGTGGCTGATACAGGGGGACTGCGTACCCTGCACCAGCGTGTCGGCTGGCTTGCAGAACGGGCTCGTAATAGGCCGTCAACAGCCCCAGCGAATCACCCGCAGCCGACTCGACCCGAAAAGCCTGCAAACGCTGCTGTATCCAGCGGTGCTGCTCGTCTGCGCTGCCGATGCTCATCTGGCGGACCTCGGCACACAATACGGCAAACACCGCGACCGGGCGTTCACAGCTTTTGAGCCATGCATTCCAGGCCTCAAACAGGTTGTCCTGTCCAAAACCCGGCAATTCGGACCAGGAAACTGGCACCCAACGGCCCTTGCTCTGCCATACCGTACCCACCGCATCTGCGGCACCGGACGTCACGCCGGGCACCTTGTTCATCGGGTTTTGGCCAACACCCCCCGATTGCACAGGCGTAGCCACAGGTACGCTACTGCAACCCATCAGGCTGGCTGCCACGCAAGCCAGCCACACAACCGGAACCAGCATTGCCCGGATTCGCCAACGCAAAACCAGTGGCGCCCGCGGCTGAAAGCCTGATTCCAAGCAAAAACCTGTCATACCGCCAACACCCGGTGCTCCAGAGCCGGAAGCTGCTCGCGGCGGACACCCAGTATCCGGGCATCGAGCTCGGCACACACCACACCAGGCTCCTGGGCCTTCTGGTCTAGCACCTGCCCCCAAGGGTCGATCAGGACGGATTGCCCCCAGGTGCGCCGCCCGCTGGGATGCACACCGCCTTGCGCTGCCGCTGCAACAAAACTCAAATTCTCGATAGCCCGCGCGCGCAGCAACACTTCCCAATGCGACTGACCGGTGGTGTACGTAAATGCACTGGGTACCAGGATGAGGTCGACTCCGTCCCGAGCGTAGGCACGGTACAGCTCGGGAAACCGAAGGTCATAGCAGACGCTCAATCCGATCTGCCATACATGCCCGTCTCTCGATGGCAGCGCAAAACGGGTGGGCGCATCGCCGCGTTCCAGCACGCGCGACTCGTCGTATGCCTCTATGCCATTGTCAAAACGAAATAAATGGATCTTGTCATAGCGCGCCACACAGTCGCCCTGCGGACTGAATACCAGGGAACTGTTGTAAACACGGTCTGGCTGCAGGGCCGACAGAGGCATGGTGCCCCCTACCAGCCAGATCCCCAGACTGCGCGCCATGTCGGAAAGAAACTGCTGTATGGGACCCGAACCCAAGGACTCCTGAATCGCAAGTTTGTCGGCATCGTTCTGCCCGATCAGGCAAAAGTACTCAGGCAATACCGCCAATTCGGCACCGCCCCGTGCGGCCTGCTCCAACAACCCGCGCGCCTGGTTGAGATTGTCGGACAGCATGCCCGTGGACACCATCTGAATGGCGGCTACTTTCATTTGGACTCCTGTGGTTTTCCCGAAGGGGCAATCGGTTTGTGTTCGACCCGGGTCACACGGGGATCCACCCAGGTACCATCAACCAGAAACTCCTGTGTTCCAGCCTCGTTCAGGGGGCGGCGCAGAACCAGCTGCGCCAGAAACGTGCTCAAACCAATGACCGGATTGATGTACGACGCTAACAACGATGCACCTCCTGCATTGAAGTCGGGCACCACCAGCACCTTGATGTTCTGTGTCTCCTTGGCAATGTCAGCCTGACCGTCCATCAACACGACGGCGTTCACGCCCTTCATTTGCAGGTTGCTGGTTCGCGCAATGCCCTGCTCGATCGCAACGTCGCCACGGAAAAAGTCGAAGGCAAAGCCTTCGCTGAAAACATCTCGGAAATCGAGTACCAGCCGCCGCGGAAGTGACTGCAAACTAAGCACCCCAAACAACTTGGCAATGCCGGGGTCCGCTTTCAAAAACTGTCCGGCTTCGACATTGATATTGAAACTGCCTCCCAAACTGGCGTAGTCCAGTGTGATCGGCGACCCCAGCCAGGACACCTGCCCCTCAACCTTTCCAACCCCTTTGCGCACAACCCCGTGCATGCCAAACCGGTTTAACAGCTCACCCGAATCGCTGATATCCAGCGCAAAATTCATGGTTGTATGCCGCCGCTCACGGATATTGCGCCCGGCAGCGGCCGGAGTCTGGGCCGCAACAGGCGTCCAGCTGCCGCTGGCGGTCAGAACTGCTTCCGGCGTTGTGATATTGAAGCGGTTGAGCCGCCATTCCCTTGGAGCATCCCGGACCGCCGATGCGGCACTCGCTCCAATATTCACTGCATCGATTTCAATGCGACCGAGCTTTTTGCCGCGCAGTTCCAGGTCACCGATCACGATATCGAGCGCAGGGATGCTGGCAGGTTGCTCATCCAGTACGGTTTCAACATCCTGTGCTGCGCTGGCAGCGACATCCAGTCGTGACAAACGCCCATAAAGGCGGCCTCCCACTGAACCCGACGGTTGTCGATACTCGACATATCCATTGAGTTCAACGGCATCCAGATTGGCCTGCCAGAGCAACCCTTCCCGACCGCCACCCAAAATAACCTTATGCAGTTTGCGCCCGCCCACCGTGATTTCGTTCGCGCGCACCGCCAAACTGCTGGGCAGATAACTCATACTGACAGATGAACCCGACGCATTCAGACCTGCCGGTGACAAATCCGCAGCCGTCGCGCGCGCCAGCACATCGGACCATGCATCCACGTCGATTCCGGAAACGTTCACGTTCGCCAGAACACCGTCCACGGGCAAAGGTGCGGTTTCGTCGGACGCCAGGCCCACGGCAATGGATCCCCGCAAGGCTCTAGCATCCGTACCCGAAACATCACGCACATAAACGATGCTGGCCAGTTTTCCCACTTCAAACTGCAGTTGGTCCTGCGCGCGCACGACTCCGTCGTCTCCGGGCAGCAGCGAAGTCCGCACAGCCGAAGTTTCAAGCCGCATCGGTAGTGGCAGATCCGCCGGCTTGGCAAAAGGAGGCGGCAGCGTCAGCTCCAAACCGACCAAATTGCTGTTGATCAACAGCTCCGGAACCCCGGAGCGCAAACCCACAGTCGCGTTGTAGGTGGCGGAACCGTTGGCATATTGCGCCAGCCGGGCAGCAAAACCCAATTCCTGTGCCTGGCGCAGCCCTTCAGCGGTGGCGGTGCCCTGCAGACGCAGCATCTGTGGTGCAGTGGTTTTGCCAGCTACAAATGCAAGGCCCGCCGTCTGGGAACTCAAACCGCCATCGATACGCACATCACCACCCAGACCACGTGCCTGCGCACCGGTAACCGAAAAGCCGGTTTCGGAAAAGTTGACTACGCCACGCGCACGCGTCAGACGCGGCGTCTCCGGAGTAATCTGCACGTCATTGCCGTTGAGCAAAATGGATCCGCGCACGGTAGCGCGCTCCACTGCCGCAATCGGCAGCGCCAGCTTGAAACGGTAGTCGGCCGAGCCAGCAGCGGAAGCTTGCTCCAACGCTTTGCCCATCATGCTCCCCAGCGGTGAGCCATTGACAACGCCCAGCACATCCGAGAGGGGACCCTGGGCTTCCGCGATGACGGTTACCACTGCTCCCTGATACAGGTTATCGATGACGGCATCCGCCTTCCCGACGCGCAGACCGGCAAAACCCGCAACACCAGCCCGTGCACCTTTCACCTGCAGTAACGCGCGATCAATGACCAGCTCGCCCGACAATTGGGTCAATACAGGCCACTGCGCACTGTCCTTGGGCAACAAACTGGGCGGCGCATACGCGAAGGTGGCATTCTTGACATCGGCCGAAATCCGGAAATCTCCCTGCCCGGAATTGCTGAAGGGAAAGTCGTCAAGATTCCCTTTGACCTTGAATTTGACGTTGGACGCGGCCCCTGCCAGAACCGCATCGCGCACATAGTCACGCGCTTCGCGGTACATGCCCGTGGGCAGATAGCGGTACACACGGGCACCATCAACCCGACTGAGACTCCCCTGGACATCAAGAATTCCAGGAAAGCGGCCAGTATGCCGCTCGACACTATTCCCGCCCGCGGTAGCAGCGCCGGTCTGCCATTTGATCTGTACATCACCCTGCGCATCAGCATTGCTGAAACGCAGGTTGGGTATCGTCACCCTGATCTGATCACCTTCTGTTTTCCACTGCAGATCGGTATTGAACTGATCAAAAGGAATGACTGGATCATCAAAAACACCCGGGAAATTGAGAACCCCATTGCTCAAAGCGATCTGCGCACGCCCACCCAATTGATTGAAGTCGAAATCGATGTCTGCGCCCTTGAAACCTGGTCTGACAACGCCCTGTCCGACATTTGGCGCGATCTCCAGTTTGCTCACACGACCCTTGACGGAAAAATCGGTGGGGCGCTCCAATGGACCTTTCCAACTGGCCTGAACCTGCTCGACAAGGCCTTTTGGAGACAGCTCCGACACCGTTTCGCGCAGCGCAACTTTCAGTGGCAAACGGTGCAGAATTTGCGCCATGGCGTTCAGGTCCAGACGATCAGCCAGAACATCTCCATGTGCGGGAGTGCGGGCATCGCCTTTGAACACAGAGACTCGCAGGTTGCCGCCAGGCCAGCGCAATCCATCCTGCGTTTCAAACTGGAGCGACTGTGTGGAAAATTCGAAACCACCATTGCGTGTCTTGGCCCCCAGTCGCCCCGTGATTCCCCGCAGCGTCAACGCATCCAGGTTCGGACTGAGCGTGACCTTGACGCCGTCGAGCGCGAGATCGGCCGTCGCACCGGTGGGAGATCCTTTGACAACTTCCACCCAGGCGCGCACCGAGCCTGCGCCCTGGGCCAGATCAATACCCAGATCGGCATACCGGCGCAACTCGGCCAGATCCACCTTGACAAAATTGGCGAATAACTGACCATCCCACTCGCGCCAACGACTGGCATGGCGGGACAACAACGGATGCGTGAAAATTCCCGAAAGGCTGAGTCGATTGCCCCAATGCTCCGGCGGATTGGCATCCAGCCGCATGGAATGTGTTCTGTACTGGTTGCGCAACACCCAATCCACGTGGGTCAGGGACAGGGAAGGAACACCCCGCAACTCATCTGTCCAGGTAATGGTGCCTTGACGGATAACCAACTCCGGCTGATCAAATATCCAATCTGCGCCAGCGCTATCGGCACCCTCTACACCCGACAAAGGCAGACCGGCGATCCATATCCGGCCATCCGGTGATCGACGCACATCCAGTTCGGGTCGGTCAATCGTCAGCTGCTCCAAACCCATACCCAGGATGGAGCGCGCGGACAACGATGCCAGAACCAACGGTAGCTTCAGAGCTTCGCGCCCCTGGGAATCCAGCAGCCGAACTTCCTGCAGTTCCAGCGAGGGAATCAAGCCGTTAGAACGGGCCGTAATACTGCCAATGCGCACCGCAATACCCAGCAGCCGCGAAACCTGCTGTTCCAGTTCCGGACGAAATTCGGCAATTCGCGGCACAATCACGAAATGCAGCGCACCCCAGACCATGACCAAAACGATCCACGCTGAAGCTACCAACCAGAAGATTGCACGGGTCGTCGTCGCGCAGATCCGTAGCAAGGGCGAAGGATTTGGGGTCAATTCAGTCATTGTTATCGGAACACCATGTCAGGAATTATGACCCGCAATGAGCACCCGGACCCCGCAGCGGGTTCCCGCTTCGCTCAGCGCATTCGCCGGCGCTACGCCCATCAACTGGATCAGTTGGCAAGCGGGGAACCTCGCCGGGAAAACATGCAGTTTTTATATGACCAGTTGAACACCAGCGGAATGGATGCGGGCAGTGCCTTGCGCACCGTTCGCCAATTGGTGGTTGAAAGGCTGGTCTGTCTTGACTGCAACGAAGGCGCCACACTGGATGCCGTGACCACTGCCATGACGGATCTTGCGGAATTCGCCCTTGACATTGCGTTCACGGAATCTGCCAAAACTCTGGATCAACTGCACGGTGCACCGTTGACGCCTCAGGGCACCCGAGCGGACCTGTGCATCATCGGCATGGGCAAACTTGGCGCACGCGAGCTCAACGTTTCGAGCGACATCGATTTGATCTATGTGTACGATCAGGACGGCGAGACGGCAGGTGACGTCAACGGCCGTGCCCGCATTTCAAACCAGGAATATTTCGGCAAAATGGTTCGCGCCATCTTTGGCCTGGTTGGCGACACGACCGAGCATGGTTTTGTGTTCCGGGTCGATCTGGCCTTACGTCCCAACGGTAACTCAGGCCCGCCCGCCGTCTCGTTGGGCGCGCTGGAAGAATATTTCCACGTTCAGGGACGGGAATGGGAGCGCTTTGCCTGGCTCAAGAGCCGAGTGGTTGCTCCCAACCGGGGAGTAGGCTCAACCTGCGCACAGGGCTTGCGCAGTGTGGTGGTTCCCTTTGTGTTCAGACGTTATCTGGATTACAACGTGTTTGACTCGTTGCGTGTTCTGCATCGCCAGATCCGCGATCATGCGACCAAACGCAGTGCGGGCAAGCCTGAACGGGCCAATGACGTCAAACTATCGCGGGGCGGCATTCGCGAAATTGAATTCACGGTGCAGTTGTTGCAGGTTGTGCGTGGCGGACAGTTTCCGGAGCTGCGCACCCGGCCCACGCAAAGCGCCCTGCAGAAACTGGCTCTGGCTGGATTGATGCCCCAAACCACCGCCGATGCGCTGGCCAAGGCCTATGTATTTTTGCGCAAGGTGGAGCACCGCATTCAATATCTGGATGACCAGCAAACCCACATTTTGCCAACTGCCGATACCGATCTGGAGTGGATTGCAAAGACCCTGGGCTTTGACGGGATTTGTCCGTTCCTGCGTGAGCTGGACGGCCACAGAGAACTGGTTGCTCAGGAGTTTGACGCACTGCTGGGTGGGGAACAGAAGGAATGCAAGGGCTGCACCGGAGCGGCATCTGCGCCCCGCATCAACGACTTCGATGAAATGCTGGCCCAGCTGGGCGGTCAGTTTCGCGAACGTGTGGCGAGCTGGCGCGAGCATCCACGGGTGCTGGCGCTGCGCGAAGAATCGCGCGCACGCCTGGTTCGCCTGGTGTTGCGCACAGCCCAATGGGTTTCCGAGGGCAAGGTTTCTGGGGAAGCTGCGGTACGCATTGCCGACTGGATAGAGCCCTTGCTGCGCCGGGAAAGCTATCTTGCCCTGCTGCTGGAACGCCCCAGCGTACATGAACGGTTGCTGCACATGCTGGGGGCGGCGCGTTGGCCCGCACGGTATCTGCTTAAGCACCCCGGGGTCATCGACGAACTTGCGGGCGGCACGCTGTTCGACGATCGCTTTGATCCGGCAGATTTTGAGCAGGAACTGGAGCGGCGCCGCGAAGCGCTGACTAACAGTGGCGAGGACGATGACGAGTCGCTGCTCAATCTGCTTCGGCGTGCACACCATGTCGAGGTCTTCCGGACCCTTGCACGCGACATTGAGGGCCGTTTGACCGTGGAACAGGTCGCCGACGACCTGAGTGCACTGGCTGAAGCCGTGCTGCGCACCACTACCCGCTGGTGCTGGAACCGGCTGAAGAATCGCCACCGGCCGGATTGCCACTTTGGCATCGTGGCCTACGGCAAACTGGGCGGCAAGGAACTGGGGTATGGCAGTGATCTGGACATCGTATTTGTTTACGACGATGCAGACGAGCGCGCGGGTGAAGTGTATGGCGCTCTGGTTCGCAAACTCATCAATTGGCTTACCGTGAAAACCGGCGAAGGCGACCTGTATGAGATTGACACCGCCTTGCGGCCCAACGGAAATTCCGGCATGCTGGTGACGAGTTTCACTGCCTATTCCAATTACCAGCAGCAGCGCGGCAGCAACACCGCATGGACATGGGAACACCAGGCCATGACACGTGCACGGTGTGTGCTCGGTGACAACGCATTGCAAGCGCGCTTTGACGCCGTTCGCGAAGCCGTAATCGGTGCAGAACGGGACAGCGGCGGTCTGCGCGAAGAAATCGGCTCCATGCGCAACAAAGTGCGTGCTGCCCATGCGGTGCGCAGTGGCAGTTTTGACGTCAAACATAGCCCCGGCGGCATGGTGGATGTGGAATTTGCGGTGCAGTTTCTGGTTCTGTCGCAAGGCTGCAAGCACCCCGAGTTACTGGCCAATGCAGGCAATATCGCCTTGTTACAACGAGCTCAGGACTGCGGCTTGCTTCCCGCCCCTTTGGGGCAAAACGCCGCCAGTGCCTACCGGTCGTTGCGCCAGATCCAGCATCGGGCGCGCTTGAATGAAGAGCCGACGCAGGTCAGTCCGACTGAAGTGGAGGCCGAGCGTGCTGCTGGTTTGGCTTTGTGGGACTTTGTATTCAGGACTGCGCTCGAATCTTGCCAAGCAACGCTGTAGTCGAATAACCCTGCACAAACGGCAAGGCCAAGGCGCGGCCACCCCAGGATTTAACCAGCGCCGTTTCCGGCAGCTTTTCCATGTCGTAGTCCCCACCTTTGACCAGGGTATCCGGCCGAATTTCGGCGATCAGCTGGATTGGCGTGTCTTCGTCAAACCAGGTCACCAGACTGACGGATTGCTGGCTGGCCATCACGATGGCCCGGTCCATCTCGGCGTTCAACGGCCGGTCTTCACCCTTGCCGAGCCGGCGCACGGATGCATCGGTGTTGAGCGCCACGATCAGGCTGCCACCAAGTTCGCGGGCCTGAGCAAGATAAACGACATGCCCGCGGTGCAACACATCGAAGACGCCGTTGGTGAACACCCAAGGTTTTGGCAGCCCTGCAAGTTTGGGCATCAACTGCGTGCGCTCACAAATCTTGGCCAAGAATGGGGGGGATGGTTCATTTTTTTTCATGTCTTCAATCCTAGCAGGGCCTCGCTGGCACTCAAGGTCGGCACGGTCATGCCGATCTGACAATGCATAATCGCCTTCCATCCATGCACCTCGTACCCATCAGCGTCGAATCCATACGCCTGAACCAGGCTCTGCCTTTTCCTTTGATGGACAAGAACGGGGTTTTGTTGGCAAAGCGGTCATTTGTGATCAGTTCCCGTGAGGATCTGACGGCGATGGAGGAGCGCGGCGGCGGACTTTTTATTGATGTAGCCGACTCGGAAGCGCACCATCGGGCATTTGTTGAGCGCCTGCATGGTCTGGTTCGGGATGGAAAGTCACTCGGCGAGATTGCCAGTGCAAAAATAACCGGCGATTTGCTGGGTGGGCGCACCCTCCAGGATGATGATCGCCCGGACTGGCTTGACCTGCAAGTACAGGCCAACGCCATTTTGCGGGATTCGCATGCCAGCCAGTTCATGGAGCGATTGGACAAGCTGATTAACCAATTGGGCCGCTTTTCGCGCCAAAACCCGGACGGAACATTGTTTGCGTTGATTTACCTGTCCGCCACGGAAGTGCGGATGTACAGCGCAACGCATGCCATGCTGGTCAGTGTCATGTGCTCGCTGGCCGCGCGCGAAGTCCTCAAATGGCCTGTCGAGCAGGAAACCCTGCTGTCCAAGGTCGCACTCACCATGAACCTGGGTATGACTCCCCTGCAGGATCAGCTTGCCCGTCAGATGGAGGTACCCACAGCCGCTCAGCGAAAGATCATCGATGCACATGCTGACCACTCGGCCGATATGCTGGCGCAGCTGGGCGTCACCGATGCGCTGTGGCTCGACGCCGTTCGCGACCACCACACCCAGACGCCGGGCCCCTTGGCACAACGGGGAATTGCCCAACAAATTGCCAGAGTGGTGCAACGCGCCGACATGTTTGCGGCCCGGCTTGCACCCCGTGCCGCACGTTTGCCCATTTCGCCCGCAGCTGCCATGCAGGCCTGCTATTTTGATGAGAACCGCCAGGTCGACGAGACGGGGGCCGCACTCATCAAGACGGTCGGTATTTATCAACCCGGCTCCTTTGTGCGACTGGCTACAGATGAGGTCGCCATCGTTGTCAAGCGCGGTTTCAATACCAGCGCGCCCCGTGTAGCCGTCCTGATCAGCCGCAGTGGAATGCCAACGATGGAGCCCATCATCCGCGACACCAGCGCGCGGGACCACCGGGTCATCGCCAGCGTGCCACACCGCGACGTCAAGGTTCAGGTGAATCTGGAGCGCTTGCTTCCGCTTACCTCCGCGCCCGCTTCAGACCGCCCCTGGTAGCGCTCATCGACCGCCGGTGTTCGCCGGGCGGCCGCTCTTCCCACTCACGCATGCCGCTGGCCAGTCCAGACCTATAACCATTTGCGCATAGTGGTTTAAAACTCATTGATCCACAAAATTACTAGTTAGTCGCAAAATTACCAAATGGTTCAAATTCCAAACACTAACCTGAATTCCTTCATTTCCATGAGCCGACACGCATCCGTCAGGAGCCTGCAACAACGGGGTCGAACATGAAAATCGCCATCATTGGTTCCGGCATTTCCGGTCTGGGCGCAGCCCATGCCCTGCGTGACCAAGCGGACATCACCCTGTTCGAAGCAGGTGACTACTATGGCGGACACACCCACACGGTGGACCTGACGCTGCCGGGGCAAAGCGGCCCGGTCACCCACGGCGTGGACACCGGTTTTCTGGTGTTCAACGAACGCACTTATCCCCAGTTGATCAAGCTTTTTGACGACTTGCAGGTGCCGACCGAGCGCTCCGACATGTCGTTTTCGGTTCAAGTTCCTGGTGCGCGGGGACACGCGGCGCTGGAATGGAGCGGCTCGTCCATCAACACCGTATTTGCCCAGCGCAGCAATCTGTTGAACCCGCGCTTTCTGCGCATGCTGCGCGATGTGACCCGCTTCAATCGCCTGGCAACCGATATTGCCAACCGCGGCGCCGAGGCAGAGATGATGCAGCCGTTGGCCGGATTTCTGGATGACAACCGGCTGTCTGCCGAGTTCAGGGACTGGTATTTTCTGCCCATGCTGGGCTGCATCTGGAGTTGCCCAACCGATCAAATGCTGCAGTTTCCGGTGGCCACCATGATCCGCTTTTGCCACAACCATGGCCTTCTCCAAATCACCGACCGCCCACAGTGGTGGACGGTAGCGGGTGGTGCACGAAACTATGTCGACAAAATCACGGCATCCATTTCCGACAAGCGTCTGAACACACCCGTGACGCAGATTGCGCGCAACGCGCAAGGCGTGACCGTTCATACGCCAGGGCATTCCGAAGTCTTTGACAAGGTCGTGCTGGCCACCCACTCGGATCAATCTTTGGCGCTGCTGGGTGATGCCAGCGGCATGGAGCGCGAAACCCTGAGCGCCATTCGCTACCAGTCCAACCGCGCCGTACTGCACACCGACACATCCGTACTTCCGCGCAGACGCCGCGCCTGGGCCGCCTGGAACTACCAGCGCGCAGCCGATGCCCGGCAGGACGCAGCCCAGGTATGCCTGCACTACCTGATCAACATGCTCCAACCGGTGCCCTTTACACAGCCCGTGGTGGTGTCGCTCAACCCCGTCACAGAGATCGCGGCGGCACACGTGCACGCCAGTTTCGAGTATGCCCATCCGGTGTTTGACGTGGCCGCCATTCGTGCCCAGCGCCAGGTTGATGCGCTGCAAGGACAGAAGAACACCTATTTTTGCGGTGCCTGGACGGGCTACGGATTTCATGAAGACGGACTGAAATCCGGCCTTGCCGTTGCCGCACGCGTGCTGGCAGAAATCGGTACACCCCGCTAAACAGCCATTCCGATGCACACAACCATGCGCCCCCCCGACACCAACGCCATAAAACCGGGGGTTCCCCTCATAGGCTTCGGCCAGGTGCGACACACCCGCCTGGCGCCGGTCCGCAATGCGTTCGCCTATGGCAACTACTTTCTGATGCTGCCGATGCGCCGCCTGCGTACCCATGGCGCAGGTGCACTGGCATGCAACCGCTTTGCACCCTTGAGTTTTTATGACGCTGACCATGGCGACGGGCGCGGACCGGAACGTGGAGGGGCATTGGCCTGGCTGGACAGCCTGCTGGCCGACGAAGGCATAGGGACCGTTGCCGCTGGCAACCACCCCGATCCGGCCGATGGCGAAGTCTGGCTGCACTGCTACCCCCGTGTGCTGGGCCACACATTCAAGCCCGTCAGCTTCTGGTACTGCCACCGCAAGGGCGGCTCGCTGCGCGCCATTGTGGTGGAGGTGAACAACACCTTTGGCGAACGCCATTGCTACCTGCTGGACCAACCGCAGTTTGGCGTGGAGCAGCGTGCGGCCAAAGTGTTTCATGTGTCGCCCTTCGCCCCGGTAGAAGGCGGCTACCGGTTTCGCTTCATGGTCACACCCGAACGCGACCGCACGGTGGCGCGCGTCGACTTTGACGATGCCAACGGCCCCCTGATCCAAACCAGCGTGAGTGGCTCGCTGGAACCCATCACGCCAGAGGCCATTCGCCGCGCGCTGTGGCGTTACCCGGCCATGACGCTGGGCGTGGTGCTGCGCATCCACTGGCAGGCCCTCAAGTTGTTCATCAAGAAGACCCCCTTCTTTGTCAAACCCGTACCACCTGGAACCTTCACCACCCGCTAATTGATGGAGCACACCATGAACACCACCACTGCACCCACCACGTTTGCGCTTCCACACGGCACACCTGCCAGCGCACGCAGCGTGATGCGCCTGCTGCAAAACCTGCGCCCTGGCAGCCTGACCCTGCAACTGCCCGACGGCAGCATGCAGCGCTTTGGCAGAGGTGACCTTCCCCATGCAACCTTGAGCCTGCACAACTGGAACGTTTTTTCTGCTGCGCTCAAGTCCGGCGACATCGGCTTTGCCGAGACCTACATCGCGGGTGACTGGAGCACACCCAACCTGGTGGAACTGTTGCGTGTGCTGATCAGGAACCGCGCGGAAGTCGACAGCGTCATATTCGGCTCGTGGGCCGGGCGGCTGCTGTACCGCATCAAGCACCTGCTCAACCGCAATACACGCGCCAACAGCCAGAAAAACATCCACGCCCACTACGATCTGGGCAATGCGTTTTACCGCCTGTGGCTGGATGAAACGATGAACTATTCCAGTGCCTGGTTCGATGGCGACCGCAGCCAGCCCATGCCACAAGCGCAAAAAGCCAAGGTGCGCCGTGCCCTGGAACAGGCCCGCGTAAAGCCCGGTGACCGCGTACTCGAAATTGGCTGCGGCTGGGGCGCACTGGCCGAAATGGCAACGGTGGAGATGGACGCGCACCTGACCGGCGTGACCCTGAGCACCGAACAACTGGCGTTTGCCCAGGACCGTATGCAGCGCCTGGGAACCACCGGGCGCTCTGACCTGCGGCTGCAGGACTACCGTGACATCGCCGATGCGCCGTTTGACGCCATCTGCTCCATTGAAATGGTGGAAGCGGTAGGGCGCGAATACTGGCCAACCTACTTTGCCACCGTAGCCCGAATGCTCAAGCCCGGGGGCCATGCCTGCGTGCAAAGCATCGTAATTGATGACGCCCTGTTTGAACGCTACGTGGGCGCCACCGATTTCATACAGCAGTACATATTCCCCGGTGGTTGCCTGCCCTGCCCAAGTGAATTCCGCCGTCAGGCACAAGCAGCCGGGCTGGTCGTGGTGGAAGAAATGGCCTTTGGTCACGACTACGCCGAAACGCTCAAACGCTGGCGGGAAGCATTTCTGGCGCGGCGTACCGAGGTGCTGCAAACCGGGTTCGATGAACGCTTTATCCACATCTGGGAGTTTTACCTGGCCTACTGCGAAGCTGCCTTTGACGAAAGCAACATTGATGTGGTGCAGTACACGTTGCGCAAGCCCGGCGTCTGATGTCCACCGCTGCCTGCCCATGAACACTCTGCCCCTGACTTCACGCCGTTGGCTGCTGAGCGCCAGTGCCTCGGCACTGTGCGGCGCAAGCCTGGGCGTGGCGCCATATGCCGCAGCGCAGGAGTCCATGCCTGCGCCATCACCAAAACCGCGCACGCCACCGGTTCCTGCGTACATCAAGAGCGAACTGCCCGATGCCCGGTGGAGTGGTTCTGCGCGCATGCGCTTCATTGCCTTTGACGTCTATGACGCCGCGTTGTGGATTGCACCGGGTTTTCGCGCCAGCCATTACGCCCAATCCGCATTGGCGCTCGAACTGACCTACCTGCGCAGCCTGAAGGGGCAGTCCATCGCCGAGCGCTCGATGGATGAAATGCGCCGTGGCGCGGCGATTTCGGTGGTGCAGGAGAAGAACTGGCTGGCTGCCATGCAGGCGGCGTTCCCGGACGTTCAGGCGGGCGACCGCATCACAGGCGTTCACCAGCCCACCGCCGGCGCACAGTTCTGGTTCAACGGCCAGTTGCGCGCCAGCGTGCCCGACGCCGAGTTCAGCCGCCTGTTTTTTGGAATCTGGCTGGCCGAGACCACCAGCGAGCCCCGACTGCGCAGCGCCTTGCTGGCCGGGGCCGCAGGATGAACACGCTTTCGGCGCACCACACTGCCTTCACCTGGCAACAGGGTTGGCGCTACGGCCTCATGGGTTTGCCGCTGGCGTTTGTGGCTCTGCCGCTCTATGTCATGCTGCCCAACCACTACGCGCGCAGCTTTGGCATGCCACTGGCCACGCTGGGTGCCGTGTTATTGGGCGCACGGCTGTTTGATGCATTCATCGACCCTTTGCTGGGGCGCTGGAGCGACCGGCTGTTCAGGCAGTCAACCGACACGGTACTGCGCTGGGCCGCAGCGGCGGCGCTGGCCCTGGGCGCTGGCTTTGCCATGCTGTTTTTTCCACAGGCCAGCGCCAGCAGCGCACTGATGGTCTGGCTGGTTGTGTCACTGGCGGGGACGTATGTGGCTTACAGCGCCCTGTCGATACTGCACCAGTCCTGGGGTGCACGCTTGGGTGGCGACGAGGTCCAGCGCAGCCGGGTCGTGGCCTGGCGTGAGGGGCTGGGGCTGGCAGGCGTTATTCTGGCATCCATCAGCCCTCTAGCCCTTGGACTACCTGCATCAGTAGCTCTCTTTTTTGTAGCGCTTCTTTTGGGTTGGCTGGCATGGCGCAACGCGTTGGTGCCTGCGCCCGCCCGGCCGCCCGGTCCAGGCGCAGAGGGTAGGCCAGCTGGCGCAGAGCGCAGCTCGGCCGGTGCACGGCCTGCCAGTCTGACCCTCCCATTGACACGCCCGGCCTTTCGTGCATTGCTGGCGGTCTTCATGGTCAACGGCATCGCCAGTGCGGTGCCTGCGACCTTGCTGCTGTTTTTTGTGCAGGACCGCCTGCAAGCCGCGCCAGAGTGGGAGCCGCTGTTTCTGGGCAGTTACTTTGTGAGTGCAGCGCTGGCCATTCCCCTGTGGTTGCGCCTGGTTCCCCGCCTGGGCCTGGCACGCACCTGGGGTGTTGGCATGTTGCTGTCGGTGGCGGTTTTTGTCTTTGCCGCCAGCCTGGGCGTGGGTGACAGTGTGGCGTTTCTGGTGGTGTGCGCCCTCTCCGGCGCGGCGCTGGGCACTGACCTGGCGCTGCCTGGGGCATTGCTTGCGGGCACCATCGCCGACAGTGGTCACCGGGGCCACGCCGAGGGCGCTTACTTTGGTTGGTGGAACTTCGCCACCAAGCTGAATCTGGCGCTTGCCGCCGGGGTCGCACTGCCGTTGCTGGCCGCCCTGGGCTATGTGCCCGGTACGCGTGATGCACACGCGCTGCAAACCCTGAGCCTGGCCTACTGCGTGCTGCCCTGTGCGCTCAAGCTGCTGGCTGCCTTTCTTTTGTACTTACTCATCCTGCGCAAAACACCATGAAAAGACGACTCCTGCTGGCCGGCGTGGCCGCCACTTCGGCGCTATCGATCGTGGGCTGTGCCTCACCCGGCATTGACCAATACGCCAACGAAAAACCCGTGCTCAACTTGCAGCAGTACTTCAACGGCACGCTGGACGCCTATGGCGTTTTCACTGACCGCTCGGGCGCTGTGGTCAAGCGCTTTACCGTAGTGATGGTGTGCACCTGGACGGGAGACGAGGGCGTACTGGACGAGGACTTTTTGTACTCCGACGGTACCCGGCAAAAGCGTATCTGGCGGTTGCGCAAGACGGGCGAAGGCCGCTTTGTGGGACGCGCCGACGACGTCGTGGGCGAAGCGTTGGGTGAGAGCCGGGGCAATGCCTTCCATTGGACCTATACGCTGAGCCTGCCGGTCGATGGAAATGTCTTTGACGTGCAGTTCGACGACTGGATGTACCTGATGACGGACAAGGTGATGCTCAACAAGGCCACCATGTCCAAGTTTGGCGTGAAGCTGGGCGAAGTCACGCTCTCCTTCAGCAAACGCTAGTTCCATCTTGATCAGTAAGAATGCACTCCAGCCCTCGTACTGACTGAGTAGTTAGCTATAAAAATCAGAGCGAGTACCGCCATGCCCCTGCTTGAACGGCTGTTGCCACCACTGAACCCGCCCCTGTCGGACTGGCATGGCAAGACAGTCTGGATTGTCGGGGCGTCCAGCGGCATCGGTCAGGCAACCGCCTCGGCCTTGCACGCCCAGGGTGCCCATGTGGTGGTGTCGGCACGGCAGGCCAATCTGCTGGACGGGTTTGTCACCCACCACCCCGGTAGCCAGGCGCTGGTGCTTGATGCCACCGACCGGCAGGCGGTGCATGCAGCGGCGGCCCACCTGCTGCTGCAAGGACCGCTGGACTGTGTGGTTTACTGCGCCGGGCACTACCGCGCCATGCGCGCCAATGCGCTGGATGTGCCGGATATGGAGCGCCACGTGACGGTCAATTACCTGGGCGCGCTTTACGTGCTGGACGCCGTGCTGCCCGCCCTGCTGGCGCGCGGTGCGGGCCATATCAGCCTGGTCGGCAGTGTGGCCGGTTACCGCGGCTTGCCCAACAGCCTGGCCTATGGCCCGACCAAGGCAGCACTGATCAACCTGGCCGAAACGCTGTACCTGGATTTGCACGGTAAAGGCATTGGCGTCTCGCTCATCAACCCCGGATTTGTGCAGACACCCCTGACAGCGGGCAACAACTTTGCCATGCCTGCCTTGCTTACACCACGGCAGGCGGCCACAGCGATCCTCGCGGGCTGGGCGCGGGGCCGGTTTGAAATCCATTTTCCCAAGCGTTTTACGTTGTGGCTCAAGGCGCTGCGGATTCTGCCCAACCGGTTATTCTTCCAACTGGTCCGCCGCGTGGCGCTCTGAGAGTTACCCATGAAACTGCCATTACCTGACTCCCGTGCGGCCGACACGTCTTCACCGCGCCTGGAAGCGCTGGTCGCATTTTTTGAAAACCTGACACCGGACAGCGTGGCGACCATGGGTTTGCACTATGCTGCGCATGCCCGGTTTGTGGATCCGTTCAACGACGTTCAGGGCTTGCCCGCCATCGAACGCATCTTCGCGCACATGTTCGAGACGCTGGACGAGCCGCGCTTTGCCGTCACAACCCGGGTGCAACAGGGGCAGCAATGCTTCCTGACCTGGGATTTCCACTTTCGCTTCAAAAGCTTTCAGAACTACACGCCACAGACCATCCGTGGCGCCACCCATCTGGTGTATTCAGACGAGGGGCTCGTTACGCTGCACCGGGACTACTGGGATGCTGCACAGGAACTGTATGAAAAGCTGCCGCTGGTGGGCAGTCTGATGCGCTGGCTGAGAACGCGGGTCAACAGCTGACTGACCCGGCCACGTGCCGGCGTCCAAAACCAGCAAACAGTGCGCCAGCTCTCAGACCGGCGCGGTATCGGCGAAGCTGGCGCGCTGCATCAGTTTGTCGTAGAGGCGCACAAGATTGGGGTTATCGGTGCGCCAGTCGATGTGCGCAAACCGGAAGTCCAGATAGCCGAGAGCACAACCCACCGCCACATCTGCCAGGCTGAAATGGATGCCGCCGCAAAATGGTTTTTCACCCAGTCCGTTGGCCATGGCTTTGACCGTGGCGTTGATTTTGTCCATCTGGCGGTTAATCCAGGCCGGACTGCGCTGCGCCTTGGTGCGCCCGCCCCAGGTAGCTTCCAGACGGGCCAGGACCGCCGCATCCAGCAGGCCATCGGCCAATGCCTCCCAGGTCTTGATCTCGGCGCGTTCGCGCCCGACCGAGGGAATCAGCTTTCCAACCGGGGAGAGCGTGTCCAGGTACTCGACGATCACGCGCGAATCGAACAGGGCTTCTGCCCCTTCCATGACCAGGCAGGGCACCTTGCCCAGTGGATTGGACTCCGAGATGGTGGTGTCAGCACCCCAGACGTCTTCGACCACAAATGCGCACTCCAGCTTCTTCTCGGCCAGGACAACGCGCACTTTGCGGACATAGGGGCTGGAGGTGGATCCGAGTAATTTCATGGGCACTCAACTGTTGGAGGAGCGTTCATTCTATACATGCAGAATGCCTGAATTCTGAAGCAGGGTGGCCCGGGACTCGCGGGTGGCGCACAACCTACAATCCAGTCATGACTTTTTCATCCATTTCTGCCCTTTCCCCACTGGACGGACGCTACGCCGCCAAGCTGGCTCCCCTGCGCCCCCTGATGAGCGAGCAGGGCTACATGCACCGCCGGGTCCAGGTGGAAGTTGCCTGGTTCATTGCCCTCAGTGATGCTGGATTTTCCGAATTCAAGCCACTCAGTGCCGGAGCACGCACTTACTTACTCGGTCTGCTGAAGAACTTCTCCGAGGCCGATGGCGAGGCCATCAAGGCCATCGAAAAGACCACCAACCACGACGTCAAGGCCGTGGAGTACTGGATCAAGTCCAAGTTCGACGCCCGGCCCGAGTTGCTGGCCGCGCAGGAATTTGTGCACTTTGCCTGCACCAGCGAAGACATCAACAACACCAGCCATGCCCTGCAACTCAAGGGCGCGCGCGACCTGGTTCTGCTGCCCGCGCTGGATGCGGTGATCGCCAAGCTGCGCAGCATGGCACATGGTTTTGCCGACGTGCCCATGCTCAGCCGCACCCACGGCCAGACCGCCAGTCCCACAACCGTGGGCAAGGAAGTGGCCAACGTGGTGGTGCGCCTGGCGGCGGCCCGCGAGAAGATCGCGTCCGTCAGGATCATGGCCAAGATGAACGGCGCCGTGGGCAACTACAACGCCCACCTGTCGGCATGGCCCGATTTCGACTGGGAAGCCTTTGCCCGCAAGGTGGTGGAAACACCCGAGCCGCTGGGTCTGGGCCTGACCTTCCAGCCCTACAGCATCCAGATCGAGCCGCACGACTACATGGCCGAGGTGTTTGACGCCATTGCCCGTGCTGACACCATCCTGATTGACTGGGCACGTGACGTCTGGGGCTATGTCAGCCTGGGCTATTTCAAGCAAAAGCTCAAGGACGGCGAAGTGGGCTCTTCAACCATGCCGCACAAGGTCAACCCCATCGACTTCGAGAACGCTGAGGGCAACCTGGGCCTGGCCAATGCCCTGCTCAAGCACCTGAGCGAGAAACTGCCCATCAGCCGCTGGCAGCGCGATTTGACCGACAGCACCGTGCTGCGCAACATGGGGGTTGCGGTGGGCTATGCCGTGCTGGCCTACCAGTCACTGCTGACCGGCCTGAACAAACTGGAGATCAATGAAGTAGCCATTGCCGCCGATCTGGATGCGTCGTGGGAAGTGCTGGCAGAACCCATACAGACCGTGATGCGCCGCTTTGGACTGCCCCAGCCCTATGAGCAGCTCAAGAAGTTCACGCGCGGTGAAGCCATGACACGCGAACTGATGCAGGGCTTTATTGCTGGCCTGGATATCCCTCAGACCGAGAAGGACCGACTGCTGGCTATGACACCGGGCAGTTACACCGGGATGGCAGCGACGTTGGCAAGGCGAGTGTGACCCCCTGAGCGGCTTCGCCGCTTCCCCCTGGAAGGGGGACAACGCCTGTGGCCCGGCAAAGCCGGTTCCACGGCATTTCTGGACAACTTCCCCCCCATAGCGGGCCGCCTCACTCTTCACTTGCACCATGGCCCTCAAATCCACCATCTTCAAGGTCAATCTGCAGATTGCGGATATTGACCACGGCTATTACGCCGACCATGCGCTGACCCTGGCGCGCCACCCCAGCGAAACCGACGAGCGCATGATGATCCGCCTGGCCGCTCTGGCCCTGCACGCCCATGCCCTGCAGGACGTCTGCAACGGCGATGGCACGCTGGCCTTTGGTGCCGGTCTGTCAGACCCGGATGACCCCGATGTGTCGCTGACCGATTTCACGGGCCAGAAGCGCCTGTGGATCGAAGTGGGACAACCCGAAGACAAGCCGCTGGGAAAGGCCTGCCAGAAAGGCGACCAGGTCGTTGTGTACGCCTTCAACCATGCCGCCGAAGTCTGGTGGAAAGGCATTGCCAACAAGCTCACCCGACTGGACCGCCTGCAGGTCTGGCGTGTGCCAACCGAGGCCGCGCAGGCACTGGCCAAGCTGGCGCAGCGCAGCATGCAGCTGCAGGCCACCATCCAGGAAGGCGCGCTCACGCTGGGAGACGACAAACAGGCAGTTGACTTTGAACCTGTACGCTGGAAATAGCCATCAGGCCTCGTATTGCATAGCTTTTTAGCTACAGTATTGATAGCAACTACTTTCTCTCCGCTGCCCTCTCGGCATATTTGTTGAATCGCAAGGCGGCCCCCTCCAGCGTGATGCGCCGCCAGATGGCCCGCTTTTCGACCGGGTGCATTTGGGTCCACAACTGCACTTCACGGAAAGTCCGTCCACAGCCCTTGCACAGCGCATCACCCTGGCTGGTAGAGCAAATCGCGATGCACGGGGTGTCGGGGGTACTGGCATACCAGTCCAGCCAGGCACGCTGCGCGTCCGGTGGCATCCGGGCTTCATCAACCTGAGAGGCATGCTCGTAGACCATCTGGGCATACACCTGCGCCAGAGCCCGCGTGGGCTCGGGCAGCGTCAGTCCGTCAGGGGACGGTTTTCGCTCACGCCAGAAATTGATGGCCGACTCGATGTCGGTGATGTGGATACCTGTCACTGCGTGCCTTAAACATGCCCCGTGGCGAGGCAGGCGCATCATAGCCGGGGATGCTATTCTCTGCGCATGAAACTCATTGTGAAATGGTTGCTCAGTGCAGCCGCCCTGCTGGCCGTTGCCTACCTGTACAGGGGTGTCCAGATCAGCAGTTTCAGCGCCGCTCTGATTGCCGCATTCCTGATTGGGCTTTTCAACACGGTGCTGCGCCCTATCCTGGTGGTTCTGACGCTGCCGGTCACCGTGCTGAGTCTGGGCTTGTTCCTGTTTGTGATCAATGCCCTGATGTTCTGGTCTGCTGCCGGGATGCTGCCCGGATTCCATGTCGCGGGGTTTGGCGCGGCACTGCTGGGCTCTCTGATCTACTCGGCCCTGGGCATCATCATCGACTCAGCGCTCCAGCGCCTGTTCCCGAACCAGTAGCTCCACCTGGCGGGTGCGGGTGTCGACAATGGACGCTTCAAAGTGGTCGGTGCCCGCGCCGCCCTTGCGCGCCCACTCCTGCGCGGTTTTGAACCGGGTGAGTGCACCCGTGTAATCCAGCTGTGCAACATTGACTTCGGCCTGCGCCCGGATGGCGCTCAGCGTGCGGTTCTGCGCAGCATAGGCATCGGACAGCAGTTGCCAGGCCTGCGCGTCCCGGGGATGGTTGGCCACCCAGGTCTGCAGATTTTGAGTCAGTCTGGCCAGACTGGCGACTGTGTCCGCACCGGGCGGGTGGGCACCAGGTGCACGTGTGCCCATGCTCACCCGCGCCTGGGCGGCCAGAAACAATTCCGGGCGGTTCGTGGACGCACCCGACTCGCCGCTGCCGCCCAGCAAGCGCAATGCCTGTTCATGGTCACCCTGGGCCAACAGCAACTCCACACCCAGCAGGCGGGCAAGCCGCGCGGCAGCCACATCGCCCGCCGTGCGCGCACCCAGGCGCACCCACAGGCGTTGGGCCTCGGCGTAATCGCGCTGCTTGATGGCGGCCAGCGTTGCGCCATACAGCGTTGCCGCCTGCTGCGGCGCTGACTGTCGGGCCATGTGCGCAGCATCGAGTTCGCGTGCCCAGGTTCTCTGTGCGTCGGCTTTCGCGCTGGACAATACGCGGGCACGCGCCGCCATCATGGCGTGATCCATTTCCTGCACATTTTTCCGTCCGATAGACTTTTCCGCTGTCTCGGTGTCGGGCAAATCGATGCGCGCATCCATGTCCGCCATACGCTCGGTACTCAGCGGGTGGCTGCGCAGGTAGGGGAAATTGCCCGAATCATTCAAGCGGGACGCCTGCTGCAATTTGCCGAACATGGTGACAAATCCCTGAGGCGCGAAGCCGGCCTGGGTCGACACGCCAAAGCCTACGCGGTCGGCCTCGCGCTCCATGTCGCGCGAGAAATTGAGCTGACTTTGCACGCCAACGGCCTGACCGCCCACCAGCATGGCGT
>JBPOIP010000223.1:0-6229 GCA_052034395.1 Pseudomonadota bacterium
GAAAAGCACAAAGTCATCAGCACCAAGAAACCCGAAGAGCTCAAGAACATGGCTGACTGGTATTTG
Source organism: Pseudomonadota bacterium (assembly GCA_052034395.1). GTDB lineage: Bacteria > Pseudomonadota > Gammaproteobacteria > Burkholderiales > Burkholderiaceae_C > Allorhodoferax. The sequence continues at coordinate 67 of JBPOIP010000223.1, forward strand.
TCACATTGATGGCCGCTAGGCGGTGCCTGATGCCAGACACCGCAAGTTGCCCCCCGATCAAGAAAATTTAAAAGGACGGACAGAAAATGAAACATTCATTCACGCGGTGGGGGTCAGCGCTGCTGGCCTCACTCGCCATCGCAGGTTGCGGTGGCGGGTCCTCATCAGACCCGGTTGTTCCAGCATCCCTCAGTGCGACGATCGCTGCGGCGAGCGCACAGGCCGCCAATGACTCGGCCAGCAACACATCGGCACCGTTTACCGTCCTGCAATCGGCTGGCGTTCCTGCGGTGACCATCGCAGGTGCCCCCAAGGTCAACTTCTCCGTGTTCTCGGACGGCAAGGTTGTAACCGGCCTGACCGCCGCCAATTTCCGTTTTGCAATTGCCAAGCTGGTTCCCGGAACCAATGGCGAAGCGGACCAGTGGGTGAGCTACATCAGCAACACCGTAGCCGGAAAGACAGGCTTTGGTCCTGGCGGCGTACCGGTGCTCAAGTCTGCGCCGCAAGCGTCCGCTGAAACCGCAGTCGCTGCCCAACTGACTTACAACCCGGACGGTTACTACACCTACACCATGTCGAAAGACGTGACGAAGGTGGCAGGAATCACGTATGAACCCACCCGCACACACCGCGTTGCCATTCAGCTGAGCTACAAGAATGCGGCTGGCGAAACCGTTCTGGCCAACCCCTACTTCGATTTCACCGTGGTTGACGGCAAGTCAGTCGCCGTGACGGACCCCTCCAAAACCCGCAAGATGACAGACGTCAAGTCCTGCAACAGCTGCCACGAAAAACTGGCACTGCATGGTGGCGGTCGCATTGACACGCAGTACTGCGTGATGTGCCACAACCCCGGAACCGTTGACCCTGAAAGCGGCAACGTCCTGGATATGGCCACCATGACCCACAAGATCCACGCCGGCAGAAAGATCAAGACGGATGCCGGTTCTGACTACCAGATCTGGGGCTACGGCAACACCGGTTACAACTACGCTGAAGTGGGCTTCCCGCAAGACCTGCGCAATTGCACCAAGTGCCACTCCGCATCCAACACCAGCACACCACAAGGCGATAACTGGAAGACAGTCATCACCGCACAGGCTTGCCTGACCTGCCACACTGACAAGGTGGGCGGCTTGTGGGAAGTCAAGCACATTGTCTACGCCAAGGCTGCATCGCCAACCAACACCAAGGCAACGGACCTGACGAATGCACAGTGTGTGGCCTGCCACAAAGCGGGTTCGAACATTTCTCCAGCAACCGTTCACTGGAACCAGAATGAAGAAAATTCTGCCAAGTACAAGATGAACATCGAGAGTGCGACCTATGACGCGACAACCCGCAAGGTCACCGTCAAGTACTTCCTGTCTGACCCAACCAATGCCAACGCAGCTTACAGGCTGGTCAACTCCGATTGCGCCAGTGCAACCAGCTGCAGCACCAGCACCAAGTTTGGCAATCTGCGCCTGATGCTGGCTTACCAGAACATGGTTGGTCAATCCACGGCAGTAACGGAGTTTTCGTCATACAACAACGGTGGCAGCACAGCACAGGTCTATGCTTACACCGGCGTGAACGACGGCACTAACCACTACACGGCAACCATCACGGTTCCCGCTGACACGGCAACCGCTGTTGCCGGTGGTACGGCACGGGTGATCACTGTCGGCCAGATTAAGGAAGCCAAGCTTGAAGCCAAGTCCCTGGATCCACGCCCCGCCGTGTCTCCTGCGACTCTGGTGAATGTGGTTGTGCAAAATACGTACAAGGATGTCGTACTCTCTGGAGCCTTCAATCCACGTCGTGAAATCGTGTCGAACGAGAAGTGCAACGACTGCCATGGCTCATTGGGTACCACTTCGGGCTCCAATACCTTGTCTGAAGCGTTCCACAGTGGTGCACGTAACACGGTCGAATCCTGCGCACTTTGCCATGATGCCAACCGCGCGTCCACTGGCAACATGATGACCAATGGACTGAATCTGTATGAGTCCTATCAGTTCAAGCGCATGATTCACGGTATCCACGGCAACTCCAAGCGTGTAAGCCCATTCACCCATGGCAACAAGGTGGCCGGCGCCTACTGCAACACCGCTGGAACGACACAGACCGCCAAGGACCTGTGCAAGATCCTGAACGCAGCAGTGCCAAAACTGACACTCGCTACGACTGGCGTGGAAAACTATGCGGCTGAAGTGGCTTACCCCAACCTTGGCTTGAACTGCGATTCCTGCCACGTGAACAAGTCGTACAAGAGCGACCTGGGAACCTTGGGTACCGTTGTGTTGAAAGACACCACATCGGCTGCCGGCGTGACACCGGTGACATTCGGAACCGATCCGAACAAGTGGTCCGTGATTTCGCCAAAAGCTGCCAGCTGCACGTCGTGCCACGACTCCAGCGCATCGATTGGCCACGTGACAACATTCGGCGGATCGGCCTTCGGTAACAAGACGCAAGCAGAAGTGACAGCAATGCCACGCGAAACCTGCAACGACTGCCATGCAAGCGGTGGCTTCAAGGGCGTTGACATCGTTCACGGCCAGAAGTAAGCCGTAACGCTGACAGTTCAAACGGGGGGGTCTCAACGGGCCCTCCCGTTTTTTCTGATCACGGCGATTGCCGGATAATATGGATTACCGAAATTGACTTCTAGGGGATTGGGATGCGAATCAAATTAGCAATGGCATTTTTAGGGATGCTTCTGGCGGGAGTCATGGGCACTGCCTCGGCAGCAGAACCATTGAAGGGTGTGGCCTTGTGCGTGTCATGCCACGACTCTGAAGACCTCACCGACATGAGCCGATCGGCACACGGCTTTGCTGGCGACAAACGGGTCCCGGATTGCATCGCCTGCCACGGCAAGAGTGACGCGCATGCGAACCAGCCTGAAGGCGCATCCCCGCTACCCAAGCCCGATGTCACTTTTGGCAAGACTTTTGGCAAGAACAGCGCGGTTGCTGCCCAGAGCAGAAACCAGGTCTGCCAGAACTGCCACGACAAGGACGCCAAGCGCACGCTGTGGTCCGGCTCCCAGCACCACATGGCGAACGTGACCTGTGATACGTGCCACCAGACCCACGCCAACAAGGACAAGATCGTCAGCAAAGCCGCGCAGGCCGAAGTCTGCTACCAGTGCCACAAGGAGCAGCGTGCGCAAGTCAACAAGCCATCGCACCACCCGATCCCTGAAGGCAAGATGACGTGCTCGGATTGCCACAACGTGCACGGCTCCACAGGGCCCAAACTGGCCAAACGCGACAGCTTTACCGAGACCTGCTATACCTGCCACGCTGAAAAACGTGGTCCGTTCGTCCAGCAGCATTCTCCGGTTGCCGAAGATTGCTCCAACTGCCACAACTCGCATGGCAGCGTGATTGACGGCATGCTCAAGGCCCGTGCCCCGATGCTATGCCAGCAATGCCATACGCCACACGTTGCTGGTTCTGTTGGTGCCGTTGGTGGACAGGCCGGTGTATTTGGCCGCCCAGTGATAGGCCAGCCAGTACCACAAATTAACAGCATGTCTAACGGCAAGAACGTCATCAATATGTGGCAGGGCCGCAGCTGCATGAACTGCCATACGCAGGTTCATGGCTCAAACAGTCCATCCATCACAAACCTCTTGATGCGTTGAAGCAGGAGAACCATCATGATCAAAACAACCCCCATGTTTGTTTTTCAACGCACCGCACTGGCCCTGGCTGTGTGCGCAGTCTGCCTGCCGGTTCAGGCGGAATCCGCATCGGACCAGTTTTCCGTTAGCGCTGGCGTAGGCTTTACGAGTGGTGACCGCGATGGCCGCGCACTACTGGGCCAATACAACGGCATGCGAAAGGACAATACAGCATCAGCCATTCTGGGTGCCGAATTCAGTCGCCGCGACGAAGAGACGGGCAGCTGGATTGATTTTCTGGGAACGGATTTGTTGAGCGATTCGCGTGACATGTCTCTGGTTTGGAAGGACGCCGGCAACTGGAAGCTCATCGCCGAATATGGCGAGTTGACGCACCAAAACCCCAACCAGATCAACACGGGCGCTGTCGGGTACGACACAACCCGGCCAAAAATCACGGCGTTGCCAGCCGGTGCGGGAACGGGCACGAATTTCGACCTCCAAACCAAGCGGACAAAGCTGGGGGTTGCGTTCGCCAAGATCATCACGCCTCGGCTTCAGCTTGATGTCGACCTGAAGAGTGAAAACAAGCGCGGAAGTCTGATGTTCGGCATCGGCATGAACTGCCCGAACGTCTACAACGCGGGCTGCCTGGGTACAACGGGCAACACGGTTGGCGGTGCGACACTGTTGCTACCCGAACTCGTTGATTCCAACCACAGCCAGGTTGAGGCACGCCTGAGTTATGCGCTGGAGAAGTTGCGCTTCAATGTGGGGTACTACGGATCCTTCTATCGCAATGCCAACACGTCCATGACCCCCACAGTGTCTGGCAATCTGTATAACGCAGTCGGTGAGCTGTTCCCGGTCAGTCCGGGTCTGCTGGGTTACCTGAACCAGCCCGTGGCATTGACCCCGAGCAGCCAGATGCACCAGTTCGATGCGAGCGGAAACTATGAGTTCTCGGACACGACCCGCGGCATCTTCAAGCTGGCGCAGTCAATCGCGACACAGGATGCCTCGTTTGGTACTGCCAGCAGGACCGGCCTGACAAGTCTTGGCGGCAGCGTCAGGACACAGCGGGCGCATCTGGGCGTCACATCACGGCCCATGGACAAGCTGACGTTGCAGGCTGATGTCCGCTACCAGAACAAGGATGACCAGACTCCTTTGGCCTACTACGACCTTGCAGGCACCATGGCGTCGACCAACCAGAACCTGTCCAACCGCAAGACCGATACCAAGGTACAGGCAAACTGGCAGTTCTCCAGTGACTACCGTGGCTCACTGTCAGCCAACTCCGAAAACATTGACCGCGGAAACATCACACCGACCGCATCCTTTGTAGGTATCAGCGCATTGCGGCAGAGCACCCGGGAAAATGGTGTGCAGGCCGAGTTGCGCCGTCGCTTGTCAGATGACTTTAGCGGCGCCATCAGCCTGTCGCGTAGCCAGCGCGACGGTTCCAACTGGCTCAGGGACGTCAGCGGCCTGGGTGTTGCTGCTGTTGGCGACAACGCAGACCCAACCATTGGATTCTCAACCGCCCTGTTCATGCCCACCGTGGCAGACCGGCGCCGGGAGAAAGTCAAAATTCAAGGTGACTGGATGCCGGACAAGGACTGGTCTATCCAGTTCAGCCTCGAAAACGGCAATGATGCATTCGACACACCCAGTGTGAACGGATTGAAGCAAACGCGCATGAACCAGTTTGCGATCGATGCGTCCTACGCACTGTCGTTCCGCTGGGCTTTGAATGGCTACCTGTCCCGCGGCGTTCAGACGTTCAACCAGTCACGCAATGCCGGTTATGTGATGGCGTTCGAGAACACGAACACCAATATCGGACTGGGCTTCACCGGGAAACCCAGCAACGAGTTCGAAGTCGGTGGCAACCTGACCTATGTGGACGACAAGAGCCAGTATGTGCAAGCGCTTGATGCCGCAGCAGACCCGTACACGGCCGCGTCGCTGGCCACTACAGGCGGTCTACCGGACATCATGTTCCAGCAGACCGCCCTCAAGTTTTTTGGCAAGTATGCGCTGGACAAGCAGGCTGCGGTTCGCGTGGACCTGATTCACCAGAGGACCAACTTCAACGATTGGGCTTGGGGCTATGCCGGCGTGCCGTACACCTACTCGGATGGCTCCACCGTTACACAGCGCCAGCAGCAAAACGTCAATTTCGTGGGTGTGACCTACATTTACCAACTGCGTTAACCCAACCGGGAAGCATCGCCCGAACCCGATTGTTTCCCGTCGTGAGCGGCTCCCACAGCACCATCTGGATGGTTTGTCGGGAGCCGTTTTCAATTGGGTGGCTACAAAGCAAAAAGTTGGGTGCATAGTCTGGCGTGCGGTTGCAATTCGGACGTGCCCTGCTGTCAGCCACCTGTAGACTAATCAGTTCACACTCAGAAACAAACCATTTATCAACAGGAGACCCCGATGACCCGTGAAGTAGTTGTAGTCAGCGCCGTGCGCACCGCCATTGGAACGTTTGGTGGCAGTCTGAAAGATATTGCTCCGACCGACCTGGCCGCA
>JBPOIP010000202.1:0-6994 GCA_052034395.1 Pseudomonadota bacterium
TACTGGGACACCCACACGCGAGTAGTTAAATGCCTAACTGGAGCTCCTATCACCTTACCAATTTCTGTGAGGACGTAGTTAAGATACGGATATAGCGAGGCTGACCACTTAAGTGTAGGGCGTGACCCAGAGATTCGTATGAGATCGGCTTCAATACTCTCACGAGAATGTTGGCGAAGAGTGGTTGGAATATCATCTATAAGATAACTACGACGCTCACGTCTACTTGATGAGCTCCGATTAGGCAGCATGATAGAAAGAGCGTGATCGACCATTCTGTGTAGGCTATCGATGTGGCCAGGAGACTGGTTAGTATAACTGGATGTTATCTGTTTAAGAGCGTCGCCAATGTTTGCTAACTGGGTGCGTACTTCTGGGACATGTTCATTAACTGGAGTGTCCTCTAAGTGTCCTATCACCTCTAGGATAGCATCACTTAAATGCAGAAGGGTTGCTTTGAGCTTATGATTCTCAGTTGACATATAGACCTTCGATATTGCAGGGTTAAAAAAATAACAAGAAAGCCAGTCTTAAGACTGGCTTTCAAGAAGACCTACACCAAAACTAAGATTAGTTTTTAGTGCCGTCTACCTGTTTAAATACGTGCGTTGCAACACCGTCAACAACTGAATAGCTGTAGTTCATTGACTCTACTTCGGGGTATGTTCCCCCGTAGTAGTTCACGACTTCTGCTTTGGTTTTCAACGCGATCTGCAACTGAATATCGTCAACACCTTCAATTTTAACGAGAGTGGAGGTTACTGCTGCTGATGTGTTCGGAGTGTTCATATTTAAAAATCTCTAAGAAATTAACGAAATAGGCGAGCTAACTCTCACCTATTATTGTTATACCAGTAAGTGCTAAAATCTTGAATATCTACGAAGGAAGAAAGTTATGGCAGATGCACGGGTCACAGCAAGGGCTTCTAGCTTTGCTCAGGCCATATTGACATTGAAGGGTAAACCCCTATCTTTTGAAAGGTACAGACCGTGGGAATTGATCTATGATCTCATGCCGAACTTCATGTTGCTCATCGCAGGGCGACAAATTGGTAAGTCAGTATCTCTCGGAGGCCGGTCTGTCACCCAGTCGGTAGCTAGGAAGCACTTCAACTCTTTATACGTGACCCCATTCTCCGAGCAAGCCAAGCGTTTCTCTAAAGCCTATCTTGATCCTTTCATGGATTCCCATTTAGTAAAGAAATACTTCAAGGACAACTCAGTCACCAAGAACGTATTGGAGAAGTCCTTCACATCAGGCTCACGTATCTACCTGTCATACGCACAAGATGAAAAGGATGCCGATAGAATCAGGGGCATCATGGCAGACCAGCTCATGTATGACGAGGTTCAAGACGTTATCCTATCCGCGCTACCCGCCATTTTTGAAACACTCTCCGCATCTGATTACGGCTACAAGATTCTCTCAGGCACTGCCAAGTCAACTTCCAACACGATTGAGCTACTCTGGCAAACCACTTGTAAGTTTGAATGGGTAATGAAGTGCCCTCACTGCAACTACTACAACATCCCCAATACTTATGAGAATTGCCTGTCTATCTGTAGAGACGTTCGATTCCCAGTCTGCATGAGATGCAGCAAAGCTATTAACGTAGGTGTTGGCCAGTGGGTTGCAACTCGACCTTCTGAGCGTCACAACATAGGCTTTCATCTTCCACAGATCATCATGTCTGCCAACACGTCTGAAAAGAAATGGCGTGAGATGCACCATAAGGTAGAACAAGCAAGAACGTTTGGTATGTACTCACCAGCCAAGCTCTCCACCGAGGTTTTCGGAATCTCTACTGACCTTGCTGGTAAGACACTCTCTGTCAAGGATGCTATGCAATGCTGTAACGAGCAGAGAACTGGGTACTACGAAGCAGTACCGGACGGCAGCAACTACACTCACGTTATCATGGGCATTGACTGGTCAGTTTCCTCTAGCGTCAAGTCTTTCACCGTTGCTACTGTATTTGGGTTCATGCCCAACGGTAAGATGGACATGCTCTACTCCGAGAAGTTTCAAGGTATCGACATCATTCAGCAAATTGACCGTATGGAAGCCCTCTACCATAAGTACAGATGTGACCTGATTGCCTCTGACCGAGGCGTAGGCGTTGTACAGGTACAAACCCTGCAAGCTAGACTAGGTTTTGATAAGGTCGTGCCAGTCAATTACGTATCAGCTAAGGTGGCGGTGAGGTGGGATAGACAGTCTTACTTCATTGCTGCGGATCGTACGAGAGCCATTGATGACGTGGTGATGAAAATCAAACATGGCATCGAGCGGTTTGAAACTCCATGTTACGACCTGACTAAGACCATGTGGAAGGATGCGCTGAACATATATGAGGAAGAAACCTCAGTACACACAAGGGTTTACCGCCACCATCCAGATGAGCCAGATGATTGGATTCACTCAGCAGTGTTCGCGTTAGTGGGTTATAAATACTCTATTGGCCAGTTCGTGTTCTCAGATGAGAGGGATGGCGGCCCTGCAGATTTTAATATCCATACAGGGTTTGACTTACAGGAAGACTCGGGTCTATTATTGCCGCAAGTCAGCGACTATCATACTGGCGAAATCTACGACGAGTACAATTTGTATGACTAATCAAACCCATGCCGATGAATTTTTTGGCGAACCAACCGACCCTTTTGCTGAGCCAATGTCCTTAGATGAAGCTCTATCTAAGCGAGAGGAAACTGCTAAAAAGACAGAGACACCTGAAGAAGAAGAAAAGAACAAGTACGCCCCTTACTCTAAAGAGTTGCTCTTAGCACTGTACGATGACTTAGTCTTCGAGAATGGCTATAAAGAAGAGATTAAAGTCCGTGGCTTTAGTTTTGGATTTAAGACTCGTTCAAGCGAAGACTTGATTGGCATCAACCGCGCGCTGGACAACTTCAAAGCACAGTCTGCCAACTCGTATCAGACCTATGCTAACTACCTCACTTTAGCTGCTTCTTTAAGCTTTATTGATGGTGTTGAGTTTGAAGCCGGTAATTTGAAACTTGCCTATGATGCGCTACTTAAGCAGACAACTGCGAAGGTGGACATCATGTTGATGGAATTGACTACCTTTGACCGTAAAGTAGCAATGGCCATCGAGGTTGGTCGTAAAAATTTTTAAAAGAACCTTGGGCTCTGATGAGGTTAGAACTTTTCTTTAGGATGGGAAAAGTTCCTCCTCTTGGTTCTATACAAGACCTCGTACTCCGTAATTACTTAGAGAAGTCCCTTCAGAAGGAGTTCTTGGTTAACAAGCTAAGTATTATGGCCAGTCTCGGTAACCAAGACGTTGCCAAGATTAATAGTGACCTTCAAACGTACGTCAATATGCAATTCTTCCTTGATTCTCATAATGAAGATATTGATAAACGAATGAAAGCTCAGTACGACTTGATTAAGAACACCACACCAAGGTTGTACAAGGATAAACATGGAAACGCGAAGGTAACTGGGCTAGTATCTCACCTTGAATGAAGTAAAATACAGGAAAGTGAGGTGCTTATATGCCATATCCAGTCAATCCAGTTGGCTTTAATCCAATGTTCCAGGCATCTATGCCTAATGACTATACGAACCCTACTAACTTCGGTTCGTACGGTGGGAATCCAAGCCAATCTGGTTGGGGGTTAAACACCAGTTACCTCACCCCTTCTTTCTTAGCCCCTTACCGCCCACAGTATGCTGGAAATGCAAACTTCCAGATGCCTACGATGAGTTTTGGCCGTGCTGTGAACACGGCTATTCCAAGTCCTTTCCAACCAGATACTCCCTACTACGCCAACCCTCAGATGTACCAAGCTCGTGCTGCGAGTGAGGTAGGTAATAAGGTATCTGATGGTATTATGTCTGCCGGCCAATTTGTAATACCTGTTGCCATTGGGTTAGCAACGGCTGCCGCAGTGGACTCGTACCGATTTGCAGGTGGTGCTCAAGCCGATGTAAGAAGAATGGCTTATGGATTCCGCTCCAGTATGCCAACTTGGTTAGGAGGGGCTGCCACCTTATCTCAAGCCAGTTACTTAGCACGCTCTCAAACTCTGATGGAAGCAGGAGGTCATTGGGCTGGTAGAACTGCCGGTAGAGCGGTGGGGGCAGCAACTACCGCTACTATACAAAGCTTATCTTTCCTGACTAGAGGTCGGACTATTGCAGGTCTCCCTAGTTTAGCTACAGCAGGGGCCAGAGTAGCTGGCTTTGCAGGTGCAGCAGCAGGCTCGTTACTAGCACCATACGCATTTGGAGAAGCAATAGCCGAGGGAGTAGACGCAGCCGTCTTCTCTCCATACGTTGCTGGTAGACAGACAAGTAATATGGTTCAAGATTCTCTTAGAGGGACTTATACTGGGGGACTGGGTTCTGCAGCTTCTCCCCTAGACGTGACGAATAGAAATGCCTCGAAAATAGGTTTCGAGCTATCTAGAACTTTTACGAACAATACTTCATTTGGCATGGAAGCTTCTGCTGATATTTACTCGGGGGCTACTGCGGCGGGGTTATTCAAAGGTACGCAGTTTAATACGACTGACATGAAGAAACGGATGAAGGATGTTACTCAGTCTATCAGCTTGATGATGAGTGTGTTCAACGATCCATCTACTCAAGATGCTATCGAACGACTACGGCAACTATCCGAAGGTAGTGGCTTGAAGAGCGTCTCTGCAATCAGTGCCTTGAGTGCTCAGTACCGAATTGCATCTGCAGTAACTGGGGTGGGGACTAGAGAGTTAATGTCCGGAGTAGGTACTCAGGGGCAGTTGATGTACGCCCAGTCCGGGCTTATGCCTCACCTAGGTCAGTATGCTGCTATTAATGCTATGTCAGGCATATCTTCGGCTTACCGCAGTGGGTTAGTCTCGTCCACTAGCTTAGCTATGATGGGAGGGGAGCAAGGAGCAACCCAACTAGCAGTTCAAGCTCAGATTGGATTAGCTCGCAATCCCTACTTTGAAATGACAGCTTTTAATAAATATGCAGGTGGGAAGAATCCTACAGACGTAGTTGGTAACATTGCTGCATTTGGCCAAGCTATATCTTCAAATCCATTAGCCGGTTACGGCAAATTCATGCTCAATAAGGATATAACTACTTCAAATATGCTACGTGATGACCCTAGATCTGTCATCGATAGGATCATAGAGCGCGGTAAAACCATGCCTGGGTTTTACACCAAGGAAGGAAGAATAGATGCAGCATCCTTCGGTGCAATAGCTATGAGTCAAGGTTTATCTGTTGATCAGATACGGGCTCTGTACACTCAAATCCAAGGGGAAGCTAAGTACCAAACTAGTGGGGCAGCCTCCGCAGCACTGGAGACCAGCAGAGCAGCAATGTTGAACGAAAGTAATATGACATATTACAAGGGCGGTATAACCGGTACGGTAACTAGGATTCCTTACAATACGTCGGTCATAGAGAGAGAGGTAAAAGACTACATGTCTAAAAGCGTGGTAGGCCCTTGGAACGAATCTTGGTCTAACCTAACTGATAGCTTCCATAACGCCATCTTTGGTATGTCTAACAATGTCGGAGTGCGGGAAGATTCTAATCTGTACGACGGGGCTAAAGTCGTTCAAGCTATGCTAGGGGACTCTCCTGCTATAAAGTCTCGTAACTACCGGGCTAATGAAGCAGCTTATCTAAAAGGGCCAGATGACAACACCGTCGCCAATATAGCCAAGTTAGACACTTTAGCAAAAACTCGCAACCTACCGAGTGGTATGTCTTTCAGTAACGAGCAGTTAGTTAACATAGCTAGAGAGGCTAAGATATCAGGTGGTAAGGAAGCAGCTAAACTTGCACTAGTATTCCGCAATGCTAGGAAGGCTGACACTAAAACCACCAATCTGTACAAGGACTATACTAAGTCTGCGAGCACTGCGTCTACTAAAGCCTTAATGGGAGATGCCTACGATAACAGTTTCATAGGCTGGGCAACTGGGACTGATATGGGGGTAGGTGGAGTAGGTGAGAGAGGCTCTCGGAAACTCGCCTCCCTCTCTGAACCAGAACGACTAGCCTTACGTGCCTTTGCCGTTAGGTATAACTCCAGCTTAACTAATACTGATTCTTTCCTAGAGTCAGTCGTAGGTGAGCCGTACATCAAAGGGATACTTACTAAGATGGGCTACGGGAAAGCCTTCAGCAGTAGCGGTCCAGAGGCTGATGCAGAAGCGAAGGCAGCAATGCAGGTTATAACGTTAGCCTATACGGTCTCCTCTTTAGAGAGCGTATCGTCGGACTCATTAAGTAGGGCGGCTGATATAGCGGCTGGAGAGGGTCCGTTATCTGCCATTAGTGAGTCTAAAGTAGCTGAGGTACTCCCAGAAGCCACGGAATTGGTTAGAAGATCACACAAAAGTAGTACAAACGCTATTGCCACTGGGAACCTAGCTGTAAGAGATCCAGACAAACTTATAGCCCAACGGACACAAGCATTATCTCTGCAGACAGCCGCTATGAGGAGTTTGGGATCTACTGACAAGGACTTTGATTTTACTATGTTGATGCAAGCTTCAGAGACTCAGCAAAAAGCTGCTGATAAACTGTATATAGCTGCCCAAATGATAGCACTATCTTACTCAGGGGAAGGGGACAGGGGATCTTTAACCTCTGCTCAAAAGACTAGTATGTCATCTCTTAAGGCTGAGGCAGCTAGTATAGGAGGAGGGTAACTTATGAAAATCCAAACCAATCTGACCAAAGTGACACCTTACTTTATGTTTATGCAGCAGGTAAGTGATAACATAAACCAAATACGAGCCAGTGCTCAAGGCACGTCTATCGTGCCTCTTCAATTTGCCAATTTTCAAGGACAGGTTAATACCTTGATTGAAGAGACAGTCCTTGAAATAACGGACTTTGATGGCTCGGAGAACTTGAATAGAGTAATTTCTCCTACTCTAAGAAGTCAGGGGTAAGGAATGGCGATTTCGTATATTGAGCAAAAGATTGCTGGCATAGATGAACCTATGCTGACGG
>JBPOIP010000213.1:0-25090 GCA_052034395.1 Pseudomonadota bacterium
ACTGGAAGAGCGGCAAGGTCAAATGTGAAATCGCCCTCGCCAAAGGCAAAGCCGAGCATGACAAGCGCGACACGATCAAGGACCGTGAAGGCAAGCGCGAGGTGGAGCGCGCCATGAAGAGCCGCAGCCGCTGAAAAGATTTCCTGTGCAACGGGAATAAAACAGCCTGGACAGGCGTTTATTGACCCATGGATACATCCGACCTTCTCGCCCAGATACCCGGTTTGCGCCGCTACGCGCGCGCGCTGACCGGCAACACCTGGGCGGCTGACGATCTCGTACAGGACACGCTGGAGCGGGCCTGTTCGAAATGGCAACTCTGGACGGTGGGCAGCGATCTGCGGGCTTGGTTGTTTACCGTAATGCACAACTTGTACGCCAGCGACATGCGCCGCACAATGAGACGCCAGCAGACGGGTGCTCCTGTGGATGTGGATGCGCTGGCGCGCGAACCGGCCGCACCAAACGACACGACGGCGCTGGCCATCGACCTGCAGCGTTGCCTGCTGCTGTTGCCAGAGGAACAACGCACGGTATTGCTGTTGGTCAGCATGGAGGACATGAGCTATGAACAAGTCGCGCGGGTTACTGGTAGTCCCCTTGGCACGGTGATGTCACGCCTGTCACGTGCCCGCACCCGGCTTCAACAACTTCTCGATGCACCCGCGAGCACCCGGGGAAACTCTGTTGACCAGTCCGCCGCTGCGCCGGTGCTGCGACGCTTGAAATGACCCTGAGGATGGATGCCATGGACTCACGATCATCTCGACCTTTGAGCGACGACGAACTGCATGTGCTTGTTGACGGGCAGCTAACAGGGACCGCCCGCAGTGTGCTGGAGGAACGCTTGGCGCTGGAGCCCGATGCACAGGCGCGGGTGGCGCATTGGCAACAGCAGAAACTCCTGCTGCAAGGTCTGCACCGGGCAGTACTCGATGAAGCAGTGCCGTCCCCCTTGTTGGAGGCAGCGCGGCAAACCAACCACGTGCGCCAGTCGGCGGAGCGCTGGGCGCGCTGGGGTGGCATGGCCGCTGGTATTGTGCTGTCGTTCGGTATGGGTTGGTTGACTCACACTCGTTGGCAAGACCAGCAAGCGGGCGCCATGCACAACCGAATGCCGGCCTCCAGCGAGTTTGTGCGGCAGGCTCGCTACGCCCACACGGTGTATGCACCCGAGGTGCGCCATCCGGTCGAGGTGACCGCTGCCGAGCAGACGCATCTTGTGCAGTGGCTGTCCAAACGCCTGGGCCGCACGCTCAAAGTACCTAATCTGTCAGCGCAGGGCTACGAACTGGTGGGCGGGCGCCTGTTGCCGGGCGATACGGGAGCGCGGGCGCAATTCATGTTCCAGAATGGGGCAGGTACCCGTCTGACCCTGTATCTGGGGTCTATGCAGGTACCAACTCAAAGCGACGTGACAAAGGAAACGGCATTCCGGTTTGAGACCGACGGCGCGGTGCCTAGCTTTTACTGGGTGGAGCAAGGTTTTGGATATGCCCTGTCAGGTCCGCTGCAGCGTGATGCCCTGATGCAACTGGCACAGACGGTGTATCAGCAGCTTTAAAGCAAATCACCCCCCTGCTCCACCGCCATGCGGGTCGCTGCCGCCCAAGGGCGAGCAAGTTGCGTTAGGGCGGCGTGACGCCAATTTATCACGCAAGGTCCCGCAGCGGATGGGAACTGGCGCTCCAGGGACTGACAAAAAAAGGCTCCACCATAGCAGTGGTCACGTCGTCTAGGCGTGCCGGGTTCCAGACGGGTTTGTAGTCCTTGTCGATGGCCAGTGCGCGAATGCCCTCGACTGTTTCACTGGCGTGCCCACTGCGCTCCAGGTGGGCAGTGTAGAAGCAGTGTTGCACCAGGTCACGCTCCATGCGTAGGTCGTCAGCCAGCGTCATAGTGCGGGCGCGGCGAACTTGCTCCAGTACCACGTGCAGCATAAGCGGGCTACGGTGGCGCAACGTGGCGGCCATGGCGCGTGCGGGTTTGGTGCCAGAGGCTTCCAGGGCGGCGACGATGGATGACACACTCCCCAGACCGAACGCTGCGTAATCGTTTGCATCAAAACTGACGGTAGCCCTCGTAGTATCTGAGCATTTTGCTATAACATGGATAGCAATCCAATGCTGCAGACTTTCCAGTGAGCCGCATGTTTGCAGGTCCGCCCACAGTGCAGGCAAGGCCTCAGACGGTACACACACGTCAGCAAGACCCCAGGCCGCCGCCTGGGAACCGCTGATGGTGTCACCTGTCAGGGCGAGATACTCGCCAACATGGCCAGCACAACGGCTCAGAAAATACCCTCCACCGACGTCCGGAAAGAGGCCGATACCCGTTTCTGGCATCGCCATCTTGGTGCGCTCCGTCACGATGCGCAGGCTGGCGCCCTGGCTGATACCCATTCCGCCACCCATCACAATGCCATCCATGAAGGCAATATAGGGCTTGGGATAGTTATGGATGAGGTGATTGAGGGTGTATTCCTCCGTAAAAAAGTCATCCAGAGCGGGATCACCTTCCAGTGCAGCCTGATGAAAAAACCGGATGTCCCCGCCAGCACAAAAACCACCAAACAGTGCTTCCGGACTGCCCGGACGCCCTATTTTGTTGCTTCCGCGGATCGCAACCGCCAATACGGCTGGATCATCACGCCATTGCCGCAACGTGACAAGCAACGCCCGCACCATGGGCAACGTCAGCGCATTGAGTGCCTTGGGGCGGTTGAGGGTAATGAGGCCGACACCTCCGGCAACGGTTGTTTGAATTTCAGTGATTGATTGCGTCATGCTTGCGTGCTCCTTTGTTTCCACCCCACCAGTTCGTTGACTACCAGTGCGCCTATGACCAATGTGCCACCCACCAGTACCGTCGGACCAGGCTCCTCACCAGCTCCCACCCACGCCAGCAGAATGCCGAACAGCACTTCCAGCAACGCAAGAAGTGAGACCTCCGGAGCCTTGAGCACACCGGCGCAAAGTACGGAAAGCACGCAGGGAATGGCGAGTTGAAAAACGCCCAGAAAAGACAGCAGTCCCAGGTCGTGCGCAGTGGCCTGAAACGGAAAGGCCAATGGCAAAGTCACCAGGCAACTCAGCACCGCACCCACAAACACCGCGGGAACCAAGTCCACATCATGCCCCTTGGCATGGGAGTTCTGGGTTACTGTCCAGTTCGTTGCCCCGGCAATCGGAACGCAAAGGGCCACTAACGTGCCGACAATCTGGTCTGCGTGCACCTGCGCTGCATACATGTAGGCAATGCCTGCACCTGCCACTGCAATAGCGACCCATGTTCGAACAGGAATGCGGTGACCAATGAAGACACGTGCGATCAATGCCGTCATCAACGGCCCCAGCGACATGGTAACCAGCACGTTGCCCACGCTGGTTAGCGTGAGTGCCACCATGTAGGCAGTGAACATCACGCTCCAGCAAACGCCTGAAAGCCAGAACGCAAGATCTGCATGTCGGATATCGGCAAAGACCCGTCGGCCGCGAATAACCGGAAGCAAAACCAGCAAGGTCAATGCGGTAAACAGTGCCCGCCAGAATGTGACCTCAAAGCTGCGTGCAGCATCCAGATGGCGCGTCACAACACCTGCGGTAGACCACATCAGGGCCACCACTACCATCAAGAAGACGGCTCGGTTGTGGGTCAGCTTGAACGTCACAACAAACCCACCGCCGAGCCGCCCCAAGCTGGGTTTAGCCCCCTCGGGGGGCAGCGACCCGCGCAGCGGTGGAGTGTGTGGGTCATATTACTCACGGCTTGCGCGCTTGCGCTCATGCTCCTTGAGGTAGCGTTTACGCAGTCGCACCGACTTGGGTGTGATTTCGACCAGTTCGTCGTCCTCAATGAACTCGACACCGTATTCCAGTGTCAGCTCGATCGGGGGAGTGATCTTGATGGCGTCCTCCTTGCCCGATACGCGGAAGTTGGTCAGCTGTTTGGTTCGTGTGGCGTTTACGACCAGATCGTTATCGCGGCTGTGGATTCCGACAATCATGCCTTCATAGACTGGATCATTGGCGCGCACAAACATGCGTCCGCGGTCGTCCAGCTTGCCCAGGGCATAAGTAAATATTTCACCATCGTCCATCGAGATCAGCACACCGTTCTTGCGCCCACCAATGTCGCCCTTGTGCGGCTCGTAACTGTCAAAAATATTGCTGATCAGGCCGGATCCCCGCGTCAGGTTCAGAAACTCGTTGGAGAAACCAATCAGTCCGCGCGCTGGAATGCGGTACTCCAGGCGCACACGACCACGGCCATCGGGTTCCATATTCACGAGTTCGCCCTTGCGCTCACCCAGTGCCTGCATGACGCCGCCCTGATGCTGCTCCTCAATGTCCGCAGTCACCATTTCGATGGGCTCGTGCTTTACGCCGTCGACATCCTTGAAAAGAACGCGTGGCTTGGAGACGGCCATTTCATAGCCTTCACGGCGCATGTTTTCCAGCAGGATCGTCAGATGCAATTCGCCACGACCCATGACTTCGAAAATACCTTCTTCCCCGGTCTCGCTGACGCGCAGTGCCACGTTGTGTTGCAACTCTTTCTGCAGGCGGTCCCAGATCTGACGGCTGGTAACGTATTTTCCTTCGCGACCGGCCAGCGGACTGGTGTTGACGCAGAAGTTCATGGTCAGCGTGGGCTCGTCCACCTTGAGCATAGGAAGCGGCGCCGGATTCGTCGGATCGGTCACCGTGACACCAATGCCGATGTCGGCAATACCGTTGATCAGCACAATTTCGCCGGGGCCGGCTTCGGTCGCCTGAACCCGCTCTAGGCCCTGGAATGTCAGCACCTGGTTAACGCGGCCCTTGACGGATTTTCCGTCCGGACCTTCCATCACGACCACATCCATATTGGGTTTGATCGTGCCCTGGCTGATTCGGCCTACACCGATGCGGCCAACGAATGTCGAAAAGTCAAGAGCAGAAATTTGCAGCTGCAACGGTGCTGCGGGGTCGCCATTCTGGGACGGCACGTGTTTCAAAATGGTGTTGAAAAGGGCCGACATGTCAGGTCCCCATTGCTCGCCCTGACCGCCCTCCTCCAGCGATGACCAGCCATTGATGCCGGACGCATACACCACGGGGAAATCAAGCTGCTCATCCGTAGCGCCAAGTTTGTCAAACAGGTCAAATGCCGCATTGACTACGTGCTGAGGACGTGCACCGGGTTTGTCAACCTTGTTCACAACCAGAATGGGCTTCAGTCCCAGGGCCAGCGCCTTTTTGGTCACAAACCGGGTTTGCGGCATGGGTCCTTCCTGGGCGTCAATCAAGAGCACCACACCGTCAACCATCGACAGCGCACGCTCCACTTCGCCGCCGAAGTCCGCGTGTCCGGGCGTGTCGACGATATTGATGTGGGTTCCTTCCCACGTCACTGCACAGTTCTTGGCCAGAATCGTGATGCCACGTTCCTTTTCAATTGCGTTGTTGTCCATGACCGTATCGACCACTTTTTCGTGCTCGGCAAAGGTGCCCGACTGGCGCAACAATTGGTCAACCATGGTGGTCTTGCCGTGGTCGACGTGGGCGATGATCGCGATATTGCGGATTTGGTTATTGCTCATGGTTCACTTTCTCTCTTGAATCTGTTGTGCCAGGCGCTTTTGGCGCTCAGGCTGCTTCCTGGTTCCCTGCTTGCTGGATTTGAGACTGTGCAATCTCAAGCGGGCTCAGCAAGCGCCCCGGTATCAATTCCCCTGCTCTGACGTGGGCGGTGCCCAGCAAAGCATTTGGTGCCGTTCCATATACGGCAACCTGTTCGGCATCTGGCCAGTTCCCGCGACGGCTCATGCCATTCAGAAACCGCTTTGCATTCTCCGCATCCAGCGTGACAACGGTGTGGCGCTCCAGCAAGGCATCCACCGGCAGCAGCAATGCCAAGCGCTCTGGCTCGGTCATGCCCTCGAGCGCCTCCAGCGTTACACATTGCGACGCCGTGTAGTTGCCCGTAGCCGTTCGGCGCAGCCGGCTCAGATGCGCACCACAACCCAATGCCTCGCCAATGTCTTCACCCAATGTCCGAATATAGGTGCCTTTGCTGCATTTCACTATCATTTCAATAGCTAACTTATCAATATCCACAGGGGCTAGAGTCAATTTCAGCTCATGAATTGAGACTGACCTGGCCTCCCTTTCAACTTCAATGCCAGCGCGTGCATACTCGTACAAAGCCTTCCCGTCCTTCTTCAGGGCGCTGTGCATGGGTGGTGTCTGGCGTATTGGCCCTGTAAATCCGGGCAAAATCCTCGCAACATCCTGAGCGGTTACATGAACCGGCCGCACTTCGATCACATCGCCTTCTGCATCACCGGTGCTGGTCTTGCTTCCCAGTCGCGCTGTTGCCTCATATTCCTTGTCAGCGTCCAGCTGGAGTTGACTGAATTTGGTGGCTGCACCAAAACAAAGTGGCAGCACGCCACTTGCCAGTGGATCCAGCGTTCCGGTGTGCCCTGCCTTTTCAGCCCGCAACAACCATTTCACCTTTTGCAACGCATCGTTGCTGGACCAGCCCAGCGGCTTGTCCAGCAGCAGCACGCCATGCACGGGGTGACGTGCAATTCTCCCACCACGCTGCGGCGCTGTGCGGTTTGCTTCTCCCCGAGACGCCTGAGCTTCGCCTTGGGGCGGCCCGTCGGCGAAACCCACCGTTCTGCTCACATCATTCCTCGTTCTTGGAACGCGAGGCCACAGCCTGAGCGATCAGTGCGTTCATGTCAGCAGCACGCTCGGTCGTGCGGTCAAACAAAAAGTGCAGTGTCGGCACCGTATGGATGTGCAGACGCTTGAAAAGCCCGGCACGCAAAAAACCGGCGGCCTGGTTCAGGCCTTCCGCAGTTTGCACAGGGTCACCTTTCAACAAGCTGAAAAATACCTTTGCATGGGCGTAGTCAGGCGTGACTTCGATGGCCTGAATAGTCACCATCCCAACACGCGGATCCTTCAGCTCGCGCGCGATCAGCTCGGTCAAATCACGCTGGATCTGATCGGCCACGCGGAATCCGCGATTGGGTGTGGAGGACTTTCTTCGTGCCATGCAATCTCAAACGTTACAGCGTACGGGCGATTTCGCGAATCTCGAAGAACTCGAGCGCATCACCTTCCTGAATGTCGTTGTAATTCCTGATGGTCAAGCCACACTCAAAGTTTTCCTTGACCTCTTTGGCATCGTCCTTGAAGCGCTTGAGCGAGTCGAGTTCGCCGGTGTAGATCACCACGTTGCCACGCAACAGGCGCAGCTTGGCGGTACGACGCACCAGACCCGAGGTAACCATACAGCCCGCGATCGAGCCGATCTTGCTGACCTTGAGCACCTGACGGATCTCGGCTGTACCAATGACTTCCTCCTTCTTGTCTGGCGTCAACATGCCCGACATGGCCAGCTTGAGGTCATCCACGGCGTCATAAATGATGTCGTAGTAACGGATGTCGACGCCATTGTTCTCCGCAAGCTTGCGCGCACCGGCGTCCGCTCGGGTATTGAAACCAATGATGACGGCCTTGGCAGCGATCGCGAGATTGACATCAGATTCACTGATGGCGCCCACTGCGGTGTACACCATCTGGACCTTGACTTCATCGTTGGACAGCTTGAGCAGGGATTGCGCCAGTGCCTCCTGAGAACCCTGCACGTCAGCCTTGACAATGATGGGAACCATCTTGACTTCGCCTGCGGAAATGTCGGTGAACATATTCTCGAGCTTGGCGGCCTGTTGCTTGGCCAGCTTGGTATTGCGGAACTTGCCAGCGCGGTAGGTGGCAATCTCCCGGGCACGACGTTCATCGGCCAGGATCATGAACTCGTCACCCGCTTGCGGAACTTCTGTCAGACCCTGTATCTCAACAGGAATAGAAGGTCCGGCGGTCTTGATCGGCCTGCCATTCTCGTCCAGCATGGCACGCACTCGGCCATAGGTCTGGCCAGCCAGAACCACATCACCGGTCTTGAGCGTGCCAGACTGCACCAATATGGTCGCAACGGGACCGCGGCCCTTGTCCAGACGTGCTTCAATGACCAGACCCTTGGCCATGGCATCCACCGGGGCCTTGAGCTCCAGGACTTCGGCCTGCAACAGTACCTGCTCCAGCAAGTCGTCGATGCCCTGCCCCGTCTTGGCGGACACCGGTACAAACGGTGAATTGCCGCCAAATTCTTCCGGGATCACCTCTTCGACAACCAGTTCGTTCTTGACGCGTTCTGGGTTTGCATCGGGCTTATCGATCTTGTTGATGGCAACCACAATCGGAACGCCAGCAGCCTTGGCATGCTTGATCGCTTCCTTGGTCTGCGGCATCACACCGTCATCGGCAGCCACCACCAGAATCACAATGTCTGTGGCATTGGCTCCACGGGCACGCATGGCCGAGAAGGCCTCATGGCCCGGGGTGTCCAGAAAGGAAACCATTCCCCGCGGTGTTTCGACGTGGTAAGCACCAATGTGCTGGGTAATACCACCGGCTTCACCCGATGCGACCTTGGCGCGGCGAATGTAATCGAGCAAGGAGGTCTTTCCATGGTCAACGTGACCCATCACGGTCACTACGGGCGCACGCGGCAGCGCTTCGGCATGTTGCTGCTGCACTTCGTCATCGGTAAAGGCCTCGGCATCATCCAGCGCAGCGACCACGGCCTTGTGACCCATTTCTTCCACGACGATCATCGCGGTGTCCTGATCCAGCGGCTGGTTGATGGTGACCATTTGACCAAGCTTCATCAAATGCTTGATGACTTCTGAGGCCTTGACAGCCATCTTGTGCGCCAGTTCCGCCACCGTGATGGTTTCCGGCACATGAACTTCCAGCACCCGTGCTTCAACCGGCGCTGAGACGGGCTGACTGTCGCGGTCCCTGTCATTGCTGCCACGTCGACCTCGCGGTCCGGCACGCCAATTGGTAGCGCGTCCCGCCCCGGCACTGGTATCGCCCCGGGTTGGTATGGCTTTCTTCTTCGCAGGATCTCCAGCCCAACTGGAAGACAGCTTGGCCGACTTGACCTCTTTGCCAGCACCACCCGAGGGTGCGTTGGCGGAGGTTGGACCACCGGCCACGGGCTTGGCGGGCTTGGCCACCGTTGCCCCTGCAGCGGGCTTGTGCAAGGTGCCCTTCATTCCTGCCTTTGCATCGGCTGCGGCAGGTTTGGGTTCTTCAGGTTTCTTGGCTGTCAGTACCCGCTTGGGTGCAGCCATCATGGAGCGGATGGCGGCGGCCTCGGCCTCGGCTTTTCGCCGGCGATCGCCCAGATCCGCTGCGCGCGCAACCTCTTCCGCAGCAAGTGCCTTGGAAGCGGCAACGGCGGCTGACTTCTCGCGCGCCAGAATTTCCGCTTTCTCTGCTTCCTTATCTTCAGCGGGAGCAATGTTGGCGGTCGCGGACTTGGTTCCGACTGGCTCTTCCTTAGCCTTCGCCGCAGCCTCCGCTGCCTGTCGAGCGGCGGCCTCGGCTGCCAGCTTCTCGGCAGCTTCACGTGCACGCGCTTCCTGTTCTTCCCTGTCTCGGCGCCGCTGAGCCAGTTCTTCTTCCTGACGCCGGATCAATTCAGCCTGACGGCGGGCTTCCTCCTCGCGACGCGCGAGTTCTGCGTTATCAATCACCGACACACTGGCTGGCACCGCATGAGATGGTGTTTCAACAACCTCAACCGCCGCACTCACTTCATCATCACGCCGAACAAAGGTTCGCTTCTTGCGCACCTCAACCTGAATGGTTCGCGCTTTGCCGGTGGCATCTGCCTGCTTGATCTCAGTCGTCTGCTTCTTGACCAGAGTAATTTTCTTGCGATCCGGACTGACAGTTCCGTGACTGCTCTGCAGGTAATTCAGCAATTTGTGCTTGTCTGCGTCTGTCAGGACATCCGCGGCGGCCGACTTGGCAACCCCGGCCGACTTCAACTGCTCAAGCAGCGTATCAGTGGATTTTTTGAGTTCATTGGCAAACTCTGCGACGGTCGTACTGGACATTTGATGTGTAACCTTTGGCGGCGGCCCAACCACCTTGCGGGCGATTGTTGGCCTTTACTGAAACTTAATTTACATAACCATTACTCTTGAGAAGCGGCGTCATCGGTAAACCAATGTTCGCGCGCCTTCATGATCAGGGTCTTGGCGTCGTCGTCAGACTGGCCGGTAATATCCGTTAGCTCGTCAACCGCCAGATCGGCCAGATCGTCGAGCGTATGCACACCGCCATCGGCCAGCTTGCCTATGAGTTCGGGTGTCAGACCTTCGAGGTCGCGCAAGTCCTGCGAAACCTCTTCCACGCTTTCTTCATGTGCGATTTCCATGGTCAGCAAAGCATTCTTGGCCCTGTTACGCAGCTCGGTAACGGTTTCTTCGTCAAAACTCTCGATTTCCAGCATTTCCTGAAGCGGGACATATGCCACTTCTTCCAGACTGGTGAAGCCTTCGGCGATCAGAATGTCGGCAATCTCCTCATCCACATCGAGCTTTTCCATGAAAAGCTTGCGTCCGATGTCGGTCTCACTAGCCTGCTTCTGGGCGGACTCCGCCGCATCCAGAATATTGATGCGCCATCCAGTCAAATCAGACGCCAAGCGCACGTTTTGACCGCCGCGACCTATCGCTATAGCCAAATTTTCCTCGTCGACCACGACATCCATGGCATGGCGCTCTTCGTCCACAACGATACTAGATACATTGGCCGGAGCAAGCGCCCCGATCACAAACTGTGCCGGATCCTCACTCCACAATACGATATCGACACGCTCACCGGCGAGTTCGTTGGTGACACCGTTCACGCGGGTTCCACGCACGCCAACACAGGTACCGATGGGATCAACGCGCTTGTCATGGGACAGTACAGCAATCTTTGCACGTGAGCCCGGGTCTCGCGCACAGGACTTTATCTCCAGCAAACCCTGCTCAATTTCCGGCACTTCCTGACGGAACAATTCAACCATGAACTCTGGAGCAGAACGCGACAAAACAATAGGCGCGCCGCGCAAGGTCAGATCAACTTCCATGATCATGGCGCGAACCCTGTCACCCGTGCGTAAATTCTCTTTGGGAATCATTTCGCTGCGTCGCAACCGGCCTTCAACACGCCCGCTTTCGACGATCAGGTCACCCTTATCCATCCGCTTGACAGTGCCAACAAAGATTTTTTCACCACGCGACATGAAGTCATTCAGCAGCATTTCGCGCTCTGCATCCCGAATTTTTTGCAAAATGACTTGTTTGGCGGCCATGGCACCGATGCGGCCAATAGGCACTGAAGGCACAGACTCCTCTATGTGCTCATCCACCTCAATGTCGGGAATCTGTTCTTTGGCTTCAAACAACAGGATTTCCTGGTCAGGCAATTGCAAACCAGCCTCATCAGGAACAACGTGCCAGCGGCGGAAGGTTTCGTAGTTGCCACTATCGCGATCCAAGGCCACGCGAATATCCACATCGCCTGCGTACAACTTTTTGGTCGCCTGGGCCAACGCTGCCTCCACGGCACCCAAAACCACATCACGCTCAACGTTCTTTTCACGTGAGATTGCTTCAACCAGCATCAACAGTTCGCGATTCATGCCATGACTCTCCTGAATACTCGAATTAACCAAAACAAAAAACTGCAACTACGCGTCGCTATCGGCCGCACCGCGGCCTTTGAAACTCACAATGGGCGCAAGACGCGCTTCCCTCAACTCATCCAGCGAGAACGCCAATACCTGCAAAGGTGGCGGCAAACGCTTCTTGCTAACCTTTTGGCCCGGCTTTACCGGCGGAACATCACTCCAAACGATCTGCCACCCAGCGACGCCATCGGCCGCGATGACTTTTTCTAGGGTGCCCCTGAACTTTTTGCGACTGGCATGCACCTGCCCACCCGCTGCCGCACCCATTGGCGCCTTCAACGCAATATCAATCACATGGCCCGCAAATCGCTCAAAATCCTGCACGTTGCGCAAAAGGCGATCAATACCAGGCGACGAAATTTCCAATCGCTTGTACTCAATACCATCAACCTCCAGAGCAAACTGCAACTGCCGGTTTACCTTTTCACAATCTTCCACATTGATGAACCGCTCTGGTAAAACCAGCCCATCTTCAGGCGCTACCCACGGCAGGTCTATGGTGATGCGCAGCAGTCCACCGGCAGAGCGTCCTATCTCCACCAAGTCATATCCCAAACCGGTAACGGTCTGTTCAACAATTTCCTGCAATGCCACTTCGAATTCACCCGCTCAAAAACAATCGCCCAAAAAAAACGGGCGGTAATTACCCGCCCGTTTGGTCGTGAGGCTGAATTGTAACGCAAAAACGCGCTAAGTGCCTTGATTCGTAAGGAGTTATTAACCAAATTACTACAAAACCCCCACATCTCGGCTTTCCGATCGGGCTTTAGTAGCGCGCTGGCAACCCCAATCCTCTTCAAAGGCTTTCGCATGCGAAAATTCTTCAGCAATCGAGATCGCCGGATGTAACAAAGCGCCATTGGCGTCCAAAGGCGCATTTGTACTGACTACGAAGCAGGAAACGACCTCCGTTGATTCCGTATTTCCCCGAAAAGTAATAATGTAAATATGATTAAACCGAGCCCTTTACACCAACTTCCCCAGAAATCCATTTTTCGCGCAGGCGACGTGTTCGTATTGTTCGGCGAACTGTTCGGCCGTGGCTATGCCAATGGCCTGATCAATGAAGCTCGCCAAGCAGGTATGCTCATCGTTGGAATCACTGTGGGGCGCCGTGACGCCAACAATGCCCTGCGACCCTTAAACGACGACGAACTGATATCTGCCGAACAGAACCTTGGCGGCAGGATTGTCAATGTTCCGCTCATGGCTGGTTTTGACCTGGACTCGCCTGCCGGTGAGCCAACCCCAACTGACTTGCTCTCCAGTCTGACGCTTAAATCCTGGACCGAAGACAAGCTTGATTGGTCGCACATTGAAAAGTGCCGTCAAATTGGCATTGCGCGATTCACCAGTTCCCTCGCCCAGGTGATGGCGTCACTCGATGAAATGATTCCGACAGGCAGGAATGTGTACTTCGCTCACACCATGGCGGGAGGAATTCCCAAGGCCAAGGTCTTCCTCGCTATTGCAAACCGCGTGTACAAAGGACGCGGGGAGCGCTTTATGTCGTCACAGGTTTTACTCGACAGCGATCTGGGCAAACTGATTCTGAAGAATTTTGATGAAGTGTCCGCCAACACGTTTGAGCACCTCATCAACGCCAGCGCATCCATCAGGGCGCGCATCGAAGCTGCAGGCGGCCAGGTTCGTTACTCTGCATACGGCTACCATGGCACAGAAATTCTCGTCGGTGAGGACTATGTGTGGCAAACCTACACCAACTACACGCAGGGCATGGCCAAGATGCGGCTTGAGCGTATTGCCGAGACCGCGTGGAGCAAAGGCATCAAGGCGACCGTCTACAACTGCCCGGAAATCAGAACGAATTCATCCGACATTTTTGCGGGTGTCGAATTGCCCCTCATTCCCTTGCTCAATGCGCTCAAAAAAGAGGATGGTGGCGCCTGGGCTGAAGCGCAATGGCAGGCCTGTCAAGCGCTCTTGGCAGACGGGGTCTCGCTTGAGAGTGTCCTTCAAAAGGTTTTGGATTTTCAGACCAGTGACGTCATGCGTCCATTCCGCAATTTTGAGGCCTGGCCGATGCCCAACAGCCAGCCACAGGCAGACCTGACCATCGGCACCTCGGACGAAGTTCAAAAACTGCACAGGGACAGTAAAGCGCTCATTACCGACCTGCTGAGTGCATTGGTGATCGAGGCCACAGGGCCGCTGATGTTCCGGGAGTCGTCAGCGCCGACGGGGCCTGTGCTTTGGCTCAATCACGACATCATCGCCCGCCAGTTGAATCTCTTGCACGCGTGAACTCTGCGCATCTTTCGAAGAGCATAGTTCCGAGTTGCCTCACTCCTTCACGCAGTCTGCAAAATAGTGAACAACGCCATCAGCGTCCTTCTCTTCTACCAGTCCGTGAATATCGGTCTCAAATCCTGGACACTTGGCGTTGAATTCACGTGAGAACTTGAGGTAGTCCACGATCTTCCTGTTGAACACCTCACCTGGAATCAACAGTGGAATTCCCGGTGGATAGGGGGTTACGAGGCCCACGGTGACGCGCCCCTCCAATTTGTCGATCTCGACACGCTCCGTCTTTCGCAGCGCGATGTGAGCGTAGGCGTCACTGGGCTTCATGGCTGGCGTCAGATCACTCAGGTACATGTCTGTCGTCAATCGCGCGATGTCATATTTGGCATACAGTGCATGTACATACTGGCATAAATCAGCAAGGCCCATTTTTTCGTACTTGGGATGCGACTTGCAGAACTCCGGGAGAATGCGCCACATAGGCTGGTTTTTGGCGTAATCGTCCTTGAATTGCTGCAACGCGGTCAACATGCTGTTCCAGCGGCCCTTGGTTATGCCAATGGTGAACATGATAAAGAAGCTGTAGAGCCCGGTTTTCTCCACCACCACACCGTGCTCAGTCAAAAACTTGGTCACGATGCTGGCCGGAATTCCGGTTTTGGAAAACTTGCCATTCAAGTCCATGCCAGGGGTCACGATGGTGGACTTGATCGGGTCCAGCATATTGAAACCCGTTGCCATCTTGCCAAAGCCATGCCAGTTCGCTTTGGCGTTCCTGGACTCTCCCTTGATGATCCAGTCACTGGCACGGCCAATTCCTTCTTCAACCAGTTTGTCCGGGCCCCAGACCTTGAACCACCAGTCATCACCATATTCTTCGTCAACCTTTCGCATGGCACGGCGAAAATCCAGCGCTTCCGCAATACTCTCTTCCACCAGTGCCGTCCCACCGGGAGGCTCCATCATGGCCGCGGCAACATCACAGCTGGCAATGATGCTGTACTGCGGACTTGTGGACGTATGCATCAGATACGCCTCGTTGAACAAATGCTTGTCCAACTTGACCGTTCGCGAATCCTGTACCAGCACATGACTGGCCTGGCTGATACCCGCCAGCAGTTTGTGGATGGACTGCGTTGAATACACCATCGCTTCCTTCGGACGCGCGCGGTTCTTGCCCATCGCATGGTAGGTACCATAGAACGGATGAAAGGCGGCATGTGGAAGCCAAGCTTCGTCAAAATGGATGTTTTCCACATACCCATCGAGCATCGATTTGATCGTCTCGGTGTTGTAGAGAACCCCGTCATAGGTGCTTTGCGTCAGCGTCAAAATGCGCGGCTTGACCGTGTTGGCGTCAATTCCCCTCAATAGAGGATTGGCACGAATCTTCTCGCGGATCGCTGCAGGCTCAAATTCACTTTTCGGAATCGGGCCGATGATGCCAAAGTGGTTGCGAGTGGGCTTCAGGAAGACCGGAATTGCACCAGTCATGATGATTGCGTGCAGATTTGACTTATGGCAGTTCCGATCTACAACCACGACGTCACCCGGTGCAACCGTGTGATGCCAGACCATCTTGTTACTGGTACTGGTTCCATTGGTTACAAAAAAGCAATGATCCGCATTGAAGATGCGTGCGGCGTTGCGTTCGCTCTCGCCAATAGCGCCATTGTGGTCGAGCAACTGCCCCAGTTCTTCCACTGCATTGCAGACATCTGCGCGCAGCATGTTCTCGCCATAGAACTGGTGGTACATCTGCCCAACAGGACTTTTCAGAAACGCAACGCCGCCTGAGTGACCGGGGCAATGCCATGAATAGGAGCCATCTTCCGCATAGTCCAGCAATGCCTTGAAAAAGGGTGGCTGCACACCCTCCAGATAGCTCTTGGCCTCGCGAATGATGTGGCGCGCCACAAACTCCGGCGTATCCTCGAACATGTGAATGAAGCCATGCAGTTCGCGCAGGATGTCGTTGGGAATATGGCGCGATGTCTTGGTTTCCCCGTAAACATAAATCGGAACATCCAGGTTTTTTCGGCGAACCTCTTCAATGAAATGGCGTAAATCCAGCACAGCAGGGTCCAAGTCCGGGCCGGGTGTGAACTCTTCGTCATCTATCGACAAAATAAAGGCACTGGCACGGCTTTGCTGTTGTGCAAACTGACTCAAATCACCGTAACTGGTAACACCCAGGACTTCGAATCCTTCGGACTCAATCGCATGAGCCAGCGCACGAATTCCTAACCCGGACGTATTTTCAGATCGAAAGTCCTCGTCGATGATGACGATGGGAAAGCGAAATTTCATGAATGACTCCAGGCATTGGCGCAAAAGTGGAAAACAGGCGCGAAGTGTAAGGACTATTTGTGTCGCACGGCTTGCGTTGCGCGGCTTTTGCCCCAAAATGTGGTGATCACAATACAGGCAAGGACCATATGGCTGAATCCACAATCTGGTGGCTGCTGACGGGAGTGGTTGTCGGCATCGAATTGGTGACTGGAACGTTCTATCTTTTGATGGTTGGAGTCGGCTTGGCAGCAGCGGCACTATCTGCCCATGCTGGCATGTCCTTCACTGTTCAAATGGTCATCGCGGCTTTGGTCGGTGCAGGTGCAGTTTTGGCGTGGCGCGCATACAGGCAAGCGCAACCCAAGGACGTGTCAGCCAATGCAAACCGTGACGTAAATCTCGATATCGGAGAAACGGTTCACGTCGAGAACTGGAGCCCGGATGGGACCGCGAGTGTGCGCTACCGGGGCGCCAAATGGGCCGTTGCCTGTGTTTCTGGTGAAACTCTCCAGGCTGGCCCACACCGCGTGGTCGAGTTAGTTGGCAGCAGACTGATCGTTCAAAAACTCTAAACGCTGGCCAGGCTGACCCCAATTCAATTGCTAGTAGAAGGAATCATTATGGAATTCGGATTTATTTTGTTGATCGTTGCGGTTATCTTCATTACCAAATCGGTCAAGGTTGTCCCTCAACAACATGCATGGGTGGTTGAACGACTGGGGAAGTACAACGGTACGCTCACGCCAGGCTTGAGTTTCCTGATGCCATTTGTTGATCGCGTAGCCTACAAGCATGTGCTCAAGGAAATTCCCCTCGACATCCCCAGTCAGGTGTGCATCACCCGGGACAACACGCAGTTGCAGGTTGATGGCATTTTGTACTTTCAGGTAACGGATGCCATGCGTGCCAGTTATGGCTCGAGCAATTACGTTGTGGCCATCTCGCAATTGGCACAAACTTCTTTGCGCTCTGTCATCGGCAAGCTGGAACTGGACAAGACTTTCGAGGAGCGAGACATCATCAATGCCCAAGTGGTTCAGGCTATTGACGAAGCGGCTTTGAACTGGGGCGTCAAGGTCTTGCGCTATGAGATCAAAGACCTCACACCCCCCAAAGAGATTTTGCATGCGATGCAGCAGCAGATCACAGCGGAACGTGAAAAACGCGCATTGATTGCTGCGTCTGAAGGGCGACGCCAGGAGCAGATCAATATTGCCACGGGAGAGCGCGAAGCCTTCATTGCGCGTTCAGAAGGTGAAAAGCAGGCTGCCATCAATAACGCGCAGGGACAGGCCGCGTCGATTCTTGCTGTTGCTGAAGCCAATGCGCAAGCCATTGAACGCGTTGCAGCTGCAATCCGCCAACCCGGAGGTGAACAAGCGGTACAACTAAAAGTTGCCGAGCAAGCTGTCAATGCGTACTCTAAAGTAGCGGCAGATGCGACGACAACCCTCATCGTGCCCAGCAATATGGCCGAAGTGGCGACCCTGATCGGCTCAGCCATGAAGATGACACAACTGCCTAAATAGCCTTGACGCTGGCCCCGGACAAAACGATTGGGGCAAAAAAAACATGCGCCCGAAGGCGCATGTTTTCTATATCACTGGCGGAGCAGGCGGGATTCGAACCCGCGGTGGGTTTTACCCCACGCACGCTTTCCAGGCGTGTGACTTAAACCGCTCATCCACCGCTCCAGAGCCTTTGATTTTAACCTGCCTTTCAGGCGGATTCACCATATCGTGAAAACAAATGCGCAAAAAAAGTACGAATCCTGAGCGGTACATGTGACTCCATTGCTCATGTTTTGCTTGGCGAATCAGTTGCCAGTTCTCGTTCAATTGCTGACTGAACGGCAGTTTCAAGTTCAACCTGCCACTGCGATGATGCCTTGTGCAACTCGTCTTCGACCAGCGTGTGCAGCGTGCTGCGAAGCTGCTGCTCCAGTCTCAGTCTGACTTCCTGTAGCACCTGTTCAGCGAGACGCTCAACATCGACCGTTGCATCACGTGCAACGGTACCGGGTCGCACGACTTCGGTAAGCGTTGGAACAAATCGGGTTGCTGGCTTATTGGTCAATTTCACTCCGTGTGCTTCAGGGACAAATCATGGCGGGTAATGTCGTAGCCACGTTGTACATAAAACTTCCAGCGCTCGCGCGCCGCCATCCGATCAACAGGATCTGTGCTCACCACTTCGATCAAACGATCAAAAGACTCGAACCCGTTTGGTGGCGCACTAGCCAAATTGACGAGCACGTTTCGATCACCAATGTTCGGAATAAGCTCCGTTGCAAGGACAACCGGAGTTTTGCGTTGCACCGAGACATCCGCAGAAACGAGGCAATGTGGTACAAAGTCTGTGGACGAAAGTGCCCAAAGCTTTGCGTCAATTTCTGCCACCATTTCCGGATCTGCTATCACAAGCAATCTTGACCCAGCTCCCGCCGCCTTTCTAAGCAGTCGGCAACTGTAAAGTGCCTTGTCTGGAGCGCCGAAGTGAAATGCAATTTCCGTCACGATTTCCGTGCCTGACCCAGCAGATACTCCGTCAACAACCCTACCGGACGCCCGGTAGCACCTTTCGCCGTCCCACTCTTCCATGCGGTACCAGCGATATCGAGATGAGCCCAGGGAAATTTTGCAGCGAAACGCTGGAGGAACTTGGCCGCCGTAATGGCGCCTCCGGCACGTCCACCAACATTGGCGACATCGGCGAAATTCGTTTTCAGACCTTCAGCATAGTCTTCGTCCAGTGGCATCCGCCAGCACAAATCAAGTGAAGCCTCGCCTGCGGCAACCAGGGCGTTGGCCAGCGCATCCTGCGTTGCAAATAAACCGCTTCGCACGCCACCAAGCGCAATCACGCAAGCGCCGGTTAGCGTCGCGATGTCAACCACAGCTGCAGGCTTGAACCGTTCTGCATAGGTAAGTGCATCGCACAACACGAGCCGCCCCTCCGCATCCGTGTTCAGAATTTCGATTGTCTGTCCACTCATGCTGGTTACAACATCGCCAGGCTTTACCGCCTTGCCATTGATCAGATTTTCACAAGCGGCGATCAAGCCGACAACGTTTACAGAGGGCTTAAGTGCGGCAAGCGTCCGGAATGTGCCTAGAACACTGGCAGCACCTGACATGTCGAACTTCATTTCATCCATTTCAGGCGCGGGTTTGATCGAGATACCACCGCTATCAAATGTTATCCCCTTACCAATCAAGACAATTGGCGCCTGTGTTTTTGCGGCACCGTTGTAGCGTAGAACTATGAATCGCAGTGGCTCATCCGAACCTTGCGCCACTGCCAGAAAAGACCCCATGCCCAATTTGCCAACTTCTTTGGGACCAAGCACCTCACAACTAATTTTCGGTAGCTTGGCCAAATCCTGCGCGGCATGTCCCAACATGGTTGGTGTAGCGTGATTGGCTGGCCGGTTAGCCCATTCCTTGGCAAGTTCGACGCCTTCGGCAATACCGACTGCGTGGTCAAACGCATCCCGCAATTCAGTGGCATTCGCTGCGGTTACCAAAACCTTCCCCACCGTTCGCCCGTCCGGTTTGGATTTTGTGTGTGTATACACGTAGGTGGCGTCAGATACAACAGCCACAACCGCCCGAACGGCAGCCTGGCTTGGCGGTGCAGCAAAGCAAATCGCCAATTTTTTCAGCGTTTTCGATTTGACCGAACCCGTCGCAGCTACCACGGCTTTATGCACATCGCGTGCGGACCCTTCTCCGGTTCCAACCAACACCACCCGAACGGCGAGTGCCTGAGCCGGACGATACAAATTCAGCAACTTGCCGGCTTTTGTATCGAGATCCCCGGACTTGATAACGTGCGCGATCAACTGCGACAAGCTATCCTTGCCTGCCTTGAAATCCTCAGGTACCAGCACAATCAGGGCATCACATTTCTCGGCAGAAATCTCTGCACAGCCCATGGGTTTGAGTTCAAAGTTCATAATTCAGGTTTTCCTTAGACGTCATGCTATTTCACTCCTCTATTCGCAAGGAACTTGCGCGCAGTTTTGGTGCCACACTCGTTGTGATGATCACCGTGGTGGTGACCATGACGTTGATTCGCACCCTCGGCGAGGCAGGACGTGGCGTATTTAACCCATCGGATGTCATGATCATCATGGGTTATACCGTACTTTCGGACATGCCCACGATCCTGTCGATGTGCCTCTTCCTGGCCATTTTAAGTGTGCTGACGCGAATGTTCCGCGACAGTGAAATGGTGATTTGGTTTGGTAGCGGACGAGGTCTGACATCGCTCGTCAAACCCCTTTTTCGGTTCGCCTGGCCGATCTTGCTGGTTATTACGGCTTTGGCATTGCTGATATTGCCATGGGCGTATTCCCGGATTGAAGACATGCGCGACCGCTATGAGAAGCGCGGGGACATAGCCCGCATTGAACCCGGTCAGTTTCAGGAGTCAGCGAACGGCGAGCGCGTCTTTTTCATTGAAAAAGACGCCAGTGGCTCGCTGGCAGGTAGCAATGTATTTATTGCGCAGCACAAGAATGACAAGGAAAGCGTCACGTCTGCGCGCAGTGGACACGTTGAGGTCATCAATAACGAAAAGTTTCTCATCTTGGAAAATGGCCAACGATTGGAAACCACGGCGGGAAAACCGGATCTGACGGTTGCCAGATTCAAAACTTATGGCGCTCAGGTTGATGCAGATGACCAATCCGCTCGTAGCTTCATTCCATCAGCAGCAAAAAGCACGCTGGAGTTATTGAACAACCCGACCAAGGCGCATTTGGCAGAAATTTCCTGGCGAGTCGGTCTGGCATTGGCCGCCATCAATCTGGTCGTCATTGGCCTGGCAACGGCCGGTGTCAATCCACGTGTTGGGCGAACCGCAAACCTCGGATTTGCCTTTATGGTGTTTGTTGTTTACTTCAATTTGCTCATTCTGGGCAAAAACTGGATCGAAACCGGTCAAACGGAAATTGGGGTTTTCCTCCCGGCATTGCACGGTGGTGCGCTGGTTTTGGCCATACTATGGCTGGCCCGACGCCACAACAATTGGGCTTTCCGTTTCGGCAGAAGGCCAAAGGCATCTATCCTTGCAACAAAGGTTAAGGCGTGAAAACCGTTCGCAGACTGCTGTATGGCGAAGTCGTAATTTCTGTTTTGCTGGTCACGCTGGGTTTTGTATCCCTTTTCTATTTTTTTGATTTCGTAGAGGAATTGCAGGCCGTAGGCAAACACCGGGATACGGGCTACACCGCTGCGCAGGCATTGCTGTATGTCGCACTCATGTTGCCGAGCCACCTTTACGAATTGCTGCCGATTACCGTACTTATTGGCACGATATTCGTAATGGCTCGGTTGGCCCAAAGTTCCGAATTCACCATCTTGCGAACCAGTGGGCTGGGGCCATGGCTGGCTCTGCGAACTTTACTGACACTCGGCCTGGGTTTTGTTCTGATCACTTTCGCAATTGGCGACTATCTTGCGCCGATGGCGGATAAAACTGCGCAATTGCTGAAGTCACGCTACCAGGGTAAGGTGACCGTTGGAAAAACTGGGGCCTGGCTCAAAGAACGTCAGGCCTACAGCCGATACGCTGTCAATGTTGGCTCGCTTGCTCCGGACGCGAGTATGCGCAATGTGCGGATTTTCGAATTCGATAACCAGGGCCTGCTGGTCTCGATGACCGAAGGCCAAACAGCGAAGTTCATCAAAGACGACTCCTGGCTTCTTGAGAAGGTCGATCACACCGAGTTCAGCAGCAATGCGTCCGATTCCACGCATGTTGATAGAACGTCTATGGAGACATTCCGTTGGCCCACCCAAATCAGTGCAGAAATGGTCGCCACTGCCGTCCTGCGACCAGAACGCATGGGAACGATTGACCTCTTTCAGTACGTAAGGCATCTGAATGCCAATGGACAGACGGCACAGAAATATGAAATCCAGTTCTGGAAAAAAGTGTTTTATCCACTGAGTTGCCTAGTCATGGTTGTACTCGCCTTGCCCTTTGCCTATTTACACTTTCGCTCCGGCAGTGTTGCGACATACGTTTTTGGCGGTGTGATGGCTGGCATTAGTTTTGTATTGTTGAATAATGTCCTTGGCGATCTGGGCGCCTTGCGAGGCTGGTGGCCGTGGATCACCGCTGCATTGCCTGGGTTGATTTACTCATTTATTTCACTCACAGCCTTCACTTGGCTGGTTATAAGACGATGACAAATGCCCTGCAACGCCGTGGAATCGTACTTTTTGCACACGGGTCTCGAGACCCGCTATGGCACAAGCCAATGGAAGCAGTGGCGGCGCGCATCGCAACATTGTCAGCATCCACTCAGGTGACTTGTGCCTATTTGGAAATCAGTACTCCAGACCTGCCCGCTGCCGCCCATCAACTCATTTCGCAAGGCGTTAACCACGTCACCATCGTGCCGCTTTTCCTGGGAGTCGGTAAGCATGCGCGAGACGATCTACCCCAACTGGTTGGTAATCTACGGGCAAATTACCCCGACCTACAGTTCATACTCGAACCCGCCGTGGGCGAGGATCCGCGTCTGATTGAACTCATCGCCCAAATCGCGATTGGCAGCCTCGACTGAGGCACATGCGTCATAATGAATTCCATTGTTAGTTGGAATTCGATATGAACTTGCACCAATTCCGCTTTGTTCAGGAAGCCGTTCGCCGCAACCTCAATTTAACCGAAGCTGCCAAATCCCTGCACACGTCCCAGCCCGGCGTATCGAAAGCCATTATTGAGCTGGAAGAAGAGTTAGGCATCGAGATATTCGCGCGCCATGGCAAGAGACTCAAGCGCGTAACCGAGCCTGGGCAACACGTAGTCAAGAGCATCGAAATAATTCTGCGCGAAGTTGGCAACCTCAAGCGCATTGGAGAGCAATACAGCGCAGAGGACAGCGGTACCCTATCTATCGCCGCCACACATACGCAGGCACGCTATGTGTTGCCCGAAAAGGTCGCTGGCTTACGCGCCGCGTATCCCAAGGTCAACATCAGCCTGCATCAGGGCTCACCCGATCAAGTTGCACGCATGTTGATTGATGAAGTTGCAGAAATTGGTATCGCGACAGAATCCCTTGCAAACTACGCCGAACTGATCACCCTTCCCTGTTATGAGTGGCAACACATGCTTGTGTTGCCCGCTGACCATTGGCTCGCGCGCAAGGAACGGGTTACGCTGGAGGATGTGGCTCTGGAGCCCCTCATTACCTATCACCCGTCATTCACTGGACGCACAAAGATAGACCAGGCGTTTGCCATACGCAGGCTCGAACCGCGTATTGCTTTGGAGGCCATCGACTCGGACGTGATCAAAACATACGTGCGGCTGGGACTGGGCGTTGGCATTGCCGCCGAGATGGCTGTTCGGGACATCATTGAAGACGGTGGAAAAGGTGGATTGGTAGTGCGCCCGGCCGGTGTGCTGTTTGGTCAAAATGTTGCCAGGGTAGCCTTCAAGCGCAGCGCATATTTGCGCAACTTCGTCTACACCTTTGCTGAACTGTTGAGTGACCGTTTGGACCGCAAACTGATAGCGCACGCCATGGACGGACATGTCGAAAACTACGACTATTGATGATGATGCCAAACCTCAAATCTCGCCTACCTGCCGTTGGTACAACGATATTTACCGTCATGTCAGCGCTCGCCACGCAACACAAGGCCGTCAACCTGGGACAGGGTTTCCCAGATTTTGCTTGTGATCCGGCACTGATTGAGCATGTCACAGGAGCAATGCAGGCCGGACACAACCAATACCCGCCCATGCCAGGCATTCCACAGTTCAGGCAAGCCATTGCGACAAAGATTGAAACGCTTCATGGTCGCTCGTACAACCCCGCGGATGAAATCACCATCACCGCCGGTGCCACCCAGGGCATCATCACTGCCATTCTGGCAATCGTGCATCCGGGAGACGAAGTTGTTGTGCTGGAGCCTTGCTACGACAGCTACGTACCGAACATCGAACTGGCCGGTGGCGTAGCGGTTCGTGTACCCCTGAAGCCTGGCAGCTTCAGACCTGACTTTGCTGCTATAGGTGCAGCGTTGACGCCGAAGACGCGCGCCATCGTGATAAACAGCCCGCACAACCCCAGTGCTACGGTATGGACCCACGAGGATATGCTGGCATTGCAGGAACTGCTCAAACCCACCAATGTGCTGTTGATCAGTGACGAAGTTTATGAGCATATGGTTTTTGACAATGGCCAGCACGAGAGCGCGGCCCGGTTCACTGACCTGGCAGAGCGTGCTTTCATCATTTCCAGCTTTGGCAAAACCTACCATGTAACCGGCTGGAAGGTCGGCTATGTCGCTGCGCCAGCATCGATGATGGCTGAGTTCAGAAAGGTGCATCAGTTCAACGTGTTTACGGTGAATACACCTGTTCAGTACGGATTGGCCGCTTACATGCAAGACCCCGCACCGTACTTGAATCTGCCTGCTTTTTACCAGCGAAAGCGCGACCTGTTTCGAGCCGGGCTTTCAAATACGCGACTGCGACTTCTTCCCAGCGAGGGAAGCTACTTTCAGTGTGTCGATATTTCTCAGGTTAGCAACCTGAGTGAAGCTGATTTTTGCCAATGGCTGACTGTAGAAATCGGAGTTGCTGCCATTCCTCTGTCCGCGTTTTACGGTAACGGATTCGACCAGCGGGTCGTTCGTTTCTGCTTTGCCAAGAAGGATGAAACGCTGAATGCCGCCCTGGAAAGACTTAAATCGATTTGAGTTCGGCGCCTTTGAAAATTAGTAGCTGCAACGTTGATCCGCAGCCTAGTGCAACCGCTCTTTTTTCCCTTCGTGTCCTCTAGCCCGAATATTTCACCGTTATAGGTAGGCAGCCCCGCCCGTGGGCACGTTGTCATTGGTATCTGACGCCAATCACAACAAAGGACTGCCAATGCCAAACTGTACCGAAGAAATTGGAACACGCA
>JBPOIP010000082.1:0-28895 GCA_052034395.1 Pseudomonadota bacterium
TTAGCCCGAATATTTCACCGTTATAGGTAGGCAGCCCCGCCCGTGGGCACGTTGTCATTGGTATCTGACGCCAATCACAACAAAGGACTGCCAATGCCAAACTGTACCGAAGAAATTGGAACACGCAAGGTCGAATTTGGTCATCTTGGCCGACGCGTTGTGGAGGGCAGGTTTGACGGCGGCAGCATGACAAGCGACGCCGGTGTCATGCTGCTGGGTGTGCTTGATCGCAAGCTCGGTCTGCTGCAATCGGCGGCAAACTGCATCGCTGATCCACGCAACCCATTGCTCATCAAACACAACGTCGTTGACATGCTGCGTCAGCGCGTCTATGGATTGGCACTGGGCTGGGAAGACCTCAACGACCACGGTGCGTTGCGCAGTGACGTAGCCATGCAAACGGCCGTCGGCGTTGATAACCAGATCGCCAGCGCTCCGACTCTGTGCCGCCTGGAGAAGTGGGCTGATCGCGCAAGCGCAGTACGCCTGCACCAGGTACTGGTGGAGCAATTCATTGCCAGCTTCAAGACCGCACCGGCTGAACTGGTATTGGACTTTGATGCGACCGACAACCCGCTGCATGGACAGCAGGAGGGTCGCTTCTTCCATGGTTACTACGACGCCTACTGTTACCTGCCTCTGTATGTGTTCTGCGGCCAGCAACTCCTGTGCGCCTATCTGCGCCCCAGTCGCATTGATGGGGCCAAGCACACAGCGGCCATCCTGAAGTTGCTGGTCACGCGCCTGCGTCAGAAGTGGCCTGCCGTGCGCATTGTCTTTCGTGGTGACTCAGGATTTTGCCGTCAGCGCATTCTCAACTACTGCGAGCGCGCAGGCGTGCACTACATCGTGGGCCTGGCGCGCAACGCGCGCCTGCAAGGCATGAGCGAATTCCTGGAACTGGCGATGAAAGACCATCACGCACAAACCGGGCTCAAGCAGCGTGAGATAGGTGAATTCCTTTACGCCGCGCAGACCTGGACGAAAGAGCGTCGAGTAATCACGCGTCTGGAGTACGGTGAGCAGGGTAACAACCCGCGCTATGTGGTGACAAATCTCCAGGGTGCGCCCCAAGCGTTGTATGACGAACTGTATTGCCAGCGCGGGGAGGCCGAGAACCGGATCAAGGAGGCACAGGTCGGCCTGTTTGCCACGCGTACAAGCTGTCACCAGTTTCAAAGCAATCAGTTGCGCATGTTGCTGGCCGCCTTGGGCTATGTGCTTATTGAGCGACTGCGTGCGCTGGCGCTGCAAGGAACTGAATTGGCCAAAGCGCAGGTCGACACGCTGCGTATCAAGTTGCTCAAACTCGCTGCGGTGGTGACCCGAAATACGCGGCGCATTCGCTTGTATCTGGCTTCCAACTGGCCCAGCGCCGCAGTCTTCGCGCAGGCCATGAGCGCGCTACGCTCGCCATGAATTCCATACAGTGCCTGGCCCGCGCATTGACACCAAAACGGCCCGCAACCCAAGTCGGGGTGGGGGTAGTTGTCTTCATACCAACGAGACTACAACCCAAATAGGGTGCAATCACCGCAAAACACAACAAGCAAGACCGTCGGACCCCGCAAACCACACCAACTCCCTCATACAGTGGGGTGCCGTGAAATATGCGGGCTAACTCCAGTTTCAATTCGCTCACTGTTGTAGAGCGATTGCTCTGAACGTCGGCATCTGGCCATAACGCGAAGTCCACACTTCGGATGGACCTTCCCTGAAGCAGTCATCTGCAAATCGATTTTGTGAGCGCTTGAATGTCGGCTGTCGGGCGACCAGTTGATGGGTCTCTAAGACTGCAATGGGTCGTAGGCCGCAGTACAGTTCAACACGGAGGTGTCAGCGGCCGACAAAATGCAATGTGACAGTTGCCGCTGCGTGAGAGATTTCGCAATGTATAGGCAAGAAGCCTAAAATTTCCGTTACGTCTTCGGTGAATCTTCGTCTGGCAAGTGCTCCATCAGTTCTTCAACCTTACAGGCGAAAAACTGGCACAAGCGGTCAATCGTTTCAGTGCCGGTTCCATAACCCTTTTGATTCAGAATTTTCGATAACGTCATTCTGTTCAGACCGGTCGCGATGGCTACTTCGTTGATTGAAACGCGCCGCCCTTCAGCGAATTGCTTCTTCTCAATCATCTCGCCTAACTTGAACCGAATCATAAAAAATCGACAAACGATAAATATTTTTATCAAAAGGGTTGTAAAACGCGCAGCATGGAGTAATATTGGCAGCAAGTGATAGATATTTGTATCACTTGCAACTCAAATTGTACAGGAGCAAGCCAATGATTGACCAGACTTACCTCACTACTGACGAACTGTCGCTGAAGATCAAGTACGACGTTCGCACCATCCGCGAGCGACTGAAAGACAGTGTCCTGCTGGAAGGCATCCACTATGTCCGGCCATTTGGGGGACGGAAGATACTGTTTTTGTGGGAGCAAATTGAGCGTGATATGAAGCTCACGTCACTAACACATCCGATGGGGATGGGCGCAATACCAATGGCCAATGGTGGTGTACTCCATGGCTAAAGTCACCGTCAGAAAAGAGACCGGGAAGTTGGTCATCGATTTCACCTATCGCAGTGTGCGCTGTCGTGAGCAGACGGCACTATTCGACACGATGCCCAACCGCAAACGCGTTCAGGCGATGATCGACAAGATCCAAAATGCACAGAAGAATGGCGTTTTCAGGTACGCCGACTTCTTTCCGGACAGCGCAATGGTTGCCCGGTTTGAACCTAACGTTTTGAGCGCAAAGTCGCAGTCTGCTGATGAGCCGGGCGTGTGCGTCGGCCCCTCTTTCAAAGACTTCGCCACCACCTGGTTCGACGAGCGCAGCATCGAATGGCGGCGCAGCCATATCAAATCACTGCTGTCGACATTGAATGGTCGTCTGGTGCCCTACTTTGGAGGCAAGGTGGTCGGCAGTATCACCAAGTCTGATGTTCTTGAATTCCGCGCCACACTCGGCAAAGTAAAAGGTCGCGGAGATCAAATTGGACTCTCACCCAAGCGGATCAATGAAATCATGGGTCTGCTACGCCAGATCCTCAACGAAGCCGCCGACCGCTTTGAGTTTACGTCACCCATGACCAACATCAAAAAGCTGCGCCAGAAGAAGACCGATGTCGACCCCTTCAACCTGGTGGATGTGCAGCGCATCATTGCAACGGTGCGAGCCGACTACAAGAACTACTTCACTACGCGCTTTCTCACCGGCATGCGCACAGGCGAAGTCCATGGCCTCAAATGGAAGTACGTCGATTTCGATTTGCGCATCATCCGTGTGCGTGAAACCTTCGTCATGGGTGAAGACGAATACACCAAAACCGATGGGAGCCAGCGCGACATCCAGATGAGTGCACCGGTGTTTGATGCGTTGAAGTCGCAGTTCGAAGCCACGGGCAAAGCCTCTGAATACGTCTTTTGCAATCTGACGGGTCAGCCCATCGACAACAAGAACTTCTCTGACAGGGTCTGGTATCCGCTCTTGCGCCATCTGGGACTCACCGCCAGGCGTCCCTACCAGATGCGTCACACCGCAGCAACCTTGTGGCTGGCCAGTGGTGAAGCACCCGAATGGATCGCCCGTCAACTCGGCCACACCAGCACGGAGATGCTCTTTCGCGTTTACAGCCGCTACGTACCCAACCTGACCCGCCAGGACGGATCCGCGATGGAGCGCCTGTTGGCCAGCCAACTCGCACAGGGACCACTCATTGAACAGAAGGTGCCCGGTGCCAACCACAGCATCTTCGTGCCAGCACAGGAATCCACGCCGCTGCCCGTTCCCAAGTTGCGTGGCATGCACCACCCCAGCTATGGGAAAAACACCGTCGATGTCAAAGCCACGCGCCTGAACATTGCGGGTGACAGCGCCAACCGCAATGCAGACACCAGCAGCAGCGGTGATCAGACCGATGCGCAACCTCCGCCGATCTCAGCGATCTCAGCGATCTCAGCGATCTCACCGATCCCCTGGCTCTCAGCCCTGCAAGCCAGCAAGCAAAGCCCTCCAGCTCTGCAGCTGAACTAAAGCCACACACCGCAAAGCAATTGAACAGCCCGGTCGCTGCAAGCCGCAGTACCGGGTCAGGGAGACGCTTTGCCCAAAGTTTTAGAAAGAAGTCATCATGAAATCAGTCCCCACTCCCGACACAGCATCCAGCGCCGCAATGCCCCTGGCCCTGCTGTCCCCACAACGCTTCAACAAGCCCATTGCGCGTCGCAGTGTCAATCACAACCGCAGTCACAGCCGCAGTCGCAATGAAGTGGAAATCGAAGGCGTTAGCTTTGCGCGTCTGCCGACCGTTCAAGGCGCGTTCAACCTGCAAGGCGAACCTTCGGTCAAACACCTGGTCGCCTGCGCAGAAATCACCTTTGGCACCTGCCCCGATGTACTCATCCGGCGCGCAGTGGACCTGGTGCAAGCCGGACCCCTGCGGAACTTCCTCAAATCCGTTACCGCCGAGCGCGATGTCCGTCTGATCCTCACAGCCTTGCCGTTGGACGACTGCATGTTCCAGCGCAGGCCCATCGAGCGGCTGCGCTCCGCAGCGCACACCGCAGCCCTTCAAAGCATGCTGGGTCCCCGGGCGCGCGACACCCTCTACG
Organism: Pseudomonadota bacterium; assembly: GCA_052034395.1. GTDB lineage: Bacteria > Pseudomonadota > Gammaproteobacteria > Burkholderiales > Burkholderiaceae_C > Allorhodoferax. The sequence continues at coordinate 4,619 of JBPOIP010000082.1, forward strand.
CAGCCGTCCTGATTGCCGGCATTGAATCGCTGCTGGGTGAACAGGTGCAGGAACCCTGCACCCCGCTGGACGTGATTCGGGCTGTGGTCCGTCCCGCTCTTAAAACCCTGCGCGAAGCCGACTCGCAGCAGGCCGACGATCTGTGCAACTGCCTGGGCTGGGGCAATCCGGACGAGCTCGATGGCTCGCGCATCCCTTCCATTCAGGCCTTGGTTCGTCGCTCGGTTCAGACCATGCGCTCACGCATGCAATCCGGTCCTGGCATTCATCAGCAGTTTGGAAACCCGATCGACCACCACTCCAGTGTGAGCAGTTACTCACGCAACTGAGCAATGAATACATCAACCCCAATCAACCAACCAGGACTTCCATGAAACCCAGCTTCGCATTCAAGTTCGCCAACTCCAGCACTGCCCTGAAGGACATCCATGCAGTGCGCTTCCAGGCGCGACACCCCCAGGTCGGCAAACACCAGGGCAAGCCGATACACGCCTTCCACACCCAGGGCATGCAAATCGTGGGTGTTCCCAAAGAACTGATCCAGCTGGTGGGGCGCGAAACCATCGCCAGTCTGAACGGCGGCGTCAACTTCGGCGATGTCGGCAAACCGGTCAGCGGTTCGGCGTCCCAGTCTGGCATCCATGCAACCCGTTACCGCGATGTTGACCGGCGAACCCGCCTGATCACCAGCGTGCACATGGAAACGCCAGACGCCATCTACCTGCTGCGAATAGAAAACCAGGTCTATATGGCCATGCCCCAATAAAGGAGAAGAAACCATGTCCATCAAATACTTTCTGGATGACAACGACCTGAGTCGCACCAGCACCCGACTCAACCAGGCCTGGAATGGCCCTCACGCTACTCCCGCCCGACTGGCTTACCGGGCACGCCTGAACTGCTGGATCCTGCGCATCCTGTGCGGTCACGGCGGTATGCCCCTCTACTGTGAACCGGGTCATCCCCGCATGGGGGTGGTGGCCGATGTGCTCCATATCCCGGCACTGGCCGATATCGGCTGCAAGGTGGTGGAAGTGCAAAAGGCGCTGGGAGACGCCTTTAACCTGGTTCACGAAACGCTGGACGATGTCTGTGTCACCCAGCCGGTAGAAGACTGTGCCATGCTGGAAACCATACGATGGCTATCCGGTAGCGCAGGACTCGATGCGATTGAGACCGAGATCTTTGAGTTTGCCGCAGCCACCCGGGTGTTTCGGCCCTTGCGACTGGCCACCTCCACCTGGGGTGAACTCTCGCTGGCTGACCTGCCCCAGGCCTTCAGCAGTATCCTGAACCGCCCCTTGCATACCGTCGAGCCGGCCTTGCAGCGCAACAGCCGTTTGCTGACCTGTGGACTGGTGACTTTGTATACCCATGGTGACGTTGCACTGGAGCGCCTGCTCAAGGTTCCCCGGGTTCTGGGTCAGCGCATTCCCATGCACACAGGCAATCCGGAATTGATCCTGTCCTATCTGGTGGTTCCACTGCAAGAGACAACACTGGGGTTGAACGACTTCCACTACATGCACGACAGCACCCAGCTGGCACTGGCTTGGCTGGCCGGAGCGCTGGAACAAGAAGAGGGTCCTGCTCGTTGTGGCGCCCACCTGCTGGTAACCGGCGCCCCGGGGCTTGGCAAGACCGAATGGGTTCGGGCCTTGCTGGCGCAGCACGCAGCTATGCGCACCGTCACCGCCATGGAACTGGTGGTCATGGGCGACGATGGTGATGCCTTGAGCGGGGAAGACCGGCTCAGCCACTTGCGCCTGACCCTGAACATGATGCGCAATACCCCCGGTGGTGTCATCGTCTTCGATGAGGCCGACGATGTCTTCAGGGCTGGCGGTGATGCAAGCGCAACAGGCGGTGATCCGTCGGCCGTCACCATGGCCAACCACCGGGCCAGCCTGAACCGCCTGATCGAAGACAGCCGCATTCCGGTCATCTGGATCATGAACCATCCCGAGATCCTCGATCCTGCGGTGCTGCGCCGCTTTGACACGGTGATTGCCTTTGAGACTATGCCCCGTTCGGTGCGGCTGGCCATGCTGCAAAAGCGCCTGGCGGGTATCACCAAAAGCGGACATCACAGCGAAGATCAAAACGAATTCCAAAGCGAAGAACTTGCGCTCTGGGCCGATATGGGAAGTCTGACCCCGGCACTGATTGACCGACTGGCCGTGGTGGTGGAGCGCTCCAGCCAGGCTCGACACCCCATGGATACCCGGGCCTGCCGCCATTGGCTCAGGAACCGGCTGCGGGACAGGCGTGCCGCACGGCTCAGGAAACCCGCACCCACAACGCCATGGGATGCACATGGCGTACAGGCCAGTGAAGACCTGCTTCACATCACCGCCGGTATCAACCGCTGTGGAACAGCGCGCTTGCTGCTGTACGGTGAACCCGGCACCGGCAAGACGGCATTCGCACACGCTTTGGCCCGCATGCTGGACAAGCCCTTGATGGAGAAGAGGGCATCTGACCTGTTGTCACCCTGGGTGGGGGAGACCGAACAGCGAATCAACCAGGCCTTTGACGATGCCCTGCAGGACAACGCGGTGCTGTTCATTGATGAAGTGGACTCCCTGCTGGCGAGTCGGGAGAGCGCGGTTCGCACCTGGGAAGTCTCCCAGGTCAATGAACTCCTGGAGCAGCTCAGCGACTTCGAGGGCATTGTGGTGCTGGCCACCAACCGGCTCGATGCACTGGATGCGGCCGTGCTCAGAAGAATGGACGCCAAGATCCGCTTTGATGTGCTCCATGCCGAACAACGCCAGGCCAGCTTTGCAGCCCTGTGTGAAGGCATTGGAATCACACCCACCCAGCAGCATCTGGACTGGAGTTCCCATCTGGTGGGTCTGACACCGGGTGACTTTGCGTGTGTGCGGCGCAGGCTGGCATTTGCACCACCCGCTGCAACGCAAGACCCGGCGACTGTCATCCTGCACTGGCTGCAGGAAGAACTCAAGCTCAAAACCGGGGGCAAGCAGCCGATGGGCTTCTACAACCCGCAGCCACCCATGAGTGAAGACGACATCGCTGCCCTGATGGCAGCACTGGAGCGTGTGGAGTACAGGCAACCATGAGCCACCAGAACAGCCTAGCCATTCATCCGCCGTAGCACGGCTGCGCGCTGCAAAGCACCCCGTACTTCTGAGTTCGCCTGTCCCCAAACACCCGGACCAACTGGTTTGGCCGGGTAAGGGGGAAGGCAAGGGGAAGGGCTTTGTCCAAAACCTTGTTCAACACATCTGAAGGCTTCCAGCATGACTTCCCGGAAAACACATCCAACCTCAAAACCAAGCTCAAAACCAATCTCGAAACCAGCGAACCAATCCAGGGTCGCCACCACGATTGCCACCGGTGGTACGGATCCCATGGATCCGGGACAAACTGGCACACCTGCCATGCCTGGCACGGCCACTGTGCATGACCTGGTGGGCGTTGCCGTTCTGATCTTGCCGCCTGATGTACGGGCGGCTCTGGGTGAGCAGTATCTGCTTGGCAATGCGCTGGAGCTGGAGACAAAGGAGATTCTGGTCATTGCGCGCGAAAACGGTGTGGTGGCCTATATCCGCCTTCCCATCGTCGTCAAGGAGATGGAGTATCCGGGATCGGAACTGCGCAACGGCATGGTGCTGCATGACATCACGGGCAAGTATGCGCGCCAGGAAAACAATGCCGGTACTAAAACCAGAACCAGATCCAGTACCGGAACCAGTACCAAACCCAAAGCCAAACCCAAAGCCAAGGCCAAAGCCAAGGCCAAGGCCAAATCAATATCCAAAGCAACCTCGGCAACAAAGCCCTCTGGCAAGGCAGGTCGCCATGCGTAGGTGTCCACGGCGCAACCGTCATCAATCGGGCCGTGGACGCAAACCTGGCGTGGCTCCATCGCCACGGAGGGCACTGTGGCGATGGCGGCGCATGCGCTCGTGCATGAACACCGTTCCATCACGCTATCGCTCACTACCCGTCCACAGGCTCTTGAGCGCGTTGTGGAAACACCAGGGCCTGATTCGCCGATCAAGGTGCCATCGCAGATCCCATGGGAAGTGAACGCAGCGATCTGACTTCAACGCAGGGGACACCGGGTCGGCCGGAGCGTGTCCTTCTGATGGACCTTGCCAGCCTGCTGCTTGCAGGCACGGGTGTGTATCTGTATCTGCTGGACCAGGAAGGGGACCGCGGAGGCGACCAGAAGGTGGTCTCTGTCGTGGATGCCGGTTAGGTGCTCTCGGTCACGCAGACCCCGGGACTGCTGAACCGCAGTCTGGTGGAGATCACGCTGGGCCTTTATGCGGTAGGGCAGGGCATCAGTCTCTTCATGGACGAGGCCCTTACGCTGCAAACCCGGGCCAACCAGCGCCGCTAACTGTGCGATACCCGCCAGCGCTGCACGCCAAATCTGTGAATCACCCTGAATGGAAAAACAACGATGAACAAAGCCATGAACAATACATCTGATTCGTCCAAACGCTTCACCACCCATCCTGAGGATGATGACAGCACCGATGGAATTGCACAGGCCATCGCAAGGAGAGGTCGCCACAAGTCTTCTTTCACCACCGACCTGAAATGGATGGCATCGCTGGCCTTGCTGATGGCGGCTGTCCTGACGGCGTCACAGTGGCTGTGGAGTCTGGAGAACATGAATGATCCGACGACACCGGTTCCCGTTGGCGCGGTGCAGGGGATTCACTTCATCGGCAATCTGGGTGTTGATTCCCAGATTGATACCGAAGAGCACAGCTTGCTGGTTCGGGGTGTGACCCGCTTCCAGAAGGGAGTCGTGCTGGAGCAGCGCAGGTCGTTCTGGAATCTAAAGGTATGTGAGGTCGGTACGCACCGGTGTGAAGTTCGACTGGGGTATCGGTGAGGGTGGATCTGTGAAGATATGAACTACGGGTAGCAATATGAGAGGGCATCAGGCAGACCCGGTACCCTCTCTTCCTTCGTGGAGTCTAAGAGACATTCCAAAAAGAAAAAGAGGCCCTTTAGGCCTCTTTGTCATGCGCGACCGAGTCGCTCTAGCGCATTATTTTTTGCCAACGGGCTTGGCCGTCTTTTTTGCGGGTGCTGCTTTGGGGGCAGGCTTTGTGGCTGCCTTGGCCTTGGGAGCAACGGGAGCGGCCACTACGGCAGGAGCCGCCTTGAGTGCAGCGCGCTGGTCACGCAGGGCCTTGATCTCGGCGCCGAGTTTGTCCTTGCGCTCGGTCAGCTTGGAAATGCTTGCGCTGATCCTGGCGATGGCTTGGGCAGTCTTGGATACAGGGGACTTCTTAGGTGCGGGTTTTGCAGCGGGTTTGGCCGCAGGTTTCGCGGCAGGCTTCGTTGCATTGGCGTTCACCTTGGTTGCTGGTGAGGGTGCAGCCTTTGCTGTGGATTTTTTTGCAGTTGCCATGATGTTGATTTCCTTTTTTTTAGAACACGTGCAGGTGTTGCACGAGCGGCGTATTGTCGCAAGCTTGTCGGGTGACGGAAAACTCGTTGAAGTTTGTGGACTTCACACTGCATGATTAGATCTCTTCAGCGCAAACCAAACCGCTCCTTGCGCGCGCGATGCGAATGGATGGATAGAGACCCATTGCGAAATTCGACGATGGTGATTTACCTCCTCCAAAGCGGTCAGTCAGGTCGGCATGCCTGGGTCAGCTTTATGGCGACGACTTTGTCAAATCGAGCACCTCCAATTGGCCAGGTGCGGAAGTAGAAATCTGTTCTACATTGCAGTCGAAGCCCAGACCAAGAAATCATCAGCGGTCATTCCACCTGCGAAATCGACTCCTAAATTTCCCCGTCTTTTTTTGGGGTGATTACTGCCCGTCGCGAACACTCGCTACCGGGAAGTCCTGTTCGAACATGGTTTTCGATCAAGCGAGTGGCACAAAACCACTCTCATACTTTGGCTCATGCAGTTTGAATTTCCTATCTGTCGCCTGACCTCAGGACGTGCAGGAGGTGAGCATTTTGGGCTACAGCATGGGCCGGCTGCTGACGCGCAGCGAGATGCACTACGGCGCGCAAGCCCACCATGGATGAGTGGCGAAGGTTCGCCAGCTGCTGTTATCTGTTAATCCATCAAACCAGTGATGGCGCGAAGGTCTTGCAGTTCTGACATTCAGGCAGGTTTTTCGCCAGTTTGACATGACGTTTTGACATGCTTTGCGCTCGATGGCGCCAGCGGATTCGAATATTTCCAATTAGATCAACGGGTTGCAAAGCTTCTCTTACTGGCATGCGCTTTGCGTAAGAGATGGCCAGGCACTGGGGCGTGCAGATGTCACCGCGCCTGATGCTGGTTCAACCCCTTTGGAGACACAATGAAATTCGTACACATCCTGATTGGCACATCAGTTCTGGCCGGCACCACAGCCTTCGCCAGTAGTCAGTTGGCCACACAAAAAGCTTGCCTGGCCTGCCATTCAGTTGACAAAAAATTGGTTGGCCCCTCTTACCAGGATGTAGCTAAAAAGTACGCTGGCCAGAAAGATGCAGTGGCAGTGCTGACCAAGGCCATCAAGACGGGTGGTAGTGGCAAATACAGCCCTGTTCCCATGCCACCACAGGCAGCATTGAGCGAGGCCGACGCCAAAACACTGGCGACGTGGGTGATGGCCGGCGCCAAGTAGTCGTCTTCAATTTTGGCTTGAAAGCGTAGGGTTGGGGCCGCTCCATGGCCACGTGGTCCGCTCGGCGGTCACAACCCCCAATCCTGCAGAGCTTAACTTCGGCCGAACCAATTTTCTTATCAGCCTGTAACGCATCACGGACATTCTCAAGGCCATGGCCTTGGAAGGTTGGGGTGTTGCCTGTTGAGTTGAGCCTCGCGAAGGCTATTGCTCAAGAACATTGCGCACTGCAGGCATCCATTTGTACTGGAGAACGACTTGAACCCTAACCAAGACCCCGCTACCACCCCCTGTGGGGGGCAGTCATGCCAATGCTCGACGCCAGCAGCGTCAGCAAATCCTGTTCTGCCAGAGGCCAAACCGTCGCGCCGTGGCTTCCTGAAGGCCGGGGGCGCTGTGTTGAGTGTGTCTTCGCTCATGGGCACCGCAGCGCTGATGGCCAAGTCCGACGATGTGAAGGCCACGGTCGAATGGGCTGAGCACTTTCAGGGCAACTACCGCCTGATGACCGACGCGGAAAAGGCCGAAGCGCGCGCACGGCTTGAAAATCGCTACTCGGCCCAGTACCACAAGAAAGTCACCGTGGATGGCACCGAGGCCCTGCCGGGTGTGCTGATGGGCTATGCACTGAACATCAAGAAGTGCATTGGCTGCCGTCGCTGCGTCAAAGCGTGCGTGGAAGAAAACAACCAGTCCCGTGGCGAGAAACCCGGTGAACGTATCGAGTGGATACAAGTGCTGCGCATGGAGCGTGGCGAATTCTCCAAGGACAAGATGAACCAGGGCTACCCGGAAGGGCTTGGCATTCAGGTCGGCGGCAATGCCTATACCCCCGCAGGGGCCGTTCTGGAGGGACAGTACCACTACGAGCCCGAGGCCGTTCCTGAAAAAGACGCCAACTACATGCCCATTGCCTGCATGCAGTGCGAGAAACCACCCTGCGTCAAGGTGTGCCCGGTGCGCACCACGTACCGTGAGGCCGATGGCCCGGTGGTGATCGACTACAACTGGTGCATTGGTTGCCGCATGTGCATGAGCGCCTGCCCCTACTGGGCGCGCCGCATGAACGTGACCACTCCCGTATTGCCCAAGGAAGACATGAACCCGGTGACCCACTACCTGGGCAACCGGCCCCGCATGCGCGGTGTTGTCGAGAAATGTCATTGGTGTTTGCAGCGAACCCGCCAGGGCCGCTACCCGGCTTGTGTTGAAGTGTGCCCGGTGGGCGCGCGCAAGTTTGGCAATCTGCTCGACCCGGAAAGTGAAGTGAGCCAAATTTTGGCCCGCAAGAACGTGTTCCGCCTTAAGGCCGAGTTGAACACCTTCCCCAAATTCTTCTATTTCTACGATTGAGGAGGCGAATCGTGAACAAACTAATCAGTTTCGTGTCCGACTACTGGCGCTACGTTCTCACGGGTGGCACCAAGTTCTACAGCTGGATGGGGTTTTTGGCCGTTCTCAGTGCCATTGCACTCTACGGGTTCTACCTGCAAAACACCGAAGGCTTGATCGTGACCGGCCTGACCAGCCAGATTCATGATGGCCTGTACTATGCCAATCTGGTGTTCCTGGTCGGCGTGGCCGCAGGTGCCGTCACCATCGTTTTCCCAGCCTACGTTTACCACAACGAGGCGATGCACAAAGTCTCGGTGCTGGGCGAAATGCTGGCCATTTCGGCGGTGGTCATGGTCATGCTGTTTGTGTTTGCCCATATGGGGCGACCCGACCGGCTCTGGCACATGTTCCCGTTTGTCGGCATCTTCAACATGCCGGGCTCGATGCTGGCATGGGACGTGCTGGTCTTGAACGGCTACCTGATGCTCAACTTTGCCTGCGGCTTCTATTACCTCTATGCCAAGTATTGCGGCAGCGAAGTGAACAAGAAAATCTTCATGCCGCTGATCTACATTTCCATCGTCTGGGCGCTCTCGATTCACACCGTAACAGCCTTCCTGGTCGCGACCATGCCAGCGCGCCCGATGTGGCACCACAGCATGATGCCAATCCGCTTTATCGTGACAGCATTTGCGGCCGGCCCGTGTCTGATCATCTTGATCTTTCGCATAATCCGCAGCAACACCAAGTTCAGGATTGAGGACGAAGCCATCAACTTGCTGTCGGTCATCGTCACCTGGTGCCTGGGGCTCGCGCTCTTTTTGTCGCTCTCTGAAGTGGTGGTTGAACTGTACGCCCGCACTGAACACGCCAATGGCCTGTACTACCTGATGTTTGGCCTGCACGGTTTGACCAATCTGGTGCCCTGGTTCTGGGGTTCGCTGATTGCCATGCTGGTAGCCTTTGCGATGTTCTTGACACCCAGCATCCGCACCAACCAAAAGCTGCTGCCCATTGCCTGCGTGCTGGCGTTTGGCGGCATCTGGGTTGAAAAGGGCATGGGACTCATCGTGCCTGGCTTCATCCCCAGTCCCATCGGTGAAGTGACCGAGTATTTCCCGACCCTGATTGAGGTCATGATGACCATTGGCCTGTGGGCAATGGGTTTCCTGCTGCTCACCATTTTGCTCAAGGGCGCTATCGGCATCATGCTGGGCGACATCAAGTACCGAGCGAGTGAGGCGGAGACATCGCACGACTTTCCGACAAGGGGCGCAACAGCAACCCTTGAAGCAAGGTGAGGTGCCCACCATGAAAATACTCACATTAAGTGCGATGATTTTTGCAGTGGCTTGCGCGATGACCCAATCTGCTTATGCGCAGCAGCCGTCCCCCGCTGCAGCGGCGTCGGCTCCTGCGCAACCGGTAGAAGTCACCTGCTTTGAAAGCCGCAAGGGCGCATCCGAGGTAGTCAAGCGCGACATCAGCGTCGGCGTACCCAACGTAAAGTGTTCACCCAAGACCGGCGCTGTTCTGTGGTGGAGCGATCCGTTTGACGGCACCGTTCCCATGGGCAATATGCCGCAGCTCGATCACATCCCCGCGGGCAAGGCGGTCGTCAAACCACGCTCGGAAAAGCTTGCCCTGATGCCGATGTGCAGTACCGCGTGCCACAACGGTGTAGGCCCGAAGTTCAGTCCGCCCAAGCTGCCCACGAGTAAAAAACCAACACCGATTCCAACCATGGCAGCGATGGTTCCCGATCTTCAGAACCTGCAGCACGGTCGTGATCGCATCTGGTGTATGGATTGCCATCACACCACACAGCGCAACAAGCTGGTGGACAACTTTGGGGATCCGGTGAGCTTTGACCAACCACAGATGCTGTGCGGCAAGTGCCACGGCGACAAACTGCGCGATTGGCGCGATGGCATTCACGGAAAGCGCATTGGCGAATGGGCCAGCACAGGCAGGAAGCGCTGGTTCACGTGCACTGAATGCCATAACCCGCACAACGTACAGGACGGGGAGCGAAACCGGGGCTTTGTGCAGCTTGCACCCGAGTCGCCGCCGCAGCTTCCCAGGGGGATGAAAGATACCAGTTGGGAAAAAGTCCACGGCGTTCACCAATGAAATCATTTCGAATTTGATATGTCAAATCACGTGCAATGGGACCCACTCTACAGCGTGGGAAATGAAGCCCTTGACAGCCAGCACAAGGCAATCCTGGCGCAGTGCAATGCGCTGAGCGATTGCACCGCTGACCCAACGCAGGCTGCTGAGCAAAGGTTTCGCGCCGTCTTCACCGAACTGCTGACTAACGTGCGCGAGCACTTTTCGACTGAAGAAGCACTGCTGTCAATTGCCGTCTACCCGGCGCTGGACGAGCACCGTGAGGCCCTGGACGAGTTTGAAGAGCTTGTCGCCAACGTCATCACCACCGACAACTTCGATATGTCCGAGATTCAGCGATTTCTGGTCCTGTGGTGGATTGGGCACATGATCGACTCGTTCAAAAAGCGTCGCGCCTTCGTCGAGAAGTAGCGCAATACCGGCTGCCCGCGACGCATAGAAAAGGCCAGCCCCAGAAGCCCATGCCATCTTGGCAGGCACAGACAAACTGTCATGTCAACCTGACAGGAAAGGCCCGGCAAATAGCCCGAAAACCAGCAATTTCATAGGTTTTTTGGTCGAAAGCTGATGGCACAGTTTGTGCGCTTAGGTAGGTCATGCGCAACTTGCGCGACGGACAAACCTACACATGCCACTCAATTCGAATCTCCTTGTTTGGGCCTTGTTGGCCCTTGGCTTAACAGGCACTGCGTGGGGCGCAGACTTCTTAGCCGGTTCTGCACCGGCGCAGCGTCCTGCCAATGCACCGACTATCAAGCAGCATCACATCACGCCCGAGGCGCTGGGCAAACGCCTTCACGGTGTAGCGGATCCATTGCCGCCCAACGTAGTCGATGCCGCGCTCTCTGGTTCATGGTTTATGCCCCTTGCCCACCCGGGCATGACCGGCCCGTATGACCTTCGCGGGTGGCATCGCGCGGGGTCACCGTCCGCCTCTCCTGTGCGCACGCAGTGAGCGCGTTCAGGCTTTTCCCAATTCGACTGGCAGTGCGCCAGTCACCTTCGTCTCGGTTGCCGCTTTCCAAGGAAGCCAGCCTTCGACAACGTAACGCAGTGGAACTTGTTCCAAATTTTTTTCTTTTTTTATGTGGAGTTTGATATGAAAGTAGTGCGAATGAAGATCGGTATGTTGTCCATGGCGGCTGCCGCAGTTTTGACCTTGGCTGGTTGCGCTCAACCTGGTCCTGGTTATTACGGTCAGCAAGGCATGTCCGGCATGGGCGGCATGTCCGGCATGGGCGGCATGGGCGGCATGGGTGGTATGTCCGGCATGTCCGGCATGGGTGGCATGTCCGGCATGGGTGGCATGTCTGGCATGGGCGGCATGTCTGGCATGGGTGGCATGTCTGGCATGGGCGGCATGAATGGTATGTCCGGCATGGGCGGCATGTACGGCATGGGTGGTATGTCCGGCATGGGTGGCATGAGTGGTATGTCCGGCATGGGTGGCATGAGTGGTATGTCCGGCATGGGTGGCATGGGTGGCATGAGTGGTATGTCCGGCATGGGCGGCATGTCCGGTATGTCCGGTATGGGCGGTTGGGTTTGGGTACCAGCGCAAGCGGGCATGTCCGGCATGGGTGGCATGTCCGGTATGGGCGGCATGTCCGGTATGGGCGGCATGTCCGGCATGGGTGGCATGAGCGGCATGGGTGGCATGTCCGGCATGGGTGGCATGTCCGGCATGTCAGGTATGGGTGGCATGTCAGGTATGGGTGGCATGTCAGGTATGAGTGGCATGTCCGGCATGGACAACTGCGTCGCTTGGGGTCGCAATGCCCAGGGCGCGGTGCAATGCACCAAACTCGCTGCGCCAAAGAAATAGGCCGCATCGTGTGACTGGGATGCCCCAGTCACACGCTGATCCATGGGGCGCACGGAAATGATTCCGTGCGCTTCTCCCAAAAACTGTTAGGACAAGTAGGCTTGGTCATGATTCCATCACCACTGCACGCGTTTTTTCGTATCTTGCGCATGGGGGTTCAAGGACTCTTTTTTCTGGTTGCTGCAATGGGACTTTCCCATGCGCAGACCGTTCCGGCGCACACCGGTTACCAGCGCGCCACTTATGACCCGATTCATTTCAAGCCCGCAATCGACAAAGCAAGCAATGCGCAGTGTTTGGCCTGCCACGCTGAAGTGCTGGAGCCCTCCGTTCGCAATGAGTCAATTGCTGGCGTAAAAGCATCCCAAGCGAAGGCCTGGTACCAGCAAGTCAGCACCTACCAAGGTGAGCAAGACACCTTCCATCGCCGCCACATGAGCACGGCCTACGCAAAGCAGGTGATGAACCTGCAGTGCACCACCTGCCACCAGGGAAATGACCCGCGCGACGAGGCACCAGGTACCTCTGCATCCAACCAAAATCACACCTTGGCGCTGCGCAAGATGGCCAGCGCCGAGAAGACGTGCCTGATGTGCCATGGCACCCTGAACTATGAAAACATGGGCTTGCCCGGACCATGGCCACAAGTAAAGACCACGTTTCAAAACAATTGCCTGCTGTGCCACGCAGCGATCCGCACCAATCGACACAACGTCAACTACCTTAACGCGGCAGAAATCGAAAAAGCCGGAAGCAAGAATGCCGACGTTTGCTATGGCTGCCACGGCGCACGTCCTTGGTACCGCATCTCGTTCCCGTTTGCACGGAACAAGTGGGCAGGCATGGCGACTGACGTGCCCGACTGGGCCAAGCATCGCCCCACCACATCCGAGACCCGCTTTCTTAGCAACGCCAATTTGCAAGGCCCCGCCAAATGAACCAGGACACACGCACCCCAGAGTCGGCAACTTCTACGGATGAAGGCTACAAGCGCCGCGACTTCCTGAAAATCACCAGTACCGTTGCCGCAGGCACTGGCCTGGCCACTGTCGGCATGAGCTTTGCCCCCAAAGAAGCGCAGGCACACGCCTATGCTCCGTACTACACCGACGACCAGCTGACGACCGTAGTGACCTCTTGCGCACACAACTGCGGCTCTCGCCATGTGCTGGTGGCACACAAAAAGGGCGATGTCATCGTGCGCCTGTCTACCGACAACGGCAGCTATCAGGAAGGCGGCAGCTACGGCAAGGACACGGAGCTGGAGCCGCAACTGCGGGCCTGCCTGCGTGGCCGCTCGTACCGTTCGCGCATTTACTCACCGGAGCGCCTGCTCTACCCCATGATTCGCGTGGGCGAGCGCGGCGAAGGCAAGTTCCGACGAGCCAGTTGGGACGAAGCGCTGAATCTGGTGGCCACCAAGATGGTGCAACTCAAACGTACGTTTGGCCCGACCGCTATCCTGGACCAGTCCTACGCCGGCGCTTCCTATGGCGTGCTGCACAAGTCAGATCAGATAGAAGGCTTGCTGGGGCGTTTTCTGGGAATGTTTGGCTGCCGCACCAACTCGTGGTCAGTGCCCTCTTACCAGGCAACCACGTTTTCGAGCCGTATGACCTTTGGCACGATCGAAGATGGCAATGAGGACGATGCGTTTGCGCACTCCAAGCTCATCATCATGTGGGGCTGGAACCCGGCCTACACCTTCCACGGCGGCAATACGTTTTATTACATGCGCATGGCGAAGCAGCGCGGCTGCAAATTCGTGTTGATAGACCCGCAACATACCGACTCGGCCTCTGTGTACGATGCCTGGTGGATACCCATCAAGCCCAATACCGATGCGGCCATGATGGCTGGCATGGCGCACCACATCTTCGCCAGCAATCTGCAGGATCAGGCATTCATTGACAAATTTGTACAGGGCATGGACAAGGGAACCATGCCGGGCCAGTTTGCCAACCGGGAAAACTTCAGGGACTACATCATGGGCACCTCTGACGGTGTGCCCAAGACACCCGAATGGGCTGCTGCCATTTGCGGCGTCAAAGCCGAAGACATCCGCAAACTGGCGCAAATGTATGCAACCACCAAGCCCGCAGCACTCAAAGCATCTTGGGCACCGGGTCGTGCGTCCTATGGGGAACAATACAGCCGCATGGCTGCCGCGTTGCAGGCCATGACCGGCAACATAGGCGTACTCGGTGGCTGCGCAGAAGGTGTGGGCAAGGCTTGGCATTCCGAAGCCGTTGCTTACCCTTACGACGAATTCGCCAATGTCTGGTACGCATCCATCAAGTCGGACCGCTGGGCGCACATCGTGCTGAACTACCCCCATGTCAAACGCGAGGAAGCTGGTTTGTGGCCTCGCAATGACCAGCTGGATGGCGTCATTCCCAACATCAAGGCGATTTTCTGGCAGGGTTCAGACTGGTTCAACCAACTGACCAACATCAACAAGGAAATCGAGGCCATCAAAAAGCTCGAACTGGTGGTCTGTATGGATTCGACCATCACGCCTTCTGCTATCTGGGCCGACGTGTTGTTTCCCATCGCCACCCATTTTGAGCGGCACGATGTGGCTCTGCCCTGGTACAAAGGGCATTACTACATCCACCGGCCGAAAGTCATCGAGCCTCTGGGCGAAAGCAAGACCGACTTCCAGGTTTTCACTGAGTTGTCGTACCGCCTGGAAATGCTCGACCCCACGGTGCAAGGGATGGGGCGGCGCTACAACCCGCGTGCTGATCGCTCCTACTTCCTCAATCCTGATGCGGTGGACGAGCAGTACCTCATCGTCTGGTGGAATGAAAAAGTCATGCACCACCAGCATGTGGATATGTCGTGGGAATCCTTCAAGAAACACGGCATCTATAAGTTCAAGCTGGCACGCACCCACGTTGCCTTTCAGGATCAAATCGAAAAGGGTATTCCTTTCCCAACTCCTTCGGGAAAGATTGAAATTTTTTCGACCCAGCTTGCCAACATTACCGATTGGAAACGTACGCAATACGGCTACGAGATACCTGCCATTCCGAAGTGGATCGAACCCTTTGAGTCATTGAACCACCCGCTGGTCAAGAAATTCCCCTACCACCTCATCACACCGCACCCGCGGGAGCGCACCCATTCGATCTATCACAACATTCCGTGGTTGCGGGAGACCTGTAGCCAGGAAGTGACACTCAATGCCAGCGATGCAAAATCACTGGGCGTGCAAACGGGGGATACCGTGGAGGTGTACAACGACCGTGGTAGCTGCATCGTGCCCGTGTATGTGACCGAGCGCTGCATGCCCCGTGTGGCGGTGATCTACGAGGGCGCATGGATGGATCGGGATAAAAACGGAGTCGACCGCGCAGGCAACCCCGATTTTCTGACTGCTGACCAGCCCAGCCCAGCCGGAGCCTTTGCGTACAACACCATTTTGGTCAACATCCGCAAGACCGATCTGACGCACCGCCCCGGATGGGACCAACTCGCCAACGCCCGGTCCCATGTGTTCCGTCGCGAATTGTGACCCCTGTAACCCACAAAAGAGTCCACCATGGCAGAGAAAATAGTCATCAACAAGCTCACGCCGTCGGCCAAAACGCAAGTCAAAGGCGCACAGGCCCTGCGTGACGCAACCGCCTACAAACCCGTCAAGCCAGCGCAGCAACTGGGGTTCCTCCATAACAATATGGATTGCATTGGTTGCCGCGCTTGCGAAATCGCGTGCAAAGACAAGAACGGCCTGGCTCCGGGGCCGCGCTTCCGCCGCGTCATGTACATCGAAGGCGGCACCTTTCCCGAAGTGTTCGCCTACAAAGTCAACATGTCGTGCAACCATTGCGCCGAACCCGCTTGCCTGCCAACCTGCCCCACCGGTGCGATCTGGAAGCGTGCCGACAATGGCGTGGTGGACATTGACTCTTCTCTGTGTATTGGCTGCCGTCGCTGCGAAGCTGCCTGCCCATATGGCGCACCGCAGTTCGATGTGAAGGAAAACGTGGTCAAGAAGTGCAATATGTGCATCGATGAATTGGAGGCAGGGCGCAAACCGTATTGCGTAGATGCCTGCATGATGCGCGTGCTGGACATTGGTCCCATCGACAAGCTGCGCGCTGGCACGCATCCAACCAAGGCCATGACGCCCAATGACAAACCTGTGCGACAGGTGAAAAATATGGCCAATCCAGAACTGACAAATCCGTCCATCGTGTTCATTGCGCATCCACAAGGCAAGGTGGGCCTATGAGCGTCGCCATGGCCGCCGAGGATTTGCGGGCTCTGGCATGGTTGCACGAAATGGAGCGCGCGCCCGCAGTACTGGCGGAGTTACACCGAAGTGGATTTCCGCAAACGCTATCCCTACTGCCCCCTACACATGATGCGGTGACCCAAATGGCTGCTGCTTTGGCAGCAATTGCAGATACAACGCGAGACGCCGCCGCCCGCTGCACCGACGATCTGGCTGCCGACTATGCCGGCATTTACCTCACCCATGCCATGCGCGCCGCCCCCTACGAGTCGGTTTGGCGCGACGAAGATCAGTTGATGATGCAAGCGCCTACGTTTGCCGTGCGAGAGTTTTATACACGCCACGGCATGGTGGTGCAAAACTGGCGACACCAGCCCGACGACCATCTTTCGCACGAGTTGCGTTTCGTGGCCTTGTTGCTGGAGCGCGGCGAACGTCGAGAGGCATCGCGTTTTCTGCGAACCCATTTGCTGGAGTGGTTGCCGCTGTTTACAGAAAAAGTAGCGCTACGTGCCGAGACCCGCTTTTACGCAGACTTGGCTACCTTGACCCTTGCCTGTGTGCAGTCATGTGTGGCGAGTCTGCCCAGCGTAGCGGTTATCCCACCAGTTTTTGCCGCATCCTCATCGTCCAGCGAGCCAGGCTGCGGCATGGGCTAGGCCGTGTCAAGCAATGGGCGAACAGACGCATGGGCAGCGTCGTCGCACGCGAGCCTGACAGTCCATGCCGAACGCTGTGTGCATCAGCGAATTGTGCACAGCACTTGCCAGGCCTGTGTGGATGTCTGTCCACGTAGTGCATGGACTCACGGCGACGATGGCTTGAGCCTTGACTCCGACGTCTGCGACCATTGCGGTCAATGCGTTGCAGCTTGTCCGCACGAAGCGCTTTCAATACCGGAGCCTGCACCCCATGTGGTGGATGGGAGTCTGATTTTGGCATGCGAGCGCGTTGCAGGACGCCGTGCGTCCAGCGCTGTGGGCGTTGTAGCCTGTCTGCATGCACTGAGCGCTGACTGGGTGATCCAGCAATCACGTCAACACCACTGCACCCGTGTGCAGCTAGCCAGCGCCGATTGCAGTACCTGTGAACGTGCGCCGCGCGGCCAAAGTATTGTGGAGCGCTGGCAGCCAGTGACCCAAAGGCTGGGCTCGTCTGCACCGCGCCTGGAGCGCATATCACCCACACTGTGGCTGGAACGAACATCCGAAGCACAAGCGCCCAACCTCGCGCGTCGACGGCTACTTGGCCGTTTTCTGGCGCCGCTCCCGTCTGCCGGATCAAAAACCGGCGCCGCCGCTGCTGGGATGATGACCAGCCAGCGCAGCAGCATCGTCTTGCACCTTGCAGGAGATCCGCACGCGCGCCTTAAACCACCGTTGTGGCAGATTGAGATCAATCCCCTGCACTGCACTGCGTGCATGGCTTGTGTCAGGTTGTGTCCGCAACACGCACTGGAAGACCAAGCGGACCCACTTCAGCCCGATGGGAGGGAAAGCATTGCGCTCCAGCACCCGCGCTGCACAGGTTGCGGTGTGTGCACTCAAGTGTGCGAGGACACAGCCATCACGATCCATGAACCTGATACGACTGCCCGCGAGGTATATCGAGCGCGGACCATCGCGCTTGAGCCTATGGTTTGCAGCCAATGCAAGGCACCATTTCGTCTACCTGTAGGCAAGCTATCCGACAATACCAAGGATCACCGCCGTATATGCCCCGTCTGTCGCGCCGGAAAGCCCCATCACATACAGCGTATTGTTCAGGTGTTTGATGCAAATGCTTCGCGCGAGGCCTCGTTTGAATGATTCTTGACACCACTGCGATGAAAGCCGAAACCAAACCCGCCCCTAAGCCTCTTCCATTGGAAGGGATGCAAACGCGCTTTCTGCACTCCATCTCCGGGCGGCTGGTCGCCGGACTTGTCGTCGCACTGATTGTGTCGGGCGGATTGCTCGTCACCATGGCTTTGTGGCTGGGGCAGCAGTCGGTCAAAGCCGAACAGGAACAGGCCGCTGCACGCCTGGTGCAAGTTTTTGAAGCGAGCTTGCACACGTCCATGCTGCAGCGTGATTTAGCCAGCCTGCAACGCACGCTTCAGGTTCTGGGCCAGGCACCTGGCATCACCCAGGCCAGACTGCTCAACGTACAGGGAGATGTCCGCTTTGCTTCCCGAGCAGCTGCTTTGGGTGGGCGCATTCCTTTGGCGTGCCAGCAACCGGACTGCGCGGATGCCACATTGCAAAACCATTGGGTTGATGCACCTCAAGGGGCTTCACTGCAAGTGCGCTACCCCATCCTCAATCGTGCGCAGTGCGCGCAGTGCCATGGCGAGCCAGATGTTCACCCGGTCAATGGCGTTCTGCTGATTGACTTTGAGGTTGTCCCAACCGGGCTGGGCGGGTCACGGCAGGCTTTGCTGCTGGGGCTAGGGCTGGCCGCCTTGTTGCTGTTTGGTGCGATCATGGCCTGGGCCATGCGTCGCGTTGTGACACAACCCTTGCAGCACATGGCCGACGTCAGCCAACGGCTGGCCGCAGGCGACTTTGGCGTACGCGTACTTACTTCCAGCGACGATGAAATCGGACGGGTCGGACAGCAATTCAACGTCATGGCAGACAAAGTAGCGCAGACGGTGACGCGCCTGCTAACGCAGCAGCAGTTTTTGCAGGACCTTGTCAATGCAATTCCTGATCCGCTACTGGTGATCGGCCCGGACTGGCAAATCCGTCTCGCCAACACGGCCTATGCCCGTTTAATCGGGCACGACCCGCAAACTCCAGTGCGTGGTTGTTGTTACAAGGTTGGACGGGGGGCGAGCGGACCTTGTCCCTCCACCCTGCTCACCTGCCCCGTGCTGCAAGCGCGCGAGAACCAGACCCTGCGTACGGTCATGGAACTGCGCCATCGTGACGGAAGCGATCTGCCGGTCGAGATCGATGCGGCGCAGCTTAGCTTCAATGGGGAAATGTTAACCGTTGAGATACTGCGCCCACTCAATGAGGCCATCCGCTACTCTCAAGAACACCGTCTCTCCACCATCGGCCTGCTGGCCAACGGAGTTGCGCATGAAATTCACAACCCCCTGGCATCCATCCGCCTGGCTCTGCAAGCGAGCCTGCGCGGCCTGTCCAGGGGCGACATGGACACAGCCGAACTGGTCCACTACCTGCAGCTGGTGGACAGCCAGATTGACCGTTGTGTAGCCACTACCCAACGACTCATGCAGATGAGTCATCCACCGGGTGACTCGCTGATGCCGGTCGAGGTTGTCACCGCGATTGACGATACCGTGGCCCTGCTGGGAGAAGAAGCACGCATGCGGCAGGTGGAATTCCGGTTTGAGCGCCCCGAGCTGGCGATCTGGATACAGGGCGACAACGCTGAATTGCGCCAGGTTTTTGTGAACCTGCTGCACAATGCCATGCACGCAATGAAGGATGGAGGGACAGTCAGTATCGAGATAGAAACCAGCAACGCTTCGGTCGTGTTGCTTCGTATTTCCGACTCTGGCGTCGGCATACCACCAGAAAACCTCTCGCGCATTTTCTTGCCGTTCTTCAGTCGCCGCGCCGATGGGCAAGCCGGAATGGGGCTGGGCTTGGCGGTCTGTAAAAGCATTGTCGATCGCTGTGGTGGCACCATCGCTGTCGTGAGCGAATTGGGCAAAAATACGGTTTTCACCATCACGCTCCCGCTGGCATTGGGCGTATCCTCATAGCCTGCCATCAACACCTTCCAGAAGTGCCATGAACACCAGTCCCATCCCCACGTCACACCGGCCATCCTTGCTGGTAGTGGAGGATGACGCCGTCTTGAATCAGTTGCTGGTGCGGCAGTTACAAAAGGCCGGTTATGACGTGGTCAGTGCGCTGAACTGGGCGGAAGCACGCACCGCATTGCAACGGGTTGCACCGGATCTGGTTTTGCTGGACGTCAACCTGCCGGACTCCAAGGGTTTTGGACCGTTGAGCGAGATCGTCACGGCCCGACCCGTAGTCATGCTCACGGCGTTTGGTGGTGTCAATCAGGCAGTACAGGCCATGCAGCTTGGGGCCGCCGACTATTTGGTTAAACCCGTGAATCTGGATGAACTGGAACTGGTAATTCGCCGCACGATTGAGCAAAGCCACCTGCAGTCCCAGAAAGAATGGCTCAGCGGCAGTCATCGTGCGCGGCATGGTCCCGTGATGATTGGTGACAGTGCGCCTATGCGGAATCTGCGTCACCTCATAGCTGAGGTTGCACGCACCGATGTTTCGGTGCTCATTCAAGGGGAAAGCGGCACGGGCAAGGAATTGGTGGCCCAGGCCGTGCACGCCCACAGTCCTCGCAACGGCGAGGCTTTTGTGCCTATCGACTGTTGCACCTTGCAGGAAAACCTGTTTGAGTCCGAGTTGTTTGGTCACGAGCGAGGTGCGTTTACAGGCGCCGACAAGCGAAAACCCGGACTGATCGAAGCAGCCGTGCGCGGCACCTTGTTTCTGGATGAACTCGGTGAGGCTGGCACGGCGGTACAGGCCAAGTTATTACGCGTGATTGAAACCGGCCGCTTTCGGCGGCTTGGCGCCACCAACGATCTGCGTGCCGATGTGCGCATCGTCGCCGCCACCAATCGCGACTTGCTCGCGCGTGCCAACGAAGGCCATTTCCGTGCCGACCTTTACTACCGCCTATCCACATTCGTCATTGATGTGCCGCCATTGCGCGAGCGGACCGAGGATATTCCAGCCTTGGCCAATAGCTTTCTCGCGCGGCGTCGCCAGTCCCAGGGGACGCAGCTCAAAACACTCAGCCCGCAAGCCATCGAGCGGCTACAGGGCTACCACTGGCCAGGCAATGTACGCGAACTGCGCAATGTGATTGAGCGCGCCTTCATCATGGCGGTTGACTCCCCTGTCATTGATAGCCAGCACCTGCCGACGGCAAAAGAGCCTGTGCAACCCCAACCCACAGCGGACAACAAAATCGCCACGTCCGGCACAGAGCCCGCCAACCTGGTGTTTACCGGAGAGCCCACTCTGGAAGTCATTGAGCGCACCTACCTCGATCACTTGCTCACCAAATACCAGGGCAACCGGCGTCGTGTCGCGGATGCGCTGGGAGTTTCCGAGCGCACCGCTTACCGCATGCTTGAGCGTCATGCGCTGCGTAGCCTCGCAGACAACGGTTCCACTTCAGATTGAGCTGTTTTGCTCTCTGCCGAGATAAACTTAAACGACAACCCGATCCCTGTCTGATTGCCGCGAGAGTTTGTTAGACCCGCCTCACAGACACACTGAGCGGAACCAAGTGGGCCCGTCGGTAAGATTCGTTGATTCGCGAAGACACGTACCTTGGCAATTTGGCGGGGCCTACTTTGACGGAATGGTTACCTCCTAGCACACTGTCAGTCTGTATGTGCGAATGCCCGGTTTGGAGGATGCAGATTTGAAAGTTGATGGTCGGCTGATGACCTTTGTGTCACCTATCGCCAACATTTCTACGACTCCTCTGCCCCACTGGAGTCGCACAGCCGAGAGAAATTTTTTGCGGATTCCAAAGTCGACTTTCTGATTTCTGGTGAGAAATCAAACGACCGCTTCGCTCAATCGCGAGCACTCGCTATGGGCACGCTGCTCGTATAGACGAACGTCTACAGCCTGGCAAGTTGACTGGATGTCAGCTTGGAGCTTATACGCCGAAAATCCATGCGATATGCATGCCTCAAATACCTCGCTAACCAGCATGAATGCGGGATTCCTGGCGTTTCTCAGGAGCGACTGATTTATGTGATTGGGAGTCCGACGCTGTCGTTGGGAAAAATGACCTTGCGGCCACTCGCAAACTACGCGATCTGTTCCTGCAGCATTTCCCTGCTTAGAAATTCAGGCGGCAAAAACCACCATATTGCGACCTGACTGTTTGGCCTCGTACATGGCTGCATCCGCACGCTTCAGAACGTATTGATGGTCGGGATGGCCGTCGTACAACGCCACGCCGATGCTGGCCGTCACGTTCAGGGTGCGGCCCTGCCCGAGTTGAAACGCGTTGTCTTCAAATTTGGAGCGAATCTGCTCGGCCACACGCATGGCGGACTCATGGTCAACCTCTACCAGCATGACCAGTAGCTCTTCGCCGCCATAACGGAACACAAAGTCGCCATTGCGCACGCACGACAGCAGGAGCGTGGCCGCCTGCTGCAGCACCAAGTCACCTGCGTCGTGGCCGTAACCGTCGTTGACACGTTTGAAGTGATCGAGGTCGAGCAGAAGCACGGCGAAGCCTGTGCCCCGAGATTGCGCTACGTGAATTTCACGGCTGATGACGGCCGGCAAGAATCTCCGGTTAAACAGGCGGGTCAATACATCGCGACCATTTTCTGCTTCCTGGTGGCGTTCAAAAAGGTTGTTCAGCAGGAATTTCAGGTTGTCGATTTCGTACTGCAGCTCCACCACGCGGTCGCCACTGGTATAGGGCTGCCCGTCGCGAGGGGTGATGAGCGGTAGCACCGTGTTATCGACCCGCTCCATAATTTCCAGAATCTGTGGAACCTCGGCATCACCTTCAAACATGGCTACCGCTTTATGGTTGAACCACATGCCGAATTCGGATTGACGCAGGGACGGTAGGGACACAGTTCCATTGGAGCGGTGCAGAGTCAACATGACTTCGTGGGCCCACTCCATCAGCACGGCACGCTGGCGTTCGCGCTCGATACCTACGTTGTGACCGATGGAAAACAGTCGATAGGCCTCGTCGGTGCGGGCCTCGCGCTGGCTGCTGCGCTCGTATGAAACACTCATCAATTCCAGTGCAAGGTCAATCAACCGGTCTGCATAGGAAATGGCCTGTGCCAGCAGAAGAGGGTCCGCAAACTTGGGGGACAAGCCAGAGCGCACATCACTCTTGATCAACCGTGCACCGCGCGATACCAGGTGGATAGGAAGTTGTATACGCGCATGCACTTCACCCACATAACGCTGGTGCGCAACAATGGTGGCGGGTTCCTGGTGCGGATGCTGAAAAATTTCTTTCAACCAACGCCCCATCGATGCGTGCAAGCGCTGGTTGACCACCTCGGCGGTCAGGAACACCTTGGCCTGTGGATGGCCCAGCATATGGGTGTAAAACTTGTCGGCCAGCACAGCTGCATGCTCATTCATCAGCTCAGCCAGGGCTTCGCGGCACACCTCAGGAGCGGCTTGCACAATGTCGCGCCACTCGTTTTCAGCAGATTGATCCGGTTGCAATGTCAGGTTCACAGAATTTGTCTTTCCAACGTGTTGTTCTTTAGCGGTGGCTCTTTGCATTTTCACCCGGTTCGCATACCGGAGCAATGTCACAAGTTCTGGAAACTTGTAAGTTGCCAATCGCCATGCGTTGCACAGTGACATTCCGGCGAACGACCGGCGTTTAAAGGCGACACCTTCATTGCCTCCAAAGGCAGGTGAGCGCAGCATCGGCGCAAACTTCAAACCCTAATAGTGTGGAGTGATCAAAACTTGGACACACCGAATTCGACTATCTACAGGTTTGAATGGGAATTTGAACGGCAGCTTAGCCAAGCTTGGCTGACGGCTATGGGCACGATGCGGGTCGACACCACTAGTCGCAATCCTGAAGTGAATTGAGATTCCACATAGCAGCCACTCGTTGCCCGGATAACTCGATGCGGGCGCGGCTGTGCAATTCACAGACTCTTGGTGGGATGCAACATCAAATAGCCAGATTGCTATCGTTGCAATTCAGGGGCGCGCCGAGTTGACCGTCGTTTGGCTGGCACAACGCAGCTGAATCATTAAATCTTCCCACAATCCCGTTAAGCTGCGGCGCTGAAAGGGTTGAATACCTTTGCCCCTGTTGGTTCAAAGTGCTTGACATTACGCGTGACGATGGTCAGGTTGTGACACAGAGCTGTTGCCGCGATCAGGTTGTCTATTCCCTTGTTGCCCGTTTGGGCACACAGTCGGCCCCACAGTTTTGCAATGGCCGGCGTGATTGGCAATATGCAGTGACAGAACTGCAACTCCAGGGTCACCAGCCATTGCTCAAGTTCAAAGGCGAATTCCGGATTCTGGCCGCGCTGGCGTTCAATACCCGCCTCAATTTCACCGATTGACAAGGCAC
>JBPOIP010000020.1:0-91758 GCA_052034395.1 Pseudomonadota bacterium
GGCTCCATGATGGGCTCGCGCAGCCGGATTTCCTTGTCGTCCATTCGGCAAAACGCAACAACCGGTGCGCCGGTGCGCTCGGAGCCGAAGCTGGGAAAGGCCTGCGCGTGGCGCCCTCCCTGGAAAGCAGCGATAGACAGCATTTCAGCGCCGGTTACAACGCCCTGCCCCCCACGCCCGTGGATACGTACCTGGAACATGCAAATCCCCTCTTTTTTATTCCGGGATCTCTTCGTGCACTCAAGTGAAACGCAATCCCAGAATCTGAAATGTGCTCCAACAAAAAAATGAAGTCTTGATCTATGTCAGGTTTTGTCTTCTGCGATCATTGTGGCATGCAGACCCCGAATAACCTACCGCACGCCGATATGCTGGTTGCCTGCCTGTGCGCAGACTGGTGTGGAACCTGTCGCGACTACCAGTCTACATTCGAGCAGATACAGGCGCAGTTTCCTGGCGCCCGCTTTGTCTGGATCGACGTGGAAGATGAAGCCGAGCTGGTGGACCCGATTGAGGTTGAGAACTTTCCCACGCTGCTGATTGCAAGGCGCGAGCGGGCCCTGTTCTTTGGAACCGTCACGCCCCACGCTGAAACGCTGCAGAGCCTGATCCGAACGCAGACACAGGCTGACGCACCGGTTTTACCCGCCGGCGATGACGCCCATGGGCTGGCCCAGAGACTGCTGCAGCAGGAAATCTACAAGAAATAGGTCTGCAGGCCTCGTGGATATTGACTAGTTAGCTATATAAATAATAGCGAATCAAAAGAAAACCATAACCTCGCCTACAGCTTGGCCGCCACCCAGCCCTGCACACTGGCCAGGGCTGCAGGCAATTTGGCTGGCTCGGTACCACCGGCCATGGCCATGTCAGCCTTGCCGCCACCCTTGCCGCCCACTTGCGCGGCGATGAAGTTGACCAGTTCACCCGCCTTGACTTTGCCCGTGGTGTCGGCGGTCACTCCAACGGCGACCTGGACCTTTTCTCCCTCCACCACGGCCAGCACGATGACCGCAGTCTTGAGCTTGTCCT
The DNA here is from genome assembly GCA_052034395.1 of Pseudomonadota bacterium. Taxonomy (GTDB): domain Bacteria; phylum Pseudomonadota; class Gammaproteobacteria; order Burkholderiales; family Burkholderiaceae_C; genus Allorhodoferax. The sequence continues at coordinate 1,033 of JBPOIP010000020.1, forward strand.
TGAGCTTGTCCATGGTCTCGCGCAGCGTCTTGACGTCGGCACCATCCAGACGCGCCACCAGCAGTTTGACGCCGCTGATGTCGACAGCCTGGCTGAGCATTTCGTCTCCCTGTGCGGAGGCCAGCTTGCCCTTCAATGCCGCCACTTCTTTCTCCAGCGCCTTGACGTGGTCCAAGATGTGGCCCAGCTTGTCGGTCAGCTCTGCCACAGGCGCCTTGAGCGTATGGGCAGCTGCGCCAACGGTGTCTTCCAGATTCTGCAAATACGCCAGCGCGTTTTGGCCGGTAACGGCTTCAATGCGGCGCACCCCCGCGGCCACACCGCTCTCGCCCACTACCTTGAAGATGCCAATGTCGCCGGTGCGCTGCACATGGATGCCACCGCACAACTCGCGGCTGGTGCCAATGTCGAGCACGCGCACCGTCTCGCCGTATTTCTCGCCAAATAACATCGTCGCGCCGGTTTTCTGGGCCGATTCGATGTCCATCACGCGGGCCTCGGTGGCGGTGTTTTTCAGAATTTCAGCATTCACGCGAAACTCGATTTCGTGGATCTGCTCATCAGTCACCGGTGCGTTGTGCGCAAAGTCAAAGCGCGTGCGCTCCGGTGTCACCAGGCTGCCCTTTTGCTGTACGTGATCACCCAGCACCTCACGAAGGGCCTTGTGCATCAGGTGGGTTGCCGAGTGGTTGCGTGTGGTGGAGGCGCGCAGGGGTGCATCCACGTGGGCGTTCACCAGGTCACCCACAGCGAGCTTGCCGGTCGTCACCGAGCCATGGTGGCCATACACATCGGCCTTGATTTTCTGCACATCGCCCACCATGAACAGGGCGTGGTCACAGAACACGGCACCCACGTCGCCCACCTGTCCACCGCTCTCGGAATAGAACGGAGTGGAATCGAGAACCACCACACCGGACTGGCCCTCGGTCAGCTCTTCCACCGCCACGCCATCTGCATACAGCGCAACAATATTGGTGCCATACGTCAGGTGGTCGTAACCCACAAAAGCGTTGGAATGCCCGCTGTATTCCAGCGCCTTGTCCATCTTGAACTTGCCAGCCGCGCGGCCCTTGGCCTTTTGCGCTTCCATCGCCGCATTGAAGCCATCGGCATCCACCTCAACACCGTTCTCCCGGCACACGTCGGCCGACAAATCCAGCGGGAAGCCGTAGGTGTCGTGCAGCTTGAAGGCCACATCCCCCGGTAGCACCTTGGCACCGCCCGCAAGGGCATGGTCCAGAATTTCCATGCCCGTGGCCAGGGTTTCAAAGAAGCGCTCTTCCTCGGTGCGCAGCACGTCCGTCATGCGCTGCTGCTGCGCAGCCAGGCGCGGATAGGCCTCGCCCATGACCGCCACCAGATCGGCCACCAGTTTGTGGAAAAAAGGTGTCTTCTGACCCAGCTTGTAGCCATGGCGAATAGCACGGCGAATGATGCGGCGCTGCACGTAGCCACGCCCTTCATTGCCCGGCAACACGCCGTCGCTCACCAGGAAGGCCGTGGCGCGGATGTGGTCGGCAATCACGCGCAGGCTCTTGTTCTGCAGATCGGCGCAACCCGTCTCACGGGCCGCAGCCTTGATGAGCTTGTCAAACAGGTCAATCTCGTAGTTGCTGTGCACGTGCTGCAGGATGGCAGCCAGACGCTCCAGGCCCATGCCAGTGTCTACACAAGGGGCAGGCAGCGGTGTGACTGCACCGGTTTCGTCCATGTTGAATTGCATGAACACGTTGTTCCAGATCTCGATGAAGCGGTCGCCGTCTTCACCGGGGCTGCCGGGTGGGCCACCGGGGATATGTTCGCCGTGGTCGTAGAAAATTTCGCTGCAGGGGCCACAGGGTCCGGTGTCTGCCATCATCCAGAAGTTGTCGCTCTTGTAGCGCCCGCCCTTGTTGTCACCGATTCGGATCACGCGCTCGGGCGGCAGGCCGATGTCCTGCGTCCAGATGTCAAACGCCTCGTCATCTTCGGCATACACGGTGGCCAGCAGGCGCTCGGGCGGAAGCTTGTACACCTCGGTCAGCAGTTCCCAGGCCCACATCAGGGATTCGCGCTTGAAATAGTCGCCAAAGCTCCAGTTGCCCAGCATCTCGAAGAAGGTGTGGTGGCGCGCGGTGTAGCCCACATTTTCCAGGTCGTTGTGCTTGCCACCGGCGCGCAGACAGGCCTGCACCGAGGCCGCGCGCGCATACGGCCGCTTGTCCGCGCCCAAAAACACATCCTTGAACTGCACCATGCCGGAATTGGTGAACATGAGCGTGGGGTCATTTCCCGGTACCAGAGGGCTGCTTTCGACCACGGTGTGGCCCTTGGATTCGAAAAAATCAAGAAAGGTCTTGCGAATGTCGGCGACATTCATGGTCGGTTGGGTCATGGCAGAGCACTCTAAGGGCAGATATCGACAAAGGACAATGTGGTCAGAACGCTATGCGCTTTCCGGCCAGCTTCCTATTATCGCCGGGTCACCGGGGCCCCGGAGGATAGAAGCGTCGCGAAGGCCGTTACCTCTGCCACGGAAGTTCGGTACAGTATTGCCACTTCAACCCGAATGGCCCCTCCATGCAAAACCCCACCGGCCCCCTCGCCCTGCTCAAAGACCCCAGCCTGTTCAAGACCGACGGCTTGATCGACGGCAAATGGACCGCAGGCTCCAGTCGCTTTGACGTGCTGGACCCCGCCACTGGAGCCAAACTGGCTGATGTAGCCAACCTGGGCCCAGAAGATGCCCAAGCGGCAATAACCGCCGCCAACTCGGCCTGGCCCGCCTGGCGCAGCAAAACCGCGAAGGAGCGTAGCATCATCCTGCGCAAGTGGTTTGACCTGCTGATGGCCAATCAGGAAGACCTGGGGCGCCTCATGACCGCCGAGCAGGGCAAGCCCTTTGCCGAGGCCAAGGGCGAAGTCGCCTACGGCGCCAGCTTTGTGGAGTGGTTTGCCGAGGAAGCCAAGCGCGTCAACGGAGAGACTCTGCCGCAGTTCGACAACAACCGCCGGCTGATGGTCCTTAAGCAACCGATCGGTGTGTGTGCGGCCATCACGCCATGGAACTTCCCGCTCGCGATGATCACCCGCAAGGTGGCCCCCGCCCTTGCAGCCGGGTGCACCGTCATCATCAAACCCGCCGAACTGACGCCGCTGACGGCTCTGGCAGCCGCCGAGCTGGCCATCCGCGCCGGTATACCGGCTGGTGTGCTCAATATGCTCAGTGCCGACAGTGCCAACTCGATTGCCATCGGCAAGGTGCTGTGCGCGAGTGACGTGGTACGCCACATCAGTTTCACCGGCTCCACGGAAGTGGGCCGCATTTTGATGGCGCAAAGCGCGCCCACGGTCAAGAAGCTGTCGCTGGAGCTGGGGGGCAATGCGCCCTTCATCGTGTTTAACGACGCCGACATCGACAGCGCCGTCGAAGGCGCCTTTGCGAGTAAATACCGCAACGCGGGCCAGACCTGCGTGTGCTCCAACCGGCTCTATGTGCAGTCCGGCGTCTATGACCAGTTTGTCGAAAAATTCGCCGCCAAAGTTCGCACTGCGAAGGTCGGAAATGGTTTCGAGGACGGCGTCAACCAGGGGCCGTTGATTGAGGAGGCTGCGCTGGAAAAAGTTCAGCGTCACGTGGATGATGCCGTAGCCAAAGGCGGGCGCATATTGGTAGGCGGCAAACGTCTGAGCACCATGGGATCGGGCCAGTTCTTCGAGCCCACCGTGGTGGCCGATGCCACCTCCGACATGTTGTGCGCACGTGAGGAAACTTTTGGACCTTTTGCGCCGGTGTTCCAATTCACCACCGAGCAGGAAGCCATCGATGCAGCCAACGCTACAGAGTTTGGCCTGGCCAGCTATTTCTACAGCCGCGACATTGGCCGCATTTACCGTGTGGCGGAGGCGCTGGAGTACGGTATGGTGGGCATCAATGTCGGCATTCTTGCCACCGAGCACGTACCATTTGGCGGTGTCAAACAATCCGGCCTGGGCCGCGAAGGCTCGCACTTCGGCATGGATGACTATGTGGAAGTGAAGTACCTCTGCATTGGCGACATCCAGAAGTAGAATCGACATCCATGCGGGTGTAGTTCAATGGTAGAACGGCAGCTTCCCAAGCTTCATACGAGGGTTCGATTCCCTTCACCCGCTCCAGATTAGTACTTCAAGACGTATCAAGCAGCATCAATAGCCCATTCTCCAGAGTGAAGCGGGCTTTTTTCTTGCCTCAAGCAGCCTCAACAGCTACCATGACATACCAACAGTTTGTTGGTATTAAAGTTGGTAGCTAAGCTTGGTTTTCTGATTCGATCTCAAAAATACCAACGGAAAGTACCAACACCGAAGGAGAGATATGGCAATCACTGACACGTTCATCAAGCAGGTTAAGCACAAAGGCAGCAAGACAGGCGAGAAATACTCGGACGGCGGGGGGCTGTATCTGCACGTTACCAGCGCGGGGAAGTACTGGCGCATGGCCTACCGCTTTGCAGGCAAACAGAAAACGCTTGCACTCGGCATCTATCCTGATGTCCCGCTTGCCAATGCGCGCAAGGGTCGGGCAACCGCTCGCGAACGGCTCGCCCAGGGCATAGACCCAAGTGCGGCTAAGCGCGAAGAAAAACAATCAGCTGCTACTGCCGCGTCAACCACTTATGAAGCTGTTGCACGAGAGTTTCACAAGACACAGTCCCCGGGATGGAGTGACGGACACGCTTCCAAGTGGCTACGCATGAACGAGCTATACCTTTTCCCGTGGATTGGCGCGATTCCCGTTGCTGACATCAAGGCGAGGCATGTTTTACACGCTCTCCGAAAGGTAGAGGCAAAGGGAATTCTTAGCACGGCTCACGATGTGCAACAGATGGCAGGGCAAGTTTTTCGGTTCGGGGTCCAATCTGGATACGTCGAGAGCAATCCAATTCCTGATCTAAAGGGAGCACTCCAGCCCCATGTCACGGAGCACTTTTCTGCCGTTCTTGAACCCGTCAAGGCTGGTGAACTCATGCGGGCAATCGACTCCTACTGTGGACAACCAGCCACGCGGGCCGCGCTTCAACTGTCTGCCCTACTCTTTCAGCGTCCCGGAAACATCCGCGCCATGGAGTGGGTCTGGATTGATTTTGAGGATGCCATGATGACGATACCTGCTGCAGTGATGAAGGCGCGCAAGGAACAAAAGAAAAAAGCTCGTCCACACTCCGTCCCATTGGCTCGTCAAGCAGTCGCTATTTTGGAGGAAATCAAGCTGTTAACTGGGCATGGGCGTTATGTGTTTCCCGGTGCCAGGTCCCACGAACGCCCAATGTCTGATGGCACGGTTAACGCAGCCTTGCGCCGTTTGGACTTTGGCAATGATGAACACGTCGCACATGGGTTTCGGGCAATGGCACGGACGATGATGGCTGAGCAGCTGAAAGGCATTCCCGCTGACATGGTTGAGGCACAGTTAGCGCACGGCAAGAGTGGTCCGCTAGGGTCCGCGTATGACAGAGCGGAGTTTAAGGCGCAGCGCCGTCAAATCATGCAGACATGGGCAGACTACCTGGACAAGCTGCGCATTGGTGCGGACGTGATCCAGTTGCGCACGGCGACATAAAACAGTTTTAGACCACGCCTAGCTATCGGCTGATCCCCGATAGTGAAAACCGGGTTTCCCTGAACCGGTGGCGCTGGCCTTCTCTCAGGACGCAGCAGGGCGGCGACATGAGAAAAATGCAGTTTTACAGCATTGGAAAGAGTTTTGGTGTTGGCTCCAAAGGTCGTAAGTTACATCAAATTGTGAATACGTCTGGCAGTACCAAATTGCTCGGCAAGTCTCTTTGGGAGGCCGGGGACAAAGCCTATTCAGTGCTCAAGACTGCCATTCAGCAAGAAAATGAATTTCCTGGAAATTTAGACGACAACATCGACGATGTCATCGGTGACTTCATAGTACAAGCCGACGATTTTTTGTGTCGTGATTTCTATCCTTCAATGCTGGAAATGATTGACCAAGGAATGATTGGTCTGAGCAACGGCGATAGGGCTGACTTTGTCAAAGCGTGGGCAGCGTATGAATTGCCTGATCGTTTCATGACTTTTTCTCAAATCATTGATGGAAATCCTCTCGCTTTCAAAGATTCATCCGACTTTGTTCCGTTTGTTTGCAGGTTGGCTGCAGTTTCGGTACTCGCGTTAATTGATGAAGCTGTTCTCTATCAATTGAGTGAGGATGGCGAACGACTGTGTTGCCGCCGACCGAAAACTGACCCACTTGAGGGGATAGTGCCGATTCAAAACTGACCCAGGTGTTTTACTGGCTCTGCCCGTTTTTTGGGCAGGAGCAAAAAAGGTGATCACCATGGAAATGTTGGGAAGAATTCGTCGGATGTATGTACGCGACAAGCTGTCGCTGCATGAAATCACCAAGCGCACGGGGATGTCGCGCAACACGGTGCGCAGGTGGCTCAGAACGCCAGAGGAGGTAAAGGTGCCGACCTACAGCAGGGCTGTGGGATTTGGCAAGCTTGGCAGCTTTACTGCGGAGCTGGAACAAACGCTCCAGGCTGATGCTGGGCGCAGTAAGCAAGACCGGCGAACAGGCAAAGCCCTGTTTGAGCAAGTCAGGGCCAGCGGTTACAAGGGCAGCTACAGCCGGGTCACCGACTTCATTCGTGCCTGGCGTGCCAGCGCTGGCAAAGACATCAAAGCGTTCGTTCCAATGAAGTTCGAGCTGGGCGAGGCATTCCAGTTCGACTGGAGTGAGGAAGGCATGGTGATTGGCGGCATCTACCGGCGCATGCAGGTCTCGCACATGAAGCTGTGCGCCAGTCGGGCCTTCTGGTTGGTGGCCTACCCCAGCCAGGGCCACGAGATGCTGTTTGATGCCCATACCCGGTCTTTTGCGGCCCTGGGTGGTGTTGCCCGCCGGGGCATCTACGACAACATGAAAACGGCGGTGGACAAGGTCAAAAAAGGCAAGGGACGAACCGTCAACGCCCGCTTTGCCGTCATGTGCGCGCACTACCTGTTCGATGCTGACTTCTGCAACGTCGCCAGTGGTTGGGAGAAGGGTGTGGTGGAGAAGAACGTACAGGACAGCAGGAGGCGCATCTGGATCGACGCGCAGGCGCGCAAGTGGAGCAGCTTTGAAGAGCTCAACGCCTGGCTGGGTGAGCGCTGCCGCAGCTTGTGGAGCGAGATACGCCACCCCGAATACAAACAGTCCAGCGTCATGGAAATGCTGGAGCAAGAGCGCCTTGAGCTCATGCCCATGCCAACGCCGTTTGACGGTTATGTGGAGCGCTCAGCCAAGGTATCGAGCACCTGCTTGGTGGCAGTGGCCAAGAACCGTTACTCAATACCGTGCGAACTCGCTGGCAAGCAGGTCAGCACCCGGTTGTACCCCAGCCGGGTGGACATTGCCAATGATGATGCGATTGTGGCCAGCCACGCACGCGTGGCCAATGAGGGCCACATCTGTTACGACTGGCAGCATTACATTGCGCTGGTGCAGCGCAAGCCGGGAGCCCTGAGGAACGGCGCACCCTTTGCCGACATGCCAGAGCCATTACTACGTTTGCGCCAAGGGCTGATGCGCCACGATGGCGGCGACAAGATCATGGCACAGGTACTCAACTGCGTATCCAGCCATGGCCTGGAGGAGGTTCTGGTGGCGGTGGAATTAGTCATCGAGTCCGGCGCACTGAGCACCGAACATGTTCTCAACGTATTGGCCAGACTCAAGGCTACGCCCGTAGCAGATACGGTGGCGAACAGTTTGCCTTTGAAGGAGGCTCCAGTGGCTAATACGGCTCGCTACGACAGCCTGCGTGGTGCTGTCGATACCGGTAATGATGCCCTCGGGCAAACGACTGTCATGGTGGAGGTGGATCATGCAGCTTGATATTGCCAAGGAGCTTAAAGAGTTGCGCTTGCACGGTATGGTTGGGGCCTGGGATGAACTGACAACACACGAGGGCCAGCCCAATGATGTGGGCATACAGACCTCGCGTTGGTTGATCGAGCACTTGGTGCAAGCCGAACATGCACAGCGCGCCTTTACCTCGGTGCGACATCAGATGAAAGCGGCCAAATTCCCATTGCACCGGGACTTGGCTGGATTTGACTTTGAGGGCACCAAGGTAGACAAGAAGTTGGTCAATCAGCTCAGCACCCTGGACTTCACTGATACCGCGCAAAACGTAGTTCTCATTGGTGGGCCGGGTACGGGCAAGACGCACTTGGCCACCGCCATTGGGGTGGCCGGCGTTACCGCCAAAGGCAAACGAGTGCGTTTCTATTCCACGGTTGATTTGGTCAATGAGTTGGAGAGGGAAAAGCGCGAAGGAAAAGCTGGCCGAATTGCGCTGGCATTGATGCGCATGGACTTGGTGATCTTGGACGAACTGGGGTATTTGCCCTTCAGCCAGGCAGGCGGCGCCTTGTTGTTTCACCTGCTGTCCAAGCTATACGAGCACACCAGTGTGGTGATCACCACCAACCTGAGCTTCTCGGAGTGGTCGGCGGTGTTTATTGATGCAAAGATGACGACGGCGCTACTGGACCGGCTCACCCACCATTGCCACATTGTGGAGACCGGCAACGAGTCCTACCGATTCAGACACAGCACGATGACGGCGAAGACGCGCATCAAGACCAGAGAGGGTGAGCGCAAGGGCGCCAAAGCGGTGCCAGTGACAGCAGAGGATTACGAGCCGTTTTAAGGAGGCCCGAAGCAGGGGAAATACGCTACGGGCTACGCCCTTCGCTCCTTTCCCCTGCTTGCAATCAAAAACAAGGAGACCAGCAAACGACCAGTCATTGAGTACACTTATCCACAGTTGCTGAATCAAAATCCAGCAACTCGCCCTGGGTCAATATTGGATCGGCAGGGTGGGTCAATATTCAATCGGCGCAGACAGTGTTGTAGTCTCTGGCTTCCAAATGGCATCAATATGCTTTAGCGCATCAGAGACAAATTCAGGCACACCAGAGAAACCCATATTTTTAATCTGGTCTCCGCGCCGCGCTTCAATATGCACAAGCCCAAAACTGTTATCTCCTTGCTGAAGCCGAATCTTTCCAGCCTGACGCCCCATCGCCTTAGACATTTCTGGCGTGATCTCGCCGTAGTCGATAGAGCCATCTGGGGCTTTTATGAATTCATCTGACGCTACACTTTCAGTAGCTACCTGCGCAGTGTCTACGGGGCCTTGGTCCCGATTTTCCGCTGATTCAGTTGGTGCTTCACCGCCGCGTCGTTGTTCTTGGGCGCCAGCTGCAAGTCAGTTGAGCTTTCTTTGTCAGAAACAATCTCTACGATCTGCGTAGTTTTCGACGACCGCCAGATTTCATTGGTTGTCATTTACGGCATCAGAAACAAATGACGCCTTGACGGCGTTGCACTATTGAGTGCAGTGTTTCGCGTCCCAAGCTGGGGAAACATTGAAAAAGATGATATTTTTTCAAATCGCCACTGAGGCTTTTTAGCATCCCAGCGGGTGGCAGTGGCACAGAATGCGCAGTCATGTGTTAAGCCACTAACATGAGGAGTCACGCATCGCTTTGTTGGTATTTTTGTTGGTACTTTCATACTTGTAATATGGATAGGAAAGCATTCATGCGGCTTCTGACACGTTATTCGATTCCCTTCACCCTCCAATCTAGAGCCTATGGATGCAGCGGAAAAAATCAGTTCGCTTCAGCTTAGGATTCAGGAGATGGAACTCCTGGTGCGGCAGAACGAAGCCAAGCAGAAAAAGTTTGATGCACTGGAGCGCAAACTCATTGGCGCACATTCAATCGGCGAATTGCTGTCCGTTCTGGTGCACGATTTCAGAAACGACTTTTTGATTGACTGCGTGACCATTGCGATGGTTGACCCGGGGTGCGAAGTCATCAAACTGCTTGACTTTGCCAACGGTGATCGCCATGGTCTGGAGAGTCTGTTTATCACTTTGGACTCCGATGCGGCATTGTCGCAAACGCTTGGCAACGAATGGGTTCCCTATCTGGGTCCAATGCGGGCACCTGCAGCCGGGTTGTTCGGCGACGCCCTGCAAACCTTTGCATCCATCGCGGTCTTGCCCCTGATGCGCCAGGGTCAGGTCCTGGGCAGTATCAATCTCGCAAGTTCCGACAGCAAGCGCTTTTCTGCCGGGTCGGGAACCGATTTCTTGGAGAGGCTCTCGACCATCGCTGCCCTGTGCCTGCAGAGCGCACTATCGGCGGAGAGACTGAAAGCTGCCGGACTGACCGACACACTCACTGGCGTAAAAAACCGGCGCTATTTCGAGGCCCGCAGCCAGGAAGAAGTGGCCTATGCCTTAAGAAGCAGGCGCCCCCTTGCTTGCCTGTTCTTTGACATTGACAAGTTCAAGTCCATGAACGACACCTATGGACATCAGGCCGGAGATGAGGTCCTTCGCTATGTGGCAAGAGTCATTCAAGTCCAGTTGCGTGCAAGCGAGGTGCTCGCCCGCTATGGGGGTGAAGAATTTGTCGTACTGCTGCCGGATGTGAGCGGGCCAAAGGCCATTGCGACGGCTGAGCGTATTCGCAAAATCGTTGCCGCACAATCCATTCCGGTAAACGCACAAGAGGCCATCCGGCTCACCATATCCTGTGGCGTATCGGTCCTGTCGCCAACAGAAGGATCCCCTGCACACGCCGGCACGACCGGACAGCTGCTCTCGGACATGATTGCGCGCGCCGATCAGGGGGTGTACCGGGCCAAGGATTTGGGCAGAAACCAGGTGGTTTTTGTCGACGCGCTTTAACGCCTGCGTCGTCGTCGCAGCGTTCGCTGCGACCTGGTTCAGGCCACTGTGACAACCCGGTGGCGTTCCATGGACGCAGCAGTTTTGGGGATAATCGGCTCAGCCTTGCAAGTACCATCCCATGTCGAAATCCACCAATCAACCCGACACACTTCTGACACTCAAGCTCCCGGAGGGCTACGCATTTTCCGATCTGAAGCTCAGGCGCTGTGACGATGATGCCATCGACCTGGACATGGAGCTTGTCCGATTGATCTGCAAAATCAACGGGCTGGATTTTGAAAAAGTCTGCCAGGACCCCGGCCCTGTGGTGACCAGCATCCTGACCGTCTGGTACAAAAGTCACCTCGCTGCAGGCGGGCAACCTGACGCGTTGATGGAAGTGCTCAAGTCACAGGGCCGCAGATTGAACTAGGCAGCACAGGCAGCCGCTTGCATCAAGGCCCCGCTGCGCGCGATCCGCTAACCCATGCAGGTGACGGCGCCCATGGAGCACGCCAGTGCACCACCGCTGAACGTCCATGCGTGCGGCGCCAAAGAGACACCTGTGGTTGTCTCGCCTACTGTCAGTCGCACGTCGCTGACGCCGTCATACACCACGCATCGAAGGTGCAACGATTTCCATCCAGCCTGCAGTATCTCAACCGACAGAAAACACGTGTCGCCCTCACGGCGAGCCACCATGCGACACACGCTGCGCATACCCCGCTGATAGCCGTAGGAGACTCCATCGTCGGAAACGTAGTCCAGCGTGGCCGTTTCATGGCAGCCGCGACCGAGAATGATGTGGAGTTCGATATCGGAAAGGTCGTTGCTATTGTTGGCACGCTCGCCGGGCTGCATGGGGACCAGATAGCCCTCGCGCAGGTAGATGGGCGTTGCCTCTTCCGTGCTCTGAACATGTACAACGCACCCGCCAGCATGGAAGCGACCCGTGGAGACATCCATCCAGCGCCCCGGCCCCGGCAATGTGACCATACGCCGCTGCGTTGCGGGCTGCACGACCGGTGCCTGCATAAGAGCCGGTCCGATCAGGAACTGGTCGTCAATGACGTCAAGCTCCAGCCCCTGCGCATTGGGAAAGTCGTGGAACAGCGGACGCATGACCGCGGTGCCGGCCTGTTCCTGGTCGTTCCATAACTGGTAGAAATACGGCAGCAACTTGTAACGCAGACGCACATGGTGCCGAATGGCTTGCAAAGCCAGTGGCCCGAACGCCCATGGTTCCTGGTCGACGGTCCCGGCGCAAGCATGGTTGCGCAGAAAAGGAAACAGGCAGCCCGCCTTGTACCAGGCCACTGCCAATTCCCTGTCCGCATGGCCACCAAATCCGGGCACATCCGGGCCGTTGAAAGGAATGCCCGACAGAGCCAGATTCAAACTGCAGCGAATGCTGGTGCGCAAATGGTGCCAATTGCTGAAATTGTCGCCAGTCCAAACGGCCGCGAAGCGGCTCATCCCCGCAGACGCACTGCGGGTCAACAAAAACGGACGCTCATCGGGCCGTGCTTCCAGAAACCCCTGTCGCGTAGCCTGCGCCATGCCCGTGGCGTACTGGTTGTGGTAAGCCCAATGCGGCCAATTGCCACGCTGAAACAGCATGTCGTCCAGGTCTGCTGCGCCAGTGCTGGGGTCATTCATGTCCAGCCAGGCACCATCGAACCCAGTGAGCCTGAACACCTTGGCGTACTGTGCCCACCAGTCGCGCCCCTCGGGCAAAGAGTAATCGGGAAACCAGGTTCGCCCCGGCCAGACAAAGCCGACAAACGGCTGCCCTTCCGGGTTCTGGCAGAAGATGTCGGCATTCCTGCCCGTCTGCGCAACGGCATATCCTGCCTGCGCCTTCACACCCGGGTCCAGAATGGGCACGATGCGACGCCCTTTCTCCTGCAGGTCTTTCAACTCCTGCGCCAGATTTCCAAAATGCTGCGCACTGGTGGTGAACACCTTGAAATCGTCCATGTAATCAATATCAAGCCACAGGCCGTCATTGGGGAACGCGTGCTCGCTGAACGCCGCGTCCAGGCGCTGAAGCTGACGCGTTCCGGCATAGCCCCAACGGCTTTGGTGGTGACCCAGCGACCACAGCGGCGGCAGGGGTGTGGTGCCTACCAGGCGCTGCAAACGCTGCGTGACGCCGGCCGCGCTGTCGCCGGCAATCACATAGAAGGCAGCAGGCCCGTGGTCTCCACCGAGCCAGAAAGACGCGGGCGCGTTCTGGTCATCCTTTCCGAAGAAAAACCAGTTGGAGCCGGTATCCATGAACGCAGCACCCGGGTGGTCCACCAGTAACCCTACCCATCTGTCGCCATGTCGCATCAGCAGGTAGGGAATGGACACGTATTGGGGATCAGCCTGGCCGTGCTCGATGGTGTGCATGGCGTGGTCTGCCCACACATCGGAGTTCCAGAATTTGGTGCGCAGGCCGGATTTTTCCAGCGCGGTAGTTTTTTCACCCTGACCAAAGAAACGCATATCGGCATGGCGCGCAAACTGCACCATCCAGGCACTGCCACACACGCCCAGGCAGGCACCCTCCAGCCCCGACAGCAAGGGTTCACCGGCAACGCCGCTAAGCACCAGATTACCGGTGCCGGATACGCCAAGACGACAGCGTGAGTTGCCCTTCACAAACGCGTCCTCATGCATGGGCAGCACCCGCGCGTCAAGCGGCCAGCGGATGGTATCGGTCAGCTCCACATGGAAGACATCTTCACCCACATCGCGTACGTTGGCTTGCACCGTCTTGGCCCCGATAGCAAGTGCTCCGTTGTTGCACGTGTGGGCAAACGCCATGTTGGAAGGATGGCGGATTTTGTTGAAGTACATGGCGTAAAACGTTTGGTTTGACGTGTGTTTTGAAGTGTGTTTTGACTTGCAGCCCGAAGCTCAGGGCTTGCGCAGGTATACACGCACCGACTGGCCTGGCAGACGCACGTTCAGGGCGCCGCGCGCATTGGCAACAATCGCTCGGCCCCCCTTCGGATAAACCGGAACAAACTCGGCACCACCCGGTAGTTGATCCAGGCGGATGCTTGCGGACTTCTTGCCGTAGTTGGTCACCACCAGCGTGGTCTCTGCGTCCAGCGTGCGGCGGTAAGCCATCACCCTGCCCTGCACATGTGGTGCGTCGTAGCTGCCGCTGGCCAGTGAAGGCAGGGTGTTGCGCAGCGCCAGCATGCTCTTGTAAAACGCCAGCAACGAATGCGGGTCTGCCAGCTGCGCCGCCACGTTGTAGCGCAACACGTTGGGCGATACGGGCCGAAACGGTGTGCCGGTGGTAAAGCCGCCGCGCTGCCGGTCAGCCAACCAGCTCATGGGTGCGCGCAAGGTTGCATCACCGCGTTCACCCGTGATGCCCGCCATGCCGATTTCTTCACCATAGTAGATGAAGGGCGTGCCCGGTTGCAGCAGATACGAGGCGGCAGCAAGCTTGTACTGCGCGCGGTTGCCACGCAACTGGTCCATCAGACGCGCACCGGCAAAGATGTCATGGTTGCCAACAAACGTCGCCATGGTCTGCGGCGCGGTGACGAAATAGTCCGCCACCGCCCGAATGGCCTTTTTGTCACCCTTGGCCGCTTTGACGATGTTGCGCTCCAGCCCAAACGCAAAAGCGCTGCCGCAGATATCGGGCGCTGCATAGACCTGCGGACTGGCGGTGGCTTCGCACACCACATGCCGCTTCGGATAGGCGGTGATCAATGCTGTCAACTCGCCGCTCAGGCCGCGGCTCTCGGGCTGGTCATTCCAGTCTTTGGCGTTGTTTTCCACCAGATGCGGCACAGCGTCAAGGCGATAGCCATCGAGTCCCCGGTTGAGCCAGAAGCGCAAACTGCTCTGGTGATAGGCCAGCACCGCTGGGTTGCGAAAATTGAAGTCAGGCATGTGCGGTCCGAAGGTGCCGAAGTAGTTGCCTGCCGGCGTACGGGTCCACGGATTCTTGCCCCATATCTCCCAGCCTTGCGGCGCCTCTTTTTCCCACACAAACCAGTCGTAGAACGGGCTCGCCGGGCCAGTTTGGGCACTGACAAACAGCGGGTGCGTGCGGGCGCTGTGGTTGATGACGTAATCCATGATGACGCCCATGCCACGCGCATGCGCCTGGCGCAGCAACTCGTCAAAGTCTTCCAGCGTACCGTAGGCAGGCTCTATGGTGCGAAAGTTGGTTGTGGCATAGCCATGATCACCGTCCGCGCTGGCGGTAATGGGCATGAGCCAGATGCCCTTGATGCCCAGGTCTTTCAGATAGTCCAGTTGCTGGATCAAACCTCTGAGGTCGCCCACGCCATCGCCATCGCTGTCCTTGTAGGCGCGCACGAACACTTCCATAAAGGCGCCGCGCTGCCAGCCGGGCTGCAAGGCGCTGGCCTGACGGACTTCGGCTATAGGACTAACGTCCGTCACGGCACCATTCGATGCGGCACCGTGCGCCGCGTCGGCGCCCATGGCCCCCGCCACCAGCCCGCAGCCCAGCACAAGCCAGGCAACCCACACAGAGGATTTCGAGCGCAATGGAACCGGGTTGGGTGCGTGATGGGTTGTCGATGTCATCGGATAAATGTAGTAAAACTACTATTCTTATTTGTAGCTAAACCTCAATTGTTGAAATGTTTCATTCTTGTTCTTAGGTTGGATCTTCATTTGTGTAATGATATTACCAATCAACAAACATGACATCCACCACTGACACGACTGCTGCGCACAGCAAAGCCCCTCACGCGACCGCGCCTGTTTTTGGAAATGCTATGGTTTTCATAGCTAGTTGCGCATATTCTGCAAGGGCCAGAGCCCTTTTTCATTCATGAAATCTGCAAGAAACCTCGATTCAGCCATTCCTTGCCTTCCGAAGGGCATGCGGTCCCTCGGGCTGCCGTTCCAGCGTTACCGGGCCTGCGCGGCCGTGATGCTCCTGGTCATCGGAGGTGCAGCCACCGCAGCCCCTGACCCGCAAGTCCTTAGGGCCGCCTGTGACGCTGACACCTTTCAAACGGTGCTGCATGCCGTGCCGCCAACCGAAGCCGCACCAACCACTCAACAGACTCCCCAAGCTGGCTGGTTAAACCGCCAACTGCTGCAATGGCCGGGCTCACCGCCGGACGGACACTACAAGCTGTATCACTCCGCCACCGGACAGATGCGCGCACAGCCAGGTGATGTGGTGAGCGGAGCGGATGGCGCGCTGGCACTGGACGTCGATGGCGCGGAATTGCCCAAAGCCGTGGCAACGCGATTCAAATACGTCCAACCCGGCAGCCGCCTGGCTGTCCGCAAATCGGACCTGACACGCATGAGCGCCCTGCTGCTCCAGCAAATGCTCGTGGTGCAGGAAGATCCGAACGGACGTGTGTTGCGCTCCGCTGCGCTCCAACTGGCTGGAGCCCTGGATGATATCTATGCGGTAGCAGGCGCCACTGCCGACCTGGGCACCACGGTCAAGCCGAACGACACCCGATTCAAACTCTGGGCCCCAACGGCGCAGGCAGTCAGCGTGTGCCACTACGGCGCCAGCGCAGGCAAGGCGCTAGCAGCCCATCCCATGGCGCGTGACCCGTCCACGGGCAACTGGAATCTGCCCTTGCCAGGCGACCAGACCGGCACGTATTACAGCTACCTGGTCGATGTGTTTGTCCCCGGCGTGGGGGTCGTGCGCAACCGTGTGACAGACCCCTACTCCATCAGCCTGAACAGCGATTCACAACGCAGCTACATTGCCGATCTGAACGACGCACGCCTTAAACCCGCCGGGTGGGACCGTCACACCGCACCCGCACGGGTCAAGGCACCCGTAGACATGGCAGTCTACGAACTGCACGTGCGCGATTTCTCCATTGGCGATCTGACCGTACCCGAAGCACAACGCGGTAAATACCTGGCGTTTACGGTGCCCACGTCCGATGGCATGCGCCATCTTCACGCGCTTTCCAGGGCCGGCATGACCGATGTGCACCTGCTACCCGTTTTCGACATTGCTTCCGTGCCCGAGTCTGGCTGCGCTACCCCCACCATAGCCACCCCACAGCAGGGCGATAGCGAGGGACCCCAGGCCACCATTGCCGCGATAGCGGCCAAAGACTGCTTTAACTGGGGCTACGACCCGCTGCACTTCAATGCCCCCGAAGGCAGCTACGCCAGCGACGCCAACGATGGTGCCAAACGTATCCGGGAGTTGCGCCAGATGGTGATGGCCCTGCACAAGGCCGGTCTGCGCGTGGGCATGGACGTGGTCTACAACCACACCAGCGCATCAGGCCAGCACGCTCAGTCGGTTCTGGACCGCATCGTGCCGGGCTACTACCACCGGCTCAATGCAAACGGGGTGGTTGAGCGCTCGACGTGCTGCGACAACACCGCGACTGAGAACAGGATGATGGGTAAGCTCATGATCGACTCCGTGGTGTTGTGGGCCAGGCACTACCGCATGGACTCGTTCCGGTTCGATTTGATGGCGCACCAGCCGCGCGCGGTGATGGAAGCGCTGCAGCGTCGGGTCAACCAGGCTGTCGGACGCCATGTCAATTTGATCGGTGAGGGCTGGAACTTTGGCGAAGTGGCCAACGGCGCACGCTTCGTGCAGGCCTCGCAGCTGTCGCTGAATGGCAGCGGCATCGGCACGTTCAGCGACCGGGGTCGGGACGCGGTGCGCGGCGGCGGCGCGGCTGACAACGGAGATGCACAAATCCGCAACCAGGGGTATATCAACGGGCTGGTGTACGACCGCAATGCCTTGTCCCGTGCTGACAGCAACGACCTGCTGCGCACGGCTGACATGGTACGCGTGGGCCTGGCAGGCTCCATCCGAAACTTTGAGATGCTGACCTACACCGGCGAGCGCAAGACGCTGGATCAGATAGATTACGCCGGGCAGCCGGCGGGTTACGTCAGTGCGCCATCGGAAGTGGTGAACTATGTCGAGAACCACGACAACCAGACGCTGTATGACACCAACACCTTCAAGCTACCCGCAGGCACCAGCACCGAGGACCGTGCACGCGTGCAGATGCTGGGTGTGGCCATCACGGCGCTGAGCCAGGGTGTGGCTTACTTTCATGCGGGTCTCGACGTGTTGCGCTCCAAGTCCATGGACCGCAACAGCTTTGACTCGGGTGACTGGTTTAACCGGCTGGACTGGACCTACCAGACCAACTTCTTCGGCACCGGCCTGCCGCCAAAGTCGGATAACGCAGAGAGCTGGCCTTTGATGCAGCCGTTGCTGGCCAACTCGGCGCTGCGGCCCACGCCGGAGGACATTGCCTTTGCACGCGATGTCACGCGTGATCTGCTGGCCATCCGCGACAGCACCCACTTGCTGCGTCTGCGCTCAGCCCAAGACATCCGCCAGCGCCTCACATTTCCCAACACCGGACCTGCGCAAAACCCGGCGGTACTGGTGGGACATCTGAATGGCCGGGGCTACCCGGGGGCGAAATTCAAAGACCTGCTGTACCTGATCAACGTGGACAAGGTGACGCACGACCTCACCTTGCCGCAAGAAGCTGGCAAGTCCTACCAGTTGCACCCGGTGCAAGCGGCCAGCACCGGCGCCGATGCGCGCGTTCGCACTTCGGCCCGGGTCAACATCGCCACCGGGCGCTTTACCGTGCCAGCGCGAACTGCAGCCGTGTTTGTCGTGCGCTGAGCACTCATACCCAACACTCGCAAGCCAACCCATGCAATCACCCCGGCGCTACGGCTGCACCGACATCGAAGTCAACCCGCTGGGCCTGGGCGCCGCGCAAATAGGAGACCCGCAGCTCGATGATGCCGATGTCGCCCGCCTGCTCCATGCGGCGGTAGACGCCGGCATCAACCTATTTGACACCGCACCGAGCTACGGCATTTCGGAAAGCCGGATTGGCCGCCACCTTGCGGCGCGACGCAGCGAGGTGGTCATTTCCACCAAACTGGGCTATGGCGTTCCTGGCATCGCTGACTGGACAGGACCCTGTATCACAGCGGGCATCGAACTGGCTCTCCGGCGGCTACGCACCGACCATATCGACATTGCCCATTTCCACTCCTGCCCACGGCAAGTGCTGGAGCAGACGGATGTGATTGACGCGCTGGAGTCAGCCAAACGCGCTGGCAAGGTGCGCGCCATGGCCTACTCGGGTGAGAACGAAGACCTGGCCTGGGCCGTGGCTTGCGGGCGGTTTGACGGATTCATGGCCTCGCTCAACATCTGTGACCAGCGCATTCTCGGCAGCGCCCTGCCGGCCATGTCGGGCAAAGGCTTTATCGCCAAGCGTGCGGTGGCCAACCATCCCTGGCGGTTTGCGCATCGCCCGGTGGGCGACTACTGCGAGGAGTACTGGGCGCGCTGGCAGGCCATGAAACTGGACAACCGGGGGCTGGCGTGGGGCGAGGTCTCTCTGCGCTTTGCGCTCTCCTTACCGGGGGTGAGTGCCGCCATTGTGGGCACCGCCAAAGGCACCCACCTGGCGCAAAGCCTTGCGTGGGCGGCCAAGGGAGCCCTGCCAAGCGACTGGGTTGCGGAATTGCAGGCCGCTTTTGCGCACCACGACAACCATTGGGTGGGGCAGATATGACCGGTTTGGTTTGCAGGCGATTGATCCGATAGCTGCACCTGCGTGACATTCGTTAGCATGCTGCGGATCTTCGATGCACACTTCAGCATCTGCGTGGGCTGCCAGGTTCCGGCCTTTGCAAAGGCCATGGGGCATGAGGACAAGTGGAAGCAGCACAACAACTGCCCGTAACACGGCTCTCTACCCGGACACCAGCCCCGCCAGACCGGCATAGCCGATAGGCGGACTTTCCTTCCACGGCACGACGAACGTGCGTGTGGCCAGGCCATTGGCAATACGCTCCATCTGTTTGCGCTCACCGGTCAGACGGGAGCCCAGCAGCGGGTCAGTCGTACCAGCGGCCCACACGCTTTTGTTGATGACCCAGGCAAACGGCTCAATCTCCGCTCGGCGCAGATCTTCCTGCAAGGCTTGCGCCTGCGAGACCGGTGTCGTTTCCGGCAGGGTCACCAGAATGATGCGGGTATAGGCCGGGTCCTGAAGACGCATCAGCGGCGTCACCAGGCGGCCGCTGCTGTGCCCTTCAAATTCACGCATCATCTGGCGATGGTAGGCACCGGTGGCATCCATCAGCAGCAGGGAATGCCCCGTAGGCGCCGTATCCAGCACCACAAAGGCGCTGCGTGCCTCACTGACCACGCGCGAGAACGCGTGGAAGACGGCCACTTCCTCGGTGCAGGGCGAACGCAAATCCTCCAGCATCAACGCGTTCTCCTGCGCATCGAGTTTGGGCCCTTTGGCGGCCATGATCTTGTCCACGTAGCGTTGGGTTTCGGCAATGGGGTCAATGCGGTCCACCCGCAACCCGGGTACTTCTCCTGCCAGCGTTCCGGTCAGATGGGCGGCGGGGTCCGTGGTGCTGAGGTGCACCGTCTTGCCGCGCTGCACGAGACCAATAGCCAGCGCTGCAGCTATGGTGGTTTTACCCACACCGCCTTTGCCCATGACCATGATCAGACCGTGTTCAGCAAGGGCCAACGCGTCCAATAGGGTAGCCAGTCCAGCTCCGTGGCATTTAGCTTGTGCTGGCACGGGCTTTGGCAGCTCGCCAGACGGTTGCGTTGAGCCCAGCAGAGCACGCAGCGCCGCCAGACCCACCGTTTCAAACGCACGCAGTGCAACGTAGTCCTGCGGCAGTTTCAACAGGTTCACGGGAATTTCTGCAATGGCCTGCATGCCCAGTTTTTCAATGGAGTGCGCTATGGTGTCCAGGGGGTCGCTGGCATGAAACACACCGTTCACCACCATGCGCTGGTTATGCAGACCCAGCGCGTGGAGATCTTCCGATGTGCGCGAGGCCTCTGCAATGGCCCCGGCATCCGGGCGCATCACCAGCACCACCGTGGTCTTGTCAGGGTCACTCAATGCGTGCAGCGCCGCCTTGAAACGCACCTCCTGCATCTTCAGGCCCGAGTGCGGCCCCAGGCAGGAAGCACCCCGGTCATTGCCCGCCAGAAAACCACTCCAGGCCTTTGGCAAGCTCAACAGGCGCAAGGTGTGGCCCGTAGGTGCCGTGTCGAAAACGATGTGGTCATAGCGCGGGTCGTCATCGGACAACAGCGCGGCAAATTCATCAAATGACGCGATCTCGGTGGTGCAGGCGCCCGACAGCTGCTCGCGCACGGTGGCCAGTTCGGCGTCGCTCGAGTCAGCCGCCATCTGGTCGACCACGCGTTGGCGATAGGACTCTGCGGCGTTGTCGGGGTCAATATTCAGCACCCACAGATTGGGCGCATGCGGCACCGGAACCGGGCTGTTTTTGAGTTCGATACCCAGCATCTCATCCAGGTTGGACGCGGCATCGGTGCTGACCAGCAGAACCCGCTTTCCCGAGTCCGCCAGATACAGTGCGACAGCCGTCGAGATCGACGTCTTGCCAACCCCACCCTTGCCCGTGAAGAACAGATGCCGGGTGGGGTGATTCAGCAGACTTAGTGGCGCCGGCTTGAGCCACGCGGCGACCTTCTCGTGCGGGGGAATGCCGCCACTGTGAACAATGACGCCATCCACGATGACAGCCGGCGTCGCCGCAACGCCACGGCGCAGAATTTCTGCCCGGTCTTCAATCTTGGTGATATCCACCTGCACGCCCGCCTCTTTGGCAACCCGCTCGATCATGGCTACCGTGCTTTGGCACTTTGCGCAGCCCATTCCCAATACGATGACTTCCATACCTGCCCCCGTCTTTGAAGTGTTCTTTCCAGTCTAGGCAATGTTGTCAGAAGCTTCTTGATCTGTTCGTACTCCAGCGCACGCCAACGGGTCAATCACGTAGTGCCAGCATGTCTCGCACCAGGGCCTTCAGACCGGTAATCGGGAAATCGCCGGCTGGCATCGGTGGCAGTTGTCGGTCGGCCGCAATAATCACGGGTAATCTGAAGTCTTCGGGGTGATGCGTTCCATGCTCACGCCCATGGCCGGCATGGTCGCTGGTCACCACAATCAGGTAACTTCCGCGCTGAAAAACGGCGTCCAGCAATGGCGCCAGTGTTTTGTCGATATGCGTCAGCTCGCCCACATAGTCTGGTGACAACCATCCAGAGTCCCGCCCGGCATCTTCCAGTCCGCTGATGTGCAAAAAGACAAAACGCCGACCATTCGGGTTGAAGAATGCCCTTGTCCGGTCAACGCCATCGTCTCTGGCCAGTGCGTGCTCGTCCACCCCAGGACTGACCAGGTAGCCCAATTTCGGCTTCGCATAGAAATACGCCGTCTGGAACCCTCGCTTTTTTGCGAAGTCCAGCAAAGTCTCCTGCCTCACCTGAGCCGAGCCGGGCTTCCATTCGTTGTCCTGCTTTCCGCTTTGCACCGGCGTCAGCCCGGTCATCATGGCCGTGTGGGCGATCAGGGTCTGCGGTGGCGTCACGCTGCGGCCTTGCAACGTGTATCGGCCTGAGCGCATCAGGCGATGCAGATTGGGCGACGCCTGCTCGCTCAGAGCCGCCGGGTGCAGGGCATCGATGGAAACAACCACCACCGTATCGACCTCCCGTGCAACGGCACCGGCACCGACACTGCTACCGATTAGCCAACAGAAAACCAATAGACAAAACTTCATGTGGATCCCCATTGGCGGGCATGGGTGCGAATCAGTGTGCGGCGCACCACACCCGTCGGCGCGACCGGCCGTTATGGCTTGCACAGCGGCGCGGATGCTCGCAAGACGTCCAAAAAACTCTTCTGCCTCACTTCGGATCCAGTGCCCACAGCTTTTTGTAGGCGTTCTTGACACCACCCGAGAGTTTTTTGGCTGCCTCCAAATCACCCTTGCGCAGCGCGCCCAAATAGTCGCCAACCGCTTTGCGGCCGTCGGCGAACGCTGGATCGAAGTCTTTGCGAATGGCAGCCAGATCGCCGGCCAGTGCATGGTCTTCCCACTTGATGGACAGCCAGGCGGCGTAACGCTCCCCGACCTCCATCAGCTCATCAGCGGACTTGGCTGCAGCCGCGTGGTCGAGCACCACCTCCATGGCCTCATGAAAGTCATTGGATTTGTCCGCGATGGAGTTGATGCCGGAGCGCACCCGCATATCCCACAGCAGGTAGCGCACTTCTTCCAGAGCTGCATGGGCGCGGGCAACTTTGCCTTCTTTCATGAGCGCCAACGCCTCTTTGCCTACCGCCACCGGGCGCTGTATCTTGGCTGAAAAATCTGAAATACCTGCAAACGGGCGCGGTGCATCGCCCGCGTACTTTGTCGCAACCGCTTCCCATCCCTGGGTGAAACTTGCAATCGCTTGCTGCGCCTTATCCGCATGGTCCTTGCTGCTGGTCAGCACCAGCGACTGGCGATACTGCCCGTAAGGGCTGGCCATGTCGCGCAGGAAGTCGGCGTATTCCGAAGCGCCGGCACTGCCCGCGGTGAGGAACATTAGGCCGGACAGGGTAAGGATGGATAAATGTTTCATCGTGTTGCCTTATGAGAAGAGACACGGCGCGCCGTGAACTGCGGCATCTTAAGTTCGTGCACTCACTCGCGCAGTGATCCAAGTCACTGCGCAGCCCGGTGCCGCATTGATCGCCCTATGGCGGGTTGACACCCAGGAGCTTGCCGGTCAGTTTGCGCGCGACGGGCGCCAGGAAAAAGATCACTGGCACACCAACCACATAGGCAATGCCAAAAGCCTTCATCCAGGTCATCAGGAACTGCGCACTCCAACCCACATTTACCAGGGTGATGACGAAGGTCATGACAAAAATCATCAGGGCACCCATCACCATGGAGAAGACGAGGTGGAATTTCTTTTGCGGATGCATGCTGCAGGTTCCTTTCAGTTATTCAGGCGGCAAACCATTGCTCAATCTTCTCACGGCTTGGCACGCCACCGGCGTGCACCACTTTGGGCGTTGATGAAAACGCCAGGGCTACCACTTCCGCCGTATCGTCGCACGTCAGGGAGGCGCTGTTGGGCGTTGGACGACTTCCCAGTGGCCCGCCTTGTCCGAGCCCACGCGCTGGATTCGGCCTTGTTCACGGAGTAGTTTGAGGTGGCGTTCGATAGTACGGGTGTTCTTGTCGAGCAAGTTGGCCACTTCCTTGGCTGACATTCGGGGTTCTTGAGCCAAAAGGGCCAGAATTTGATCCGTTACACCGACATTTACACCGACATTTACACCGACATTTCCTGGAACATCGACCACCGTCTGTGCCGCCACATCGATGTATTTGTACAGAGAATTGGCAATGGCATCGAGCATAAAGTCGATAAACGGGCGGCAATCCACCTGCGCGCCTGCATGGGAATCCTGCAAGGCCTTGTAGTACAGGGCCTGGTTGTGGTGCACCAGCGTCTCCATCGGCATCCAGGCAAATAGCGGATTCCAATGGGCAAGAATCAGCGTTTGCCACAGCCGCCCTATTCGGCCGTTGCCGTCGCGAAACGGGTGGATGTATTCCAGCCGGTAGTGGACGGCAGAACTCTTGATGAGCGGATGCGCTTCACTGGCTTGCCCCCACTGCAAAAGCTGCTCCACAAGGCTGGGGACTTGGCTTGACAGCGCGCCGCGGTGCAGCAGCGTGCCATTGCTACCCACCACGGCCACACCGCCGGACCGGAACTGGCCCGATTCGCCGATCAGCGTGTCAAGCAGGTGTGCGTGCGCCCTCAACAAGTCGTCCACCGACCAGGGTGTGTAGCCGGGCATCTCGTTGTAGGCGTGCCAGGCGTTTTGCACCTCTTTGATATCTTTGGGCGACCCCCATACCGGTTTGCCGTTGATGACATCGGTCACCTGACCCAAGGTTAGCTGGTTGCCTTCAATGGCGATGGATGCGTGCACCGAAAGGATTCGGTTCAGCTTGCGCAGGTGCAGCACGTCACCCGACTGCTCCTCGCTGATCTTGACGCGTTCCAGCAGGGCGTGAATGGCACCGATCTTCTCGTGCCACTTCGGGTCTTCGGTGAAGAACTTTTCCAGCGGCTTCACGGCATGCTCCCTGCCGGGCTGGGCGCGACCGCAGTTTGTATGAAGAATCGACGTGTGGAGCCCATGAAATGTACGGGAGCAGCTATTGAAATGATAGTGGTTGAGCGAGCTGGGTTCAGTGTAGTGCGGTTGAGTCTAGGCGTCACGGGTGTGTGTGGATGCCTGAATTTTTGGCAGCGGCGGGTCAACGCAAAAAGCCCAGGCTGAAGACTTGGGGCTGCAGCTTCTCGGTCAACGCTTGGTAAGCCAGCTCGAACGGTCCGAAGTTGACGGGCGCGGTGTCGCCGCTGGCGTTGCGAGCTTTCAATGCATTGCGAATTTGATACCAGCCCACGTCGGCCCTGTTGAGTTTGTATTCATCGCGCACGGTACGCACGTCGGTATGGGCAAAGTAGGCTTGCCACAAACCACGCCCGCCATCCAGCACCGCCTGCGCCTCAGTTGACAATGTTTTGTCGGCTAGGTACTGCACCATGAAGTCGGATTCAAACCGATCCGGCGGGCCCACTTCTACTTCGGCGAAGGGGATGAAATGGTTGACAAGAGACCACGTTTTGCCGTTCCACTCCAGATCGTTTGCACCGGCTGTCAGGTTTCCGCGATTGAACAGCGTCCATATCAGACAGTCGGTTTTGAATTCGTCGGAGAGCGGCGCAGTAGGCTGCAAGAACTGGTCGCGGTCATTGAGCCAAGTGGGTCGAACAAGCTTTCTCACAGAGAAAACGACGACGGATTGCAGTAAGTTTTCAGCGGTGATGAAAAAGCCACCAGCATGCCCGATGCTGTGTACAGACGAGAACACTGCGGTTTGTTGCTCTGCGTGCTGTAGATCATTTCCACCAATCAGGATGTGACCGATAGCGCCATCCGCCCATTTGGTGCGGCGTACACCAATGGTTTTAGTGGTTGGCGTGGTGGCATTGATGAGCGGCAGCGCGTCGACCTGATTTGATTTTTGCCTGCCGATCCAGTTCGTGAGTAGCTGCGAATTCGGTAAGTTGCAATAAACCTTCTCGCCGATGGCAAGAGCGTTTTTGTCCAGCACGTCCACCGATATTTCTGTAATCGGTGTCTTGATCGCTACGGTTTGGTCTGTCTTCCAGATCAGAAAACCAATAGGAAACTTGCCACTCAGACCATCAAACGCTTGGTTGTGAACCACAAACCCACCCTGATACTGGGCATTCCACTCTTGCCTGAACTTTTCAAAGTTCGGTGCATTGATGTACTTCATGGTGCTGAACATCGCTACGGTCGCGGTGGGCATTTCGATGCCAATGCGCGCCAGGAACTGCGCAAACAATTCGCGGGAAGCGTAGCCGTAGTCCGCCATGCTTTCGCCGACTCGCGTGGTGGCTACACCCGTCTTGTTTTCCGTGCCGAGCTTCACCTCGGTGTTGCCACGATTCGTCGACTCCGCATACGGTGGATTGATCAGCACCAATATCTTCTTGCCCTGTGCAATTGCAGCCCGCAATGGCGCAGGCACCTTGTTGCTCAGGCTGTAATCAATCTTGCCGTCAGCCGTGATGTCGTCATTCAAATAGTCGTACTGAAAGCGCTGCGCGGCTACGCAGGTTTTGGTGGCTTTCATCACATCAATGTCCGCCTGGTCCAGCGTGGACATATAGATGTTGCGTGGGTTGCTGTGCTTCACCTCTAGGTTGCCCACGCCGCAGCACATATCCCACACGATGTAGTCTTTTTGCCAGTTCTTGCCCAGCGTCTCGGTCAGCTTGTCATAGGCTTTGTCCACCACATGTAGCGGCGTGTAATACGCGCCTTTGAAGCTGCGCTCGTCCAGCGGAATTAGGCTGTCGCGACGCTCCAACAGGTAGTCACGGTATTCGGACTTGGGCGGCTTGTGGTAGATCGCCCAGAACTGGCGATAGCCTTCCTTGTTGCCCAGCTCAAACATCTTGCCGCCCAGGCTGAACACCGGTGCGCCATCCTTGTGCAGCAGCGCTGCGGGCAGGTTGGCATGGGTGGACACGGTGCCGTCGTGCATGATGTCGGCGAAGAACAGCAAGGCATAGTCTTCTTCTGCCACGCCATTGATTTCGCGCCCGACCATGACCACCCATTTGTCGAACACCTGCTTTAGATTGTCCGGCGTGATTTGCGTGCGGATGATGTCGCCGGACTGAATGGCGATTTTGACGGTGCTGATGAACTCGTCTTCGTGCGTCGAAATCTTGAACGATACAAAGTGCGTGCCAATGTGTGCCGATATGGCGTCCAAGGCCTCTTGGGTGTATTGGCTGGCGGACTTGCCCCACTTGATGGTCTTTTTGGCCAGAAAGGGCAGCACGTCAGCGCTTTTCATGAGCGCCGCTTTTTCAGTGTCGATCACGGCCAGGAACGGCGGCACGGTTTCACCATGGTTCAGCGCCACCTGCACGTAATGCAGCAGTTGTGTGAACATGGCGTAGGTGGAGGTGCGGCCCGTGTCTTTGGCTTCAAACCAGATTTCATTGGTCTGAATGTCGATCAAACCCTTGGTGTAGCCCTTGAGGCCAAGGGCCTTGATGTAAGCGTCTTTAACGTCTTCTTCGCTACGGACGGTTTTCAGTTGGGTGTAAAGGGTCACGGATTGATTGCCCGAATAGACTGGGTTTCCGATTCGAAAGCATTGCGGCGGTCTGATCCAGCTTTACCGTTACTTCCGTTAGTGAAATTGATTCTAATGGCAGCAATTTGTGGGTGCAGCGCGAAACCAATACAAAAAGTGCCTTCAGCCCTCGTGGAATATACGCAAGCAGCTATCAAGCTTATAGCACTACTCCCGCTCCATCTCCAGATAGGTCTGGTTCGCCAATTGGGGAATCCACACATCGGCGTGCTTCAGGCCGGCAAATGGCTTGGCGTTGAAGCTTTTGACCGCAGCACTCAGGTCCATCCCGTCGTCCACCGCCTTTTTCATGTGTGCGCGCAATGCCAGCAACAGGTCGCGTGTGTGCGCCTGCGCCGTGGGCAGGTTGGTCACGTTGCCATGGCCCGGCACGATGGTCTGTGGCTTGAGCGCGTCGATGACGGCAAAAGAGTCCAGCCAGTTGCGGGTGTTGCTGACCGGGTGCAGACCCAGCACGCGGTCCACATAGACCACATCACCCGCAAACAGCACGCTCTTTTGCGGCAACCACACCACCATGTCGCCGGGCGTGTGGCCACCTTTGCGGTATTTCAGTTCCAAAACGGTGCCACCCAGCTCAAGACGGGTGTCCTGGTCTGCAACAAAACGGGTGGGCAGCGTAGGCACCGTGCCGTCCAGCCGCTCCTTCAGGACTTTGAGACCCTCCAGGTGTTCGCCGGAGCGTTTCTGCATGTCGGCTTCGCCGGCCGCATGTGCGATGGTTTCAATGCCCTGTGCGGTGAAGTAGCCATTGCCCAGCCAGCGGTGATCCTGGTCACCCGTGTTGATGACCCATTTGACGGGCTGGTTGGTCACCTTACGGGCGGCCTCGTGGATTTTGCGAGCCGACTGAAAGCTTGCGCCACTGTCGATCAGCACGGCGCCTGCGTTCGTCACCACGAGACCAATATTGGCGTTGAGCCCTTCGTTGTCGTAGGTGCGCCCTTCAATCTCGCCAACATAGGCGTACACGCCATCCGTTACGGGCTTGAAGACCACATCGACTGCCCATGCTGGCACGACGGCCATAACAGCGGTGAGCGCGAGAGTCAGTTTTGAAAGCAATCTGTTCATGGGTAGATTCGGTTTTAAGTATAAAAAGTGCCGACAGCCCTTGCAGAATATGCGCAGACAGCTATCAAAATCGTAGTATTTTCAGCGCAGCGTCAATTCCAGCGCGCCAGTTGTTCGACGTCTTCCGCAAACATCTGACCCCGCTCAGCCTGCAGTACTTTGCCATCTCGCCCCACCACCAAAGTGACAGGCAATCCCTTGGGTTTCGGAAAAGCGCGATGCACCTCAGGACTCACCCATGCGGTCGGAAACGTGTATCCCTTCTTGCGCAAGTAAGCCACGGCGTCGGATGGCTTCTTGTCAACCGACAGCGCCAGCATCTGCCAACCCCGGCCTTGCTGCGCCAGCCAGAGCTTTTCTATCTCCGGGCTTTGCAACGCGCAAAACGGGCAGGTGCTCGACCACCAGTACACCAGCGTGATTCGGTTGCGTGTCTGCGCCGCGCTAAACGCTCTGCCATCCAATAACACCAATTCCGGCAAATGCAACAGCGTGCCAACGGCCGGCAATGGTGGTGCCGTGGCCTCCATGGCCGCGGGAGACAACCCGGGGGACGTTTGCGCCAGACTCACCCCTTGGCGGGCCATGAGTGCCGAAGCACCCAAGGCTGGGATACTGAGCACAACGGAGCGACGAACCTTGTCCGTGGTCGATGCGGCAAACCGTAATTCAGGGCTTTTGAACATGCCGACACTTTACATGGCGATCGGCAGAAGGGTAGCCATCACCCCTGTTTGCTTGAAACGGAGTCCAGCGCTGCCCTGCAACGTCCGGTTGCACCTAGAAAACGGTGGGCCAGCGCGCTGTGTGGTCAGATACGCTGGCCTTGTGCGTTGACCACCGCTTCGCCATCTTCTTTGGTGAAAGCGCCTTTCTGGCCGCTGGGCAAAATATCCAGCACCAGCTCACTGGGTCGGCAGAGCTTTGCACCCAAGGGCGTAAGGACGACCGGGCGATTCATCAGGATGGGGTGCTGAACCATGAAGTCCACCAGTTCGTCTTCCGTCCACTTGAAGTCGCCCAAACCGAGTTCTTCATAGGGAGTTCCCTTTTGGCGCAGCAGCTCGCGAGCCGGGATGCCCATGGCTGCCAGCAGCTGTTTCAGCCGTTCTTTGCCGGGCGGGTTCTTCAAATACTCAATCACATCAGGCTCGGCACCGCTGTTGCGGATCAGGGCCAGGGTGTTGCGTGACGTGCCGCAGGCGGGGTTGTGGTAAATCGTGATGTCGGTCATGTTCATGCTCCTTTGACGGCAGCGCCGCGCTCGTACCAGCCCTTGGAATTGTTGACGATGTACACCACCAGCAACATCACAGGCACTTCAATTAAAACGCCCACCACGGTTGCCAATGCCGCGCCCGAGTTGAAACCAAACAGGCTAATGGCCGCTGCCACCGCCAGCTCGAAGAAGTTGGACGCGCCAATCAGCGCCGAAGGGCAGGCAATGTTGTGCTTCTCGCCCACCGCGCGGTTGAGCCAATAGGCCAATGCGGAGTTGAAGAACACCTGGATCAGAATCGGCACCGCCAGCAACGCAATCACCAGTGGCTGCTTCAGAATGGCCTCGCCCTGGAACGCAAACAGCAACACCAGTGTGACCAGCAGGGCCGAAATGGACCACGGCCCGATCTTGGCCATGGTGGCCTCGAACGCCGCTTCCCCCTTGGCCAGCAAGGACTTGCGCAACAGTTGCGCCAGGATGACGGGAATGACGATATACAGCACCACCGACGTCAGCAGCGTATCCCACGGCACGATGATGGCCGACATGCCCAGCAGCAGACCCACCAGCGGCGCAAACGCCACCACCATGATGCTGTCATTCAGGGCCACTTGCGACAGCGTGAACAGCGGATCACCGCCGGTCAGGCGGCTCCACACAAACACCATGGCCGTGCAGGGTGCGGCGGCCAGCAAAATCAGCCCCGCAATGTAGCTGTCCAACTGGTCGGGCGGCAGCATCGGTGCAAACCAGTGGCGGATAAATATCCAGCCCAGCAGCGCCATCGAAAACGGCTTGACCAGCCAGTTGACAAACAGCGTGACGCCAATGCCCTTGATGTGCTTGCGCACTTCACCCAGCGCGCCAAAGTCCACCTTGACCAGCATGGGAATGATCATCACCCAGATCAACACGCCCACCGGCAGGTTGACCTTGGCAATTTCCATCTTGCCCACCGCCTGGAACACACCCGGGAGCAGTTGCCCGAGGGCGATGCCCACCACAATGCACAAAAAGACCCACACCGTCAGGTAGCGCTCGAACACGCTCATGGGTGCACCGGCCGCCTGCTTGGCGGTTACTTCACATTGGACGCTCATGGTTTGGCTTCTCAGGTATTGGCGAGTTGGCGCGCACTGGACTGCAGCGATGCGGCACCCAGCTTCTCGTTGGGCAAGCTGCAAAACAACTCCAGGCGGCGCTTGATGGCGAGCAGGGTCTTGCGAAATGCTTCCAGCTTTTGCGAATCGCTCCCATTGCCCTCTGACGGATCAGGGTAGCTCCAGTGCGCGGTGGCGGGGCGGCCTGGCCAAACCGGACAGACCTCACCGGCAGCGTTGTCGCACACGGTGATGATCAAGTCCATGGTTGGTGCATCTGGCTCGGCAAACACATCCCAGCTCTTGCTGTGCAACCCGGCTGTAGAAATGCCGGCGCCCTGCAAGATCTGCAAACCCAGGGGATTGGGTTGCTGGTTGTCGCGCGGGCTGCTGCCTGCAGAGTAAGCCTTGAAGCGGCCATTGCCCATGGCGTTGAGCAGCGCTTCTGCCAGAATGCTGCGCGCCGAATTGTGCGTGCAGAGAAACAGGACGTTCAAGGGCTTGGCTTGGCTGGTCATAGATCAATCCTTTAGCAGCAGGACGACTTGGCGCTGCCGCCACCACAGCAGCCGCCTTGCGCCTGGGGTGCCGGGGTACAGCAGCTGGACTTGACTGCCGCCGCTGCGGGTGCGGCTGGTGCACAACACGCGCCCGGTGCCGTCAACATCTCGCCTTCGTTGAACACGGGGATATTGCCCAGGGTGTGGAAGTGCTCCCAGGCAATGCCCTGCGGGTCGGTGATCCAGTGCTTCTCGCTTTTGGCATAGCAGCAGGTGGTTTCACCCTCGTCCAGCAGCGCCATCTCGGCGCCCTGCGCCTGGGCTTTCAACTCAGCCAGTTCTTCGGTGGTATCGGTCTGGAAACCCAGGTGGTCCAGGCCGGGCTTGCTGCCGCGCGTAGAGATGGCGAAGTTGACGCGGGGGTCCTCCAGCATCCACTTGGCGTAGTCGGCTTCTACGCGGGTGGGCTGGGCTGCAAACAGGCGCTGATAGAAGTTGATGCTGGCCTGCAGGTCTTCGACGTGGACGTGAACATGGAAGCGTTTCATGGTGTTTTCCTTTTCAGTTTCAATTTCAATTTGGTTTCAACACTTGCACTGGGTGGCGGCTTCGGTCAGGCAAGCCTGGCCCTGGCAGCAGTTTTGGGTGAGATACGCCAGAACGGCGTTCATGCGGTCGTACTGGGCGCGGTAAACCAGGTTGCGCCCCACGCGCTCTTGCGTCACCAGATCGGCATGCACCAGTTCTTTCAAATGGAACGACAGCGTGTTGGGCGCCACGCCCAGACTCTCGGACAGCGCGCCGGGGGTCAACCCGGCCTCCCCTGCCACCACGAGTGAGCGAAAAACTTCCAGGCGGGAAGACTGGGCGAGTGCGGCAAGCGCTTTGATAACAGTTGTTGATTCCATAATTCGATGATACTCGAATTATTGGATAAAAGAGATTGCCAATGAGAGGCGGTTCATTATCGTGAACGACCCCATTGGCTCAATTGTTACTTTCGCTCTATATTTGATAGCTGCTTGCGCATATTCCACGAGGGCTACAGGCAAATTTGACTTAGGAAATCACGAAATCCCTGCTTTCTTCAGCATCGCCACCATGGCCGTGTATCCGCGCGCTTTGGCCAACGCCAACGGCGTGTTCCCTTCGCGGTCCGCCAGCCGGGTGCTGGCCCCAGCATCCAGCAGCGCCTGCAGCACCGCCTGATGCCGTGCACCGCCGTCGCCCAGCACGATGGATTCAATCAGCGCCGTCCAGTGCAGGTTGTTGACATGGTCCAGTGGTGCACCGGCAGCGATGAGCTGGCGCACGACACCATCGTGCCCCAGGTGCGCGGCCGCAATCAGCGCCGTTCCGTCGTAGCGGCTGGTGGTGAGCTTGGCGCTGGCACCCAGCTCCAGCAGTAGGCGCAGGGTGGGCTCGTCATCGGCCACCGACGCAATGGTCACGGCGTCGTAGCGGTCGTTTTCCAGCAGGCCCAGGTTGGCACCGGCTTGTGCCAGGGCCTTGATGACCTCGCGCTGCCGGGCAAAGGTGGCTACGTGCAGCGCCGTGCGGCCATATGGGTCCCGCGCGTCGACCGGGGCACCACCGGCGAGCAGCTTGCGCACTTGCGCCGATTCGCCCCGGTGCGCTGCTGCGTGCAGCCCGCTGTAGCGTGCCACTTCGGCGGCACTGGGCGCAACCTGGGCCAGTGCCGTAGGAGCGATGACGGCGAGCGCCAGGCAGGCCGCCACCGGCCACGCCAGTAATCGGGTGCAGATTGATGACATGGTGTCTCCCGGGTTGTGATCGAATGGTTTACTTCAGCAGGTCCTGCACGCTGGCAATGCCCGCCAGAGCGCACTTCTCGTCCAGATGGCCGCCAGGTGCGCCACCCACACCCACCGCGCCAATCACCTCGTCACCCACTTTCACCGGCACGCCGCCGCCCAGCAGCAAAAAGCCGGGGATCATGGCCACGTTGGTGGACGCAGGGTTCTTTTGCACGCCTTCCCACATGGCCAGCGTGGTGTTTTTGGCAGAAGCCGAGGTGAACGCCTTGGCCTGGCTGGCAGCCAGTGTGTGGGGGCCGGCATTGTCGGCACGCTGTACGGCGCGCACGCCACCGGCGCGGTCCACCACGGTAGCGGTGACGTTGTATTTGTCGGCGCTGCAGGCAGCCACGGTAGCGGCCGCGATCTTGGTGGCCAGCTCCATCGACATATTCTTTTCAGCCCGAACAGCCTGGGCGCTGGCGCCCAGAGCGGCAAAAGACAGGACGATGGCGGTGGCACAGTGAATGGAACGCATGGGTTTTCTCCGGTAAATAGTGGAAGTTCGGGGGGAGTGAATCAAGCGTTCACCCCTGGAGAAAATGTAATTTTTTGCAGTGGTTCGCGCCATTCGTGCGGCTACGCGCCAGGCTCCGTATAACTACGCAGTCTGAAATGGAATCAGGACCCGGATTGGGCGGACAGCGCAGCGTAATGGCGAATCAGGTGGGCCAGTGAGTCCACATGCAGCTTGGCAAACAGGTTGGCGCGGTGGGTTTCCACCGTGCGCGGTGACAGGCCCAGCGCGCGGCCAATTTCCTTGTTGGTCAGGCCTTCCACAATGAGGCCCAGCACCTCACGCTCGCGCTCGGACAACTGCGCGTAGTGCTCGCGCGCCTGCTGGCTGGCCTGGTGGCGCTCGCGCGAGCGCACATGCTGGCGCACGGCGTTTTGCAGGGCTTCGAGCAGCACCTCGTCGTCCACAGGCTTTTCCAGAAACTCGGCGGCACCCGACTTGAAAGCGCGGCGACACAGCTCCACAGTGCCATGGCCGGTGAGCATGATCACGGGCTGGTCCACGCCCTGGGCCACCAGCGTGTCGAGCACGGTGAGGCCACTGGTGCCGGGCATGCGCACATCGAGCACGATGGCACCAATGCTCTGGCGGTCAAAGCTGCGCATGAATTCCTGCGGGTCGGCCCAGGTCTGCACCCGCAGGCCCACCGTGCCGATCAACAGCGAAAGGCCGTCCCGCACGGCGGCATCGTCGTCGATCAAATGGATCAGGGGTGAGAGCGGCACATTCATGGGCTGGGCGCACGGACTGGTGCGATTGGCAGGCTGAGGATGAACAGGGCACCACGCGGCACATGGGACTGTGCACGCAGCTGGCCGCCCATGCCCACGGCCAGGGTTTCACACAGGCTCAAGCCCAACCCCAGTCCACCCTCGCGGGTGGTGAAGAAGGGCTCGAACACGCGGGGCAAAACGTCGGGCGCAATGCCCGGCCCGCTGTCGGCCACGCGCAGCACGCCCGTGCCCTGCTCCACCGTAATGGTTATGGTCAATTGGCGTTCGTTGTCGGGCACCAGGTCCAGCGCCTGCAGAGCATTCGTCAACAGGTTGTGAACGATCTGCTCCAGTGCCACGCGCTCGGCCAGCACCCGTGCGGGCTGATCAACCCTTACCGTCACGGTGACAGAGTTTTGCCTGCACTCTGGCTCCAGCAGGTCCAGCGCCTTGCGCACAACCTGCGCAAGGTCTGCGGCTTCGTCCGGTTGCGATGTGCCGGGCTGCTCCACGGTGCGGCGCAGGCGCGCCAACACCTCGGCCGCGCGGCGCGCCTGGGCTACGGCCTGGTCCATGGCCTTCAAGGCAGTGGGCAGCTCGGGTGGCTCGTCGTGCAGCAGGCGTTTGGCGGCTTGCGTGTTGGCCAGAATGGCGGTCAGCGGCTGGTTGAGTTCATGCGCCATGCCCGCAGCCAGCTCGCCCAGGGTGTTCAGGCGGGCCACTTGCCCCACCCGCAACAACTCTTCGGCGCGGCGCCGCGCACTGCGCTGGCCTTGCCAGGCTGACCCCGCCATCATTGCGCCAGCCACCGCTGCAAGCCACAGCACCATCAGCGCCCACGGCAGCTCGGTCCATAGCACCTGGCGGATTGCCACCACATCAAACGGCTGGCTGGCGCTGGCCAGATGCTTGTGAAATTCAAAACGCCAACCCGCCTCATCCATGCGCCCTGGCTGCACCACAAAGGACTGGCCGGCATGTTCCAGTGTGACGCGGACCGGGCTGGTCTGCACCGGCATGGACCAGTCGCTCCAGGGGACGCTGGCCTGAGCGTCAATCAGCAGGGCGAAGCTGGCGGGCTGCCCGGCCAGCACCAGCTGGTAGCGGGGTTGCTCACGGTTGAAATCGAGATTGGCCAAAACGGCCCCTCGGGCTTGTCGCGATGCCTGCTCGGCAGCCTCCAGTCCCGCGCCAACCCAGGCGGCACCCGGATCACGCCGCTGCACACCCAATATTTGCGGGTAAACGGACGACAAACGCTGTTCGGCCGAATCGGCGACACCGCTCTGGGAAACCGTTTGGGCGCCCGGCTGCAGCAGGGCCAGTGTGGCCAGCACGGCATCGTGCTGCACGGCGCGCTGGCTCAGCAGGCGGTGGCTGATACGGGCATCGGTTTCAAACGCATCGCGCAACTGGGCCAGCTCCATGCGGGCCAACAACACACAACCCAGAGCGGAAAGCACCAGCCACAGCAGCAGGCGCGCAACGTAGCGCTTGCGGGCGTTGGCCATGGCGAAAACCTGCGTGCGCACCAGGAGGCGTCAGCGCCCCGCTGCGCGTTGCTCAGACCGGGCCAGTATCCACAGCAGGCCGACTCCCACCGACGTCCCCGTGGTCTGCTGGAACAAGGGGCTGGCCTTGTTGGCAGCGCCCTCCATCAGCTCGTGTCGCAAGTAGCCAAACAGGCGCACATCGGGCGTCAAGCTTTTGGCCAAACTCAGGCCCAGCCGGGTGGTGATCAACCCGGCCTTCGCGTCATAGGCGGGGCGGTTGGCGGTGGCGTACGGTGCAGCTACGCCATAGAAATAATGATTAAGGTCATTGTCGCCAAACACCAGGCTGCCCGTGGCCGCCAGGCTCCAGCCCGCGCCGATGTCGCGCACTTCAAGGCCCAATTCGGGCTCAAACGCGTAGCCCTGCTGGCGCACGCCATTGTTGAACTCCAGCACCGCACGCAGGGGCAGCTCCAGGCGCACGCGCGAGCCCGGCGTGGGGCGCGCCAAGGTGACCTTGACGCGCGGGCCAAACTCCACCAGCGTGCCCAGGTCGCTCATGCCCTTGCGGGCCGTGAGATCGTCCGACGTGGCGGGCAGCGAGGCAGCAAAGCCCAGGTCGAGTTCCGCATCGTCGCTGCTGAAAAGCCGTGCACCCACATCGCCCCGCTCGGCCCGGAAAACTTCACCCCGGTACACAAAGATCGGCAGGATCAGGCTGCGTGACGCGCGGTCTGCCGAGCCCGGGTAGGCCGGCGTGCTAGCCGTACCCGCGAATGCGCCCAGCTCCCACAGGGGCAGGGGGGGCATCTGGGCCTGCGCCACCGTTGACAGCCCCATAGCCAGCGCCCAAGTGGCCGCGCACCGTGCAAAAAGTTTGTTCATTGGAATTCCAAGCGTTGTTGACGTTGCGCACGACTGTAACGCGGCAGGCTGGAGCATGCTGGCGGCATGCGCTCTGGAGAGACTATTCGCTATGCAATCAATAGCATATTGCGCAGTATCCATGAGGGCTATGGGCCGATTTATGCGTATGAGATACCATAAACCCTCACGAAGCGTGCAACTACTTCACGCGCTTGTACCGGCTGTAGCCGCCCAAATCGCGCTCCTTGGGCTGTAGCACCAGCGTGGTTTTGGGTGGCACGGTGACGGTAACAAAGCCACTGCCAAAGGTGGTGACAACTTTCTCGGGGTGCATGGCATCGACCAATGGAGTGTCGTCCATCAGGTACGCATTTGCAACCATAACGCGCTCTGTGACGTCCTGGTTGGTCGGGTTGGCCAGCACCAGACGGGTTTCCAGGGCGCGGTCGGTGTGGCGCTCAAAAGCAAAGAGTTTTTCAGACTCGATCAGCCTGAAGTCTCCCACCTTCAAGGCGCGATGGCCTCTGCGCAGCGCAACCAGTTGCTTCATCCACACCAAGTCGGGGTTGTCGGCCTGCATCAGGTCCCAACGCATGGGGCTGCGGTTTTCGGGGTCAGCACCGCCGGTCATTCCCAACTCCGCGCCGTAATAGATGTTCGGCGCGCCGGGCAGGGTGAACTGCAACATTTGCACCATGCGCCTCTGGGCGGTGTCCGGAAGCTGGTTCGCAATGCGGGGGATGTCGTGGTTGTCGATCACCATCCACGACTTGAGCATGGGCTCGATGCCCGCATCACGCGCCATGCGTTCGGTCATGCGGGCGCCCATCGCAGTGGACAACTCCCCACTCGCCACACCCAGCACAATCTGGCGCAGGCTGAAGTTCATCACCGCATCCATTGAGCGCAGCCATTCACCGGGGTAGTTGACGATCTCGCCCACCACCAGTGATCCGGGCTTCTGCTGGTGAGCGGCATCGGTAAGTTCCCGCAGAAACTGGTGGCTGAACTCATAAGCCGTGTCGAGCCGCCAGCCGTCCGCGCCATCACGCAGGTAGCCGCGCACCACTGACTCGGGCGATGCGTACAGATAGTTGCGCACGGCCGGGTTTTCCAGGTTCAGTTCGGGCAGGTTCTGAAAGCCGGTCCACACCCGCGCACCGCCTTTGTACTGCGGACCGATGACAAACCAGTCACGCCAGGCGCTCTTGGGGTTGTTGAAGGCATCCTGAAACTTGGGCGCATTGCGGCCCATGTGATTGAACACGCCATCCAGCACCAGCTTCATGCCGCGCTGATGCACATCCTTTGCAAGCTGTTTGAATTCCACGCGCGTGCCGTACTCGGGGGAGATCGCCTTGAAATCAAAGGCGTCGTACTTGTGGTTCGTGTAGGCCATGTGGATGGGATTGAGGTAGAGCACATCGGCACCCAGGTTCTGGATGTGCTCCATCCGCGTGCTCAGACTTTGCAGGTCGCCTCCCCAGAAATCCAGTTCGGCGCTGTTGAGCTTGGCGTCTTCCAGATACACGCCGGCCCTGGCCGGCTCGGACCAGTCACGCAGCACCTTGGGTGCGGGGTACAGCGCGCGCTTGGCGTCGAGCTTGGCCGACGGCACAAACCGGTCGACGATGACCTGGTACACGATGGCGCCATTGCGCCAGTCGCGCTCACGCAGGGCAAAGGGAGAGTTGTCACCGGTCGCCAGCACGGTATTGCCAAAGACAGCGGCCAACAAACACAGAGAAAGTTTGACCGCAGGGTATTTCTTCCGGTGCTTCATGGTGCTGACTTTCAATACAACAAATGTGCTACAAAACAAATAGCTGCATACTGAACATCCACAAGGCCTGGAAGCCAATTTCACAAAAAATTGGTCGATCTCCCGCTTGGCCCGTTTCATGCCCAGGCTAGCGCCTGTCATTGCTCCCGTCGCGCCCATAGAGGCGGCACAGGTGTGCCAGGCGGCTGGCGTGCTCGGGCAGCACTTGCGACCACTCAAAACGCCACTCCCAGTAGCCCTCGCACTTGCCGGGGAAGTTCATGCGGTGCTCGGTGTCCAGCCCCAGAATATCCTGCATGGGGTGGATGGCGGTATCCGCCACGCTGGCGCAGGCTGCGCGAATCAGGTCCCAGTGCACCTCGGTGCCGTCCACACCCAGGTAGTCGCGCAGGTATTGCCGCTCTTTGTCCGAGGCAGATTTCCACCAGCCCAGCGTGGTGTCGTTGTCGTGGGTGCCGGAGTAGACCACCGTGTCGCTCTGGTGGCGGTGCGGCAGGAAATTGTTGGTGCTACCGTCGCCAAAGGCGAATTGCAGGATGCGCATGCCGGGAAACGCAAATTCGCGGCGCAGGGCTTCCACATCCGGCGTGACTTCGCCCAGATCTTCGGCAATGATGGCCAGTGGACCCAGCGCCGCATGCACGGCATTGAACAGCGGCGCACCGGGGCCAGGCAGCCATTGCCCCTTGATGGCCGTGGGTTCGCTGGCGGGCACCTCCCAATAGCTGGCAAAACCCCGGAAATGGTCGATACGCACAATGTCCACCAGCTCGAACGTGCGCCGGATGCGCTCGATCCACCACGCGTAGCCTTCCTTGGCATGCGCGCTCCACAGGTACATGGGGTTGCCCCAGCGCTGGCCGGTTGCACTGAAATAATCCGGCGGCACGCCCGCCACCACGCGCGGGCGGCCATCGGGATTGAGGTCAAACAGGTCCTGGCGCGCCCACACTTCGGCGCTTTGGTAGGCAATGAAGATGGGGGCGTCACCCACGATCTGGATGCCGCGCTGGTTCGCATAGGCACGCAGCCTGAGCCACTGGGTGAAGAATCGCCACTGGCAAAACTTCCAGAACGCAATGCGCTGGGCGTGTTGGGCGCGCGCGGCGTCCATGGCCTGCGGCGTGCGCTGGGCCAGGCCTCCCTCCCACTCGCACCAGTCTTTCCAGTGGAAATGCTCCGCCAGCGACATGAACAGCGCGTAGTTGTCCAGCCAGTTGCCGTGTGCATCACAGAAGGCGGCAAACTCTGCCTGGCGCTGGGAGTTGGCGTCCTGCGCAAAAGCCTGTGCAGCGCGCGCCAGGCGCTCCATGCGCCAGGGCCACACGGCAGCAAAATTCTGGCGCTGGGCTTCGAAGCCGGCATCGGGCGTCAAGTCTTCGGGGGTGAGCCAGCCGTGCTGCAGCAGGTCATCCATGTCGATCAGCAGCAGGTTGCCGGCAAAGGCCGAACTGCTCATGTAGGGCGAGTTACCCGGGCCGATGCCGCTGAGCGGCAGAATCTGCCACAGCTTTTGCCCGGCGGTTTGCAGCCAGTCGACAAAATGGTAGGCCGCAGCGCCCAGGTCACCGCTACCGTGCGGGCCGGGCAAGGAGGTTGGGTGCAGCAGCACCCCGCTAGTGCGTGGAAACTTCATGGTTCTGAGTGATGGGTCGGTTAAAGAGAATCGGTGGCCGCCTCACGGCTGGGAGCCACATTCCAGATGCCACGAGCATACTGCGCAATGGTGTGATCCGAGGAAAAAACCCCCATTCCCGCCACGTTGGCAACGGCGCAGCGGGTCCAGTCGTCCGGGCGACAGTAGAGTGCGTCCACCCGCAATTGGGCGGCGCAATAGCTGGCGTGGTCGGCCAGGAGAAAGTAGCGGTCCTTGTGGCACAGCAGGCTGTCCACCAGCTCCTGGTAGCGGGTGGGCTCGTCGGGTGAAAAGGCGCCGCACGCGATGGCATCCAGCACAGCCTGCAGGGCCGGGTTCCCGTTCAGGACGGTGTGGCTGTCGTAGCCCGCGGCCTCCCAGGCGGCGACCTCGGGCGTCTTGAGGCCAAAGATGAAGATATTGTT
Source organism: Pseudomonadota bacterium (assembly GCA_052034395.1). GTDB lineage: Bacteria > Pseudomonadota > Gammaproteobacteria > Burkholderiales > Burkholderiaceae_C > Allorhodoferax. The sequence continues at coordinate 41,536 of JBPOIP010000020.1, forward strand.
GTCGCCTACGGCCTGGCGAATCTCGATGTTGGCGCCATCATCGGTGCCGATGGTCAGCGCGCCGTTCATCGACAGCTTCATGTTGCCAGTACCCGAGGCTTCGGTGCCGGCGGTGGAAATTTGCTCGGACAGGTCCGCACCCGGCATGATGACTTCTGCCACAGACACCCCGTAATTGGGGATGAAGACCACCTTGAGCTTGCCGCCGATGCGCGCATCGTGGTTCACTATCTGCCCCACATCGTGAATCAGGCGGATGATGGCCTTGGCCATGCGGTAACTGGACGCTGCCTTGCCCGCGAAGATGACGGTGCGGGGCTGCCAGTCGGCATCGGGCTGGGCAAGTATGGCCTGGTAGCGGGTGACGACGTGCAGCACGTTGAGCAACTGGCGCTTGTACTCATGGATGCGCTTGACCTGCACATCAAACAGACTAGTGGGTTCCACCGTGATGCCAGTGGTCTGGGCAATGTAGGCTGCAAGACGTGCCTTGTTGGCAGCCTTGACTGACTGAAAGCTTGCCCTGAAACCGGCGTCAGACGCCAGAGGCGCGATGTGCCGGAGTTCCATCAGGTCACGGCGCCAGCGTGTGCCGATGTGCGTATCCAGGAGGCCAGCCAACCCGGGGTTGCACTGGGCCAGCCAGCGACGGGGCGTCACGCCATTGGTCACATTGACAAAGCGGTTGGGCCACAGGGATGCGAAATCGGCAAAGAGGGTCTCCACCAGCAGGTTGGAGTGCAGGGCCGAAACCCCGTTGACCCGGTGGCTGCCCACGATGGACAGGTTGGCCATGCGTACACGGCGTTCGCCCGATTCGTCGATCAGCGACAGGCGCGACAGAAAGGCGGGGTCATCCGGCTTGTGGGCGGCCGCAACCAGAAGGAAGTCGTGGTTGATGCGGTAGATGATTTCCAGATGGCGCGGCAGCAGGCGTTGCATCAGCGCCACTGGCCACGTCTCCAGCGCTTCGGGCATGAGGGTGTGGTTGGTGTACGAAAACGTCTGCTGGCACAGGCCCCAGGCGGTATCCCATGACAGGTCGTGCTCGTCACACAGCAGGCGCATCAGCTCGGCCACGCTCATGGCGGGATGGGTGTCGTTGAGGTGGATGGACACCTTCTCGGGCAGGTTGAACAGGGTCCCGTTCTCGCGCAGATGCCGTTGCAGCAAGTCCTGCATCGCCGCACTGACCAGAAAATACTCCTGCTTCAAGCGCAATTCACGGCCGGCCTCGGTGCTGTCATTGGGGTACAGCACCCAGGAGATGCTTTCGCACTGGTTCTTGTAGGCCGCTGCAGCCGCAATGTCACCCGCGTTGAAGGCCTGCAGGTCCAGCGCCTGGGGTGCCAGCGCCTTCCACAGCCGCAGGGTGCTGACGCGTTGCGTGCCGTGACCAGGCACCACCATGTCGTGGGCGCGGGCCAGCACCGTATGGGCGTTGGTCCAGACCGGCTTGCCATCCACCTGCTCCACGGTGCCGCCCAGACGCACGGTGTAGGTCGCATCTACCCGGGGAAATTCCCACGGCGTGCCGCCCACCAGCCAGGCATCCGGCCCTTCGGTCTGGGCGCCCTGCTCCAACCGTTGGGCAAACATGCCAAATTCGTAGCGCAAGCCATAGCCATAGGACGGCAGGCCCAATGTTGCCATGGAGTCCAGGAAGCAGGCCGCCAGCCGCCCCAGACCACCATTACCAAGTGCCGCATCGGGTTCATGCGCCATGGTGTCCTCCAGCGTGTGCGCATGGGCCTGTAGCGCCTGGGCTGCGGGGCCTTTCAGCTCCAAAGCATCAAGGGCATTGGACAGGGAACGCCCCATCAGGAATTCCATGGACAGGTAGTACACCCGCTTGGGTTTGGCAGCCGTGTCCTGCGTCTGGGTGGCAGACCAACGGCGTGCCAGCTGTTCACGCGCAACGTGCGATAAGGCCTGCATCTGATCGTGCAGTCCCGATGGGGAGGGTTCCAGTGCAATGGACTGGCCTGCTCCATCGGTGACCACCCGCAGGTCAGCACGGTGAACATGTGGCACAGGCTGGGCTTGGTTGCTGTACATGGATGTCTCCTGGTAGATTGTTGTAACCCGAAATGTATCAAAAATGTAGTTGAACTACTATTGCAATGGGATTAGAATTACCGACAAATTTGACACAGTTTGTACTTATTGTGGCAGTTTTATTGACATTTTTCCAAGAAACGTAAGCCAGTCCTTTTGATTAAGTAGTTTAAGTACATGAAACTATCATCCATCGGTCGCCGCTCATTTGTCAGCCGGCTGGCGTTGGCATCCGGTTGCCTGGTCTGGCCGTTTGCACGGTCCGTCCATGCCAAGGCCACCGCAGAACCGTTGGTGATCTGGTTTACGGTGGAAGGGGCCAAGGGTATGCGCCGCGCGGCCGAGGCTTTTACCGCAGACACCGGTGTGCCCGTGATCGTGGAAACCCCGGACGAGGGTCCTTCCAAATTCCAGCAGGCGGCATCGGCTGGCAAGGGGCCTGACATTTACGCCTACTCGCACGACCGCATCGGTGAATGGGTGGCCGGAGGCCTGTTGCACGCAATCAACCCGTCGCGCAGCCTTCGCGCCGATGTGGACCCACTGGCCTGGGACGGATTCACCTGGCGCGGGCGAACCTGGGGCTACCCCTATGCCATTGAAGCCATCACACTGATCTACAACAAGGCATTGGTGGCGCGCCCACCCACCACCTTTGAAGAAGTGTTTGCGTTGGATACCCAACTGTCCCGACTGGGCAAGCGCGCCATGCTGTGGGACTACACCAACAACTACTTCAGCTGGCCCCTGCTCGCAGCCCACGGCGGATTTGCATTCAAACGCAGGCCTGACGGCAGCTACGACCCGCGTGACACCGGAGTGGACCATCCGGGTGCGCTGGTGGGTGCCGAACTGCTGGCGCGCATGGTGCGCGAAGGCCTGATGCCCAGCGGCAGCGGCTACGCGGAAATGGAGGCTGCCATGGCACAAGGTCAGGTTGCCATGATGATCAACGGGCCGTGGTCCTGGGTCAACCTCCAGCGCGCAGGTGTGGACTTTGGCATCGCACGCATTCCTGCCATCGCTGGCAAGGCGGCTGCGCCTTATGTGGGGGTTAAAGGGGTGATGATCAACCGGGCAACCGGGCAGCGCGAGTTGGCTGTGGAGTTCATCGAGAACTACCTGCTGAGCCACCAGGGGCTGCGCATGGTAGATCAGGCGGAACCTATTGGCGCACCCGCCAGCAAGTCCTTCTATGCCGCGTTGTCATCGGACGCCAAGGTCGGAGACAAGGTGAAAGGCATCATGGCGTCGGCCCAGGACGGTGTGCCCACGCCCTGCATTCCCGAAATGGGGCGTTTCTGGGCCGCGATGAAATCGTCGTTAACCAACATGACCGAGGGGCGCCAGACACCGGCCCAGGCCCTGGCAGCCGCTGCCCGGCGGATTCGGGAGGGCGCATGACCCGCACCCGTGCATGGCCCTATCTGCTGCCGGGCATTTTTTCGGCGCTCGTGTTTGTCATTTTTCCCATGCTCTACACCATGGGCATGGGTTTCACGAATTACAGCGCCCGCAACCTGCTGGACTATGAGCGCGCCCGGGCGCTGTTGCTGGAGGAAAAGTTGACCGTGGAGGGGTCGGAGCGGGCCTTCAGCCTGCACCCGGAGGGCGAACAACTGCGGCTGCATCTGCAAGGCGATGGCTCCAGTGCCGCACTGGTGTCGCCTTTGCTGTCGCTCGACAATCCTGCGTCTGCCGCATCACAGCCCATACACCTGACGGCCTACACCGGTCCACTCGCCGCCGCACTGCCTGTGCGCGACGTGGTGCCGCACCTGCCTGCGCTGCGCACGCTGGAGTTGACCGACGACGCGGGCCACCACCTCACCCTGGCGAACCTTCGCAGTTTTGCACAGACCCGACCGCTGTACCAAAGCCAGGCCGATGGCAGCCTGCGCGACAACCTCTCCGGGGAGGTCTACCGGCCCGACCCGGCGGAAGGCTTCTTCACCAGCCCAACGGGTGAGACATTGCAGCCGGGCTACCAGGTCAACGTCAGCCTGCGGCACTTTGCACGCATATTCACCGACGAACGGTTTCGTGCACCTTTTTTCAGTGTGTTTGGCTGGACGGTGATCTTCTCGGCCTGCACCGTGCTGTTCACCACCGCACTGGGGCTGCTGCTGGCCGTCTTGATGAACTGGGAAGGGCTTGAAGGGCGCTCAGCCTACAGGCTGGTGCTGTTTCTGCCATACGCCGTGCCCGGTTTCATCTCGATCCTGGTTTTCAAGGGGCTTTTCAACCAGAACCTGGGCGAAGTCAACCTGATATTGAATGGCCTGTTTGGCATCAAACCGGCTTGGTTCTCGGACCCGCTGCTGGCCAAGGTCATGCTGCTCATCGTCAACACCTGGTTGGGATTTCCGTACATGATGGTGGTATGCACCGGGTTGATCAAGGCCATTCCCGCCGATCTGTATGAAGCGTCTGCTGTGGCCGGCGCTGGCCCGCTGGTCAACTTCTGGCGCATCACCATGCCGCTCATCGTCAAACCGCTCACGCCGCTGCTGATCAGCGCATTTGCCTTCAACTTCAACAACTTTGTGCTCATCAGCCTGCTGACAGGTGGCCGACCGGACCAACTCGACAGCAGCCTGCCTGCGGGTACCACGGACATTCTGGTGTCTTACACCTGGCGCATTGCATTTCAGGATTCCGGCCAGCAGTTTGGACTGGCATCTGCCATTTCAACGGTCATCTTCCTGATGGTGGCTGCCATCACGCTGGTGCAGATGCGCCTGACCAAGGTGAACGACGGCGCCAAACGCTGACACGGTACGGAAGGTTTGCTCCATGGCCATTGTCCAACCCCGATCACAGCGCTGGCGCAAGCTGGCCGCGCACGTGCTTTTTGCTGTCGCTGTGTGCAGCGGTTGTGTTTCCTTTTCTGGTGGTGCTGTCCGTGTCATTACGCAAGGGCAACTTTGCCACTGGCAGCCTGATTCCCACGTCCATCAGCCTGGAACACTGGCGTTATGTATTGGGCTTTCCGTACCCCGGACCGGACGGCACCCTGCTACAGCCGGACTTGCCGGTCATGCGCTGGTTGTGGAACTCCATCAAGGTAGCGACGGTTTCCGGCATTGTCACCCTGCTGATGTCCACCACCGCCGCGTACGCCCTGGCACGGCTTCAGTTTGTCGGACGGCGCACCCTGCTCACCGCATTGATGCTAATGCAGATGTTTCCAGCTGTGCTGGCGCTGGTGGCCATCTACGCCATCTTTGACCGACTGGGTGCGGCCGTTCCGGCCATTGGCCTCAACACCCACGCCTCCCTGATACTGGCCTATTCGGGCGGCATCGCCATGCACGTGTGGACCCTCAAAGGCTATTACGACACCCTGCCGGGTGAGGTCGAAGAAGCCGCCCGCGTGGATGGGGCCACCACCTGGCAAACCTTCTGGCGGGTTCTGCTGCCCATGGCGCTGCCCATGCTGGCAGTGGTGTTTCTGCTGGCCTTCATTGGCGCCATCATCGAGTACCCGGTGGCCTCGGTCTTGCTCACGCAGCAGGACCAATTGACACTGGCCGTTGGCGCAAAGCTGTTCGTGCACGAACACAACTTCCATTGGGGCGACTTTGCAGCGGCCGCCATTTTGTCGGGCTTGCCGATCACGGCGGTGTTTCTGCTGGCGCAACGCTGGCTGATTTCGGGTCTGGCAGCCGGTGCCGTCAAGGGATAGCCATGCGTCGTTCACACCTACCCACTCTGCCAGGTCCCTTTGCACTGATTTGTGCGCTCGCATTGACCACCTTTTCTGCATCCACCATGAGCCAAACACCGTCGTCTCCAGCCTTTTCAGCCTACCCTGACATGGCCCACGTGGCATGGTCGCACAACGCCAATATCTACGAAGTCAATGTGCGCCAATACACGCCGGAGGGAACACTCAAGGCCTTTGCGGCACACCTGCCACGGCTGAAAAAAATGGGGGTGGACATTCTGTGGCTGATGCCCATACAACCCATTGGCAAGCAGGAGCGCAAGGGAACTCTGGGCAGCTATTACTCCATCAGCGACTACACCGCCGTCAATCCCGAATTTGGCAACCTGGACGACATGAAGGCCCTGGTCCGCCAAGCCCACGGCCTGGGCATGAAAGTGATTCTGGACTGGGTTGCCAACCACACGGCGTGGGACCACCCTTGGGCCACGGTACACAAGGACTGGTACAAGCTCAATGCCAAGGGCGAGCTGTTCCCTGTGACCTTCACCAACGGACCCGAGCCCGAATACTGGACCGACGTCATAGCATTGAACTACGAGAACAGGGCGCTCTGGAAGGGCATGATCGATGCCATGCAATTCTGGGTCACCGAAACCGATCTGGATGGTTTCCGCTGCGATGTGGCCGGGCTGCTACCTACCACTTTCTGGGAGCAGGCCCGCAAGGAGCTGGATGCATCCAAGCCGATGTTCATGCTGGCCGAATGGTCGGAGCCTGAACTGCACCGCATCGCTTTTGACATGACCTATGGCTGGGACCTGCACGACATCATGAAAGATGTTCCCAAGGGCAAGGCCGATGCGCGGGCATTTCATGCCTGGGTGAATGCACCCAAGCAGGTGTTTCCGCGACACGCATTCCGCATGCATTTCACCAACAACCACGACAAGAACTCCTGGGACGGTACCGATCAAGAGTTGTTTGGCCCGGCCTATGAAGCCATGGCCGTACTGAGCGTCACTCTGCCGGGCATGCCGCTCATTTACAGCGGTCAAGAGTCGCGGCTGACCAAACGGCTGGCGTTCTTCGAGAAAGATTCCATCGACTGGAAGAACTTTGAACTGCAGCCCTTCTACACGGAATTGCTTGCGCTGAAACGCAACAACCCTGCCCTGGCCAATGGGCAATATGGCGCACCGGTCGAATTGCTGATCACTGGCAACCACAAGGTTTTCGCCTTCCGGCGCAGTCTGGGAGCGAATGAGGTGACGGTTGCAGTGAACCTGACCAATGCCGAGCAGACCTACGCCCTGCCGGACGGAAGCAGCCTGCAGCTTGCCCCCTGGAAATGGCAGATTGACACACGACCATGAAACCTGTTGCAGACGCCGATCGGTACCGGCCACAATGGCACTTCAGCCCCCGGCGCAACTGGATCAATGACCCCAATGGCCTGATCTGGCTGGACGGTGAGTACCACCTGTTTTACCAGTACAACCCGTTTGGCGACCTGTGGGGTCACATGAGCTGGGGCCATGCGGTCAGCTCGGATCTGCTGCACTGGACCGAACTGGAGGTTGCCATCCCTGAGGATGAACGGGTGTCCATCTACTCCGGCAGCATCGTCGTAGACGCCACCAACAGCTCCGGTTTGGGTGCGCCCGGTGACAAGCCCCTGGTGGCGATTTACACCGGTTGCCGCAGGGTCAGTGAAGGTGGCCAGGCTCAGGAAATTGCCTTCAGCACGGACCGCGGGCGCACCTGGACAAAATATGCCGGCAACCCGGTGCTTGACCTTGGCCTGCGCGATTTCCGCGACCCCAAGGTTTTCTGGCATGCGCCCAGCGCTCGCTGGGTGTTGGCCGTGGTACGCCCCGATGACCACCAGGTGTCTTTTTACGGGTCCGTCAACCTGCGCAACTGGGTGCACCTGAGCGACTTTGGCCCGGCAGGGGAAGCAGGCGGCATCTGGGAATGCCCGGACGTGATCGAGTTTTCCACACAGGACGGAAGCCCCAGCCGATGGGTGCTGAAGGTCGATACCTTTGCCGGGCATCCGGGCGGAACGGGTGCGCAGGTTTTCATCGGCGACTTTGACGGGACCCGCTTTAACCTGAGCGGTCCAGCTGGCTCAACCGGAATATGGATAGACCACGGCAGCGACTTTTACGCCGCTTTGTCATGGGCCAACCTGCCAGACAGTCATGCATCACCTGTATGGATTGGCTGGATGAACAACCACGGCTACGCCGCAAAGACCCCCACCGCACCCTGGCGGGGTGCCATGTCGGTTCCGCGCGAATTGTTTCTGCGGGACACACCCGAAGGCGTTCGCCTGGGTCAGCGTCCGTGGCCCGGTTTGTCGGCCTTGCGTGGAGAGCCCGTGGTTTTCGAAGACCTAGTGCTGCACGATGTTGCCCGGACCATCGAAGTGCCATGGGATGATGCCCGTTCACTGGAACTGGTCTGGGATGTGACACAGACCAGTGCTGCGGAGTGGGGACTACGCCTTCGGGCCGGCGCGCACGCGGGAATCGTTGTCGGCATCAATCGCCTGACGGACACCGTGTTCATTGACCGGTCAGACTCGGGAAAAACGGTGGACCCCGTCCGATGGAGTGGGCGCCGCCAGGCACCCCTGCCACGAACCAGTGACCCCTTACAACTGCGCATCTTGATAGACCGTTGTTCCGTGGAAGTTTTCGTTGGCGACGGCTTGGCGTGCCTGACCGAGCTGTTCTTTGCTGATGATGAGCATCAGGAGCTTCAGGTTTATGCACACGGCGGCGCAGTGACGCGCAGTGCATTGACAGTCTGGCCACTGCGAGCCAGCATGCAACACGATTGACAGGAATACACCATGTTTTTGGTTTGCGGTGAAGCGCTGATGGACGTGTTTGCGACGGGTGACACTGCCACCGGCATGACGCTGGACGCGCGGGTGGGTGGGTCACCCTTCAATGTAGCCGTTGGTCTGGCCCGCATGGGGCAACCGGTGTCTCTACTGTCGTCCATTTCCCGGGGGTTCTTGGGCGACCGCCTGATGCAGGCACTGGCTTCAGAAGGCGTGCAAACTGGCACTGTGCAACGGTCAGACCACCCGACCACCCTGAGTCTCGTCGGTCTGGACGCCAACCAGATTCCGTCGTATGCGTTTTACGGTGATGGCGCTGCGGACCGGCAGCTGACTCCACAGGCGCTGTCTGCCATTCCCGCACGTGTTCGCGTCTTGCACTTCGCCTCCTATGCCACCGTTGTGGAACCCATTGCGTCGACGCTGCGCGCTCTGATTGAACAGGAGCGCTCAAGGTGTCTGGTGTCGTTCGACCCGAATGTGCGCCTGAACGTCCAACCCGTCGCGTCGGTGTGGCGGGAGCATCTGCAGTGGATGCTGCCACGCTGTCACCTGCTCAAGATCAGCGATGAAGATTTGGGGCTGTTGCTGCCCGGAACGCAAGTTGAAGTCTTTGCCGCACAGGCTCTGGCACAGGGCGTCAAATTGCTGGTGGTGACCCGCGGGGCTCAAGGCGCAATGGCATGGACCCAGACTGCAACGGCCCATGTCCCCAGCGTACCGGTCCGCGTGGTGGATACCGTGGGAGCGGGCGACACGTTTCAGGCAGCCCTGCTGACCTGGCTGGCTGAGAAGTCGCTGCTAAGCGCCAGCGATCTGGACACCCTCTCAGACTTGCAGCTCGAATCTGCGCTGGTTTTCTCTGCCCGTGCGGCTGCATTGACCTGCTCCCGACGCGGAGCCGACTTGCCACGGCGCAGCGAGCTGTAAGCCGCAGCTGAGCGGCAATGGCGACAGTCAGGAACTGCGCGGTGCGAGATGCGCGAGTGTCCCCGCCACGCTAATGCCGGGTGCCTTGCGTCTGGCACCGGTGGAAGCCTGACCGGGCGCGACTTCGTCCAGGCCCACAGTGGCCTCGCTGCCCAATTTGGGCACATTGGTGCCACGTTGCAAAGTGACCCCGACCACCAGGATGTCGATCATCAGAAGGTGCAGGATGCGGCTGATCATGGGAACCTGGGTTGCAAGGTCTTCGACGTGGTCCACGATCAGTGCGAGGTCTGACTTTCGTGCCAAAGGAGATTGACTCTCGGTAATGGCAATCACGCTTGCCCCGCGCTCCTGCGCCTTCTCGGCCACATCCAGCAGCTCAGGAATGCGGCCACTGCTGCTGATGATCACCACCACCACATCCGGAGTCAACAGATTGGCCGCCAAAGTCTGCAGACGCGTGTCCGTGTGTGCGATGGCAGAAACGCCGACCCGCAAAAACTTGAATTGCGCATCATTGGCCACCGCTCCGTAATGGCCCACGGCATAGATTTCAACCCGTGTGGAATCCGCAATCAAACGCATGGCGCGGTCCATGCTGTCACGGTTCAAATGGTCCCGGGCCTGCAAGATGGCCGAAGCCGTGTTTCCCAACACCTTGGCACCGAGTTCCAGCATGGAATCGCTGCCGGTAACCTGGGTGTGGGTGATGGGGATGGTGCCTGTCAGACCAGACGCCAGACGCAGCTTGAAGTCCGACAACCCTTCGCATCCCAATGACCGGCAAAACCGGATCACGGTGGGCTGACTGACATCTGCCGCACGGGCAATCTGTGCAATCGGGTCGTTCAGGGCCGATCGGGGTTGGTCCAGCACATGCTGCGCCACACGTTGCTCTGCAGGCGACAAACTGCCCAGGACGCGCCGGATCTGGCCCAGGATGGCAGACCCGTTGGCACCGTCCAGCTCTCGCAGTTGTGACGCCAGAATGACTGACGCGCCCACCAGGGTCGCGTCGGTGGCCGTGATGACAAAGGTCGGTATACCCTTCATGTAATCGGAAAAGCGCCCCTTGTCTTCAAACCGTTTGCGAAACGGCGACTGGTCAAAGTAAAGACCCAACCGGGGCACGATACCGCCACCGATGTAAATACCACCGAACGCACCCTGACTCACCGCCAGGTTGGCCGCGGCGGTGCCCAAAATGGCGCAAAAAACGTCGATGGTTTCCCGGCACAGCGCGTCCCCGCCATCCAGCGCCAGGCGGGTGATTTCGGGCGCATCCAGCTCACGTTGCGGTAACCCGGCCCTATCCGCCAATGCGCGGAATATCAACTCAATGCCTGCACCCGACAACAAACGCTCGAACGACACGTGGGAGTATTGACGCCATGCGAACTGGAGTATGGAAATTTCGCGTTCATCCTGGGGCGAAAAACTGGTGTGACCACCCTCGGTTCCCAGAGCGATCCATCCATCACCGGCAGGAATCAGGCCCGACACACCCAGACCGGTTCCTGAACCAATCAGGCCGACCACGCTGCGCGGCACGGCGGCACCGCCGCCAAGCTGTCGGCGTTGCTGGGGCGACAGACTTGGCACGGCCATCGCCAGCGCGGTGAAGTCATTGACCACCACCAGGTTGTCGAAATGCAGATCCTGTCGCATCTGCTCAATCGAAAACTGCCAGTGGTAATTGGTCATGCGGACCTGGTCGCCGGCTACCGGGTTGGCGATGGCAACCGCCGCATGCCGGATTTCACCCGGCGCGACGCCCGTCAATCCGGACAGATACGCCGTGATTGCGGCATGAAAGTCATCAAAGTCGGCACAGCGCAAGGAAGCACTCTGCTCAAACACGTGCGGAGCCACCTCGAGCGCAAACCGCGCATAGGTACCACCAATGTCGGCAATGAGACGCGGATGATCAAAACGCAGTTCAGACATGGCTAGAGGGGCTAAGGCAAGGTGTCGAGAGCCCTCGACGCACCAGACAGAGCCGGTGTGGACGCGGTAATGATCCAAACGGGAATGTCTGCCAGCATGGCACGGTAACGCCCCTTGTCCTCAAAGCTGGCGCGAAAGACGGTGTCATCAAAAGACGCTCCCAACTTGGGCACGATACCGCCACCAATGTAGACACCACCACGAGATCCCAGTGTGAGCGCCAGATTGCCAGCGACCCCACCGAGGAACTGCGTGAAATACCGAACCGCCAGGACACATTGCGCATCATTGCCTGCAACCGCACCACTGACCACTTCCGCAGGTTGCAAATCGCGCGGATGACACCCGTTCATTGTGCTGACCGCGCGATATAGATTCACCAGGCCCGTACCCGAGAGCACACGCTCCGCACTGACGTGCTGGAATTGTTTGCGCAAGATTTCCAACAAGGCCGATTGCGCATCATCGCCGGCAGCCAGCGTAACGTGTCCGCCCTCGCCACCCAAAGCGGTGTAGCGACCGGCGATGTCCGGAACCAAACCGGATACGCCCAGCCCGGTTCCCGGGCCTAGCAAGGCAATGGTGGCATCCGCCACCGGCACTCCGTGCCCCACCTTTCGCAAGTCTTTGGCAGCCAGCACAGGCAGACTCAAAGCCAGCGCCGTGAAGTCATTGATCACAAGGCAACGCTCCAGACCCAGCGCTTTTTTAAACCCGGAGATGGAAAACTGCCAGCTGTTGTTGGTCAAACGAACATCGTCACCCGTCACCGTTGTCGCTATACCGATTCCGGCCCAACGGGGTTGCTTGCGTCCGTGTGCCGTGAGATAAGCCAGAGCAGATTCCTGCAATGAGGCACTGGTTTCGCATGGCCGCACGGAAATATCCTCCAGCGAGGAGCCGGCGGATTCCTGCCAAGCCCAGCGGGCATTGGTCCCGCCAATGTCTCCCAGTAACCTCGGATAGCCTTGATTCATGCACAACTTCCTAAATAGCTTCCTACTTATCGCTGGATTCTCTGCCGAATGGCATCAAAAAAAACCCATCGGGCGAACGATGGGATAAACCTTTTTGAGACCCTTACAAACCTGCAATATCCAGTTTGTCTGAAAAATGAATCTTGAATATCAAGCCGAATCAAAATGTAGTTTGATTACAGTCAACATTCAAAAATCCAACTAGCATCATGCAAAGCGGCATCAGTTTAGACTAAATTTGTCTTTTCAGTGCAAAAAAACGACTGAACAAACGAAGAAATACAAACATTTAGGGTTTGTGCCTATGTCTCAGTATTTCTTGTTTTGGTACAAATGACAGACCGCCGGAGAAAAATGGTTCGGCAGAGCCTTTGACGCCACTCAAAGAACTACAACCCTCGTGTATCAGGAAATAACTCATGAAGAACACTCTATCACCGCACAACGGCACACCCCGCACACGCAGCGCACTCTTCAAGCTTGCCCCAATAGCTGCCGGCTGTGCCGTGCTAATCATTACCACGAGCAGCGTCTATGCTCAGGACGCCGCCGCCCTGAGCACCGTGACAGTCACCGGCATCCGCAAAGGTATTGAGGACGCGATCTCCGTCAAGCGCAATTCGGACTCCATCGTCGAATCCATTTCCGCAGAAGACATCGGCAAACTGCCCGACAACAGCATCGCCGAGTCCATCTCGCGTTTGCCGGGCCTGGCTGCTCAACGGGTAGCTGGCCGTGCACAGGTCATCAGCGTGCGTGGCTTGTCTCCTGACTTTGCCACGACGCTGCTCAACGGTCGCGAAATCGTCAGTACCGGCGATAACCGAAGCGTAGAGTTTGATCAGTATCCATCCGAGTTGCTCAGCGGTGTCACGGTGTACAAAACACCGGACGCCGGTCTGATCGGTCAAGGTTTGTCCGGTACCCTGGACATGCAGACCGTGCGGCCGCTGAATTTCGGCAAGCGCGTCGTCACCCTCAACGTGCGCGGCAGCCAGAACAGTCTGGACGCTGCAGCGAACGCCAAAAAAACAGGAAATCGCCTGAGTGCCAGTTATATCGATCAATCCGCTGACCGCAAGCTGGGCTTTGCCATCGGTTTTGCGCACCAGGAAACACCGGTTGCCGAGAACCAGGTCGGTCTGTATGAGCCCTGGAAAAACGATTCACGCGCGGGGTTGCCAACAGGCGCCTACGGCTCCGACGGCATCAAGGCTTTGCGCCGCACCGGGGTCACCAAGCGCGATGGCCTCATGGCTACTGTCGAATACAAACCATCCAAAGACTGGTCCAGCACGCTGGACCTGTTTACTTCCAAGGCGACACAGGAAGATACGGCCAACCAGTTTGAAGTGAACCTGGGTGACTACAACGGCGGTTACAAGCCAGGCCTGCTATACACCGGCGCCACGCTGAATGCGAACGGCACCTTCACCGGAGGCACTGCGAGCGGACTGTACCCGCTGGTACGTGGCATGTACAACAACCGCGAAGACAAGATTGACGCGCTGGGCTGGAACAACAAGTTCAAGCTCGGTGGCGTATCGATGCTGGTGGATGTGAATTACTCCAAGGCCAAGCGCAACGAAACCAGCCTGGAAAACAACACCCAGCTGGCCCCGGCCCCGCAGCTGGATACGATTCGTTTGGCAATCAACCAGAACGACTTTTCCACTATTCGTCCGGGCTTGAACTATTCGGACCCGACAAAGCTATTCTTGCGCGGCACGATCTATGGATCGGGCTATGGCAAAGTTCCGAGCGTGGAAGATGTCCTGCGGGGCTTCAAAGTCAGCGGCAGCATTCCAATGGACGGCATCTTTTCCGAACTGGAAATTGGCCTGAATTATGCAGACCGATCCAAGGAAAAACACCAGCCTGAAGGAAACATCAACGTCGGTGCACAGGGCGACACCACCATTGCCTCAGACCTGCAATACGGCAGCGTCGATTTGGGCTTCGCCGGGCTGGGAAGTGTTCCATCATGGAACGTGCCTGGCGCAGTAGCACGGTATATGACTTTTGCTCCGAGTGAGACGTCGGCCGGGTACCTGATTGCCAAGGCCTGGACAGTCAAGGAGAAAATTACGACTGCCTACGCCAAGGCCACCATTGACACACAAATGGGCTCCATTCCGGTACGCGGAAATCTTGGATTGCAGGTACAAAACACCGACCAGTCCTCGCAGGCCAACTACTTTGACGGATCTGCCGCGCCGGGTCGGCAGGTCAAGCCAATTGATGACGGAAAGACCTACACCGACATACTGCCCGCATTGAACCTGGCGTTCAATTTGGGTTCAGACCAAACGGTCAGGCTGGGATTGGCCCAACAAATTGCGCGACCCAAGGTAGCGGACTTGGCTGCCTCGGTCGACTTTGGCGTGGATAACACCACTGGCAAGCCTGGAGCTGGCGGCGGCAACCCCAAGCTCGACCCATGGCGTGCCAACGCACTGGACATTTCTTACGAGAAATACTTTGGCAACAAAGCCTATGTGTCGGCAGCGGCCTTCTTCAAAGACTTGAAATCGTACATTTACAAGCAGTCTCGCGACAATTACGACCTTTCCAAATATACGCCCGGCTCAACCGCTACAACAACCTTTGGTACCTTCAGTGCGCCATTCAACGGAGCGGGCGGCACACTGTCCGGAGTCGAACTGGCGGCTTCCTTACCGCTGGGAATGATTGCCCCTGCATTGAGCGGCTTTGGCGTTCAGGCCAGTGCCAGCTTCAACAACAGCAATATTGCGGTGAAAGATCCAGACAGCGCGTCCAGCGTCGGTAGTGGCGCTATTGAACTGCCAGGCCTGTCAAAGACCACTAGCAACCTGACCTTCTATTACGAGACAGGTGGTTTTGAAGCCCGCATCAGCCAGCGTAACCGGTCGGATTTCATCGGTGAAATCGGTAACTTCAACGGCAACCGTACGCTGCGCTATGTCGTGGGCGAAAGCATTGTGGATGCCCAAATTGGCTACAACTTCAACGAAGGTCGGTACAAGGGATTGGGATTGCTCCTGCAGGTCAACAACCTCGGTGACAAGGCCTACCAGACCTATGCTGGAACCAAGGACCGCCCGCTTGAGCATATAAAGTACGGAAGCTCCATTCTGCTCGGAGCTAACTACAAGTTCTGATCGTCTGAGACCAGTCCAGTTCAAAACCCCGCAGCGAAGGCTCCGGGGTTTTTTTCTGCTGACGGCTCAGTCGATGGACAGTAAAAAGCGAAGTGGCACTTCCACCCGGGCCGCCCAATCGGCCTCGCTGTGTCCAGTTCCTTCAAACACGCGGCTTAGCCACTGGTCGGCGGTGAAGCCCAAATCCGCGCCGACCGCATCAAAAAATGACTGGTGCACACCGTAAACCGCGTCCAGTCCGAGGGTACCGTGGTCAAAGTAAAGCCGGTGGGTGCCCGGCTTGGGCATATGCCGGCTCAAGTAGTTGAAGGCAGCCAGTGGCAGTGCGGCGTTTTGCAGTTTGTTCGGCGCGCCCCACACGCCGGGCTTGCCAATCCAGTGGGTAGACAAGGCCGCAACACCGCCAAACACGCCTGGGTACTCACACAAGGCATACAGGGACACCATGGCACCCATGCTGGATCCCATTAAGAAAGTGCCTGCCGCATCGGTTCGGGTGGAGTACGTCTTGTCGATCGCCGGTTTGAGTTCTTCTACGATGTAGCGCAGGTAGGCATCGCCCAGCGTGCGCCCCCACTGCGCGCGCCGGACATAGTCGTCACGAACGGCTTGGGGTGCCAAAGCCAGGTATTTTTCGGGGTAATACTCGCTGTAGCGGTATTTTCCATTGCTGGGAATGCCCACCACGATGGTGTCCTGTACTTCGCCCTGCTGCATCAACTTCGCCAGTGCCTCGTGCACATTCCACGCGGACTTGTTCCAGGTCTGGCTGGCATCGAACAGATTCTGCCCGTCCTGCATGTACAGCACCGCGTACAGCTTGTCGGGCGCGTAATCCTGGGGCAACCACACGTCGATCGGTCGGGCGTCGACATGGCGCGATGGGACCGAATGCAGCCGCTCGATCCGCCCGGTGCGCACTGCCGGCGGAGTTTCGGACCAGGGCAAGGAGGCTTGGGCAAGCAGGGAATGCACCATGATGGCAACTCCAGTCAATATGCGGTGAATCCGGCTCATGTTCGCGTGAACACCTCTTTGTTAAAGCAATCTTGAACGGTGCAACCGGTCATTGCACCCGCTTGAACACCGAATACCCCCCGCTTGGACGCACGTCGGGCGCCACCACCCGAAAGCCCCCCGCCGGGATGGTCACCGTGACCATGGACGCCATCACCCGCAACGGCTTGGCCTGGGGGTTGAGCAAATCCAACAGCGCCGAACCATTCATCAGTTTTGAGTTGGCAATCAGCACGCGCTCGGTGATGGCCGTCCTGCCGGGATTGGCCAGCACCACAACGGTGTCCTCTACGCGATCGGTGTAACGCTCAAAGGCCAGCAGTTGATGACTGCTCACCAACCGGAAATCTCCCACGCGCAACGCGCGATGATCCTTGCGCAACTGGATGAGTTGCTTCGTCCATTGCAGCGTCTGGTTGCTGTCGCGCGCCAGATCCCAGCGCATGGGCGAACGGTTGGCAGGGTCTTCGCCGCCGGTCATGCCCAACTCGCCGCCGTAGTACAGGTTAGGCGAGCCGGGAAGCGTGAATTGCAGGATTTGCGCCAGCCGCTGCTGGGACACCCTGGGCAGGACATGCGCCAGCCGGTCGTTGTCGTGGTTGTCCAGCAGCAACCACGACTTCAGCATGGGTTCAATGCCCGCCTCCAACACGGTTCGGTCAATCATGGCGGCAGCAGCCGGCGGTGCAATGAGGCCATTGACGGTGTTCAGAATGACGTCTCGCAGTGTGAAGTTCAGCACCCCATCGACGGCGGGGAACCATTCCTTGGGGAAATTGGGTATTTCGCCCACAACCAGAGAGCCCGGTTTGGCACTATGCGCAGCGGCAGTCAACTCGGTGAGGTACTTCGGCCCGATGTCCGGGGCAACGTCCAGACGCCATCCGTCGATGCCGTTGCGAAGCCAGGTTTGCACCACCGAGTCCGGTCTGGCATAGATGTAGTCGCGCACGGCCGGGTTCTCCAGCTTGAGCTCGGGCAGATTCGGAGCTTGAAACCAGCCCCGTGCACCTCCGGGATACTGGTCCCCAAAGAAAAACCAGTCCCGATAAGGGCTGGCCGGGTTGGCGTGGGCATCTTTGAACTTATCAGAGTTTCGCCCCATGTGGTTGAACACGCCATCCAATACCACTTTCATGCCCCTGGCGTGACTCTCCTGCGTGAGTCGGGTCATGTCTTGCATGGTCCCAAACTCCGGCGAAACCGTCAGATAGTCCAGGGCATCGTACTTGTGGTTGGTATAGGCCAGGTGTATGGGGTTAAGGTAAAGAACATCCACACCCAGGCCCTGCAGGTAGCCCAGCCTGGAGGTCACGCCATTCAGGTCTCCGCCCCAAAAGTCCAGTTCATGACTCCAGACATTGGTAGTCGCCCGGTAGGTGCCACGTCTGGCTTCCTCACTCCAGCGGTGCAGCACCTTGGGTGGCGGGTACAGCGCGCGCTTGGCTTCCAGGTTGGCCGGTGGCACAAAACGGTCCACCAGCACCTGGTAAACGATGGCACCATTGCGCCAGTCCTGCTCGCGCGATTCGAACACGCCCCGCAGGGCAAGGTCGTGCTGGCTGGCAAAGTCTGGCCGCTGCTCCTGGCTGATGGCAGCCGTTGCAAACAGCGCACAGGCAAGTCCTGACGCAATGGTGCGCGCCAGCGAAACCCTGGTACGACAAACGGATGACTGAATCACTCCATAGCCTTTCAATGAGTCGGCGTGTTATCGCGATACCGATGTTTGCGCCTGTGGTGCCGAACCCAGCAACACCGCACCAAAGAGTGGCGGCAAGGTCACGTTCAAAACCCCGTTGGCGGCGATTGCCTTTGATCCGCTCAAGGCGTCCTCCCATCGCACGCTGTGCAGATCCGCCGGAATCTGCAGGGCAATGGTCTGCTCCACGGTTGAGTTGTTTGTGGCGGTCAGCGCAACTTGCTGATGGTGTCGACGCAGCAAGACAATGCAGTGATCATCCAAGAACAGTGGCGCATCAATCGTGCCCCGACGCAGCACCGCATGCTGGTTGCGCAGACCTATCAGTTGTTTGAAACTGGCGAGCATGTCAGCGTCGGGCTTGCCGCCCCGGTCTGCCCAGGGGTAAGTTGCGCGGTTGTAGGGATCGTCGCCGCCCGTCACCGCGACCTCGTCACCGTAGTACACCGTGGGTGCGCCGGGAAACGTCATCTGGAACAGCACGGCCAGCTTGAGCCTCTGGCGGGCCTCGGCGATAACTTTCACATCCGTGGTGTCAGCGTGCCAGCCGAACTGATGCAACGCGCGCGCCTGATCGTGGCTGGACAGCAGATTCATCAGCGCATAGAACGCCTGCGGCGGATAGGCCTCTCGCATCAGTTCCAGATTGGGGTAGAGGCCGCGCGCCTTTGCGCCCGCTGCATACTCCAGCACCGTATTGCGAAAGATGTAGTTCATGGTCGAGTCAAACATGTCGCCCAGGAAATACTTGGAGGCATCGAACCAGGTCTCGGCAACCGTGAGTGCGTCGGGCCAGTGCCGCTTGATGGCGCTGCGCCACGCACGCCAGAAATCGTCCGAAACCCAGGGCACCACATCCATGCGCCAGCCCGCAGCGCCCCGGTCGAGCCAGGTCTTCATGACGGAATCTTTGGCGCCAAAGGCGAAATCCCGCCAACCACTGGAGGCCTTGTCCAGCTCCGGCAAATCGGCCACATCCACCCAGCCTTTGTACTGCTTGTTGGGGTCGGTCTGGCTTGGGTCGAGCCGGTACCATTTGGCGTAAGGCGACTCCGGGTTGATGGTGCCAGCCTGAAACGCGCCGTCCCTGCCGTGGTTGCCAAAGCGGTTGAAATACACCGAGTCGCTGCCGGTATGGTTCAGGCTGGTGTCGGGTATGACGCGGATGCCGCGCCGGGCGGCCTCGGCCGTGAGACGCTGGAAGTCCGCGTTGGTACCAAAGCCGGGGTCCACCTGCAGGTAGTCCGCGGTATCGTATTTGTGGTTGCTGGCAGCCTTGAAGATCGGGGTCATGTACAGCGTGTTGGCACCGAGCTCACGGATGTAGTCGAGCTTCTGGATGATGCCCTCCAGATCCCCTCCAAAGAAATCGTTGTTGTAGTAGCGGTCCGAGCCATCACCACTGCCGGGCACAAAGGGTTTGTCGTTCCAGTCTGCGTGAAACTCCACGGTGTGGTCGTGGTACTTCGAGACTCCGGGCTTGGGATCATTGGCCGGATTGCCATTGCGAAACCGGTCCGGAAAGATGTAGTAATAGACCACATCGGGCACCCAGTCCGGTACCGTGAAACCGGCGTCGAACACCGTTTGGCGGAAGCGGCGAATCGCCCGGCTGGATGCGGGCCATGCGTCCACGCTTGCCATCCCGCCGGAACCCTTCTCACGCGTCCAGAATACGGGGTCGCGGTTGTTGTGCAACACGAAACGGGTTCCGGCAATCTGCGCCTCGAACCAGTAACCATAAATGCTGACGCTATCAAATAGATAGCTACCAGACCATAATTCACGAGGGCCTGAACCACTTTTTGTCAAAGAAATCCGGTCCACCTCGCGGTATTCCAGAATCTCCTGATTGCCTTCCAGGCGGCGCTTTTCCACGACCAGGGTGAGTTTTTCAACACCGGCCAGCGCAGACACGGAAAAGGCGATCGGCGTTCCGGCAACAACCGCACCAAACGGCGACTTGTGCACCAGCGCACGCGAATCAAATCGCAGGCTCAGAGCCACCGGGTCGCTGACGCTGCGCACCAATGGGTCGGCAAAGCTCTTGGGACCAAGCGTCACGACCGGCTTGCCATTGTCAAAACCCAGGCGAACCGTGTGTTCACCGGAAAACTCCATACGCGCATTGCCCCGCGCACCGGCTTCCCACCGACCGGCGGCATTGTGTCCAAAGCTGGACGACGCGCTCCAGGATGCGTCGCCTATCCTGACGTCGTGGCCGGCTGACAGCTTGACGTTAAGGTAATAGGCGTCACAGCTGTATTGAAAGGCATAGTCATCCTGCGCAGCCCAGTTGTTCATGGTTCCGCGAAGGAACAGCGTGGTGTCACCCAACGGGGCGGCGGTGGGGCAGCTTTCGACGGTGAACGAAGCAGGAGTGTTCTTCTTCATAAGCAGTGTGATGCGATGGATGCCCGAAAATTTTTGTCGGAATTCAGATCCCCGTATTGCCAGTTGGCCGGCATCGGCTGCGCGGCCAAAATCGGCATCGGCGGACCAGTCTTCATCGGCAAACTTGAAACTGTGTTCACCGACAAGCCGTGTCACCAGCACATAGCGATCGCAGGCCCACGATAATTTCTGGGTGTCTGCGGCAGACCAGCTATTCATGGTGCCCCGCAGGTAGAGCGCACGGCCTCCCAACGGGTCTGCTACGCATGGCGCGTCAGCCTGCGACAGCCCCGGCAGCAGGGCCAATATGAAGCCCAGCCAAAGTGCGTAGTTCATTCGAGCGTGCAGTCGTTGCGTGTGCAAAGCACTAACCTTTCACACCCCCGGAGGTCAAGCCCGAAACAATCCAGCGCTGCGCTGCAAGGAAAACGAGCGTGATCGGCAGGCCCGATAAAACCGCCGCCGCCGCAAAATCGCCCCACAGGTAGCGCTGCTCGTACAGGTAGTACTTGGAACCCACGGCCAGCGTCAGGTTGGGCTCTTCACGCAACAGCACGGAGGCGATGGGGTATTCGATGATCGTGCCAATGAAGGCCAGCACAAACACCACCATCAGAATCGGCACCGCCATGGGCAACAGCACCTTGTAAAAGGCCTGCCACGACGTAGCGCCATCCACCTTGGCGCACTCTTCAATCTCGGCAGGAATGGTCTCAAAATAGCCCTTGATGGTCCAGATGTGCATGGCCACGCCACCGATGTACGCCACGATCAAGCCGCCGTGCGTTTCAATGCCCAGCCAGGGAACCACGCCACCAATGGCCTCAAAAATGGCATAAATGGCTACGAGTGCGACCGCCACCGGAAACATTTGCAGCAACAGCATGCTGTTCAAAATAGTGGACTTGAAGCGAAACCTCAGCCGCGCAAAACCATAAGCCGCCGTGGTGGAAACACCCACGATCAGCAGTGATGAAATGGTGGCGATCTTGATCGAATTCCATAGCCACAACAGCACCGGAAACGGCGGCTGAACCACCACGCCATCGGCCTGCGTGTGCGAAAAGCCCAGCGCCAGCTTCCAGTGCTCCAGGCTGATCTCCGACGGAATCAGCGAGCCCGTGGCAAAGTTGCCCGGCCGCAAGGAAATGGACACCACCGCCAGCAGCGGAAAGAGCGTGATGGCAATCAGCACCCACAAGCCCACATGGGCCAGCGTGATACGCCAGCGCTGGCTTTTGCCTGTAACAACGGCCATGGCTAGTGCCCTCCTTTGCGTTCGTCTTTGGACTGGGTCAATTTCAGGTTGACCATGGACAGAATGGCAACCAGGAAGAAGATGACCGTCGAGATGGCAGCGGCCAGACCAAAGTTGGCGCCTGCGTCGGTAAACGCGATGCGGTACGTGTACGACACCAGAATGTCGGTCGTGCCGGCAGGCAACTTGGTGTTGAGGTAGTCGGGTCGGCCATCCGTCAACAGGCTGATCAGCACAAAATTGTTGAAGTTGAAAGCAAAGGCCGAAATCAGCAGCGGTGTCAACGGCTTGACGATCAACGGCGCCGTGATGCGGAAGAAATTGGTCAGCGGCTTGGCTCCCGCAATGGCCGAGGCTTCATACAGGTCAGCGGGAATCGATTTGATCAGCCCGGTGCACAACACCATGATGTAGGGATAGCCCAACCACGTGTTGACAATCAGAATCATGGTTTTGGCCAACGTGGGGTCTGCAAACCAGGCCGGCTTGACGCCAAACAGCGCATTCAGAATCGTGTTGATCTCGCCAAAGTTCTGGTTGAACAAGCCCTTGAACACCAGAATTGAAATGAAGCCCGGCACAGCGTAGGGCAAGAACAGCAGCGTTCGGTACAGAGTGCGGTATTTCAGCGCTTCCCAGTTCAGCACCACGGCCAGCGTCATGCCGATGGCAGTAGAAAACAGCACGGTCAGCCCTGCAAACACCACGGTCCAGATGAAAATGGAGACAAAGGGGCCGCGCATGTCCGCGTCACCAAACAGGCGCGCATAGTTGGCAAAACCCACCCCCACCTTGAAGCCGGGTTGCAGGCGCTCTCCGTGCGCGTCCTCAAAGAAGCCGGTATCGCGGTTAGGTTGGTACACCACGCCGTCGGCCAGCCGCTTGAGTGCACCGCCGCTCTGGGCCTGCCACAGTGGCTCAAACACCGCGAATTCACGCAGGCCCGCGTAGATCAACTGGCTCTGGTCAGGCAGCGTCAGGCGCAGCGCCCTCAATGCATCGCGGTTGGCAACCACTTGCCGCAGGGTGTAGGGCGCCGGCAATTTCTCGTCCGCTGCCAACGGCTGCAGAGGTACTGCAGCGGTTCGCGGTTCACCCAGGATCAAGGGCGCGGACGCAAAGCGCGCGGTGCTGGCGCCCTCACCGTTGGGCGTCAGCACAAGGCGCACCTGATTGCCTTCTGCATGTACGCCAAAGCCGTAGGCCCGGGCTTCACTCACCTCGGCCTGCTCCAGCAGGTAGCCGCGTGCGCGCTCTTCACTGAGCAGGTTGCTGGCCGAGTAATTGGTGAACCCGATTTGCAGGGTGTAGAACAGCGGAAAGGCCACAAACACCAGCATCGCCATGACGCCGGGAAACAAGTAGCGCCAGGCCAGCGTATTGGCTGACACATAGACATACAGACTGATACCGCCCAGCGTCAGTATCAACACGGCCCACAGCACCTGGCCACTGGCATACACACCAAACGTGAGCCACAACAGGCCCAGCGCCACCAGAGTGGCAACGACTTTTGACAACACCGAGGAAGCAGGTTTCATGTCACTTCACCAGCATGCGTGCGGCTGCGCCATCGAGCGCGTCCTTGGGTGACTGGCGACCCTGGGTAATGGCCTCCAGCGCGGCGTCCATGGCGGGAAAAAACTTGCCCAACTCGGGGATGTTGGGCAACGGCTCGCCCATGCGGGCGTTCTCCATGGTGGCGCGGATATTGGCGTCACCCGACAGCTCGGCAAAGTAAACCTTGTTGGCCGGTGTGCCCAACGGCACGTCAGCCGAAATGGTCTTGAGGCTGTCCACGCGCAGCAGGTGGTTCTCAATGAACTCACGGGCGATGTCCTTGACCTTGCTGGGTGCGGCAATCATGCAGCCCAGCACACCCACAAACGACTTGGACGGCTTCCCAGGCACTACCGCTGGCACCGGTGCCACCGTGAAATTGACCTTGGCCTTGCGCGCGTTATCCCACGCCCAGGGCCCGGTGATCATCATGGCGATTTCTCCACGCGCAAAGCCGGCTTCCATCTCGGCGTAGCGTGCTCCCCGGGGCATATAGCCTTCTTCAATCAGGCGCGACAGCATCGTGGCACCCGTCAAAGCTCCCGGTGAATTCACTCCGACGATCTTGGGGTCCAGCTCGCCGGAGGCGGTCCGGCCAAACACTTCACCGCCCGCCCCGGCCAGCATGGGCCAGGTAAAGAACGACTTGTTGTAATCCCATAGCAGGGCCTTTTTGCCCTTCTTGACCAGTTCTTTGTCGAGCACCATCACCTCATCGAAGGTCGTGGGCACGGTCTTGACCAGATCACGGTTGACGATCAGCCCCACGGCTTCGATGGACAGCGGGTAACCCCACACCTTGCCCTTGTAGGTAAAGGCCTTCCAGGCGGATTCATCAATCTCGTCCCGCACGCGTTTGGGGGGATGGACCGGCACCAGCAGCCCTGAGCGGGCCCACTCACCCGTGCGGTCATGCGGCCAGCAAAAAATATCGGGGCCTTTACCAGCAGCAGCCGCGGCCTGAAACTTGTCGGTAGCGCCCTCGGGGTGTTGCACCACCACCGTCACACCCGACTCCCTGGCAAAGGCATCACCCACCTTCTGCAGGCCGTTGTATCCCTTGTCGCCATTGATCCAGACCAGCAGCTTGGGCGCATCCGCCGCATGCAGTGGCCCTGCCATTGCACCAACCAGCGTGACCAGACCCACCAACCGACCAACGCGCATCATGCGACCTCTTGCACAATGGCCAATCGCTTGAAAGCCTTGCCCGCCGCATCAAACAGATAGCAGCGGCCAGGCTCCACACCCAACTCCAGCGTGTCACCGTCTGACACCGGCACCTCGCCATTGAGTTCACAGGTCAGGTCTTCCTGAACACCGTCAAACGCGCAATAGGCATAGGTCACGCTGCCCAGTGACTCCACAAACGTCACACTCGCCACCAGGCGGTTGACACCCGGCGTGCGGGTAATGTGCTCGGGCCGTATGCCCAGCGTGACCTTGTCACCGGCTTTTGCACCGGGCGCGGCAACCGCACAGCGAATCAGCGCACCGTCTTTCAATCGCACGGTGGCTTCGGTAGCGCTGCCCGACACCATATCGGCTTCAATGAAGTTCATGCCGGGCGAGCCAATGAAGCCCGCCACAAACAGATTGTCCGGGTGGTTATAGAGGTCCAGCGGCGAGCCCACCTGCTCAATGCGGCCTGCGGACAACACCACGATACGGTCCGCCAGCGTCATGGCCTCCACCTGGTCGTGGGTGACGTAGATCATCGTGGTCTGGAGGTCTTTGTGCAGCTTGGCAAACTCGTAGCGCATGCGCACACGCAGGGCGGTGTCCAGGTTGGAGAGCGGCTCGTCAAACAAAAACACCTCAGGCTTGCGCACAATGGCGCGGCCAATGGCAACGCGCTGGCGCTGGCCGCCCGACAGGTCCTTGGGCTTGCGGTCCAGCAAATGCTGGATACCCAGAATCTTGGCGGCCTGCTGCACCAGGCGGTCAACTTCGTCCGTGGGCATTTTATTGAGCTGCAAGCCAAACGCCATGTTGTCGTAGAGGTTCATGTGCGGGTACAGCGCATACGACTGAAACACCATGGCAATGCCGCGCTCGGCGGGCGGCACGTCATTGACCAGACGCGCGCCAATGCGCAGCTCGCCGGTTGTGATCTCTTCCAGACCCGCAATGGTGCGCAACAACGTCGACTTGCCGCAACCTGATGGCCCTACAAAAACGATGAACTCGCCATCACGAATATCGAGGTTTACGTCCTGCAAAATCCTGGCATCGCCAAATGACTTGCCAACACCTGTCAATTTCACATCTGCCACGTCCAACCTCCATTCAGCGCGCAGCCCAATCTGTGCACTGGCATGTCTAAGTATACTCAGCACGAAGTAGTTTTACAACACAAACAAGCCCCTGGAATTGGCATAAAAATGACCTAAACTTTCTCTGAAATCAAGGGTTTTCCCTTGAATTCTGTATTTTTACTACCTACAACAAACCACGCCATCACCGTGCCGCATAGCCACCCAGCACCCCCAGAGTCGGCCAAGCCGCTGCACGTGCTCGCCATTGCCTGGCCCTTGCTCGCAGAACTGGTGCTGGGCTTTGGCGTCGGCTTTGTGGGTATGTGGCTTGTCTCCAAGGAGTCCGATACGGCTGCGGCCGCCTTTGGCCTGGCCAACCACGTGCAAGGCGCATTCTTCCTGCTATTTCGCATCATCAGCATGGGCGTGGGCGTCGTCATTACGCAGAACCTCGGAGCGCGCAACCGCCGCGATGCAGACCGCACAGCGCTGGCCAGCCTCGGGGCGAGCACCTGGCTGGGGCTGGGTAGTGCCCTGCTACTGCTGTTGACCACTGACCCGCTGCTCAGCGCCATGCAGGCCACACCCGATGTACGCGCACTGGCCGGACCCTATCTGTATGTGCTGGCACTGGTGCTGGTGCTCGACGCATTCAACGCCAGCATGGCTGCGGTGATGCGCTCGCACCTGCACACACGCGAGACCATGTTCAATATCCTGTCCATGCACGCTCTGCACATTGCCCTGTGCTTTCCGCTGATGCGCGGTACCGGACCGATTGCCCCGATGGGGATGATCGGATTTGCCCTGGCACTGGCAATCAGCCGTGCGATGGGGCTGGGTGTGCACCTGTGGCTCTGGCGCAGGGTGCTCAAACTGAAGCCTGTATGGCGCGATGCCTTTGCCATTCGCTGGGACAGCCTGCGCTCATCGGTAGCCATTGGCCTGCCCGGCGCCGCCGAAGCCATTGCCTACCGCATGGCCATACTGATCTCCGTCACCGTTGTTTCGGGCATGGGCACTGCCGCGTTGGCTACCCAGGGCTATGCCATGCAGATCATGAATGTAATCGTGCTCTCCACCGTGGCCCTGGGTTTTGCGGGTGAGATCCTGGTGGGGCACCTGATCGGTGCGGGCGAGTTGCGCCAGGCCCTGTTGCTGGTACGCAAATGCCTGCTCTGGGGACTGGCAGTGTCAACCACCATCGCGGTCTTGACCGCTCTCACCGCACCCTGGACCCTGCGCCTTTTTACCAGCGATGCCGCCATCATCACCCAGGCCACAACCTTGTTGTGGATCACCGTATTGCTGGAGCCGGGTCGCACGAGCAACATCGTGGTCATCACTGCCTTGCGTGCGGCAGGCGACGCGCGCTTCCCGGTGATGGTGGGCTCGGTGTCCATGGTCCTCATCATGGGGTTCGGATCGTGGCTGCTGGGGGTGTATTTTGGTTGGGGGCTGCCCGGTGTTTGGTGCGCGTATGCGCTGGACGAAGGCGTACGCGGTGCCCTCATGGCCAGGCGCTGGTTCGGACTGGGCTGGGTGAAGCAGGCTGTTGGGTCGCGCAGGCTGGTGAACCGGGCGGCGGATTGACAACTGAAGGTAGGTGAGGCAGGTATGGGGCGCGGAACCAGTCACAGAATTTGACGCCGTGGATGACTCTTGTAGGCTGGAAGCGGACTGATGCCGCGCTCTAAAGCCGCAGCACAAAAGCAGGTTTAACGTTGAAATGACGGGCTCGAAGCGTCCGAGTCGATTGCTAGGTTAGTACTCAACGTCTCGGACCTCGATTGTGGGATGTTTGACGCTGTGACGCTATTGCCGTGATCTCAATGGTGATGGTGTGGCGACTGGCCTCACACCGGGAAAAACGGTAGGAAGAGGTTGCGCAATTTCTTGACTTCGGCCAGTTCCGTCTGGCTGATGGCGTCGTCAGACTCCCAGTCACAGTAGACCAGTCCGGTCACACGACTGCTGGCGATGGGCAAGACAATGAACTTATTCACGTTCGGCAGTAGTTCGCTGAAGCCATCAGGCAAGGCAGTGGCCTTGAGCTTGGAAACGTCGGCAATCGAAACGTCCACATTGTTCTTGATGACCGCGTGAAAGGTTGTCGGCTGATACTGCGAAGACAACCGCAGCTTGCTTGTGACAGTGGTCACGTTGTTGCCTGATGCGTACCGGATGGCAAAGTCACCTGTGCGGGTCAACATGAATAGCAGGCAGCGCGCGGTCTTCAGGGTGTGTCCGATTCCCGTAAACATCGGTGCCGCCAATTCTTCCACCGTTTTCCATTGGGTGCTTGACAGGGTCTTGAACAACTCCGCGAGGGCCAACTCAGCTGCATCAGCGGGAGCCGCCTTTTGCGCAGGTCCTGACTTTGCCAGCTTTCGCGTGACCAGCCCGGAAATCTTGGACTTGTCGATGTTGGGGACGTCCAGTGCTTCCACCAGACGAGCAAGGTCAACCACCTTGCCTGCTTGAATCAGCGAGGAGGCTTCGCAGGAGAACTTAGCCACTCCAACCAAAGTTGGGTCACCAGTGCCGTTAATGATAGAAACGATCGATGCGGGCAACTTCCACTTTTTGGCGACTTCGGCGCCCACTTCCTGCAGCGTCATTCCCAGGACGTCAAACTCTGCCTTTGCAGGCGCCGTTTTTTGTGCCACCTTGTGATCAATGGCGGCCGCTTCCTGTGGCAGGTATTTGGTTGTGAGCAGGTTACCAAGGTCGTACATCAACGCGGCAATCGACGCTTCTTCGGTGCGATCCGGGCAGGCTGAACGCGCCAATTCCGACGCCACCAAGGTTCTGGCAAGACCTGTATCCGCCTCAAGCTCATTGGCAGACACGCTGGCGGTGCTCAGCACCACATGCAGCAAGGCGTCCGCGCCGACGATGTCCAAGGCGGATGTAACGGACGATGCACCTTTGGAAAACGGCGCGTACATCGATGAATTGGCTAGCTTGAGGATCTTTTGCGTCAACGCAAAGTCTTCGACAATGCTGCTGGCTAGGTCGTTCGAACCCTTGCCCCTGTCCGTCAGTTGTGCCAGCACGGCAGTTACCGTTGACTCCAGTGCCGGTACGCCCTTGGCGCCGCGCATGGCCGTAAAAAGCTTGTCGATGGTTTGTTCGCTCATGCAGCAGCCTGTCTGGGCGCGTTCAGAATGCCACGCATTGCGTCGGCTGACATCGGTTTTCCAAGCAAATAGCCCTGTATAAGGTTGCAACCGGACGCTTTGAGAAAGGCAAACTGCGCTTCATTTTCCACACCCTCGGCAACGACCTTCAAATCAATGCTGTGCGCCAGATCGATCATGGCGGCAATCAGTTTCTTGTCGGAAACCTTGGCCGACGATTGATGTTCAATGGCGCGTACGAAAGCCTTGTCGATTTTGATGCTCGAAACTGGCAAGCGTGTGAGGTAGGCCAGGCTTGAGAAGCCAGTGCCAAAGTCGTCAATGGAAAAGCGGATTCCTTTGTCGCGCAAGTTGGCTAAGGCACGTTCTGTCTTGGCCTGGCTGCGCATCAAGGTGGATTCGGTGATCTCCAGAATGACGTGTCTTGGGTCGACGCGAGCTTGCGCAATCACTTCGAGCACTTGCGTGTCAAAGTCGTCGCCGCCAAACTGCACCGGTGACACATTCACCGACATTACAAAGTCAGGATTTAGCTGCTGGAATTCCCGCAGCTGGTGGCAGGAATAGCGCAACGCCCACTTGCCCAGAAACGGCATCAGACCGGATTCTTCAGCGATCGGGATGAACTGGTCTGGTCCCACACGCCCAAAGTCGCGGTTGGTCCAGCGCATGAGCGACTCGGCGCCGATGATGTTGCGCTGAATGTCGAATTGAGGCTGGTATTCCATGTAGAACTCTCCCTCTTCAATGCCGTTGTGGATCGCGGCATTGATGGAAAAGTCGACGCTCTCGCTGGTTTGCTGGAACACGCTCACGCGGTTTTTGCCGGCATTCTTGGCCCAGTACATCGCCGTGTCGGCGCTCTTCAGCAGAACGGAGTAGTCCGTTCCATGCGCCGGGTATTCAGATACGCCAATGCTGACCCCCAAGTAGGCGTTGTACGGCGCAGCGTCGTAAGGGCGGGCGATGGCGAAAAGAACGCTGGTCATGGCGTCCTTTGCCGCAGCCGCAGTCTTGTCATGCAACACCAGCACAAACTCGTCGCCGCCCAGTCGGGCAAGAATGTCCTGCGGTCCAATCACCTTGAGCAAGCGCTTGGACGTCTCAATCAGTACGGCGTCGCCAATGGCATGGCCATAGGTGTCGTTCACCTTTTTGAAACCATCCAAATCAAGCAGGGCGACGCAAAATGGTGACCCCTCGGCCTTAAGCATTCGGTCGACCGCACCTTTCAAAAAGGCTCTATTCGGCAGGCCGGTTAGGTTGTCATGTTCAGCGGCATGTCGGAACACCGCCTCGTCGGTCTTCCAGCGCGAGATGTCGAAAATGCACAACACAAACTGATCCACGGCGGCAATCGGGTAACCGCGGACGTTGACCCAGAGCTCCGTTCCGCTTTTGATGACCCGCACATCGCAGCTGAAAGCGTCGGGAGAATCATGGCAGGTAGTCTTGAAGCGTTCAACGTCTTCAGGATGCAAGACCTCTACAAAAGTCTTTGGAAGTTCTGCCGCGTTGGCGAAGCCGAGCCAATGCTGGCCCGGCTCGGACAAGAAAAGTACGTTGAAGCTCGCATCGACGCGAAATACTGCGTCAAGTACGCGATCCAAAGTCGGAGATCCCACTGCGCCGCCCCCCTTCTGAAGGTTTGCTTTTCCACTAAGTCTGACGCTATTACCCAGGACTTAGGGGGGTCGTCAACTCCGTGCTATTCATGGTGTTTATTTAAGCACAACATCGCATACTTGCGTTGCACTTTGAGAGCGCCACTCTACTCGTGTCGAGCGCCATGTGCTCAAGGTGGCTGCGGACGGCACAACCAGCCCGCTGGATTCGCTCAGTAGCTTGGTGCAATGAATGACTTGCGCGGCATACTCGACTTACAAATATGCCGCGTGTATGACGGCAATGCGTCTATATCCGACTCCACGAGCAATGCCGTTCATAAAGATGAACACTACCACCCTAAGATGGTGCCCAACTGCCAAGGCCAACGTCAAGCAGCGCCAATGTGACGTAGAAGACCGATCGTCTGTTGTGCACCATTTAGACTGCGGCGTTTCCGCACTCAATGACGGCCAAAGAGCATGAACCCCAACCACCAGCCGCCACCTGAAAAGCAGCCCGTAGCGCTGTCAGCCTACATCGTTCCCAGCTACGTCCCCTCCCGCCCTAACAAACTGCTTGCGGTGCTGAAATGGGGCAAGATCACGGTGTTCACGCTGATCGCCCTGGCTGTGATCATCGGTCTGTGGGGAAATGCGCGCTGGTCCCGGGACACGCACGCACGAGTGCAAGCGCTGGAGGCCACCACCCAACCCGCCAAAGAGCGCCCGCAGCGCTACAACGACGCCGAACTGGCAACCCTTCCGCCCATTGTGCAGCGTTACTTTTCAAGCGTCTTGAACCCCAACCAGCCCATCGTACGAAGGCTGTACCTGGAGCAAGCCGGCACGTTCAACCTCAGCTTCACAGGCGAACAATGGGAGCCTTTTACTGCACGGCAGCGCGTGTCCATGAATCGCCCCGGATTTGTGTGGGACGCCTCCATCAGGATGTCGCCAGGCATCACGGTACGGGTGGTCGATGCCTATGTGGCGGGCGTGGGCAGCTTGCAACCTTCCCTGTTCGGACTGATTGACCTGGGCGGCAACCACGGCACGGTCGACATTGCGCGCGGGGAGCTGATCCGGTTTTTTGCGGAGGCGGTTTGGTACCCCACCGCGCTGCTGCCCAGCCAGGGCGTGCAATGGACCGCGGTGGATGGTCAAACCGCCCAGGCCAGGTTGACCGACGGACCCCTGTCAGTCACGCTGACGTTCAACTTCAATGCGCAGGGTCTGGTGGAACGCATCAGCAGCCTGGAGCGCAGTGCGCAGGTTAAAGATGCCATGGTGCCGATGCCGTGGGAGGTGCTGTTATCCAACTACCAGCGACACAGCGGCATGCTGGTGCCGCAGGATGCCGAAGTGGCCTGGCTGCCATCCACCGGACGCGTGCCGTATTGGCGTGGCAGGGTTGAAAAGTTCGACTACGAGCTGCCGCGCTGAGAAGGGTTGGTGCCCCCAAGGGAATGAAGGGAAAGTCCCCTCGCTGAGCCGTGGGTAAGCTGACGTTCAACCGACTGCGGAGGGGCCGCCGCTGACCGCCTTGGCTTGTGCGGAACGTGCACCGCCGTTATTCACGGACCACGGAATCACAGCCGCTTGATCGATGGGTTTGGCCTTGGTGAACAGTGCCTGCCAGAAGAATCCGCTCTGGAAGGCAATCACCTCAAACAGGATGTAACTCTGCGAGCTGCTGGAGAGCCACAGGTTGTATGTGGGGTAGAACACGATGGGCGAGACCAGCAGGGGCAGAACAATGCGCTCAACCTGAACGGCATCGAGCCCCTTGCCCAAGTTGAACAGGTCCCAGTAGTAATTGGCGAACATGCCCATGGTCATCCAGCATGCCAGATGCCACACGAACACAATGCCGTGGTTGCGGGCCAGAAGGCCAATCCAGGGCGCCGAATTTTCGTCTGCATTCACGATGAGAATCATGAACGCGCCCGTGGTGACGAACACCACGAAGTAGATGAACATCAGGAATTTGAGCGCTCTGGACATGAATCCCCCGTATAGTTATTCGCGCTATCTTACCCGGTGATCAAGCGCGGCTGGGTGCAGAGACACAGATCTCTGCACCGCGGCTCAGACCAGGGTCACACCGGTTTTCGCCTGCACATCTTCCCGGGTCACATCGGGAGCCAACTCCACCAGCTTCAGACCCAGCGGCGTCACGTCCATGACGGCCAGGTCAGTGATGATGCGGTCCACCACGCCCACGCCCGTCAACGGCAGCGTGCACTTGGGCAAAATCTTCAGGTCAATGGTGCCGTCTTTCTTCTTGGCCACATGCTCCATCAGCACAATGACGCGCTTGACGCCGGCCACCAGATCCATGGCGCCACCCATGCCCTTGACCATCTTGCCGGGGATCATCCAGTTGGCCAGATCGCCCTGCTCGCTGACCTGCATCGCCCCCAGGATCGACAGGTTAATCTTGCCAGCACGGATCATGGCAAAACTCTCGTGGCTGCCAAAAATGGACGAGCCCTTAAGAGTGGTCACGGTCTGCTTGCCGGCATTGATGAGGTCGGCGTCCACTTCGTCTTCGGTCGGGAATGGGCCGATGCCCAACATGCCGTTTTCGCTTTGCAACCAGACTTCCTTGTCGGCGGGTACAAAGTTGGCAACCAGGGTGGGGATTCCGATACCCAGGTTCACGTAAAAACCGTCTTCCAGTTCCTGGGCAGCACGCGCTGCCATCTGGTCTTGTGTCCACGCCATGATCAAACTCCTGTCTTCGGTGTGATGGTGCGCTTCTCGATGCGCTTCTCGGGGTTGGGGTTGTGCACGATGCGGTGCACGTAAATACCGGGCAGATGCACCTGGTCGGGAACCATGTCGCCGGTTTCCACGACCTCTTCCACTTCCACCACACAGATCTTGCCGGCCATGGCCGCAGCGGGGTTGAAGTTGCGCGCGGTCAGGCGGAACTGCAGGTTGCCAGACTTGTCGGCGCGGTGCGCCTTGACCAGAGCCACCTCGGGCACCAGGGCGTGCTCCATGACGTAGATCTCGCCACCAAACTCGCGCAGTTCCTTGCCGTCGGCCACGATGGTGCCCACACCGGTCTTGGTGAAAAAAGCCGGAATGCCAGAGCCACCAGCGCGCAGCTTTTCGGCCAGCGTGCCTTGCGGGGTGAACTCCAGTTCCAGTTCGCCGGCCAAATACTGCCGCTCAAACTCCTTGTTCTCGCCCACATAGGATGAAATCATCTTCTTGATCTGGCGCGTCTCCAGCAGCTTGCCCAGGCCAAAACCATCGACCCCGGCGTTATTGGAAATGACCGTCAGGTCTTTCACACCCGTGTCGCGCAGGGCATCAATCAGCGCTTCGGGAATGCCGCACAAACCAAAGCCACCGACCGCCAGCAACTGGCCGTCCTTGACAATGCCTTCAAGCGCGGCTGCCGCGCTGGGATATACCTTGTTCATTGCACCTGTCTCCTGTGAAGATTCAACTGGCGTACGATACTACTTATCTTCATACGTAGTTTTCCGTAAAGCCCAACCCTATGGACATTGACTACCGCCTCGCGTTCGACCTGGCTCCGGTAGGCCTGGCCCTCTCGCGCAACCGCACCATCATGGACTGCAACCAGCGGCTGTGCGACATGTTCGGCACCTCGCGCGAGCAGCTGATGGGCCAGTCGTTCAAGGTACTCTACCCCAGCGCCGATGAGTTCGAGCGCACCGGCGCACGCATCACGCCGATCCTGAACCGCGACGGCACCTATGCCGATGACCGCATCATGCGCCGCGTGGACGGACGCCTCAAGGGTGAGGCCTTCTGGTGCCATGTCACAGGGCGCGCGCTCAACCGGGAGGACCCGCACGAGGCCGGCATCTGGTGCTTTGAAGACCTGAGCGCCAGCCGGCCGGTTAAAGCCGAACTCACACCACGCGAACGCGAAGTCGCCGCGCACCTGATGCAGGGCATGACCTCCAAACAGATCGGCAAAGTCCTGACCATCAGCCACCGCACCGTCGAAATCTACCGTGCCCGCCTGATGCGCAAATACAAGGCGTCCACCACCGGCGACCTGGTTCACAAGCTTTCTGCCGCATAGACCGCCTGCGCTTGCGGTAAAACCCCATATCCGGCAGGGGTTAGTTAAATCAATCGTTTGATTTAACTAGTCTAGAATCGCGGCCCATGACACAAACGCAATCCTCAGCCCCGCAGACCGCCAAAGCCCTGCGCAGCGATGGCGTCGAAGCGCGCAACCGCCTGCTCGACGCAGCCCTGGGCCTGTTTGCCGAAAAGGGGTTTGCCAAGACCTCCACGCGCGAGATCGCGCTGGCGGCCCAGATCAATATTGCATCCATCAGCTACTACTTTGGCGACAAGGCCGGACTCTACCGGGCCGTGTTTTCCGATCCGCGGTGCAACCCCAGTGTCTCACCTGCATCGATCGCGGATGCCAGCATCAGCCTGCGCGAAGCATTGCAGCGTGTCATGCGGTCTTTCCTGGAGCCGTTGAAACAGGGTCAGCTGATCCAGCATTGCATGAAACTGCATTTTCGCGAGATGCTGGAGCCCACCGGTGTCTGGCAGGAAGAAATTGACTGCAACATCACCCCCGCGCATGGGGCGCTCGTGGAGGTGCTGTGCCGCCACCTGGAACTGGACACGCCGGATGACGACATCCACCGTCTGGCTTTCTCCATCTCCGGACTGGCGGTGATGCTGCACATTGGCAGCGACGTCATCACAGCCGTTCGCCCGCAGTTGCTGGCGTCCCACGCAGCCCTGGACCGCTACGCCGACCATCTGGTGACGTACGCCCTGGACATGGTGGAAGGCGAGGCGAGGCGCCGCGCTAACTTTGCCCTTCTTTCCGCCGAACCGGCTTCGGCCAAACCCTCACGCCCCAAAAACAAAACGACAACATGACCCACCACCCCGTTCGACTCCTCTTGCCCCTGGCAGCCGCACTGGCGCTGTCAGCCTGCTCCAGCCTGATGCCACCGACCCAGGTTGACGCAGCAGCACCTGCCGCTTGGCACGCACCCCTGCCGCACCAGGGCAGTGTCGGAACGCTCACGCAATGGTGGCAGCAGCAGGGAGACCCGCTTCTGGTGGAACTGATTGCGGCAGCTCAAGCGGTGAGCCCTTCGGTGTCGCAGGCGCTGGCACGTGTGGAGGCCGCGCGAGCGCAGCAGGCGGCCGCCAACGGTGCACTGTTGCCCAGCCTGGGTGCGCAGATCGCGGCCACCCGTGGCGTGAGCCAGCCCACCATGCCGGTTGCCACCACCCAGCAGCTTGGGCTGCAAGCCGCGTGGGAGGTGGATCTGGTGGGCGCCAACCGAGCCGTCAGCCGGGCTGCGGTTGCACAGGTAGAAAGCAGCCAGGCCCAGTGGCATGACGCCCGCGTTTCGGTTGCCGCCGAGGTCGCCAATCTGTACTACGGACTGACAAATTGCACCCAGCAACTCGCACTGTCCCGGCGTGACGCGGCGTCGCGTCAAGAGACCGCTCGGCTGACCGAAATCAACGCCAAGGCTGGCTTTTTGGCCCCTTCTGTGGCTGCCATGGCGCGCGCCAGTGCGGCCGAAGCCAGCAGCCGGGTAACGCAGCAAAGCACGCAGTGCGAACAAACCACCAAAGCCCTGGTGGCCCTGACGGCCGTTTCCGAGCCAGTTCTCAAGGAAAAAATGGCTGTAGCCCCTGTAAAACATGCGCAGACAGCTATGTTTTCCATAGCAAGCGTGCCAGCCCAAACCATTGCCCAGCGCCCGGATGTGTTCAGCGCAGAGCGTGATGTCATGGTGGCAAGCGCACAGGTCGGCAACGCCAAGGCGCAACGCCTGCCGCGCCTGACACTGGCGGGCTCGATTGCCGGCACACGCATGACCACCAACGGCGTGGACCTTGAGGGCACCACCTGGTCCTTCGGCCCGCTGGCGGTTAGCCTGCCGCTGTTCGACGGCGGCCAACGGGTAGCGGCCGTCACCTCGGCAGAGGCCAACTACGCTGCTGTGGTCATGGCATACCGTGCGAAAGTCCGCTACGCCGTGCGCGAGGTGGAAGAGGCCCTGCTGAACCTGCACAGCAGCGAAGCCCGCGCGCAGGACACCAAGGTGTCTACCCAGGGTTACGCCGAGACACTGGCCGCCACCCAGGCCCGCTTTGGCCAGGGACTGGCCAGCCTGGTCGAACTGGAAGACGCGCGCCGCAACGCATTGGCATCCGAGTCCGCCCAATTGGCCCTGGCGCTGGAGCGTAGTCGCGCCTGGGTTGCACTCTACCGCGCTCTGGGCGGTGGCTTTGAGCCTCACGCGAACACCCTTGCCGCCGCCCGGGAAACCTTGCAACCGGCAAACAACTGAGCGCTGGCAAACCGCTACCCCATTCACCCTTTCACTGATGCGACGCAACACCACCATGAACACACCATCCAACGCCCTTGCCCGCAAGCTCTCCTTCAAGCCGCTGACCCTGGGACTGGCTTTCGCCAGCGTGGTGACGCTGGCCGCTCTGGGCCTTTTTGCCTCCCGCAGCCAGGCCGCCGATGCCGCCAAACCTGCCAGCGCCGGCAAGCCTGCACTGACCGTGGCCCTGACCCAACCCAGGAGCAGCATGCTCACCATCAAGCTGTCAGCCAATGGCAGCATTGCCGCCTGGCAGGAAGCCAGCGTCGGCGCTGAAGCCAATGGCCTGCGCGTGGCAGAACTGCACGCCCAGGTGGGCGACCGCGTCACGCGCGGCCAGCTGCTGGCAAGCTTTGCCGCCGAGAGTGTTCAGGCCGATGTGGCGCTTGCGCGCGCCGCCGTAGCCGAAGCCCAGGCCATTGCCGCAGAAGCTGCAGCCAATGCCGACCGCGCACGCGCCG
The DNA here is from genome assembly GCA_052034395.1 of Pseudomonadota bacterium. Taxonomy (GTDB): domain Bacteria; phylum Pseudomonadota; class Gammaproteobacteria; order Burkholderiales; family Burkholderiaceae_C; genus Allorhodoferax. The sequence continues at coordinate 78,895 of JBPOIP010000020.1, forward strand.
TGCAAGGCAGCGGCGCCATCAGCGCGCAGCAGGTCAACCAGTACCTGACGCAGGAACAAACCGCCAAGGCGCGTGTGGCGTCGGCCCAGGCACAGCTTGACTCCCAACTGTTGCGCCTCAAAAACACCCAATTGCTGGCACCCGACAGTGGCGTCATATCCGCCCGCACCGCCACCGTGGGCTCGGTGGTGGGCGCCGGCACCGAAATGTTCAAACTGATTCGCCAGGGCCGGCTGGAATGGCGTGGCGAAGTCACCTCTGCCGAACTCGGTCGCATTACCACCGGAACCGGCGTGCTGGTCACAGCTCCCAGCGGCGCGCAAATGAAGGGCAAGGTGCGCAGTCTGGCCCCCACAGTCGATGCAGCCACCCGCAATGGCCTGGTCTATGTGGACCTGCTGAGCGCTGCGCCTAGCGTGGCGGCCGAATTTCCCGCCGGGCAGCCCCAAGGGAAATTGGCCCCCTCGGGGGGCAGCGCAGCACACGCAGTGGCAAGCGTGGGGGCACATTTCAAGCCGGGCATGTATGCGCGTGGCGAGTTTGAGCTGGGAAGTTCCGGCGGGCTGACGGTGCCCCAGATTGCGGTCGTCGTGCGCGATGGCTTCAGCTACGTGGCACGCGTGGGCGCCGACAACCGCGTGGCCCAGATCAAGGTGCAGACCGGCCGCATCGTGGGCGACCAGGTCGAGATCCAGAGTGGCGTGAAGCCCGAGGACAAGCTGGTGACCAGCGGTGGCAGTTTCCTGAGCGACGGCGATCTGGTGAAAGTGGTGGACGCCTCCACGCCGGGCGCTTCGATACAAAAAGATGCTGCAGCCCTTGCAAAGCCTTCTTCTGCTGCTAGCAAATAAGGAGCGAACCTGATGAATGTCTCCGCCTGGTCGATCAAGAACCCGATTCCTGCGGTCATGCTGTTCGTGCTGCTGACGCTGGCCGGGCTCATGTCCTTCAATTCGATGAAGGTGCAACAGTTCCCCGACATGGAGTTGCCCACCGTCACCGTGTCCGCCAGCCTGCCCGGTGCCGCACCGGCGCAGCTGGAAACCGAAGTCGCCCGTAAGCTGGAAAACGCCATCGCGTCGCTGCAGGGGCTGAAAAACATTTACACCAATGTGCAGGATGGTGCCGTCACAGTCACCGCCGAGTTCCGCCTGGAAAAGCCTACGCAGGAGGCGGTTGACGATGTGCGCAGCGCAGTGCAGCAGGTGCGCAGCGACCTGCCTGGCGATTTGCGCGACCCGGTGGTCAGCAAGATGAATATCTCGGGTGCTCCCATCCTGGCCTTCACCATCCGCTCCGGGCAGATGGACGATGAAGCCCTGAGCTGGTTTGTGGACAACACCATCACGCGCGCCCTGCTGGGTGTGCGCGGTGTGGGCTCGGTGGCGCGCGTGGGCGGTGTGACCCGCGAGGTGCAGGTTGCGCTGGACCCGCTCAAGCTGCAAAGCCTGGGCGCCACGGCGGCCGACATTTCGCGCCAGCTCAAACAGGTGCAGACCGAGAGTGCGGGTGGTCGCGCCGATCTGGGTGGCTCCGAGCAGCCCATGCGCACGCTGGCCACCGTGGCCACGGTGGAGGAATTGTCACGGCTGGAGTTGAGCCTCACCAGCGGCAAGCGCGTGCGCCTCAGTGAAGTTGCCAGCGTGAAAGACACGGTGGCCGAGCAACGCAGCTTCGCCACTCTGAACGGCAAACCGGTGGTGGGCTTTGAGATTACCCGCAGCAAGGGTGCCAGTGAGGTGGAAGTGGGCGCGGCGGTGCAGAAAGCACTCGCCGACCTCAAAGTCGCCCACCCCGACCTGGAGCTGACGCAGGCCTTCGACTTCGTGACCCCGGTGCAGGAGGAGTTCGATGCCTCCATGACCATGCTGTTTGAGGGCGCCTTGCTGGCCGTCGTCGTGGTGTGGTTCTTCCTGCGCAACTGGCGTGCCACGTTCGTTTCGGCGGTGGCGCTGCCGCTGTCGGCCATTCCGGCCTTCATCGGCATGCACTACCTGGGGTTCACAACCAACGTGGTGACGCTGCTGGCGCTCTCACTGGTCATCGGTATCCTGGTGGACGACGCGATTGTGGAAGTGGAAAACATCGAACGCCATCTGCGCATGGGCAAGACGCCCTACCAGGCGGCCATGGAAGCGGCGGACGAGATCGGTCTGGCCGTGATAGCGACCACTTTTGCGCTGATTGCCGTTTTCCTGCCTACGGCCTTCATGAGTGGCGTGGTCGGCAAGTTCTTCAAGCAGTTCGGTTGGACGGCCGTGTTTGCGATATTCGCCTCGCTGATGGTGGCGCGCCTGCTCACCCCCATGATGGCGGCTTACCTCATGAAGCCGTCCACCCACGTGCATGAAGAGCCGGTATGGATGCCGCTGTACTTGCGAATCACACGCTGGACACTGCACCACCGCTGGATCACCATGTTCTCCGCCATCGGTTTGTTTATTGGCTCGCTATTCCTGGTGCCGCTGATTCCCAGCGGTTTCATCCCGCCGGACGACAACTCGCAAACCCAGGTGTACCTGGAGTTGCCCCCCGGCACCACGCTGGCGCAAACCCGCGCGGCGGCCGAGCAGGCACGGGCCCTGATAGGCAAAGTGAAACACGTGGAAAGCGTCTACACCACCGCCGGTGGCGGCTCGGTGGGCACGGACCCCTTCATGGGTGGCGCCAGCACCGAAGTGCGCAAGGCCACGCTGACCGTTTTGCTGGCCGAGCGGGGCCAGCGCCCGCGCAAGCAGACCATCGAGAGTGACATGCGCACCGCGCTTTCCGAACTGCCAGGCGCACGCTTCAAGGTTGGCCTGGGTGGCTCGGGCGAGAAGTACATGCTAGCCCTGAAGGGTGAAGACCCGGTGGCCCTGGCCCAGGCGGCGGCGGCAGTGGAGAAGGACCTGCGCAAGATCCCCGGTCTGGGCAACATCTCATCAAGTGCCAGCCTGACACGCTCCGAGGTTGCCATTCATCCGGACTTTGCCCGCGCAGCCGACCTGGGTGTCACCAGTGCCGCCATTGCCGAGACGCTGCGCATTGCAACCGTGGGTGATTACGAAGCGGCCTTGCCCAAGCTCAACCTGAGCCAGCGCCAGGTACCTATCGTCGTGAAGCTGGCCACCGATGCGCGAAAGGACCTGGATCTGCTGGGCCGCCTGATGGTGCCGGGCGTCAAAGGCCCGGTCATGCTGAGCCAGGTTGCCACGTTCGAGATGTCCAGCGGGCCGGCGATGGTCAGTCGCCTGAACCGGGTGCGCAACGTCAACTTTGAGGTGGAGTTGTCCGGCGTTCCGCTGGGCGAGGTGACCGAGGCTGTGACCAAGCTGCCCAGCATCCAGAACCTGCCCGCTGGCGTGCAGCAGGTTGAGATTGGCGATGCCGAAGTGCAGGCCGAGATGGTGGCCGGTTTTGGCATGGCCATGATGACTGGCGTACTGTGTATCTACATCGTGCTGGTGCTGCTGTTCAAAGACTTCCTGCACCCCATCTCGATCCTGCCGTCGGTGATCCTGTCCTTCGGTGGTGCATTTATCGGCTTGCTGGTCAGCGGCAAGATGCTGTCCATGCCATCGTTCATCGGCCTCGTGATGCTGATTGGCGTGTCCACCAAGAACTCCATTTTGCTGGTGGACTACGCCATCATGGCACGCCGCGACCATGGCATGAACCGCTTCGACGCGCTGATTGACGCCTGCCACAAACGCTCACGCCCCATCATCATGACCACCATTGCCATGGTGGCGGGCATGCTGCCACTGGTGCTGGGTCTGGGCAACGCCGATAACAGCTTTCGAGCACCCATGGCGGCTGCCGTGATTGGGGGACTCATCACCTCCACCCTTCTGAGCTTGCTGGTAACGCCGAGCTTCTTCTCTATCGTCGACGACATCGAGCATTTTGTGGGGGTTGCCAAGCGCAAACTGCTGCGCCAGAAGGATGGCGCTGCAACGCCCGCAACCAGCGCCGGGGTGCCGTGATTTCGTGGCCCTGACCGCCGGGTAACGGTGGGCAGGCCCCGTCAGACGACGGGGTCTGCAGCAACCACTTCATTGGCGGTGCGAAAGGCTTCGACTGCCGTCGGAACCCCGCAGTAAATGGCCGCGTGCAGCAGCACCTCCTGAATCTCGGCGGCGCTGGCGCCATTGTTCAAGGCACCGCGTACATGGCCTTTAAGCTCATGCTGTTTGCCCAGGGCAGTCAGCATCGCCACGGTGATCAGGCTGCGGGTTTTGAGGTCCAGGCCCGGGCGCTGCCACACATCGCCCCAGGCAGCGCGGGTGATGTGCTCCTGGATCGGCTGCGTAAACGGCGTGGCGTTGGCAAATGCCGCTGCAACAAAGTCCTCGCCCATGACGGCCTTGCGTGTGGCAAGGCCTTTCTCGTATTGCTCGCGCATCGGATCTCCATCAAAATGTTTCAAACCCGCAAGGATAATGGCTGATAACCGCCAACCAGAAACACAAGGAGACACCGGATGAACCGCTACCCCATGCCCGACCTCAATGCACTGCCGCCTGACCTGCAGGCCAAAATACTCGAGGTGCAGGAAAAGTCGGGTTTTGTACCCAATGTTTTTCTGGCTTTGGCCCGCAGACCGGCCGAGTGGCGCGCATTTTTTGCCTACCACGATGCGCTGATGGTGCCGGATTCAGTCGGCCGCGCCAGCGGACTCACCAAGGGCGAGCGCGAAATGATTGTCACCACCACCAGCGCGGCGAACAACTGTCTGTACTGTGTGGTCGCACACGGTGCCATCCTGCGCATTTACGAGAAAAAACCACTGGTGGCCGACCAGGTCGCCGTGAATTACCGCAAGGCCGACATCACGCCACGCCAGCGCGCCATGCTGGACTTCGCGATGAAGGTTTGCCTGAAATCCGCCGAACTGGAAGAAAGTGACTTCAGCGCCCTGCACGGCCATGGCTTCAGCGACGAGGACATCTGGGACATTGGGGCCATCACCGCCTTCTTCGGTCTTTCCAACCGCATGGCCAATATGTCGGGCATGCTGCCCAACCCGGAGTTCTATCTGATGGGCCGCGTTCCCAAGCAGAAGTAAAGGCAGCGCCATGGCACCGATGTACGGGTTGGCCACGCGTTGGCTGTTGGTTCTTGGGGCATTGCTGGTTGCCGGTTGTTCAAGTCCTGCCGGCCCTGCACAACCGGAAACCGCTACGCCCTGGGTGGAAAAGCCCGGATGGGCGACTCGGACCACTGCCGTCGCTGCAGCCAACCCGCTGGCCACCGAAGCCGGTCTGCAGATACTGCGCGACGGTGGTAGCGCGCTGGATGCAGCCATTGCGATCCAGATGGTTCTGACGCTGGTGGAGCCACAAAGCAGTGGCATCGGGGGCGGTGCCTTTTTGCTGCACTTTGACGGGCGGCGTACCCAGGCATTTGACGGGCGCGAAACTGCGCCTGCAGCGGCCACGCCGACCCTGCTGCTCGCTGCGGATGGAAAACCCCTTCCATTCAAAGCCGCGGTTGTGGGAGGCCGATCCGTCGGCGCGCCGGGCACCGTTGCCATGCTGGCGCTGGCGCACCGCGAGCATGGCCGCCTGCCATGGAAGCGTCTGTTTGAGCCGGCCATCCTTCTGGCCATGCGTGGCTTCCCCGTGAGTGTGCGCATGGCGGCCATGCTGGCCAGCGAGCAGGACCTGCGCAAAGATCCGGTGGCTGCGGCCTATTTCTACACACCACAGGGTCAGCCCTGGCCGGTAGGTCACCTGCTGCGCAATCCGGAACTGGCTGCCGTCCTGCAGCGCATCGCCACCGAAGGACCCGATGCCCTGATAACCGGCGAATGGGCCCAGGCCATCGTCAACACGGTGCGCCAGCACCCCCACAACCCCGGCACACTCTCGCTGGAAGACCTCGCGGCCTATCGCCCTCTGTTGCGCGAACCCCTGTGTTTTGACTACCACGTTGCCCAGCCGCCCCATGGTGCAGTGGCAAAACCGGGTGCACAAGGCCGCGATTGCAGGCTGTGTGGCATGCCGCCGCCCAGCTCGGGCACGCTGGCCATGGGCCAGATTCTGGGCATGCTGAACCAGACACCGGCGGCCACCCTGCCCTTGCAGAACGGCCTGCCATCGGCAGACTGGTTGCACCTCTACGGCGAGGCATCCCGTCTGGCGTTTGCCGATCGCGCCCGCTATGTGGCCGACCCGGCCTTCGTTCGCCCGCCGGGGGACGACTGGCGCAGCCTGCTGGAGCCGCATTACCTGGCCCAGCGTGCGGCGCTGATCGGCACAGCACCCACAAGCCGGGTCATGCCAGCGGCACCGGCCGGGCGCCCAGGCGCCATCACGGTGGGCTACGCATCCATGCCGGAGCAGGCGGAGCATGGCACCTCGCATATCTCGGTGGTCGACGCCTACGGCAATGCGCTGGCCATGACGACAACCATTGAAGATGGTTGGGGCTCGCGTCTGATGGTCAACCGCGGGCAGGGACTCAGCGGCGGATTTTTGCTCAATAACGAGCTGACCGACTTCAGCTTCAGCCCGACCGATGCTGCCGGTGTTCCTGTTGCCAACCGCGTTGAGCCCGGAAAACGACCCCGCTCTACCATGTCGCCAACCCTGGTGTTCGACAAGTCCACCGGTCAGTTGGTGCTGAGCGCCGGCAGTCCGGGTGGCGCCCTCATCGTCCACTTCACGACCAAGACGCTGTACGGCGTGCTGAACTGGGGGCTCAATGCCCAACAAGCCATCGACATGCCCAACTTCGCCGCCATGGGTGGACCTACTGTGCTGGAGGCTGCCCGCTTCCCGGCAAGCACGGTGGAGGCATTGCAATCGCGCGGCCATACCGTTCTGGAGATTGCCCTGCCCAGCGGGCTTCAGGCCATCGAGCGCACAGCCAGCGGCTACTTTGGTGGAGCCGACCCCCGGCGCGAAGGCATTGTGATGGGGGATTGAGCTTTTCATGAAAGAAAATGGGCTATGTCTGAGTTAGCTGTTGAAAGAGGGTCTGCCAGCGCCTAAAGTGAGTCTAACGTCATCAGACGTGGGGGTGCAGCATGGTACATAGCGACTTTGTCAAACTTCTTGGGCAATTGGCATCGTTGACTCAGTCTCAGAGGGCGAAGGTGCGAAGTGTCGTGGATGAACACCCCAATACATCTGCGCTGGCCATTGACAGTGTCATTCCAAGCTCCAATGTGTGCCCGCGCTGCCAAGCTCCTGGCGAACAACTGCGACCCTGGGGTCACAGCCATGGGTTGGCACGTATGCGCTGCCGCGCTTGCGGCAAGACCAGCAATGCGCTCACCGGCACGCCCTTGGCGCACTTGCGCAAACGTGAACAATGGTTGCGCTATGGTCAGACATTGATTGAGGGGGTGAGCGTGCGCCAGGCGGCCCAAGCTTGCGGTGTGAATAAAAACACCGCGTTTCTCTGGCGCCATCGCTTTCTTGAGGCTACGGCCACGCACCGCCCCACGCACGAGGGAGGGATTGTCGAAGCCGACGAGACTTTCTTCCTGGAATCCTTCAAGGGCAAACGAAAGCTGCATCGAGCTGCACGCAAACGCGGCGGGGTAGGCCCTCACTGGGAGCATATTGCCGTCTTGGTGGTACGCGACCGCAGCGGACAAACGGCTGACTTTCGGCTCGAAGGTATCGACGAGCCCCACATCACAGCCGTGCTGCGCCCCTTGGTGGATAAGGATGCCATTCTTTGCACGGATGGTGCGCGGGTGTATCAAACGGTGGCCCGCACCCTTGGCCTGACCCATAGAGCCATCAATGTCCAGCAGGGCATTCGGGTCATCGATGGGGCGTTCCACATTCAAAACGTCAACGCCTACGACAGTCGCCTCAAGCAGTGGATGGGACGCTTTCATGGGGTTGCCACCAAGTACCTGGAGAACTACCTGGGATGGCGGCGCATGCTGGAGCGCTATCACCAAAGCATCTCTCCAACCGCTTGTCTGTGTGAAGCCCTGGGAAGATTCCAAGCGCAACAGCTAATTCAGACATAGCCAGAAAATGCCATCCAGGCCATGCAGATATTGAATAGTTAGCTACTGAATCAATAGCAAATCAGATCTCCTGTCAGTCGACCCGCCAAAGGGCTTTCTACAATCACCCTCATGGCCATCCCACAAACATTCCTCCAGGAGTTGCTCGCCCGCGCCGACGTGGTCGAGATTGTGGGGCGGTATGTCCAGCTCAAAAAGGGCGGCGCCAATTTCATGGGCCTGTGCCCGTTTCACGGGGAGAAGTCACCGTCGTTTTCGGTCAGCCCCGCCAAACAGTTCTACCACTGCTTTGGTTGCGGCAAGAACGGCAATGCCATCAGTTTCTTGATGGATCACGCCGGCATGACCTTCATTGAGGCGGTGAAAGACCTGGCACAGCAATACGGCTTGCAGGTCCCGGAGGAGGAAGGGTCAGCGCAGGACCGCGCCCGGGCACTGGAGCAGCGACAGAAGCAGAACACGCTGACCGGCGTGCTGGAGAAAGCGGGCGAGGCCTACCGGCGCCAGTTGAAGGACTCGCCGCGCGCTGTGGCTTACTTCAAGGGTCGAGGCGTTTCGGGGGAAATCGCCAAACAGTTTGGCCTTGGCTACGCGCCCGAAGGCTGGCGCAGTCTGGCCAGCGTGTTCCCCCACTATGACGACCCGCTTCTGGTGGAAAGCGGCCTGGTGATCAGCAGCATGGCCGCAAGTCCAAACGATGAGACTGGCCCCCACGCTCCATCGCTTCGCGCTTCGCTGCCCCCCGAGGGGGCGCATTCTCCCTTGGGGCGGCCCGGCGGTGAGACTGGCCCCCACGCTGCGCCACTTCGTGCCACGATGGCCGAAGGCGACAAGAGTGAGGAAAAACGCTACGACCGTTTCCGCGACCGTGTCATGTTCCCCATCCGCAACATCAAGGGCGAGTGCATAGGTTTTGGCGGACGGGTGCTGGGCGACGACAAGCCCAAATACCTCAACTCCCCGGAAACACCCGTCTTCAGCAAGGGCCGGGAGTTGTACGGACTGTTCGAGGCCCGCCATGCCCTGCGCGAGCACGGCTATGTTCTGGTGACCGAGGGCTATATGGATGTGGTGGCGCTGGCGCAACTGGGGTTTCCCAACGCTGTGGCTACGCTGGGCACCGCGTGCACCGCCGACCACATCCACAAGCTGTTTCGTTTCACCGACTCGGTGGTGTTCAGTTTCGACGGCGATAGCGCCGGGCGGCGCGCGGCGCGCAAGGCGCTCGACGCCGCCCTGCCCTATGCAACCGATGTGCGCTCCATCAAATTCCTGTTCTTGCCCGATGAGCACGACCCCGACAGTTTCATCCGCGCCAACGGTCGGGAGGCGTTCGCGCAGTATGTGAGCGAGGCCACGCCCCTGAGCCGCTTTCTGCTGGAAGCAGCGCGCGATGGCTGCGACCTGGACAGCGCCGAAGGACGTGCCCACATGACGGCCAACGCCAGACCCTTGTGGATGGCCTTGCCCGAAGGTGCACTGAAGATGCAATTGCTGACCGAACTGGCCAAACACGCGCAATTGGAAAGCGAGAGCCTCAAGGCACTCTGGGCACCCGCAGCGGTGCCTGCCAGGGGCGAGAACGACACACGTCGCAAAGCCCGTGCGCCCGAGCGTGAAGCGCCATTTCCGGACGGGGCGGCATGGGAAGACAGCAGCCGCTACCGAGCGCCATACCGGCGTGCGCCCTTGCGCGCCCAGCCGGCCAGCCGCGCGGATCACGCGGCGCGTATCCTGCTGGGCCACAGCGGTCTGTGGGAGACGCTCACCGCAGAAGACCACGGATTGCTGTGTGAACTGCCCACGCCGCACGGACCGCTGATGGTCTGGCTCGAAGCGCAGCTGCATGAACACGGGCCACTGGCCTGGGGCGCACTGCGCGACGAGTTGCAAGGGCAGGCGGCACAGGATCTGGCGCTGCGTCTCATGGCCGACCCGGCGCTGCCAGGCGGGTCGGACGGCGAAGTCAGCGCGGATGCGGCCCGTGAACTGCGCGACCTGCTCAACCGCATGCTGGTCGAAAGAATCAAGGAACAGGAAACCCTGGCGATCGAGGCCGGCGCGCAGGACCCCGGTGCGCTGGTTCGCTACCGAGAACTCCATGCACGGCGGCTCCAGCTTGAGCAGGCCACCCGCCCCGTGCCCTGAGGGCATCGCGGCGACCACATCGCAGTCGTGTCATCTGTTTCTGGAAAGGACAGCGATTAAGGCTATAATGCCGGGTTGTTTCGGCAAGAGCGACAGCAGCACCTCCGGGCCAGGCCAAGCGTTGACAAAAGTACAACCGGCCACCTTACCGCAAGGACTGCATTCCAAATGTTCGCCCGCTCATCTTGCCTTCCCGGGAATTTCCTGCCTGCTGTGACCGCTCTAGCCGCGGTTTAGACGGCATCCGCTCTGTCCGCCTGTTTTTTTGATGACCTGAGGGAGTCAAATGCCTGCTCAAAAATCTGTCAAGCCTGTCCAGTCCGCTTCCAAGTCCGACCCGAAAGCCAAATCCGTGCCCGCATCCAAGACCCCTGTTGTCAAATCCAAAGCCCAACAATTGCAGGAAGCGGCCGATGCGCTGCTGGCTGCTGGCACAAGCACCAAGAAGAAGCCCGGTCGTCCCCCAAAAGCTGCCACCGAAGACTCCGACACCCCCGTCAAAACTGGTGCCAAGCGGGGCCGCAAGCCCAAGGGCACGGCCGAGCCCGCCGTCGCCGACGACATGGACCTGTCGGATATTGAAGCGGACCTCGTCGGCGAACCTGCAACCGTCACCACGGCAACGGGTGAAAAGGTCAAGCCGCTGCGCATGAAAATCAGCAAGGCCAAGGAAAAGGCGCTGATGAAGGAATTCGGCCTCGACGACACCGTGCTGACCGAGGAAGAGGCCAAGCTGCGCCGCGACCGCCTCAAAACCCTCATCAAGTTGGGCAAAACCCGTGGCTACCTGACCCACGGTGAAATCAACGACCACTTGCCCGACAAGCTGGTCGATGCCGAAACCCTCGAAGCCGTCATCACCACCCTGAACGACCTGGGCGTGGCGGTGTACGAGCAAACCCCTGACGCCGAAGCGCTGATCATCACGGACAACGCTCCCGCAGGTGCCACAGAAGAAGAAGCTGAAGAAGCTGCCGAAGCCGCTTTGTCCACCGTGGACTCGGAATTCGGCCGCACCACCGACCCGGTGCGCATGTACATGCGCGAAATGGGCACCGGGGAGCTGCTCACGCGCGAAGGCGAAATCGAAATCTCCAAGCGCATCGAAGGCGGCCTGATGGCCATGATGGAGGCGATCAGCGCATCGCCCGCCACCATTGCGGAAATCCTTCGGATGGCCGGCGAGATCCGCGAAGGCAAGGTCGTCATCTCGACCGTGGTGGACGGCTTCTCCAACATCAACGAGGCTGACGACTACGTGGCCGAGGAAGACTTCGACGAGTTCGATGAAGCCGACGACGATGACGGCAAGGGCGGCTCCAAGGCACTGACCAAGAAGCTCGAAGAACTGAAGAACCAGGCCCTTGAGCGCTTCGACCGCATCGCCACGCTGTTCGAGAAGGTCCACAAGATCTACGACAAGGAAGGCTATGGCACGCCGGCGTACATGAAGGCGCAGAAGGCCTTGTCGGACGAGCTGATGACGATCCGCTTCACCGCCAAGACCATCGAAAAGCTGTGCGACATGGTGCGCAACCAGGTGGACGACGTGCGCAAGAAAGAACGCGAACTGCGCCGCATCATCGTGGACAAGTGCGGCTACCCTCAGGACAACTTCATCGCCGACTTCAGCGGCCGCGACAAGGCCGGCAACCCGGCGCCCTCCCAGCTGCTGAACCTCAAGTGGATCGAAAAGCAGGCGACGGCCGGCAAGCCCTGGAGCGCGGTGATGGGCCGCAACATCCCTCCGGTGCAGGACCTGCAGCAGAAGCTGACCGACCTTCAGATGCGCGTGGTGGTGCCGCTGGACAAGCTGAAGGACATCAACAAGCGCATGAACGAGGGCGAAAGCACCTCGCGCGGCGCCAAAAAGGAAATGATCGAGGCCAACCTGCGCCTGGTGATCTCGATCGCGAAGAAATACACCAACCGCGGCCTGCAGTTCCTGGACCTGATCCAGGAGGGCAACATCGGCCTGATGAAGGCGGTGGACAAGTTCGAATACCGCCGCGGCTACAAGTTCTCGACCTACGCCACGTGGTGGATCCGCCAGGCCATCACCCGCTCGATCGCGGACCAGGCCCGCACCATCCGCATCCCGGTGCACATGATCGAAACCATCAACAAGATGAACCGCATCAGCCGCCAGCACCTGCAGGAGTTTGGTTTCGAGCCCGACGCCAGCGTGCTGGCCGAGCGCATGGAGATCCCGGAAGACAAGATTCGCAAGATCATGAAGATCGCCAAAGAGCCGATCTCCATGGAAACCCCCATCGGCGACGACGACGACAGCCACCTGGGCGATTTCATCGAGGACAGCGCCAACACCGCGCCGATCGAAGCCGCCATGCAGGCCGGCCTGCGCGACGTGGTCAAGGACATCCTGGACAGCCTGACTCCGCGCGAGGCCAAGGTGATGCGCATGCGCTTCGGTATCGAGATGTCCACCGATCACACGCTGGAAGAGGTTGGAAAGCAGTTCGACGTCACCCGCGAACGCATCCGGCAGATCGAAGCCAAGGCGCTGCGGAAATTGAAGCATCCCAGTCGCTCCGACAAACTGCGTAGCTTTATTGACACGATTTAGGGGAAAACCCCAGAGAATATTTGGACAGCCAGTAAACCGTTTGCTAAAGTGCGGCGTTGAGGTAGGACCCGATAGCCATTCTGGATAAGGGTATACAAGTCCTCTAGCCCAATATTCAAGGAAATCACATGAAACTCAAACTGACTCTGCT
>JBPOIP010000198.1:0-4812 GCA_052034395.1 Pseudomonadota bacterium
CACCCACTGGTCTGTGTGGTGAGCCTTTTCCCGGTTCCATTCACGGCCAGTGGCATTTCAAAATTGATTTTTGGAGTTAGCCATGAGCGCACTGAAACCCGCAACCAAAACCGAAGACTACAAAATTGCCGACCTGAGCCTGGCCCAGTGGGGCCGCAAGGAACTGACCATTGCCGAAACCGAGATGCCCGGTCTGATGGCCATCCGCGAAGAATTCTCCAAGAGCCAGCCCCTGAAAGGCGCGCGCATCACCGGCTCCTTGCACATGACCATCCAGACAGGTGTGCTGGTGGAGACCCTGCAGGCCCTGGGCGCTGAAGTGCGCTGGGCGTCGTGCAATATCTTCTCCACGCAAGACCACGCTGCTGCGGCCCTGGTGGCAGCCGGCACACCGGTATTCGCCTACAAGGGGGAAACCCTGGTGGACTACTGGGAGTACACGCACCGCATTTTTGAATTCGGTGGCAAGAAGGGCACGGCCGCTGAAGGCCCCAACATGATTCTGGACGACGGCGGTGACGCGACGTTGCTGATGCATCTGGGCGTCAAGGCCGAGAAAGATCTCAAGGTGCTGTCCAACCCTGGCAGCGAGGAAGAAATTTGCCTGTTCAACGCGATCAAGGCCAAGCTCAAGGTGGACCCCACCTGGTACAGCCGCCGCCTGAAAAACATCATCGGCGTCACTGAAGAAACCACCACCGGCGTTATGCGCCTGGAGGAAATGGCCGCCAAGGGTGCGCTGGCGCTGCGCGCCATCAACGTGAACGACTCGGTGACCAAGAGCAAGTTCGACAACCTGTACGGTTGCCGCGAGTCTCTGGTGGATGCCATCAAGCGCGCCACTGACGTGATGATCGCTGGCAAGGTTGCCTGCGTGGTGGGTTATGGCGATGTGGGCAAGGGCAGCGCCCAGGCCCTGCGTGCATTGAGCGCTCAGGTGTGGGTCACCGAGATCGATCCCATCAACGCCCTGCAGGCCGCCATGGAAGGCTACAAGGTCGTCACCATGGAATACGCCGCCGACAAGTGCGACATTTTTGTGACCTGTACCGGCAACAAGAACGTCATCACCTACAAGCACATGGCCGCCATGAAGGACCAGGCCATCGTTTCCAACATTGGGCACTTCGACAATGAAATCGATGTGGCTTCGCTGGAAAAACTGAAGTGGGAAGAGATCAAGCCCCAGGTGGACCACGTGATCTTCCCGGCCACCAAGGGAAAAAACGGCAAGCCCGAAAAGCGCATCATCCTGCTGGCCAAGGGCCGTCTGGTGAACCTGGGTTGTGGCACCGGACACCCCAGCTTTGTGATGTCGTCCAGCTTTGCCAACCAGACCATCGCCCAGATCGAACTGTTCACCAAGCCCAAGGAATACAAGGTGGGCAAGGTGTATGTGTTGCCAAAACACCTGGACGAAAAGGTGGCGCGTTTGCACCTGAAAAAGGTTGGCGCCATGTTGTCCGAGCTGACCGACGAGCAGGCTGCCTACATTGGCGTCAGCAAGAACGGCCCGTACAAAAAAGACACGTACAGGTATTAACACCCCCCGAAGCGCCTGCGGCGCCTCCCCCCTCAAGGGGGCGACACCAGCCGCCCGGCTAAGCCGGTTCGGCGGTATCCCTGGTCGGGGCGAGGTCCCCGCAGTTACTCAAAGGAACCCATGCGTATTGACCAACTACTCGTTCAACGTGGCCTGGCCACCACCCGCTCGCAGGCGCAGCGCCTGATAGCGGATGGGGTGGAGTGGCTGCAGGGCGAGGTGTGGAAGCGTGTCGCCAAAAATGGCGACGAAGTTCCCGAGGCTGCAGAGGTCCGTCTGCTGGACAATTCCGAAGCGCGCTATGTCTCGCGTGGTGGCTTGAAGCTGGAGGCCGCACTCAAGCACGTGAACCTCTCCGTCGATGACCTGGCTTGCATGGATGTGGGTCAGAGCACCGGCGGATTTACCGACTGCCTGCTGCAGCATGGCGCGCGCATGGTGGTGGGTGTCGACGTGGGGAGTGCGCAACTGCACCCGCAGCTGCGTGAAGATGGGCGCGTGCTGTGCGTCGAAAAGGTCAACGCCCGGGCACTGGATGCTAGTGATTTGATAGCAGCTTGTTCAAATTACACGGGGGCGGGTGGCCTTTTTGACCCTGAAGACCATGGCGAAGAGCCGTTTGTGCCGGAGTTTGACGTGGTGGTGGGCGACCTGTCCTTCATCTCGCAGACCCTGGTGCTTCCGGCTGTTGTGCCTTTTCTGAAAGCAGGCGGCACGCTGCTGACCCTGGTCAAGCCGCAGTTTGAGCTGCAACCGGGTCAGGTTGGCAAGGGCGGCATTGTGAAAGACGATGCCATGTACCCGATTGTCGAGCAACGCCTGCGCGAAGCCTGTGCCGGACTGGGTCTGAGAGTGACCGCGTGGTTTGATTCGCCCATTGAGGGTGGCGACGGCAATCGCGAGTTCTTTATTTGCGCCACCAAATCGTGAGACTGTGCGGGGCAACCTGCCACAACGGAGAGAAAAGCTATGTCTGAAACATCCCGCATCCCCTTCAGCGTGGAGTTTTTTCCACCCAAGACGCCCGAAGGCGTTACCAAGTTGCGTGCCGTGCGCCAGAAGCTGTATGCACTGAACCCCCAGTTTTGCTCGGTGACCTTTGGCGCGGGCGGGTCTACGCAGGAAGGCACGTTCAATGCGGTGTCTGAAATCCTCGCTGAAGGGGTAACTGCTGCGTCGCATTTCTCTTGCATTGGTGCGACACACCAGACGGTGCGCACGCAACTGGCAACCCTCAAAGCCATGGGCGTCAAACGTCTGGTGGCACTGCGTGGCGACTTGCCCAGCGGGTATGGCACGGGTGGCGAGTTCCATTACGCCAGTGATCTGGTGGCGTTCATCCGCGCGGAGACCGGCGACGATTTTCACATTGAGGTGGCGGCCTATCCGGAAACCCACCCCCAGGCCAAGTCTCCCGCCAGTGATTTGCAGGCCTTTGCGACCAAAGTTCGCGCGGGAGCCAATTCGGCCATTACGCAGTATTTCTACAACCCCGATGCCTATTTCCGCTTTGTCGAAGACATTGCCGCAATGGGCCTGAACGTGCCCGTCGTGCCCGGCATCATGCCCATTACCAGTTCGACGCAATTGCTGCGATTCTCTGACGCCTGTGGCGCGGAGATCCCACGCTGGATTCGCCTGCGCCTGCAAAGCTTTGGCGATGACACGGCGTCCATCAAGGCCTTCGGGCTCGATGTGGTGACAGGTCTTTGCGAGCAACTGCGCGCGGGAGGTGCACCGGCGCTGCATTTCTACACCATGAACCAGAGTGTGGCGACGCTGGCGCTGTGCGAGCGGTTGGGTTTGGCTGCGTAGGTCTGTTGCCCTGGTGGGTGCGCAGCGACTATGGCGCTCGTGCGCTGGGAAGGCACAGCGCAGAGCGGCTCAAACTGCCAAATGCGCAGAAATCACCGCCCCCTGCTTTGCCTTTCCGGCTGGGTCTTCCTTCAATTAGCCGCCGCTTTCCAACGTAAAGGTTGCGTTCTGGTCTTGCTTCAGCAAGGCCACCATTTGCGGCAGCGCCAGTTGCAGGGCTGTTTTGAGCGTGTGCGGCGGGTTGATGATGAACATGCCGCTGGCGGGCAGACCAGGGCGAACCACTTCTCCGGCGTCGTCTTGCAGCAGTTTGCTGGACTTGACCGTGAGCGTGGCACCCAGCCAGCTTTTGCCGGCCTTGTTGGCCAGGGTCTTGAGCTTCTTGGGCAGGTCGTGGGCTTCCGGGCGCGGAATGATGGGGTACCAAACGGCATAGGTTCCGGTTACAAATCGCTGGAGGGAGTCTGCCACCATGGCGACCGCGCGACCGTAGTCGGTTTTCAGTTCGTAACTCGGGTCGCAGAACACCAAGGCGCGACGCGATGGCGGAGGCAGGAACTTCTTGAGTCCCTCAAAGCCGTCTTCCCGCAGGATCGCAATCTGGCGACCCGCTTCCAGTTGCGCAATGTTCGCGGTTAAAGTTTTGGTATCGGTGGGGTGAATCTCGAACAGCTTGAGCTTGTCTCGGTCGCGTTCCTGTATCACGTGGTGAATGATGAAGGGCGACCCGGGATAGACCTTGTGACTGCCCTGCTTGTTGAATCCGGCAACTAGGTCCAGATAGTCCTGTAATAGCGGTGCAAAAGGCTCGGCAGGTTTGCTGGCTACCAGCTTGAGGAATCCATCGGCCGCTTCGGCGCTGGTTTGTGCATAGTCTCCGTCCAGGCGGTACAGGCCAGCCCCGGCATGGGTGTCAAAGACCGTAAGGGCAGCATCTTTTTGGACCATATGCCGCAAAACTGCGAGCAAAACGGTGTGTTTGAGGACGTCGGCGTGGTTTCCGGCGTGGAAGGCGTGGCGGTAACTGAACATGGGTGGATGGTAACCGTACCCGGCGTGCCGCGCCCTTTTCAGCGGCCCAAGCCGGAAACTGTCTCTCAGCCGTCCACGCGTGGAAAACGTCAAGCTGTCGGCATGAAACGCAAAACTGGCAGTTTTTCGCTGGATATCCTATAATCATGGGCTTCGCAGCGCTTTTGTGGCTCCGCGGCGAAGCGTCTCAGTATCGTCCCAACGGACCGTGTGCTGAGTAATCCCACCTAAGAGATTCCCATCAGAGGAACGCCGACCGTGGAAAAGAGCCCGCCAAACCCTCCTTTAAAAGAGAAAATCTCATGTCAACTTTCAGCGCAAAACCCGCTGAGGTCGTGCACGAGTGGTTTGTGATTGACGCGACCGACAAGGTCCTCGGACGAGTAGCCAGCGAAGTTGCTCTCCGTTTGCGCGGCAAACAC
>JBPOIP010000139.1:0-29862 GCA_052034395.1 Pseudomonadota bacterium
AATCCCGCTTGGTCTTGTCACTGATTGCGGAACCATCCCGCTTACGTTTACGTTCAAGGAAGTCATCAAACGCTTCGCCAAAGGTCAGTTCAGCCTTCACCGCCCGCTTCACAGCCGCCGGGTTTTCGCCCTTGGCGAACTCCCCGAGTACCTTGCCTGCTTCATTGCGGGCTTGCTCGCATGTCATGTCTGGAAATGTCCCGAGCTTGAGCCAGACCATTGCGCCGCCCATTCGCTTGACCACGTAGAAGGCGCGCACCCCGGTGTGCGTCATGCGCATTGCCAACTTTGGTGTTTCGGTGTCATAGATCACCTGGCGCCTACCCGCAGCGGGGGCAACCAGACCGGCCAGCAGGGTCTTGGTGAGCTTTTGATGATTCGCAGTAGCCACGGTGTCCACCTTTCCATTTTTGGGCTAGCACCGGGCTAGCACCGGGCTAGCACTGGGCTAGCAAACAGGGGATGATTTCGTAAAACTTCATGCTAGCCCGTTAAGGACATTATGCCACTTTCATTGGGACAATAGGGATTTATTAAGGTTCATTAATTAGTGGGTCTATGTATCCCTGCTAATTCGTAATGAGAAGGTCGGGTGTTCGATTCATCTCTCCGGCACCAATAGATACAAGGGTTTGCTGCTATTAACTTAGTAGCAAACCCTTTCTATTTTATGGTCTTACAGACTATTTACAGACTTCGGTACACAGTTATTCCGCTTTTTGCGTCTCCAAAAAGAAGGCCCAGCAGGATAAGTGCCGGGCCAACCCGCCAGTGGCGGTACGCTCCGAGGGAGGGACAGAGCGCAGGGCAATCGCCCAATGAATCTGACCCGTTACTGTGGGATTAGTTCAATCCGTTTTCATTCACGTGGGATCGGCACGTCAATTCGGGTAACTTCATCGGATGCAATCTTCCTGGAAGCCAACAGCTTAGATTAAATTTCTTCTGGCAATGGCACATGGAGCAACTCGATATTCGGAGGAAACCGCCCGTTTGTTGCTTCTTTCAGGAAACGCTCATGCAATGTGCTTTCGGTGAACACCATGAACAGGCTAACTCCACCCTTGACGTGCAACAGGTTTAAGGCATCGCCTTTTAACTAGTGGTAGGGCCCAGCAGCCGTTTTTCCCTTCGCAGTCTTGCTTGGACTGGTTGACACAAGTCCAACTCTGCTTCCGTCTGCACCGCCATCCGCGCTGTCAAATTCAGAAATAGATGCACTTGAAAGCGGAACGCGCAGGTTGTTCTCTCGGTCTTTGGTGTAGCCTGATACATCTACCGCTATGCCGTTTTCACTTGCCCAATTCAGTTGTTGGGTTTTAACGTTTTTGACTATCGATTGCATGACTTCTCCCGCAGCAAGTACTGAACGTTCTGCTGCGAACATTCCGGTGTCATCTGTAAACCCCAGCATCCCTTTCAGGATAGTCACTGCATTGCGCTCTGCCAATGTGTGTTGGCGCACAGACTTTTAGCGCACTTTAGCCAAGAATTCTCTTAAACCTCCTGACTGCGCAATGCGCAGTTGTTGAGCGACCTTCCGCCGGGGCTTTGGTGCGGTGCCAGCGGTGGTGATGGTTTTCGGGTGAACTGCGCCTGTTTAAACGGAGAAAATCATGAAAAACTATTCCAGCTCACGGGTATTTGCATTAACTTCTGTGGCGCTGGCAACCCTGGCATGGGTCGTCTCCTGCGGCGGCAGCTCTGGCGATAGCGCGGCCATAGCGCCAACGGGAGAGTCAACAAAAGCGACGATTGACATGGCCAGTGTCATTGCCGATCTTCCGGCATTGACAACCGTTGTGCCAATTTGCAGCACCACTAGCCCCTTGACGTCGACTGCTGCTAGTTCAGCCATAGTGGTGCCAGCCGCAGAACCGAGCATGGCCAGCGCTGCCTTCATCATCCAAAGCATAACAGCGCCCCAAGTGTACAAGGCATCACTGGTGCCAAGCCCGTCCGCGACGACGGTTCCGGTTAAACCGGCTGACAAACTTGGCGCGTGTGGCGGGCGGATGACGTATTCGGCCTATTCCCACTTGAGCGGCGTTACCACGGCGACAAGGTTGTTTGACAACTATTGCACCATCGATTCAAAGACCGGCGGGCGGCGGATCACCAATGGCAGCATTGACTTCGTGAGCACCGGAACGCCGACAGCCATCGGCCCGATTACCAGCAAAGTTACCGCCAGCAGTGTTGCTGGCTTGGCGCGGGTCAAGCAGGACGCAGCAGGAAAGGTGAGCAGTTCTCAGGTACTTGCGTTTAGTAATTTCCTTTACACAGTTGGCGTGCCCGGTGGCAATCCGACCGTGGCAAACCCTAGCAGTTATTCAATCGATGAGTTCACTGTGACCG
Source organism: Pseudomonadota bacterium (assembly GCA_052034395.1). Taxonomy (GTDB): domain Bacteria; phylum Pseudomonadota; class Gammaproteobacteria; order Burkholderiales; family Burkholderiaceae_C; genus Allorhodoferax. Next base: position 2,359 of record JBPOIP010000139.1, read on the forward strand.
ACAAGCTGACCAATAAGTCATATCGAGAAAGTGGCTACAAGATGACATTTTCTGAAACGGCCACCGGTGGGCAACAGTTCACGCTAAGCGGACGCGGCTATCGAGCCAATGGGGACTCTTTCGAAGTTAACACCACATCGCCAGTGCTAAGTGATGCGTTTGGCAGCATGGCGTCAGGAGCCATCTCGTTTACTGGCGCTAACAATACGGTAGCGGTGGCTACCATTGTGCCGGGCGGGGTTAATCAGGCGACCATGACCGTAAATGGTGTCGCAGTCGCAGGGCAACCAGCCTGCCGATAGTGCGTTGCGTGCCACATGATCTTCTTACGCAACGTGCTGCGCGCACCCGCGCGCAGCCTAATGACTGTGCTGGGAGTGGCTGTAGGCATTGCACTTTTTGTTGCTATCACCGCCATCACACTGGACCTGCGCCAACAAATTGACGGGGCGACAAGCGCCTACAACTTCGATGTGGTGGTATTTGAACGGCGTGCCAACTCGCCATTGGCATCACGCATCAGTTCGACCCAGATGCAGGACTTGCAACAGCGCTACGGCGCTGCATTGCTACCCATGGTCATGGGCACGCGCAATGAAAAGTGGAGCGCCTATGCGCTTGTGATTGGGGTCACGCAAGATTTTCTTAAACAAATTGCGTTGACCAGTGGGTCGGCCTATGCCGACGGAACAGGCACTGCAATGATTGGTGAACTTGCGGCTGTGAAGCTGGGTATCCACGCGGGCCAAACCCTGCTCATCGACGGCCGCAACCTTTTGATCACTGGGGTCTATCGCACCGGAAGCAGCATGCTTGACGGTGGCCTAATGACTGACATCTCTGGTGCCCAGCGCATGCTCACGCGTGAGGGCGCTGAGCCCCTGTTCACCCTTGCGCTACTGCGTGGCACCCGGCAGGAAACTGCTGCGTCGCTCATCGAGCAAATTAATGAACGCTATCCATTGCTCAAAGCAATTCCCGGTACCGAGTTTGCCGGCGCTCTCCGACTTATGCGGGTGGTGGATGCCTTTGTGACCACAATTTCCATCGTGGCGTTGGTCGGAACCTGCCTGGTGGTGAGCAATACCTTGATGATGGCAATCGCTGAAAGAACCCGCGAGATTGGCATCCTCATGACGGTCGGCTGGCAGCCATTGTTGGTACTGCGCATGCTGTTTGCCGAAAGTCTGCTGCTATGCGCCGTCGGAACCTTGCTTGGTAACGCATTAGCGTTGGTTTTGTTACACGTGCTCAACGGTCTGGAATCAGTTGGATTCGGCTGGATTCCAACCCGGTTTCCTTGGTCCCTTGTGGCTAACTCATTCGCCATGTCGCTGAGTATCGCCCTCGTTTCAATGCTCTGGCCGGCCTTGGTGCTGTACCGCATGCAGCCTCTGGCCGCACTACGCCATGAGTAAGGCGATTGCCCCTTTGATGGTAGTTCATGGTCTCAGCCGGCACCATGGGCACGGTGCTGTGCGTGCGCTTGATGACGTCACGTTTGATGCCTTTGCGAATGAAGTTGTGGCGCTGACAGGGCCGTCAGGCTGTGGCAAGAGCACCCTGTTGTCGATTCTGGGCCTGCTGGATCAGCCCACCCTAGGGTCTGTACGCATCGGTGGCGAAGACTTGGCCCAGGTGCGCCCCGCTAGCGCTTTTAGGGCAAGAAACATCGGTTTTGTGTTCCAGTTCCATCACATGGTGTCGACCATGACGCTGCTTGAGAATGTCGTAGCGCCCATGATTGCGCTGGGCGTGGCAAGCGCCGAGCGCAAACGCCGCGCAACAGAACTACTGGGGCGCATGGGGTTATCTGCACGAACAAACTTTTTGCCTGGAAATGTCTCAGGGGGCGAGCGTCAACGCGCAGCCGTGGCGCGTGCGTTGATCAACCGACCCCAGGTAGTTCTGGCCGATGAGCCCACTGGCAATCTGGACAGCAAGAACGGACAGTTGGTGATCGACCTGTTGATAGAACACTCCCGCTCACAAGGCGCGCTGGTGGTGCTGGCCACCCACAACCCGGAGATCGCATGTGCGGCAGATCGACAACTGGTCATGTGCGACGGCAAGCTTGTTAAGTTTGATGTACCAAGGAGTTCGATGTCATGAAAAAAATCGATGTATTTGCAATGGTAAATATGGTTCTCTTCTTGATCATGTGCGTGTTTCGCTATTACGCCCGTTTTATCCATTACCGTGGTATCGAGCATATTGAAGAATTCTTTGTTTATGCAGCAGTCATCATTTGCAGTATTCTGCTTCTGTGGTGGATATTCAGGCACTACGCGTTTGACGCAATGATTCTGGTATTGCTGCAAATCGGCATCGCGATGCACTTCAGCGGTGCGTTTGTGCAAATTGAAGGCGGCCGGCTGTATGACGCACATGTGCTTGGTCTCCGATACGACAAGTATGTGCACTTTGTCAACGCATTCAGCGCTACGCTGTTAGTGGGGCGGTTGTTTCAGATCCAGAGCATTGCGCTGACACGGGTCAACAGTGTGTTGCTAATGCTGGTAGTGCTGGGTCTGGGGGCGGTGATCGAAATCGTCGAATACGTCGTCGTGCTGACGGTGCCTGCCAATGGCGTGGGTGGTTACGACAACAATATGCAGGATTTGATGGCCAATTTTTGCGGTGCATCTGCCTTCTTGCTGCTGCGTCCGGCACTTGCCAGATTACATGGTGCAATATTTCGGGGAACCAGCGGGCAAGGCCTTAAGGTAGGGCTCGGGGTTTCGCCGGAACGGGTGATCTAGCAAGAATTGCAGCGCAGCCGGTGCGGCCTCTGACGGTAGCCGGTGGCCGGTGGCGTGGTTGCACAAAACAACGACGTGCCCGTTCTTGACCAGCCCCTCGGCATATTGCAGGCTGGTGGTCTGAAAGTTCAGCAAAGCCCGGTCGTTCACCCCGCCGTAGAAGATCATTGCGGGAAACAGGTTGTCTGGGTCTTGTGAAGCTGCGTTGCGCGCACCACCTGAATACGTGACCACGCTGGCCAGGTAACGCGACCGCGCGTAACCGGCCTGTGCGGCCAACAATGCACCAGCGCTGAAACCCATTGCGTGGATGTGGCGTATGTCGATACCGACTTTCTGGATTGCGCAGGCCAACACCTCGTCCATCAGCGCAAATTCTTTTGCTGTCGGGCCATTGATCCAAGGGAATGCACCTTGATTTATATGGGTCGCCGCAGCAACGATGCCTCCAAGTGCCTTGATTTTGTTAACGCCCTCAATTCCAAGACCGTCCAAGGCCTGCGAAGGTTGCCCGGCAGTGCCGTACCAGTAGAAAATGAGAGGGCCATCCAGTTCTTTCACGGTGATGGGGTCAAGATAGAGTTGAACCGCGCGGGTCACTCCGTTCTGGGAAAAAATGTTCATGCCCTCATGGAAATCCGGGCAAACCGCAGTCGCACGAGGCAGTGCTGCAGGGGCAGGATTTGCCTCCATCTCCCCGCCGTTCGGTGCGTCTCTGCGGGAACAGGCGGACAACCCGATCAAACTGAATAGCAAGGAATAAATCAGGAAGTTGCGAAAAAACTGTGGAGTGGATTGCATGAAGGAAGGTGTATTGACTGGACTGATCTAAGATTCCCTCACAGTATCAGCTTGTGTTGCGGTAAATGGAAACGGCATGCCAGATCAAGCTGGCCTTCCGCATGTATTAGATTAACGATGCCTTATGCACGGTATTCATCCGTTTCTTCAACCAGACTCAAAAATGACCTTGAGCTTGTCTGACGAAATTCCGATGCCGGTGTCGCGCACACTGAAATGCAGGCGAGCAAGGGACGCAGATTGAGCAGACTGTCACACCACTGATACTTCAATCTCACCGGAATTGGTAAATTTAATGGCATTCCCTACCAAATTGACGATGACTTGGCGCAGTCGCCCAGGGTCGCCAACGACGAAGTCTGGGACGTAAGGCGTTATACGCAGCAGTAACTCCAAGCCCTTCTCATGGGCACGCAAGGCCAGCGATTGCGTGGTTTCGCGCAACGTGTGTTCGAGCGAAAAATCAATGCGCTCAATGTTGATCTTGCCTGACTCAATCTTGGAAAAGTCCAAGATATCGTTGATGATGTACATCAGGGAGTCGGCCGAAGATTTCACCATTCCAAGGTATTCGCGCTGGTCCACACAAAGTTGTGTTTCAAACTGTGGCGCACCATGTGCACCAGACAAAGCTGAACGGCCGTCTTGGGGTATCCACTGGGGCAGGTTCCGCTTCTGAGTACCGCCGGCTTGGCGTTAGCCAAGGGCACATATAGGTTGCCTTGGGCGGTATAGCCGGATGGGCAGGTGGCCCCGCTACGGCGTGAGACTGGAATGGCTTGCATGGGCACTTTGGCCAATAATCGAGGTAATCTTTCAACATGCACGGGTCAAGAGGACCCTCGCTAAGTTCTGTGTGGGTGAATACCCGACACAGGCATCGGGGCAATGTGTGGGGACTCTGAGCCAACTCCGAAATAATCGAGAATCGGCCGGTGCGATACGTTGGCTCGTGCGCTTAAATTTCCAATCCGTAATTTAGGGAGCTGTTTTACGCGTTTGGGACTGGCGTGCTGTACCAAACCGAAACACCCACACCACGAGAACCCCATGCGCAAAATCCTGCTGGCCACCGCCCTATTGCTCGCCACCCTGCCCTCCGCCGCGCAGACGACGAACTGGAGTGGCCCTAACCTCATCGTGTATGGCGCTAGTGCCAATCAATGCAACATCAAAGTGACAGAGGCCAGTCATTTCGGCACAGCCAAGAACAACATCCGCGTCTTGTTCCATAATGCCGGGGCGGACACCGTGAGGGTCTTCGCCCATGTCGTCCTGACCGGCCCAACGGGAACAAAGGTGAATCCCGAATTCTCGGTGGCCATGTCGCGCGGCGTGGGGGCGACGACCTCCCGGGCGGGCACGCCCTTCGAGGGCTCACTCGCCGGCACGAAGCTGACGGTGAACGTCCAACGCTGCGTGATCCAGTAGAACCCGGGCTGCCACCACCGTCTCGCAGAAACAGGCCATGAGAAGGTAGCCATCCGTCGGTGCAGACGATAATTCTCTTGAGGCTTGGATGGACAACAATTGGCAAGCGAACCCACTAGAAAATGTAGCGATAGGCAGAATGGCCTTGTTCAATGAACTGCTTAAACGCAAAGGGCTGTAGATGATCCAATAATGGATCGTGTGCCGTGTGGAGATAGACACCCTGAAACTTCAGGACATCGGCAGCCAGCGCCGGACAGCCTCAACAGACATGCCCTGACGCAGCATTGCAGCAGCGGCAACGGTATCGGCCTCATGACTCATTGGCTCGGCGAGCCGCAGCTGTTGACCTGCCTGATGCGATCCAGCTGATCACGTTGATCGCCGACCGGTTCGCGTTGGTAGAGTCAACGGACAACAAGGCTGAACGGTACCGGTGTTTGCTCATGCGTTGAAAACCCGGCAAACTCACGTCAATGAGTGCCGTGCGCGACAATTTTTTGTTTCGATACGCCCAACCAAGGAAGGAAACTGCACTTATTGGTGACGGACCGAGACGCTGCGGGCAGCGAGGGCACTGCATATGTCACCGTGAATTTCATCTGAACGCCCATTGAGCGATCCACCGATATACGAATGCCACTGCTCCATCGCTCGTTCATGTGCATTTGCGGTGCCCGAAAATAGCCGGATAGCCAAGTACAGTCCACCGCACATATGATGTTTGATAGAAGTCTCTCAGAAAACTATTCTCAGCAAAGGCGTGGAATTTTGGGGGCAAAACGCCTGAAAACATTTGAGTTCGAAGCACTATTGCGATTTGTCTGTAAGCTGTCATCCTTGATGCCCCGATACATTTCTGCTCAACTTAAGACCCAGCAAACACCTGTCGCGGTGACTTCGATATTTAATCGTCGGCTGCGATGGGCCGTTGCCAGCGGTTTGGGTGTGTTCACGATCAATGTCGCCTTGGCGGCGGTTGATCCGGTGTTGGCTCTGCCTCAGGCTATCGAACTTGCGCTCAAGCAAAACAAGACCTTGCAGACGGCTCGACTGGACAGGGTCGCCCAGCGGTTTGAGCTGAAAGTTGCGCTGGAGGCGTTCACGCCCAGGGTCACGCTGAATCCTGAATTGTTTCGTAGCCAGGCTGCTGCCGCAGTGGGTAGCACGCCTCAAATCGACACCGCTGTGATGGCTGCCACTGTCACACAAGCTGTGCCGACGGGCGCGCAGTTGAGTCTGACGGCCGGGCAGAGCGTCAACCGCATGGCCGGCAGTTCGACCGTGCAAGAACGCGGATGGACTCTGGCCCTCAATCAGCCATTGCAGAAAGGTGCGGGTTGGGAGGTGGCCACCGCTCCCCAGCGTTTGGCTGAGCTGACTGAGCAAACCAATCTCTGGTCCTTCAAGGCGCTGGTCACAGATACGGTCTACGCTGTCATTTCGTCCTATCGCATGTATGTGCGCGCCATGAAGTCGCTCGACATCACGCGCCAGTCGGCTCAGCGCGCGCGTGAACTCCTCGACATGAACCGCACGCTTATCCAGAACGGGCGCATGGCCGAAGTTGACCTCATACAGTCTGAGGCCGATGTGGCCAACCAGGAGTTCGCCCTACTGGCTGCCGAAAACGAAGTTGAATCGAGCCGGTCGGCTCTCTCGGATTTGTTGGGCTTGGAGCCCAGCACCCGTTATCAGCCCGACGACCGTCTGCCTATAGTGCCTGTTCAATACCAACTTGCCCAGGCGTTGGAGCTGGCGTACGGCCAACGGCCAGACTTCCTGACGGCTGAAATGGCGGTGACGCAGGCTGACACGTACCTGATGCTCGCGAAGGACCAGACCCGTCCGGATTTGGCGCTGGTCGCCACGTATGCCAACAACACCCAAGGTGGTGTTTCGAATGCTACCGATCCCTGGCGAGTAGGTTTGCGTATGAGCGTTCCCCTGAACGACTTGGCTTTGCAAAAAGCTGTGGTGCAAGCCGAAGTACAGAGGGACAAGGCGATGGTCAGGCTGCAGGAGGTACGCAATCGGGTTGAAAACGAGGTACGTAATGCGCTACGAAACCTTGAAATGATTACCCGACTGCTTGACTTGTCCCAGCGATCGCTGCAACTGTCCCAGAAGAAGTACGAGGTAGAGACCGAAAAATTCAAAGCCGGACGATCGAGCAACTTCCAGTTGCTGAGCTACAAGAACGATCTGGTGAATGCCCAAAACAACGCACTGAACACCACCATTGCCTACCTGGATGGTCTGTCAGCCCTCGAACGCACCTTGGGTGTGCTGCTGGACAGCTGGCAGATCACCCTTGCCCCTAAATGAACGCCATGGATACTTCCGGCCTGTTTTCTAGCCGTGTGCTCACAGACATGCGCGACGGTGTCATGGTCATTGACCACCAGGGTCAAATCGTCGTCTTCAACCACTCTGCTGAACAGATTTTGGGCCTTTGCGCCAGCGATGTGTTGGGGTGTAACTTTGCTGAAGTGTTCCTTGTGCGCGAAGGCAGCGACGACTTCAACCAGGCGGTGCTGGATGCCATTGCGCATCGCGGTGTGGCGCAGCTTCAGGTCGTGACGTTCACACCTGACGGTGCAACCGCACCCTTGAGTCTGTCGCTAACCACTTCTTTCTTGCATGGAGAAGGCAGTGGGGCGGAGCGGGCGGCGGCAGGCGTCATTGTGGTGTTCGACGACATTACCGAATTGCAAACGCTGCAGGCGGAGCAGGTACGGCAGGCGCAAACCTTGCAGGCACAACATCAGGAGTTGCAGAAGGCTTACCGCAGCATGGAGGATGGCAATCGCCAACTGGCCGATGCGCTGCGTCAGGTGCGTTCGGTTCGGCGTCTGGGAGCGGTGTTCGCTGGCGTGCTGGTTCTGGGCTTGGGGGGGGTGTACGCTTGGCAGGGGCACTTGCTGTCTGGGGGGCAACCGACAGCGCCGAGTCTGGCGGTACCCGCTCCTATTCAGGCGACGCCTTATACGGTACACCCTCAACCTTTGTCTGTTAGCCTGAGTCTGACCGGACGCCTGTCCCCCCTGCAGACGGTCAACGTGCCCAGCCCTTTGTCTGGGCGGATTGCGCAGGTCATGGTGCAGCAGGGCGACACCGTGCAAGCCGGCCAAGCACTGGTGCGACTGGACACCAGTGAGGTGGAGGTCAAACTGCGTGAGGCGCGCACGGCGGTCATCAAGGCTGAGGAAACATTGAACCAGTTTGAAAACTGGGACCACAGTCCTGATGTGACCAGGGCCAGGCGAATGCTGACCAAGTCCCGTATGGCGCTGGATGCCCAGAAGAAGGCGCTAGACGAGGCCGAGCGCCTGTTTGGCAAGGGCATCATTGCGGCCAACGAGGTCGAGTCGGTACGTCAACAGCACGCCAGCCAGTTACTGGACCACCAGTCCGTAGAAGAAGAATTGGCCGCGATATTGGCTCGGGGGGCGTCCACACAGCGGCAGATCGCCCGGTTGGAGCTCGATACACAGCGGCAGCGCCTGCGCCAGCACGAGGCCGAGTTGGCTCAGGCTGTGGTGCGGTCGCCAGTAGCCGGAATCGTCATGCGCCCAGCGGTCTCCGGCTCGAACAAGCCAAATAAGCAGGTCAGCGCGGGCGAAACATTTGGACAAGGCGAGTTGCTGCTGGCTGTGGGTGACCTCAAGGGCCTGACGGTAGCGGCTCGCGTGGGTGAGGTCGAAGTTACCCAGCTCAAGCCCGGGCAGGCTGTGACGGTGTCTGGCGATGCGTTTCCGGGTGTTCAGCTTCACGGAACCTTGCGCAGCGTGGCCCCGCAGGCCGACGACACCGAAACCCGGGGCTTGCCGGTGTTCCAAATTCAAGTGTCGGTTGACGAGTTGACAGCAGCTCAGCGTCAGCAGGTGTGGGTGGGCATGTCGGCCAGCCTGTCCGTGCAGGTGATCAAGCGAGAAGCGGCACTCATGGTGCCACTGTCAGCAGTGCAGCAGGACCCGAGTGGGGCATGGGTATGGGTGCAGCCCACCGGCGAAGTTGGCGCGCGAAAGCAGTCTGTACAGACGGGGCACACCACGCCCGATTCGGTCGAAATCACCTCAGGACTTCAGGCCGGCAACGTGGTCTGGTTGGGGCGGCCAAATGGTCAGATTGCGCAGCAGCCTGGGCAGCACTGATAAGGTTCAGAATGCTTTCTTTGCGTGAAATCAGCAAGCGTTATACCGTTGGCCCTACCCAGGTCGATGTGCTGCGTGGGGTGAACCTGGACGTTGCCAGTGGCGACCTGCTGGCCATCACAGGACCGTCGGGCTGTGGTAAATCCACGTTGATGAACATCATTGGCCTGCTCGACCAGCCCAGCTCCGGGCAATATGCAATTGCCGGGAACCAAGTGGCATACGATGACGATGCCGTGCTGTCTGGTATTCGCAACCGCAGCATCGGGTTCGTGTTTCAGCAGTACCACTTGCTGCCCAAGCTCGATGCCTTGGAGAACGTCACCCTGCCCCTGGTTTATCGGGGTACGCCTGAGGCGCAAGCACGTGAACTGGGTATGGACAAACTGAGGCTTGTGGGCATGGCTGATCGCAGCGGCCACAAGCCAGCCGAACTCTCGGGCGGTCAGCAGCAGCGCGTGGCCATTGCCCGTGCACTGGTTGGGCAGCCGCAATTGCTGTTGGCCGATGAGCCCACCGGTGCGCTGGACCCACGTGTGGGGCAAGACATCATGAACCTGTTTGTCCAGCTCAATGCCGAACAAGGCATCACTGTGGTCATCATCACGCATGACACGGGCATAGCCAGCCAGTGCAAGCGCCAAACGGTGATGCGTGACGGGGTACTACTCACATGATCTGGAAGGCCAACTTGCGCGAGGCAGTGCGTAGCTTGCTCAATGCCAAGCAGCGCACGGCACTTGCGTTGGTTGGCATCGTCATTGGCATCGGGTCTGTGATTGCCATGGTCACCATTGGTCAAATCGCCCAGCAAGAGTCACTGAAGCAGTTCAAAGAGTTGGGGACCGATGTCCTGACGCTTGAAAAAGATTTTGGCGACAGTGCGTTGATTGGTGGGCTGCCACTGCCTCCACTAATGTCTTTACCTTGGCAGGTGCCCGCACTGACCGATGTGGCTGCGGCCACACAGGGGGGCGGCGGGGAGGTGGTGTTTCAGGGCAAGGCACTCGAGCGCGCCATGTTCATGGGTGTGACGCAATCGTTTGCAGCCTTCAACAAGCTCGTGGTGGAACAAGGGCGCTTCTTGCACGACCTGGATGCTCGCAGCCGTCATGCGGTGGTCGGCAGTGAAGTGGTTATGCAAATGAAGGCTGCAGGCGCAGCAGATGTCCTGGGCCGTCAGTTGCGTGTGGGAGACGACGTGCTGACCGTGGTTGGTGTGCTGGCGCCTGCATCGCAAGGGGGGCTGCGACGGTTTGATCCCAACACCGTGGTACTAGTGCATGCCGCAATGGCCTTGCGCTTGCCGGGAACAGAGGTTGCCTATGCCAACCTGCGTGTGGCACCCGGTGTAGGCCATGCTGAGGCGATGCAAATCGTCCATGCGCACCTGGGCAAGCTGCCCAAGTTGCCACCAGTACGCATCAGTAGCCCCCAGGACATCATCGCTCAGATGGAGCGGCAAGCGCAGATGTACACCTTGCTGCTGGGCGCTATCGGCAGCATTTCACTGGTGGTGGGCGGTGTAGGCGTGATGAATGTCATGCTGGTCTCGGTGTCTGAGCGGCGGCGCGAAATCGGCATTCGCCGCGCGCTTGGCGCTCGACAGGGTGACATCCTGGGGCAGTTCCTGATCGAATCAGTCATCCTGTCACTGATCGGCGGGCTGCTTGGGGTGATGCTGGGCATGTTGGCAGCCTGGGGGGTTTGCCAGGTGGCTGGCTGGTCGTTTGTATTCTCGGGCTTTGCCGTGGCCCTGGGCGTAAGCGTGTCGTCGGCTGTGGGCGTGTTTTTCGGGTTCTATCCCGCTCGCGAGGCCGCCCGCCTCGACCCTATCGTGGCGCTGCGCGGCCATTGACGCAAGCCATGAGGTCCAGCAATCCGAATTAACAACCCGCAAAACGGGGCCGAGACAAGAACCTTAATGTTGCTGACACGACTTAATTTCCACCGTCAGAATAGACCCGACAAGTGATCCTCCGCTATACGGGAATTGCCTCTGAAACAAAGTGGGACCCGGCTTGAGCGGAAGAGGACCAAAGTCCTGGAAGTAGATCCGACTACCCTCTTGCAAGTACACAACCCAACGAACAGCTACCCGAGAATTACCGTTATTTCGCATGGTCATACGTAAGGTTCCGCTCTCCATATGCGGACTTTGCACATAAAGTTGGCACGTTGAACCGGCCAAGGGTTTGAACACCAGACTTGGACCGCTCCATGTAAAGGATTGGGTTTGCGCTCTGGCAGGCAACGAGAGGCAAGCCGCGATTGCAAGAGGTATCAGGGTGTATTGAGCAACGCGCCGCATATTTACATGTCCTCATGTGTAAGGGTTGAACTTGATAGGGCAGCGCTTCATTCTGATTTCTCGAACCTGCCACGTCAAGCGTCGGTTCCGACGAGATGGTGGTTCGTAAAAACCGGCCTGACCGAGATTGGCCGAACGTAAGTAATGACTGGCAACTTCAACATCAAGGTGCTCAATCCCCTCGAAGTAGTCCGCATGGACACTAAACTGGCGTGAGGCCAATGTGGTGGGCAGCCAGGCTCAACGTACAGAACCGATGCTGCCACCGCACCGCCATGAGCAATTCCCACATTGGAGGGATCGCTTCTGCGAACCTGCGCCCTATCCCGACCAGACTTCAGAAATCGGCAGATTGGGGTGATGTGCGGTGATGATTGCTTGCTACCTAAAAACCTTGGACATGTGGGTAGTAGCAGTTGCGTGCAGTCAGTGTGGGTTTACTGGCGTAGAAGGCGTCCATTTTGCGGTCCACAGCATTGACATCCAGTCCGGGGCCGCTGGCGAAACTCACTGTCAGGTTCCGGGCCGTTTTCATATCCACGCTGATGGTGGACTTGGTGACCCTTTCTCTTTTGTGAGCTTGTAGGCAATTTGTAGGCAAAATACCAAAATACACCACCCCAAAAAGCAAAATAGCCCAATCGGGTTTAGGCTGGGGTCTCTCCCAAAATGTGCAACTTGGCGCTTCCATGAAAAGAGAACAACTGCAGTCCGAGCTAGACGCCCTAATAGCCACGCAGGCCGGTTTAATGGCAATAGTCGGCTCGCTCATGGCGACTCATCCACAATACGAGAGTTTCCAGCTTCACCTAACCGGACTCCTGGAAATCTTACTAACTGGCGCGGCGGGAGTAACTTTTACTGAGACACAGCGTCAGCAGGCGCGTGACTTTGTAGAGACGTTGCAGCAACTACGCAAAGCGCCTCCTGTAGACCCACTCCAATCACTCCTGGATTTATGAAGAACACCGCAGTTGGAACCACCGCTGGTGTTTGGTGGAATCACCTTCGGCAGTTCGACGAACAAACAGATCAGATCAAAGTTGTCGCACAAACTGCTCAAACTCAGCAACGGGTATCGTTCGACTGAACAGGTAGCCTTGACAGTCGTGACAGCCAGATATGGCCAGAAAGGCTCGCTGCTCCTCGGTTTCAACGCCTTCAGCAATCACGCCCAGATCCAGACTGTGCGCCAAGGCCACGATGGTTTTTGCAATCGATGCATCGTTCGGGTCCACCAGCACATCACGAACAAACGAAGCATCAATCTTGAGTTGGTCCAGAGGCAACAGTTTCAGGTAGGACAGCGACGAGTAACCCGTGCCAAAGTCGTCCAGTGAAAACGCCACGCCTTGTTGTTTGAGTGAGGACATTTTTTCGATAACCTGCTTCACATCCTGCACCAGCAGGCTCTCTGTCAGTTCGAGCTTCAGGCGGCGTGGATCAGCGCCAGTTTGCGCAAGGGCCATCAGCACCTGTTCGACGAAACCAGCCTGGTGGAACTGACGGGCACTGACATTCACGGCAATTGTGAGCCGTTGAAATTCGGGCTGATTGGCCCAACGGGCGAGTTGTGCGCATGCCTCATGCAGAACCCACTGCCCGATCGGCAGAATCAGTCCGTTCTCTTCGGCCAGAGAAATGAACTCCAGTGGTGACACCATACCGCGCTCGGGGTGACGCCAACGAATAAGGACTTCTGCACCGGTCAGTTCACGCTCACCCCTGATCTGCGGCTGGTAGTACAGCAAGAATTGCTGTTGTGCCAGTGCCAAGCGCAAGTCGCCCTCAAGGGTCGCTCGCTCCTTGACGCTGGACTCCATGCGAGGATCAAAAAAGCGCCAGGCATTGCGTCCGGATTCTTTGCACTTGTACATGGCGATTTCGGCCTGCTTCATCAAATCCTCGGCACTGACCGCGTCACCTTTGAACAGGGTAATACCCACGCTGGCGGAGCTGTGGTGAGATCCATCATCCAGCAGATAAACTTGGCTGAGCGCGGACAAAATCTTGTGAGCGATGCCTTCAACTTTTGCTGCACTGGCTGTCTCGTCCTGGTTCAATCCTTGCAGGACCAACACAAACTCATCACCCCCGATTCGCGCCACCGTGTCGCCGGCCCGCAACAGTTGGGTCACGCGTCCCGATGCCTGCTTGAGCAACTGATCTCCAGCTGCGTGTCCGAGTGTGTCATTGATGGTCTTGAACTTGTCAAGGTCGACGAAGAGCAGGGCGCCAAAAGCGCCAGTACGCGTGCTCGCCGCCATGGTCTGTTTCAACCGATCCATCAGCAGAGTGCGATTGGGTAACGAGGTCAACTGGTCAAAGTATGCCAACTCGTTGATTCTTGTTTCGGCCTGCTTGCGTTCGGTGATATCAATCATGGAGGCCATCATGCAAAACGGCTTGCCTGCCTCGTTGAGCACCATGTTGGCGGCCAGTTGCACGTCGGACGTACTGCCGTCGGACCGCCGCGCACGCAGTTCACCCTGCCAGCGCCCGCTCTGCCGCAGGGCCAGCATCACCGGTTGTAAGGCAGCGGCATCGTCCCAGAATTCCTTGATCGGTTTCCCCATGGCGTCGTCGATGTGATTCAGGCGCCACAGGTCGGCACAGGCCTGGTTCATGTACGTCAGTCGGGTGTCAAGACCCGCAATGGCAATCGCATTGAGCGCGGATGCCATGGCGCTGTCTTTGGTGCGCAAGTCCCTGACCTGAGTTAGCAGGGCTTCCTGCTGCTGACGCAACCGTTCGCGCATGTTGTTCAGTGCCGCGACCAACTCGGAAAACTCATCACCCACACGCGGTTCCTTGCGTTCGAGTTTGAGTGGACCTGTACTCTGGTCTTCCGCTACCTGGCCCGCGTGGCGGGCGACCTGCACGATATGCCGACCAATCAGTTCGTAAAACAGACTGAAGACAAACACGACCACAAAAAATGTCTTTAGCAAATTGGCGCCCAGGAAGAAAACCAATCGGTTGATGGTGCGCTGATAGACCTCCTGGTAACTGGCCGCCACCCGCAGTTCACCAATTTGCAGCTTCTGGCCACGATGTTCACGCCACAGTTGAAACGTGCGCTGGGCTCCATCGCCCTGGAGTTCCTCACCGCGGCGCAACAGGATCTTACCTTCTACACGAACTTCGGCCAGGCTGAAATTGGGAAGCCGCGTGATGCCAGCTAACAGCGTACCCAAGTGGTCCAGATCAACAATCCAAACATTTTCGATCACACTGGGCAGGTAGGCGTCTTCGATCTGCATCATCTGGCTGTCGATGGCACGCAAGTCGCGCACGTACTCAATCGACAACTCGACAACGGTAATGCCAAGCGCCAACACTGAACTGAACAGCACGATGAAGGCAGCCAGCTTTTGCGCCAGTTGACCGGGATATCGAAGTCGCCAAAATCCCATTACCAGTTCCGCATGGTCATTTGGCGATGGATGTCAGCGTGGCATCAAAAATCCGCTTGTAAGTGCCATTGGCTTTTAGTCGCGCCAGAGCCTGAGCAACCCGCGGCACCAGGGCCTCGTGTTTCTTGTTTAGGTAGATGAACATGTCCGTGCGTGCCAGTGGCGGCTCAAGGGCGCGTGCCTTGAGACCCAGATCACTGACTCTTTGCAGACCCTGCCAGCGCTCATAAAGTACCAGATCGGTACGACCATTGGCCAGCAGGGCAAACAGTTGGTCGGCATCGCGCACCAGAGTTACTTCCTTGGCGTTGCGCACGTTGTTTTAAAAAAATTTTCCAGCCAATGATGTAGCTCACCACATAAGGCTCGAGAGCCTTCCAGTCCTTGGTGGCAACCTGCACCTGGGTGGCATAGGCCACGAAATCGTTCGAAATCAGGGTCTCGGACACTCGAATCAGGTTGGGATATTGCTTTTCAAGGCCGGCAATGCGCATGGCCTCGCCATCGTCAATTCCGGCGTCGGCATTCAACAGGGTACGCGCGGTTGCCGTTGAGAACACCTGGAGTTCGGCTTCGAGACCTGCCTCACGAAACACGGCCACGATCATCTGATCGAGAAAACCCTTGTGGTCCGGCGTAGTGTAGGGAGCCAATACACCCGTCGTGAGAACCAATCTTTCGCTTGCGTGTGCGCCGCAACCCAATCCCAGCATACCAAGCAACATTGCTGCACAGATATGCTTCCACGGTTGACCCGTAGGTGCAACACCCTTTGAAAATAAAACGAACGATTTCCGAAACAGAGCGAGTGAGTACATGCACGCAACTTCAAACACCACTTGTCAATGCAATGACTACATCGAAAGCAACGCAGGAGAGTCAAAGCCCCTACTTGCAGCCGAAGTATCGCACTGACCAAGCAAAAACGCGATGTTCACTCCCTACTTTTTATATGCTTGTTTCAGGCCCCGTGCAAATTCAGACACGGACATCAGGAGAATGAACGAACAGGCGCAAACACGCTGCCAACACGAATAAGCGGACCTTTCTGCCCGCCTGCCTTAGTTCGGGCGACAACGTCCTCAAGCCATACAAAGCCAGCATCGACCGCTGGCTGTGGCCCGACTGTTGATTTCGCGGATGCCGGGCTCCTGACGCTGCTGAAAATGTGAGACAAACGGCACTGGTCTCGCACCAATTCCACCAGCCCCACAATCGGGAAACCATTTGACTGCGCTTGTCAGAGAGCAGATTCTTTGTAGCGCTGATGTAATAGTTTCACCCGCTGCACATAGACCTGCGTCTCGGCATACGGTGGCACACCGGCGTAGCGTTGCACCGCTTCGGGACCGGCGTTGTAGGCGGCAGTGGCAAGTGTCACGTCGTTCTTGAATCGGACCAGCAATCCTGCCAGGTACTGCGAGCCGCCCAAAATGTTGCTCTCGGGATTGTGCGGTTGTGTGACACCCAGCATACGCGCCGTTTCGGGCATCAGTTGCATCAGACCCATGGCACCTTTTTGCGAACGCGCCTGCGCATTGAAGCCCGATTCAGCGTGAATGACCGCCCGCACCAAAGCGGGGTCCAAAGCATACTGGCGCGCTGCCAAGTTGATCTCATCTCCAAACGCCTCGCGATGAAGTTGGGTTCTGGTCCAGTCGACTGACGAGACTACTGCACACGCAAAACAGGTCCGGCTATAAACCACATAGGGAAGCTTGCTTGGGGGCACATCTGAAAAGGAAGGCGTGCCATTTTGCAGGTACTTGTAGATTTTGGGGCTGGAATTCCCAGAGTTTGTGTCCCCTGCTACTGCGCTTTTGGTGGCGAAAAGCGCCGAAACGCCAACCATTAGGCACAACAGCCACGCGGCAACTGAATTTTTGTGGGAAATAGATCGGTCAGCTTGAATCACCCGGCAATTTTCAACGTTTTTTACCCGGCATCAGGGCTTTGCCGTGCCCCTATCCATACGGATGGCACCAAACGGGCAAACGGCTTCGCACTTGCTGCATCCGGTGCAGGCTTCGGGTTTGTCTATCACGGCATGCTTCACCCAGTTACTCGGGGCAAGGCTGAGCAGGTGAAGCGGGCAGGCACCCACGCAGCGACCACAACCGGTGCATTTCCTGGTATCGATGCGGGGAATGGGAATGCGCTGGGCAATGTTCATCCGGACGTGTCTTGATCACCTGCATGGTGGCGAACTGCGCTCCAATTATGTGGGCAATTGACTCAATGGCGCCAGTCGCGCCGCTCGATGCCTCGGTAACGCGGTACGTAATGGTGCCTGGGTGGCTCAGGACTGCGGTAGCTGCGATCACCATGACCGCCATGACCGCCATGATGGCCCCAACCCAGAGGACGGACCACACAGCCGCTCACCGCTGAGACCAGAAGAACCACCGCACCGAAAAAAAACAGACGCCGAAAAGTACTCACGTTGAACTCCTGTGTGGAGGATATCCACCTGAGCAATCAACGCACAGTGCGGTTTGTCGCCTACAGGCTGTCGTGCGGGCGACTGTAACTATTTGTAACGACTGCTGCACCCCTGTCATGCGCCTTGCTATTCGATGGCAGACGAAGCAAAGTAACGCATATAAGCGATGCTTGATATGCTACGCCCATGCGCTCGGTCTTTGCCTGTCCATGATGTCCCTTTCAATCGGCCCCCTGGCCATGCCCATGGGGCCAGTCAAGATCTTGTTGGCGTTTCTGCTTGCGTCCTGGCTTGCAGGGTACGTAACAGGTCGAACCACCCATAGCGGAAGTCGCGGGCTTGTGCGTGACACACTGCTCAATGCCGTCCTTGTGGGCCTGTTGGCCGGGCGACTGGTGTTCGTTGCGCAATATGCTCACGCCTACGAGTCAAACCCCTGGGCCGCTCTGGACATCCGGGATGGCGGCTGGAATACCTGGGCAACGATACTGGCTGGCAGTGCATGGGTGGCGTGGCGGCAGGCCGTTGTGCCGGCTTTGCGGCGCCCATTGTGGGCTGGCAGCGCACTGGGTCTGACAGTCTGGCTGGCTATCTCGGCATGGATCAACCTGTACCAAGTCACAAGCCTGCCGAACTTGACGGTCATGGAACTGAAGTCCGGCCGGTCCGCACTGCTGCCGCAGGTATCTGCGGGCAGGCCAAGGGTCATCAACCTCTGGGCCAGCTGGTGCGGCCCCTGCCGGCAGGAAATGCCGATGCTGGTCGCCGCGCAGGAACGTGAAAAGTCCGTCGACATCCTATTTGTCAACCAGGGTGAATCGGCTGACGTCGTGCGGTCCTACATCGGCAGGAACCACCAGAATCTGAACCATGTGTGGCTCGACCCCAATGCGGAGTTGGGTCCAGCCATGGGCTCACGCGGATTGCCAACAACCCTCTTCATCGACGCTGCAGGCCATGTGGTTGACGCGCACATGGGCGTTCTCAATGGCCCGGCGTTGAGCAGCAAACTCCAGCAGCTCCAGTTTTAAAGGAAATACCATGACACCCAACAGCGCTTGGCCACTGATTGAAAACGAATTGACGGTACTTGAAGCGCTGGTGCCGCTTGGCGGCCAACGCATCATTGAGCTGGGCTGTGGCAATGCACGACTCGGCCGCACGCTACTGGAGCAGTTCACCGACTCATCCATGGTTGGGCTGGAAGTGGACCAGCGCCAGCACGCCAAGAATCTGGCTGCACCGCAAGACCGCCTGCAGTTCGTTGCGGCCGGTGCGCAGGAGATTCCCTTTGCGGATGCCAGTTTTGAACTTGCCATCATGCTCAAGTCGCTCCACCACGTCCCGCTGGCAATGATGGCGCAGGCTCTGACAGAAATTGCCCGTGTCTTGCGACCCGGCGGGCACTTGTATGTGTCCGAGCCCGTCTACACGGGTGCGCTCAACGAGCTGATCCGGCATTTCAATGATGAGGGCGTTGTCCGGGCAGCGGCCCAGCGCGCGGTCGATCAGGCGCTGCAGGGTACCAACTGGGTTCAAGTGGCGCAGCGGCACTTTGACGTACCGGTGCACTTTCGCGATTTTGAAGATTTTGAAACGCGCATGATGCGCCCGACCTACGCTGACCACCAATTGGATGACGAAAAAATTGCACGGGTGCGCGAGGCATTTGCCCCCCATTGCAGTGCTGCAGGCGCGTCCTTTACACGCCCCATGCACGTGCGTTTGCTCAGGCGCAATTGATCCGCCAACGCCACAGCGGTCCGGTCCAGAGACGAAGCAAGGGGATCCCGCACGACCTGCCTAAAATCAGCTTCCATGACCGCATACCACCAATTCCTTGCAGCGCACCCGGACTACGCAACCACTGGGGCTCTTGACGATTTGCGCGCTGCTGAATACGCACGCCTCGATGCGCACGATCAGGTCTATCTGGACTACACGGGCGGTGGATTGCACGCCGCCTCACAGGTGCACGAACACGCACAGATGCTCAGTGGGCAGGTCCTGGGTAACCCGCATTCGGCAAGTCCAAGCTCGATCAAAATGACGCAGCATGTAGAGCAGGCGCGTGCGGCGGTGCTGGCGTATTTCAACGGTGTCGGGGAATACACCGCAATTTTTACGCTCAATGCGTCGGGCGCCCTCAAGCTGGTCGGCGAGTCATTCCCGTTCGAGACGCGCGGCAAACTGCTGTTGACGGCTGACAACCACAATTCTGTCAACGGGATTCGCGAGTTTGCGCGTGCCAAAGGAGTCACTACAACCTATGCACCTTTGACCCGGCCCGAACTGCGCCTGGATCAGGCTACCCTGGATGACCTGCTATCCGATGCCGACCCTGCAACGGCCAATCTTTTCGCATTTCCTGCGCAGTCCAATTTTTCCGGTGTCAAGCATCCGCTTGATCTGGTGGCGCGTGCGCAGTCGAAAGGCTGGCATGTTTTGCTGGACGCGGCCGCATTTGTTCCGACAAACCGGCTCGACCTGCGCGTCATCACGCCAGACTTCGTGGTGATGTCCTTCTACAAGATGTTTGGTTACCCCACTGGTGTGGGTTGTCTGCTGGTGCGCAATGCGAGTCTTGAGGCGCTGCGTCGACCATGGTTTGGTGGGGGCACGGTCAACTTTGCCACGGCGCAAGGACAAATGCATGTATTGTCCAGGGGCGAGGCGGGTTTTGAGGACGGTACGCTGAACTACCTGGGTATTCCTGCCGTCGCCATCGGTCTGCGTCATCTGGAAAACGTAGGCATCCACACGATTCAGACCCGCGTCAATTGCCTGACCGACTGGTTGATCACACAACTGCTGGCTCTGCGGCACAGCAATGGCCGCCCCATGGTGCGGCTATACGGCCCGGCAAACATGGTGCAACGCGGCGCCACCGTTACATTGAACTTCTATGATCCGCACGGGCATCTGGTCGACTACCGGCGCATTGAGGAACTGGCTGGGGAGGAAGGAATTTCCCTGCGAACGGGATGTTTCTGCAACCCCGGCGCAGGTGAAATGTCAGAGGATCTGAACGAAGACGACATGCGCTTTGGCATAGGGCAGATCGGTGCCGAGATCAACTTGTTGCGGTTCTCGCAGGCATTGCAAGCGCGCGGCAAAAGCGCGGGCGCTATTCGCGTCTCCACCGGCATTGCCAGCAACTTTGCAGATGTCGAGCGGTTCATGGCATTTGCTGCGCGATTCAAGGATCAGACTGCCTTGACCATTGGTGCCGTGACATTTGATATTGAATCCTGCCGCGTCGTGCGCGACGGCGGCTGAGCGCGATTGGCGCAAACTGCCGCACGCTCGGGGCGCTATCAGCCCATCATTCAGCGTGCAGCCACTCTTCCTCGGGCAGTGCCCTGAGGAAAACAGCAACCCGGTCCAGTGCGCCATGCTCGGCGGCCCATTCAATGTGTTCCGCCAGGCGCAGCGTCTTGAGTGGCGCAGGGGTGTGCTCCCATGCTTCCAGCACCAGGGGCAACGCGGGCTCCCAGCCCAGCGCAGTGCGCTTGCGATTGGGCAACATCTCGAACAGGGCGTTCCAGCTCTGCTGCATGGGACAGACGCGGTTGTTTTCGCGACAAAAGGCAATGAGGCTGTGTGGTGTTTCTGGCATGCAATACGCTCCCGCAACGGGCAAGAAAAAACCCTGCTGAACAAACGTTAGCAGGGTTTCAGGCTTCGGGCAAATCCGCCCGGCATTGCAACGCTCAGGTTATGACGCTCAGGTCACCATGCCCATAGTGCGTGGCAGCCACAGGGACAGAGCTGGCCAATAGGTAACCAGCACCAGGAAGCCCAGCATCGTGAGCAACCAGGGCCATACGGCCACGGTCAACTCGGTGATGCCCATCTTGGTAATGCCAGACGCCACGTACAGGTTCAGACCCACTGGCGGATGGCACATGCCCACTTCCATGTTCACCACCATGATGATGCCAAAGTGCACAGGGTCAATGCCCAGCTTGATAGCGATGGGGAACAGAATGGGCGCCAGAATCAAAACGATACTGGATGGCTCCATGAAGTTGCCGGCAATCAATAGCAGCACGTTGGAGATCAGCAAGAAGCCGATAACACCAATGCCCGTTCCAATCATCTGATCAGCCATCTGCTGCGGAATGTTCTCATGCGTCAGAAGGAACGAGAACAGCACCGCATTGGTGATGATGTACAGCAGCATGGCACTCATGTTGGCGCTCGACAGCAGGACGCGGGGCACATCCTTCATGCCCATGTCCTTGTACACAAACACCGCCACAAAGAACGCATACACCGCGCTCATGGCCGCTGCCTCGGTCGGCGTAAAGATGCCGGAGTAGATGCCGCCCATGACCACAACAATCAGCAGCAGGCCCCAGATTGCCTTGCGAAACGACACCCAACGCTCACCCCAGGTCGCCTTGGGCTGGCACGGGTAGTTGTTTTTCTTGGCACGGTACCAGGTGGTCAGGCCCAGAAAGAACGCCAGCAGCAGGCCAGGAATCACGCCCGCCATAAACAGCGCACCCACCGAGGTATTGGTAGATACGGAGTACATGACCATCACGATACTGGGCGGAATCAGGATACCCAGCGCGCCCGATGTCGTGATAACGCCAGCACCAAAGCCCTTGGGGAACCCGGCTTTCACCATGGCTGGCATCAGGATGGAGCCAATAGCCACCACGGTTGCCGGGCTGGAACCCGACACCGCTGCGAAAAGAGCACAGGCTACAACACCGCCCAAACCCAAGCCACCGTGCCAGTGCCCGACCATGGATGTTGCAAAGGCAATCATGCGCCGTGCAACGCCACCGTGGGTCAAAAAGTTACCCGCCAGAATGAAGAACGGAATCGCCATGATTTCGAACTTCTCAATGCCGGTGAACAGTTTGAGTGCTACCGACTCAATCGGCACTTCGGTCAGAAAGAACAGAAATGACAGAACCGTCAGGCCCAGCGAAATCGAGATGGGCATGCCGGTGAGCATCAGCACCACCAGCAGTCCGAGGATGATCAGTGAATTCACTTGGCGCCTCCTTGTTCATCCACGCCACGGGGATGCAGGTTGTCATTCATGCGGTAGATGGCATCGTCATTGCCAGGGGCCAAAGGCTCAACCTCATCAAGACCGTCCACATGGCCGTGGTCGTGGTGTGGCAGCTCGCCGGTCTTCAAAAAGCCCATCGTGACCTGAATGAAACGGAAACACATCAGGTAGGACCCCATGGGAATGACGGAGTACACGATCCAGGTCGGCCACTCCAGATCGGGCGTGGTTGGTCCTTCAGGAATGTCACCAACGTTCATCCCCAAAGTGGTAAACAGCGAGTAATGCATGCCGTTTTCCCACACGAACCGAAGACCCAGTGTGCCAACAATGCCGGTGAACAGTGCGCCAGCCATCAAGCCAAACACGACAAACTTGCCCCGATTGCTATCCGACATGCGGTTGATCAGCACGTCCACGCCCACGTGGATGCCGGTGCGCACACCATAGGCCGCGCCAAACTTGGCCATCCACACAAACATGATGATGCACAACTCCTGCGCCCAGCCCATGTGAATGGACAGCAGCCAGTCCTGAACGCCGGGAATGGAGTACCCGGAGGCGTAGCGGTGAACCACGGACGCGAAAATCACAAGCGTAGCGGCACCCATGAGGAAGGTGATTAGCCATTCCTCGATGTGATCGAGAACTTTCATGGTGCCGACTTACAGCTTGGCGGGATCAAACCCGGTTTCTTTGTAGATGCTCTTGATCAGGTCCTTGCCGATGCGGGACTCCATCTCGGTGTGGACTTTGATCGTGGCTTTCTTGAACGCTGCGCGCTCGGCTGCAGTAGGCGTATAGATCACGGTCTTGCCGGATTTCCTCACCATTTCCAGAGACTGCTCGTTTTCCTGCTTGGCAATCTGGTTGGCGTAACGGGTGGCTTGCTCCATGGCGTCATCCAGCTGCTTGCGGATGTCGGCTGGCAGACCGTCCCAGAACTTCTTGTTGGTGATGACGGCGTAGCCCAGGTAGCCGTGCTCGGTGAGCGTCAGGTTCTTCTGCACTTCGTGCATCTTCTGGGTGTAGAGGTTGGAGATGGGGTTCTCGGTGCCATCCACCACGCCGGTTTGCAGGGCCTGGTACACCTCGGAGAAAGCCAGCACCTGCGGCAGGCTGCCCAGGGCACGCATTTGCGACTCCAGCACCTTGGAGGACTGAATACGCATCTTCATGCCCTTGAAGTCCGCCGGATTTTGCATGGGCTTGTTGGCCGAGAAGGACTTGAACCCGTTGTCCCAATACGCCAGACCCTTCACACCCTTGGCGTCCAGTTTGTCCAGCAGCTGGCGCCCAACCGGGCCCTGTGTCACTTTGTGCAGTTCGTCGTAGCCATTGAAGATGTAGGGCAGATCGAACACCTCAAATTCCTTCACACCCAGCGGGCCAAACTTGGCCAGCGAGGGCGCCAGCATCTGCACGGCACCAATCTGCAGGGCCTCCATCTCTTCCTTGTCCTTGTACAGCGTGCTGTTGGAGTACACCTCCACCTTCACGCGGCCCTTGGTCAGCTCTTCGGCCTTCTTCTTGAAGTACTCTGCGGCATGACCCTTGGGCGTGTCATTCGCAACCACATGGCTGAACTTGATAATGATGGGCTGCTGCGCGAGAGCCAGCATGGAAAACGATCCTACAACCAGACCGATGACAAGAGAACGCAGTTTCATGATGATGGACCCCAAGTGAATGTGTGAGCCTCAAGGTTAGAGGATCCATCAGGATTCACAAGTGTGGACATCCACTAAGGGTTAACCCGAAAAATGGAACGCGCCGACTATCATCAACACACCGCATTGACCACTCCCACCGTGTTTTTTATCTCCAAACTATTGGCCTTTTCGACCCAGCCGTTGACGTGGGTCGCGGTGTTGCTGTTCGCAAGCCTGATGGTGTGGAGAAAGCCGGCGCTGAGCCGCGCATTGACCGCCACAGCGCTCGCGTTGCTTCTGGTGATGGGCTGGCAGCCGCTGCCCGAGTGGCTGATACGTCAATTGGAGAGTCAGTACACCGAGATGCCACCCGATGCGGATTTAAAAGAATATGTTGGCGCCATCGTTCTGGGCGGCGCGTCCGAAGAGGGCTACATCACGCAGGCACACACACAGCCCCTGCTCAATCACGCAGCGGAGCGCATGACCGCGCCCATTGCGCTGTTGCGGCGCAACCCGCACTTGCGCATCGTGTTTACCGGCGGAGAAGGCGCTCTGCTTGCGCAAGGCCCCGCTGAAGCCCAGCGCGCCCGCGCATTCTTTGACAGCACCGGATTGCCCGCCGATCGCCTGGAATATGAATCTGCTTCGCGCACCACGCATGAAAATGCGGTTCTGACCGCACAGCTGCCGGGTGTGGATGTCACGCAGCGCTGGCTTCTGTTGACGTCGGCCTGGCACATGCCGCGCTCCATGGCCACATTCAGGAAAGCGGGCTGGAATGTCACCGCTTATCCGGTTGACTTCCGCACCGGCAATGAAACACCATGGCACACGTATTCGCTCAAGGATGGCGCGCGCAACTGGCAACTGGTATTGCACGAGTTGCTGGGCTTGACAGCCTATCGATTGACCGGAAGGCTTTAGACCGCCACCAACCTGCGGGCATGCACCCGGTCAATGCGCTTTCCCTCCAGCGCAACAACCTTGAACTCCCAGTCTGCGCATTCGATGCTTTCACCGACCAATGGCAACTCGCCAGAAACAGCCATTAACAGACCTGCCAGCGTGTTGTAGCGTCCCCGGTCCTCTTGCGGCAACTCGTCGATATCCAGACGCGCCTTGAGTTCGCCAACCGGCATCAGTCCCTCGAGTTCCCAGGTGCCATCGGGCATGTGCGTTGCCCAGGCCTGTGTTTGTGCATCCGGCTTGAGTTCGCCGGTAATGGCTTCCAGCAAATCATGCGGCGTCAGCAGCCCCTGCACCACGCCGTACTCGTCCACCACAAAAACCATGCGTGCAGCCTTGGTGCGGAACTGCTCCAGCAATTCCATGCCACTCAGGGTTTCCGGCACAAATGCCGCACTCTCTGCAACGGACCCCACGTTGCCCTCGAAATTCACGCCCAGCTCCAGCAAACGCGCCACACTGATGAGGCCAACCACCTGGTCCAGCGAGCCACGGCATACGGGGTACCAAGAATGGGCCCCGTTGCTGCCACCGCTGCTGGCCTGTGCCAGGCATTGCGCCACCGTGGCGGACGCCTCCATCCATTCGATATCGGATCGGGGCAGCATCATGGAGGGAAGCGTCCGGTCATCCAGGTCAAAGACGTTGCGCACCATCTGGTGTTCGTGCTGCTCGATGATTCCGGCGTCAACGCCTTCCTCCAGACTCGCGGAAATTTCGGCCTCGGTTACCGCGCGGGTATCGCTGGCGTCGATGCGCAGCAGCCGCAACATGCCGTGCGTGCAAACCGACAGCAGGCGCACAAATGGTTTGGCGGCGACCGCCATCCAGGTCATGGGCCGTGATACCAGCCGGGCAACCGTCTCGGGGTAGAGCTGCCCAATGCGTTTGGGCACGAGTTCACCAAACAAAATGGTCACGAAGGTAATGACGGTCACGACCACCGCAGTTGCCGAGACCTCTGCCACCGCGTGCGATATCGTCAGGTGGGCTTGCAGCCAGCGGGACAAATCGTCGCTGAACGCCGCCTCACCCACAATGCCGTTGAGCATTCCGATGGACGTGATGCCCACCTGAACCGATGAAAGAAACTGGGTCGGATTCTCCAGCAATGCCAATGCCGCCATTGCCCCTTTGTCCCCCGCTTCCGCCATGGACTGCAAGCGCACCTTGCGGCTGGCAGTCAGTGCCAGCTCCGACATGGCAAATGCGCCATTGAGGAGCGTGAGCACGATGATCAGAATAAATTCCATGAAACCCAGGCGAAAATGAACACATGGCACTTTACCTGATTGGCGACGTACAGGGCTGTGACGCTGCTCTGCAGAAGTTGCTCCACACTCTGGATTTTTCTCCCAGCCGGGATACCCTCTACCTTTTGGGTGATCTGGTCAACCGCGGGCCGGACTCTGCCGGTGTGCTGCGGCGCCTGATGGGGTATGGCGCCGGCGCACAGTGCCTATTGGGTAACCATGACCTCAATCTCCTGGCTGTGGCACAGGGCACGCGCCGTTTGCATTCCAAGGATACGTTGCGCGGTGTACTCGATGCCCCCGACCGCGAAGCCATGCTGCACTGGTTGCGCAACCAGCACATGGCTATGCTGCTGGCGCGGGGACCCCGCAAACTGCTGATGATTCATGCCGGTGTATTGCCCGCCTGGACTGCCCTGCAGACCCTGGCATTGGCGCAGGAGGTTGAAGCCGTCCTGCAGAGTGACCAGGCCAGTAAATTTCTTGAGGCGATGTATGGCAACGCCCCGCTGCAATGGAGCAATGGTTTGGCCGGCATGGACCGCTTGCGCGTGATCGTGAACGCCCTGACGCGCCTGCGGTTTTGCCGCGCGGATGGCGAGATGGAATTTGATACCAAGGAGGGAGCTGGCGGTGCACCCGAGGGCTACATGCCTTGGTTCGAAGTACCGAGCCGTCTAACCGCCGAGGACACGATTGCATTTGGTCACTGGTCCACCTTGGGATGGCTTGACCGCACCGATATCCTGTCGCTGGACACAGGCTGCGTATGGGGGGGCTGCCTGAGCGCCCTGCGATTCAATTTGCAGGACGAATCACACGAACTGATTCAGGTGAAATGCGAGGCGGCCCAGCAGCCGGGCCAATGATCAGGTCGACTTGAACAGCGCTGCCACTTTCAGCTTGGGCTTGATATTGGCCGAAATGCTGCGGGCTGCGGGTCGGGCAGTCGCTTCCCACGAAGGTGCAGCGGACTCGCCGGCTGCTGACGGCTCGTAGGGTTTGTCAAAGAACGGATCGCGTGGTGCCTGCGCCGTGCGCCCATACTCCGGGCGCGAAGTGCGGGGTGCACGCGCCGTGTACGTGTCATCACGCGCGGCCCGGGTATCACCGCGTCCCGCGCGACCGCCGCTGCGGCCATTGTCACCGCCCGCCTGCTCGCCGTCGTGCGAATACATGCGCCGGCCATCGTTGATGCGCCCCTGTTTGCGAATATCGGGCAGGTCTTCGTCAAACTCGACGGCCTCGAGTTCAATCTTGGTCTTGATCAGCTT
>JBPOIP010000197.1:0-5637 GCA_052034395.1 Pseudomonadota bacterium
TGGCCGCTGCCTGATCCGTGTGCGGCAACAGCAGCGCAAACTCTTCGCCGCCAATGCGCGCAGCCAGGTCGCTGCTGCGCCGGTGTTCACGCAGCACGCTGCCAAAAAGGCGCAGCACACGGTCCCCCGCTTCGTGACCCAAGGTGTCGTTTATATGCTTGAACTTGTCCAGATCGAGCATCATCAATGCCAGCGGTGTGGCGTGCCGGTGGCACTGGTCAAACAGCGCGGTCGCGCGATCGTCCCATCCGTGCCGATTGAGCATACCGGTGAGGCCGTCGGTATAGGCCTGTTCACGCAGCTTGGCGTCGGCCTCGTCGCGCCAGGCCACCAGCACGGCAACGGTGGTCAATACCAGGGTGATATTGGCAGCCATTTGCGCACCCACATTGACGAGGTGTGGCGCAGCAAAGTTCGGGTACAGCTCGGGAAAGAAGCCACCCAATACACCGCGACCTATAGTGAAACCGGCCACGCAGGTGTAGCACATGGCCACCAGGGCACGCCATGGCAGGCTGGCCTGTGTCAGTGGCCACAACGCAGCCCGGCCGACGATCAGAAACTGCGCGGCCAGCACGAAGTTGGCGTAGCCCACCCGCAGGTTGTAGGTTGAAAAGGTCAGTGCATAGCCCACCGGCAGCAGAACGGCCAGCGCCAGCAACAGGCGCTCGCCCGGCCGCTTGCCCAGCCATTCCCGCAGAGCCCAGTAAATGGCGACATTGGCTGCGGATGCGGCTGATATGCTGAGCACAGACAGCACCTTGTCCATCCAGGTGCCCGAAACGGCTTCCGACGCAATGATGGCCACCCAGCCCAGCGTTTGCAGCAAGAGGGACACCTGACCCAGCCGCGCGGCGCGGCTGATGCCTCTGCCCATGATAAGTGGCAGCGCGACTGACACCGTTGCCAGGTTGGCGGCGGTGAGCACCAGAATGGTCAATACGTCGAGCTGGTACATGCAACAGTGCGCGGATTGTGGGGATTACTGGAAAGCCACTTCAGAAAAACTGCGCAGTTTGCGGCTGTGCAATTGCTCCGAGCCCTGGGCACGCAACAGCTCCACGGCACGCATGCCGATGCGCAGGTGCTGGTCGACGCGCTCGCGGTAAAAGTGGTTGGCCATGCCGGGCAGTTTGATTTCCCCGTGCAATGGCTTGTCACTCACGCACAGCAGGGTGCCGTAGGGTACCCGAAAGCGAAAACCATTGGCCGCAATAGTGGCGCTTTCCATGTCCAGCGCCACGGCCCGGCTCTGGCTGAAGCGGCGCTGGGGCTGGTTGTCGGGCAGCAGCTCCCAGTTGCGGTTGTCGGTGCTGGCCACGGTGCCGGTGCGCATGATGCTCTTCAACTCCGGTCCTTTGAGTTGCGTGACCTCGGACACGGCCAACTCGAGCGCCACCTGAATTTCTGCCAGTGCGGGAATGGGAACCCACAGCGGCAGCTCTTCGTCCAGCACATGGTCCTCGCGCACATAGCCGTGGGCCAGCACGTAGTCACCGAGCTGCTGGCTGTTGCGCAGACCCGCGCAGTGTCCCAGCATGATCCAGGCGTGGGGACGCAGCACGGCGATGTGGTCCGTGATGTTTTTGGCGTTGGATGGTCCTACACCAATGTTGACCATGGTGATGCCGGTGCGGTCGGCGCGCACCAGGTGGTAACCCGGCATTTGCGGCAGTCGTGGGGGCTCCTTGCCCAGTGCGTCAATGGCTTCCGGGTTCAAGCCCACGCGACGGGTAATGACATTGCCCGGCTCAATGAACGCAATGTATTCACTGGCAGGGTCGCGCATGGCGGCGTGCCCCAGGGAGATGAACTCGTCAACGTAAAACTGGTAATTGGTAAACAGCACAAAGTTCTGGAAATGCTCGGGCCGCGTGCCGGTGTAGTGGCGCAGTCGGTGCAGTGAATAGTCAACACGGGGCGCGGTAAACAGGGCTAGGGGTTGCGCCTCGCCGGGGCGGGGCTGGTGGGTGCCGTTGGCAATGCCGTCGTCCATGGCGGCCAGGTCGGGCAGGTCAAACACATCGCGCATCAGGGTTCGGCGTTCTGCGCTCATGTTGCCTTCCACATGGTCATTTTCTGCAAACGAAAAGTGCACGGGAATCGGCTGCGAGCTGGTGCCAACCTCGAGTTCGACTTCGTGGTTCTGCAGCAACAGGTTGAACTGGTCCAGGTAGTAGTCGTAGTAGAGGTCGGGGCGGGTCAGCGTGGTCTCGAACCGACCGGGGCCTGCCACAAAGCCATAGCTCAGGCGCGCGCTTTCGGGCGTGAGGCTGCGCGAAACGGTGTCGGTATGGATGCGCACCAGCGGATAGCAGGCGCGCACATGGGCCATGTCGGACTCGCCAGCCACAAAGCGCTGCATGGCCTGGCGCAGGTGGGCAATGCTGCCGTCGTAAATGCGCATGACCTGGGCCAGGGCGGTGGCAGCGTCGGTAAATCGTTCCGGGGCGATGAAGGGGGGAAGGTTGGGCATGCGCCTATTGTGCCGTGGGCCCGTGCAGCCCGTACGGGTTACATGCCAAAGTGAAAGCGCACCCGTTCTTCCATGAGGGCCCTTGCGTCGTCCTCGCTGGTTTGCGCCAGACGGTCATACGTCTTGCGCGCAATGGTTCGGAAGGCCGCCATGACACGCGGGTCGAAATGGCTGCCTGTGTCGTTCTCCAGAATCCCCATGGCCGCGTCAAAGCCCATCGGCTCCTTGTAGGGCCGTTTGGAGCACAGGGCATCAAATACATCGGCAACGGCAAAGATGCGCGCTGCCAGGGGAATCGCGCCATTGCGCAAATTGCGGGGGTAACCCAGTCCGTTCCATTTTTCGTGGTGTGCTGCGACGATGGCGCTGGCGTCTTCCAGCCAGGCGATACCGCCCACAATGGCTTCGCCCTGTGCCACATGGGTGCGCATGATCGTCATTTCGGCATCGTCCAGGCGGCCCGGTTTGAGCAGAATCGCGTCCGGTATGCCGATTTTGCCCACGTCATGCAAAAAGCTTCCCACGATCAGGGCCTGCATGGCATCACTCTGCAGTTCCAGCTCTTCGCCGATCCGCGCAGCAATCCATGCCACGCGGTAATTGTGCGCGCCGGTGTCGGAATCCCGCTTGGCAATGGCACGGCCCATGGCCTCCATCATGGCAATATGGGATTCCAGCACTTCACGCGCCTTGCGTGCGTTGTCGGCCGACAAGTGCACCACCACCGGGTACAGCGCGGCACCACAGAACAGCGATGCCAGTCCCACCATCAAGGCCATGGTCAGGGAGTTGTTGAAAATCTGGTCCTGCTGCCATTGCGGTATGACGCGTACCCCTTCAAAATAACCCGTAATTGCGCTCGCGGGGTCGGCGGCCGATTGGCGCAACGGCACAAACACGCGCAACAGCCACAAACCACCCGACGGCTTGAGGCTCTCGTACGAGGCTTGCTCGTACCGGGGGGCGCCGTGCTGGGGCAGGAGCGACTCCACGGCATCGCCCTCTGCGGTGAGCGATTCGGCCAGTTTGATTCCTTTGGCGTCGTAAATTTCTGCAATGTCAAACAAGCCACCCGCAATGGCATATGCGGCTTGCTTGGCATGCTGCGCAGCGTCGGGTCCGCTGAGGTCGATCGAGTTGAAGCGGTGCAGAAGCCTGCCAGACTCTTCGTTCGCCAGTGCCACCACGCTTTCCTCGGCGGCTTCGCGTGTCACCATCCAGGCTACCGGGCTGGCCAGCGATGCCAGCACGAAACTGACGAGCGCAATCCGCAAGGCAGTGCGTTTTTGGAAGGTGTCCATGGCTTGGTCCAGTGTGGTGTTGCGGGTGCGCCATCGCATTGTATGGACCCGCCCTATCCTGTCCAGAGTCGCCTTTCAGCGGTTTTCAGGCGGCAATGGGGGTGGTCTTGCGGATGGTGACGCGGACGGTATTGCGGGCGCACGCGCCAGCAGCATGGCGTCACCGTAGCTGAAGAACCGGTACTCACGGGCAATGGCGTCGCGGTATAGCGTCTTGATGGTTTCAAAACCGGCAAAGGCACTGACCAGCATCATCAGGCTGGATTTGGGCAGGTGGAAGTTGGTGACCAGCAGGTCAACGAGTCGAAAGTCGAACCCCGGTGTGATGAAGATGCGGGTGTCGCCACTTGCCACACCGCTGCGCGCCCAGGATTCCAGGGTGCGCACGGTTGTCGTACCCACTGCCACAATGCGCCCGCCGCGCGCCTTGCAGTCGGCGATGGCTTGCCGGGTGACTTCCGGCACGTCATACCATTCGCTGTGCATGCGGTGCTCGGACAGGTTTTCGGTCTTGACTGGCTGGAACGTGCCAGCACCCACATGCAACGTCACCTGCGCACGTTGTACACCCATGGCGTCGATCTGCTCCAGCAGGGGCTGGTCAAAGTGCAGCGCGGCAGTGGGTGCGGCCACGGCGCCCGGTTTTTTGGCAAACACCGTCTGGTAGCGCAGGGCATCTTCGGCCGTATCGGTGTGGGTGATGTAGGGTGGCAGGGGCACGTGGCCGTGGCGCTCCATCAGTGTGTAGGGGTTGTCTCCCGCGTCGTTGGACAGCACAAATCGAAACAATGGGCCATCCGCATCGGGCCAGCGCCCCAGCAGGGTAGCACTGAGCCCATCGTCATGGCCGGGCGAGCAAACCAGCCTGACGGTGGCACCAATATCAGGCTTCTTGCTAACCCGCAGGTGAGCCGCTACCTGGTTGCCACCCAGCACACGCTCAATGAGCAACTCGACTTTTCCCCCGGTGGCTTTTTCGCCGAAGAGGCGTGCATTGATCACCTTGGTGTCGTTGAAGACCAGCAGATCACCCGCACGCAGCAGGGATGGCAGGTCGCGGAAGATGCGGTCCTTGGCAGGCTCGCAGGTGCCGTCCAGCAGGCGTGAGCCGCTGCGCTCGGCGGCAGGGTGCTGGGCAATCAGTGCTTCGGGCAGCACAAAGTCGAAGTCGCTCAGCGTGTAGTGGGTGGTAACAGTGTTGACCACCGCAGCAGGAGAATGTGAGGTCATGGGGCCAGCGGGTAGAACAAACCCGCATTCGGGTTGCAGCAAGGTTGAAAGAACGTGCAGAATTGTCCCATGCCGCACAGCGTCCCTCCCGCAAAGAACAAAACCAAAACCAGTGCCACGACTGCGAAAAGCGCAACGCACAAGGCGCTGGACAAGCTGGGGCTCAAGCGGGACATTGACCTGGCACTGCACCTGCCCTTGCGCTACGAGGATGAAACCCGCATCACCAAACTGCGCGATGTCCGTGAGGGCGACACCGCGCAGATCGAGGCCAGGGTCACTGCTTGCGAGGTGAGCTTTCGGCCAAGACGCCAACTGGTCGTGACCGTGGATGATGGAACCGACACCTGCATCCTGCGTTTCTTCAACTTCTACCCCTCCCAGCAGAAAGCCCTGGCGGTGGGTCAGCGCATACGGGCACGCGGCGAAGTCAAGGGCGGTTTTCTGGGGCGCACCATGCTGCATCCCGCCTTTCGCAGCGCGGGTGGCGACTTGCCCACGGCGCTCACGCCGGTCTACCCCACGGTGGCGGGTTTGTCGCAGGCCGTGCTGCGCAAGGAGGTGCTGGGCGGCTTGGCACGCGCCGAGCTGTCAGACACCTTTGCGCCAGGTGATTTAAGCCAAATCAAC
>JBPOIP010000061.1:0-25687 GCA_052034395.1 Pseudomonadota bacterium
TAGACGCGCACGTCCATGGTGATGTCCAGACCCCGTGTGTCCGGCGGCAACGCGCTGACCAGTCGCTTGGCCCGCAGTTCTTTCTTGACCGCACTGTGCGGCAGGAATGCGATGCCATGACCCTCCAGTGCCATTGCCTTGAGACCCTCTGCCATGTCGGTTTCATACACCCGGTCAAAATGAA
Organism: Pseudomonadota bacterium; assembly: GCA_052034395.1. Classification (GTDB taxonomy): domain Bacteria; phylum Pseudomonadota; class Gammaproteobacteria; order Burkholderiales; family Burkholderiaceae_C; genus Allorhodoferax. The sequence goes on from JBPOIP010000061.1 coordinate 185, forward strand.
TGGCGGTGCTGGATTGCTTCAGGATGAGTTCCACCATTTGCCCCAGATACGCACCGGGTGCGTAGCCCAGATAGGGCAGTGGTTGCCCCGGACGACCGGGCAACTGATACAGCGGCGCGCCGTTGCTGGCTGGTTTGACAAATGGCGCCAGAACCTCCTCACCCAGGCTGACCATCTCGTACCGGTCCGTGTCGAGCTGGTAAGGCTGTGAGGGGTGGTAGTAGGCTATCAGCAGGTCGCAGCTGCCTTCGACCATGCGCATGACGGCATCATGGACGTTCAGCGCAATCAGTCGGCTCTTGATCGGCCCAAACGTCTCGCGCAGTGTGGATACCCACGCGGGGAAAAAAGTGAAGGCCAGCGTGTGTGGCACGGCAAATTCAATCACATCCTGTGCCGCCGACGTATGTCCGCGCAGCATGGCGCGGGTGCTTTGCAAGGCTTGAAGCACCTCCAGCGACTGGTCATAGAGGGTTTCGCCTGCAGGTGTCAGCCGGGTCGGGTAACTGCTGCGGTCCACCAGATCGGTACCGGCCCAGGCCTCCAGCGACTGGATGCGCCGCGAGAACGCGGGCTGCGTGACATGGCGCAGCTGTGCCGATCTGCTGAAGCTGCGGGTTTCAGCCAGCGACACAAAATCTTCAAGCCATTTGGTTTCCATGGCTTAAATTATGCGCGGATTGCATGGATACGTATAACCCCGGTGCAACGAATGGCTATCCGCTCAGGTCTGGTCCCTGCCCACCCACTTGTGCATGCTGGGTGCCTGGTAACGGGCAAAGCCATCCAGCAAGGCGTTGGGCTCCCGCTCCACGTGCAGGATGTTGCGGTGCAGCGGCTTGACGAACTGTTGCGCCGTTGCGTGATCCAGAAATGCAATCAGCCCGTCGTAGTAGCCCGCCACATTGAGCAGCCCGCAGGGCTTGGTGTGAAAGCCCAATTGGGCCCAGGTCCAGATCTCGAAGATTTCTTCCAGCGTACCGATCCCGCCCGGCAGGGCGATAAAGCCGTCCGACAGTTCGGCCATCAGGGTCTTGCGCGTATGCATGGACGCGGTGACGTGCAGTTCAGTCAGGCCTTTGTGCGCCAACTCTTTCTGGGCCAGTGCCTCGGGAATCACACCCGTTACGCGTCCGCCGAGCTGCAACACGCTGTCCGCCACCAGTCCCATGAGCCCGACGCTGGCGCCGCCGTAGACCAGGCCCAGGTCGCGCGCCACCAGCGCCTTGGCCAGATCGCGCGCCGCGCTGGAATAGTCCTCCAGTCGCCCCGGGCTGGAGCCGCAGTAAACGCAGATATTTTTCATGCATGTGTCCGTTTCAAAAGGAGTGGGACGCCTCCGGTGGGGCGGGCAGGCTCCATGATACGGCGAAGAAGTTGATGCTATGGTATTGATAGCTGTTTACTTATATTTCACGCGGGCTAATGGCACATTTTTCGTATGAAATGCCGGTCAGTGCTCCCGCAGAGGTGCCGTACCGACCTGTATTCCCGCATCAACTTGGGCAATGTCCCACAGCCGCCCCAGAGGTAAGGAGGTTTGGAAGGCATCGCAGAGAGTGTGCAAGGCCCTTGGGCGCGGCGGCCAGCGTTCTCGAATCGCAATGACCTCACAGAATCAGCGAGATTTCTTGGCATCATGCTGCACTGCAGTAATATTATAGGGTAAACCCTAGGTTTCGGGCGCTACTGCCCGGTTTCGCATAGGCCTGCAAATCCACGCCACAAGCGTGCTTCAGTAAAGAGTGACCTGTGACCAAAACGATAGATATCACCGAACTGGCCCTGCGCGACGCGCACCAAAGCCTGCTGGCCACGCGCATGGCAATGGAAGACATGGTGCCGGCCTGTGCTGACATCGACAAAGCCGGTTACTGGTCGGTGGAGTGCTGGGGTGGCGCCACCTTTGATGCCTGCATCCGTTTTTTGAATGAAGACCCGTGGGAACGTTTGCGACAGTTCCGCCGGTTATTGCCGAATTCGCGCCTGCAAATGCTGCTGCGTGCGCAAAACCTGCTGGGCTACCGGCACTACGAAGACAGCGTGGTTGACCGCTTTGTCGATAAGGCCGCAGAAAACGGCATGGATGTTTTCCGCATCTTCGACGCGCTCAACGACATCCGAAACATCCGCCAGTCGGTCAATGCGGTGCGGCGCAATGGCAAGCACGCCCAGGGCACTATCTGCTACACCGTGAGCCCATTGCACACCACTGAGACCTTTGTCGAAATGGCCGAGCGCCTGCTGGAGCTGGGTTGCGATTCTATTTGTCTCAAAGACATGGCCGCGCTGTTGAAACCGCAGGCTGCCTATGACATCGTCAAGGGCATCAAGACGCGCTGTGGCGAGCAGGTGCGCATCCATGTGCACACCCACGCCACCACCGGCGTGACACTGGTTTCGTTGATGAAAGCGATCGAAGCCGGTGCCGATTGTGTGGATACCGCCATCAGCGCGCTGAGCCTTGGGCCTGGCCACAACCCGACCGAAAGCCTGGTCGCCATGCTGGATGGCACGGGCTACAAAGCGCATTTAGACAAGGCTTGTCTGCACCGCATCAAGGAGCACTTTGCCGTGCTGCGCCCGCGCTACCAGTCCTTTATGTCGAACATCATTGGCGTGGAGACTGACATTTTCGACAGCCAGATTCCGGGCGGCATGATCTCCAACATGGAAAGCCAGCTCAAGCAGCAGGGCGCCACTGACCGCCTGGAAGAAGTGTTTATCGAAGTGCCGCGTGTGCGTGAAGATGCCGGTTTCCCGCCACTGGTGACACCGAGCAGCCAGATTGTGGGAACGCAGGCTGTGTTTAATGTTCTGATGGGCCGTTACAAGGTTCTGTCCAGCGAGTTTTCTGATTTGATGCTGGGCTACTACGGCAAGACGCCGGGCGAGCGTGACCCCGAAGTGCTGGCCTTGGCCGAGGCACAGGCGAAGAAACCGCCGATTTCCGAGCGGCCTGCGGACTTGCTCAAGCCTGAATGGAGCGTGCTGCAATCTGCAGCTGCGGCACTGCCCGGTTTTAACGGCAGCGAGGAAGATGTGTTGACCTATGCCATGTTCCCGCAGGTGTCTGCCGCCTTCTTTGCCAAGCGTGATCAAGGGCCTCTCAATCTGGGCTGCGACCCCGAATCTGGCAAACCCGATGCCGCTGGCAAGAGTGCTGGGGGCAACGCCGCCGACAAGGGCATTACTACCCCGGTGACCTACGACGTGAAGCTCAATGGCCGCTCGCACCGCGTGTCCGTGACCCCCATCAACCCCGCCGGCGCATAAGCAGGAGCCACCATGACTGTGATGCAAGACAAAATCGAAGAACTGCGCCGTCGCCAGGCTGAAAACGAACTGGGCGGTGGTGCCGACAAGCAGGACAAGCAACGCCAAGCGGGCCGCATGACGGCGCGCGAACGCGTGGCAGAGCTGGTGGACGAAGGCAGCTTTGACGAAGTGGGGCAATTTGCCGCGCACCGCTCGTCGCTGTTTGGGATGCAGGGCAAAACCCTGGCCGCCGATGGGGTGGTGACCGGTGCCGCATCGGTGAACGGCCGCCTGGTACACCTGGCCAGCCAGGACTTCACGGTGGTAGGAGGCTCGGCCGGCGAGATGCACTCCATCAAGGTGGCCGACATCATGAAGACCTCGCTGCGCACCGGTTCCCCCTTTGTGTTTATCAACGACTCGGGTGGTGCCCGGGTGCAGGAAGGCATTGCCTCGCTTTCGGGGTACGGCAAGGTGTTCCACGCCAATGTGCTGCTGTCAGGAGCGGTGCCGCAAATCTCGCTGATCTGTGGGCCATGTGCGGGTGGCGCGGCCTATAGCCCGGCGCTGACCGACTTCATCATTCAGACGCGCCAGGCGCAAATGTTCATCACCGGCCCGCAGGTCATCAAGCAGGTCACCGGTGAAGATGTAAGTGCCGAGCAACTCGGTGGGGCGGACGCGCACATGGTGCACTCGGGTGTGATCCACTTCATTGCCGAAGACGACCACCACGCCATTCAGCTCTGTCACAAGCTCCTGAGCTTTTTGCCTTCCAACAACCTGGAAGACCCGCCGCAAGTTGAGGGTGACCTTTCGGTCGAGCCGAATCTGGCGCTGGAATCCGTCATCCCCGACGAGAGCAAGCAGGGTTACGACGTGCGGGATGTGATTGCGCAGATTGTGGATGGCGGCGACTTTCTGGAAGTTCAGTCTGGCCACGCCATGAACATCGTGGTCGGCTTTGCACGTGTCTGCGGTGGCTCGGTGGGCGTCATCGCCAACCAGCCTTCGGTGATGGCCGGCGCGCTGGACATCAATGCCTCCAACAAGGCGGCGCGCTTTATCCGCTTTTGCAACGCTTTCAATATCCCGCTGGTCACGCTGGTGGATGTGCCCGGCTTCATGCCCGGAGTGGAGCAGGAATACGGCGGCATCATCCGCCATGGTGCAAAGCTTCTGTTTGCCTATGCGGCGGCTACCGTGCCCAAGATCACCGTGATTCTGCGCAAGAGCTATGGCGGCGCATATCTGGCCATGTGCGGCAAGGACCTGGATGCCGACCGCGTATTCGCCTGGCCCACAGCCGAGATCGCCGTCATGGGTGCGGAAGGTGCAGCCGAGATTGTGTTTCGCAAGGAAATCAGTGAAGCAGCTGACCCGGCCCAGCGCCGAGCCGAGCTGATCAAGGAATACCGCGACACCTTCTCCAACCCCTACGTGGCAGCCGAGATGCGCCTGGTCGATTCCGTGATCGAGCCCAAGCACACGCGCCGCCACATTGCGCAGGCATTGGAATATCTGCGCATCAAGCGTGTGCCGCGCCCGCACAAAAAGCACGGCCTGATGCCGCTGTAGGACGCCGCCATGCAAGAGCCTGAACCAAATGCCACCACGCTGGCACTGTTCGCCGAAATGCGTGCGGAAATCGCCTCACTCGCCCTGCGCGTGAGTACGCTGGAGCTGGCGGCGGCCAAGCTTGCCGCCAGACCGGCCCCGGTCAGCGAAGAAGACATGATCGCTATCTCTGCCGCCGTGGCGGCCTTTCTCGGAGTGCGTGCGCGAATTCGCCAGGTACGTCTGGTGCACTCCAGCGCCTGGGCCCAGGTCGGACGCATCGGCACCCACGCCTCGCACCACACACACTGATTGGAAGCACCGTGAAGCTACGCATTACCCTGGATGACCGGACCTTTGAAGTCGAAGTGGAGGTCGCCCTGGAAGACCACGCCAACCTGCCGCCGGCTTACCCGGTGGGTAACGCACGCCTCTCCGGCAGTGCTGCCAGCAGCGCGCCAGGTGGCACGCAAGCCAATGGTGGCCGGCCCGCCGCTGTGGCCGATGAAAGCAAGGCCTGTCGCAGCCCGGTTTCCGGCGTGGTGGTCAAAGTGATTGCCGCGGCCGGAGACAAGATCAATGCCGGCGACTCGATCCTGGTGTTGGAGGCCATGAAGATGGAGACCAACATCATGGCGCCGCAGTCCGGCGTCATCGCCTCCATCAAGGTGGGCCAAGGTGCACGGGTGCAGACGGGTGATGTGCTGGTCGAGTTCGAATAGCGAAAGGCATAGCTCCGGCCCGCCAGTGACTTCAAGTCCATCGTGAAACCAGCGTTTTACCGCGCAACCGCCCCATCCCAACCGCTGACATGCATCCCGACAAAGTTGATCGCACGCGCCTGCGCGCGTTAACCGACCTGCCCAACATTGGCCCTGCCTGCGCCTGGGATCTGCAACTGCTGGGCATTCAAACACCCGGTCAACTTGTCGGTCGCAACCCGTTCGAGATGTACGAGACGCTGTGTGCCAAGACCGGCACGCGCCATGATCCCTGCGTGATTGATGTCTTTATTTCCGTCACCCGCTTCATGGCTGGCGAGGAGCCGCGCCCGTGGTGGAACTACACGGCTGAGCGCAAGCGGCACGTCGCACCGGGTTAGCCGATCAACGCCACCGCCTTGATCTGCACCCAGACCGCTATGCCCGGCGCCAGACCCAGCCCCGCGGCGGAGCGCTGTGTCAGGCGCGCCAGCAGGGGCGATGGCCCCATCGTGAGCCGTAACAGGGTCAGGGCCGCGTGGTTGTCACCCGCCATTTGCTCCACGGTGGCGGGCAGGCAGTTCTGGATGCTGGTGCCGCTAACCGGTTGCATCGCAATGCTGACGTCACGCGCCAGGATGCGCACACGCACCGGCTCGCCAATAGCATGTCCACCGTCGCGCACCCACAAGCTTCCGCCGGGGAACTCGACGCGGGCCAGGTGCCATAGCACATCCCGCTCGGCCACCATGGCATCCAGCACCACACCCACGTCTTCACCCAACTGAATGGGCAGGTCCAGCCGGGCCAGGGTATCGGTCAGCGGTCCGACGGCCACGGCGCGGCCCGCTTCCATGACCACGATGTGGTCGGCCAGCCGCGCCACCTCATCCGGCGCATGGCTCACGTAGAGCACGGGGATGTCCAGCGTACGGTGCAGGCGCTCCAGATAGGGCAGGATTTCCTGTTTGCGCGCGTGGTCCAGCGCGGCCAGCGGCTCGTCCATCAACAGCAGGCGCGGGCGCAGGGCCAAGGCACGTGCCATGCTGACGCGCTGTCGTTCGCCGCCAGAAAGCCGGTCGGGCTTGCGCTCCAGCAGGGGGCGGATGCCCAGCAACTCAATGGCCGCGTCCAGGTCGGCGGGTTGTGCGCCTGACGTGCGCTTCTGACCATAGCGCAGATTGCCCAGCACCGTGAGGTGCGGGAACAGGCTGGCCTCCTGGAACACATAGCCCAGCGGACGCTGGTGCGTAGGAAGCCAGTGACTACCGCTGGGCCTGCCAGCATGTGCTTCATCACGCTGCCAGACCGCGCCATTGACCGTGAGGCGGCCCAAGGGCGCACGCTCCAGCCCGGCAATGCAGCGCAGCAGCGTGGTCTTGCCCGAGCCGGAGTGGCCGAACAGAGCGGTGACGCCGCGCGCGGGCAGGTCCAGGTCCACATCGAGCCCAAAGCCTGACCAGTCGAGCTTGAATCGGGCCTGAATGCCGCTCATCTCAGGCACCCTTGCGGACTTGGGGCCGCCAGGCGTACAGCGCCAGCAGTACCAGGAAGGAGAACACCAGCATGACGGCCGATAGGCGGTGCGCAGACAGATACTCCAGCGCTTCCACGTGGTCGTAAATTTGCACCGATGCGACACGGGTCACACCGGGAATGTTGCCGCCAATCATCAAGACCACGCCAAACTCGCCCACGGTATGCGCAAAGGTCAGGATGGACGCGGTCAGAAATCCGGGCAGTGCAAGAGGCACAGCCACGGTAAAAAAGGCATCCAGAGGCGAGGCCCGCAGGGTGGCAGCCACCTCCAACGGGCGTTCACCAATGGACTCGAACGCGGTCTGCAAGGGCTGCACCATGAAGGGCAGCGAGTAAAACACCGAGCCAATCACCAGACCCCAGAACGTGAAAGGCAGCGTGCCTATACCCAGGGCCGTGGTGAACTGCCCCACCGGGCCGTTCGGCCCCATGGCCAGCAGCAGGTAGAAGCCCAGCACGGAGGGCGGCAGCACCAGCGGCATGGCCACCACGGCGCCTACCGGCCCCTTCCACCATGCCTTGGTGCGCGCCAGCCACCACGCAACAGGCGTGCCCAGCAGCAGCAGGATCAGCGTCACGATGCCCGCCAAGCGCACGGTGAGCCAGATTGCCTGTAGATCACTGTCGTTCAATAACATGGGGCAATCTTACTTGCGCATCGCTGGCGGTTGGGAGCATGGGTGGCAGCGCGTTCCGCTCAGGTCCAGAAGGAGCCCGCATAGCAGGCGGGGACACGGAGCGAAACGCTCTGCCACCTATGCTCCTAAACCTGGGCCAAGAAGTATTTGACGTGGTCCGTGCCTGCTATGGCAGCGCGTAACCAAATGACTGGATGATGGCCCTTACCTTGTCGGATTTCAGGTACTGCATCAGCGCCTCGGCTGCCGGCTTGCCTTTGCCCTTTTGGAGGATGACTGCGTCCTGGCGGATAGGTGCATGGAGCCTGGCCGGGACAATCCACACCGAGCCCTCTATCTTTCCGTCCTTCATGACTTGCGACAGGGCCACAAAACCCAGCAGCGCATTGCCCGTGCTGACGAACTGGTGGGCCTGCCCAATGCTTTCCCCGGTGACGATCTTGGGTTGCACGGCGTCATACACGCCCAGCGCCTTCATGACCTCCACGGCGGCGGCACCATAGGGCGCGAGCTTGGGGTTGGCAATGGCCAGGTGCATAAAACCACCATTTTTCAACACCGCACCCGCCCCATCCACGACGGCAGGTTTAGCCGACCACAGCACCAGCTTGCCCACGGCGTAGGTAAACAGGCTATCGGCCACGGCGGCGTTTTCCCTGATCAGTCTGGCGGGTGTTTCGTCATCCGCACTCAACAGCACGTCAAACGGCGCGCCGTTCCTGATCTGCGCATAGAACTTGCCCGTGGCGCCATAGGCGGTCTGTACCTTGTGGCCTGTTTCCATTTCAAACGCGGTGGCAATTTGCCGCATGGGCGCAGTGAAGTTGGCAGCGACAGCCACCAATATCTCATCCGCATGCACGCTGGGTGCAATGCCTGCCAGAAGCGCAATCAACAGCGCAATCACACGCACACGGGTTTGCATGGGTTTTCTCTTTGATTCAACTTTGCTGCATTCGCTGCACGTACCGGGGTAGAACCTCAACGATCCCAACGGGACGATAAACGATCAGTATCGCCGCAGAACCGCAGCGTTGAGTGAGTCAGCTGCTATATCGAAGTTCCTCTTGTCCGACAGCAGTCTTCTCTGGTCGGTGATGGCTTGCACCATGGCGCTCTGAGCCAGGATTTGATGCCAATTTGTGCCAAATCCCCTCATTGCATATAAGTAGGCAGCTATCAAATATGTAGCATTTTTCGTGCGCCGGAACGCACGCACTTACACGCCGGTTCACAGGATTTCCTAGGGTTAACCCGGGCAAACGGTATGATTCAGCGCTGGTGCCCTGCAACGACATCCCGCAGCAGGAACCTTATCCGTGGAGGCTTCGCATGCGTACCTATTTTGTGGCTGCAACACAGCCAAACGTAGGCCTTACTTCGGTTTCACTCGGTCTTTTGCGTGCACTGCAGCGACGCGGACTCAAGGTGGCCTTTGTCAAGCCCATCACCAAGCTCTCGCCGGACACCGAGCCATCGGTGCTGTTTGCACGCAATATCTGCAAAGTTGCCAACACCCCCGATCCCTTGCCCATGAGTCTGGTCACTCAGTACGTGAACGACGGCAAGACGGATGAATTGCTGGAAGACATCATCAGCCTGGTCATGGCCGACTCCAAGGGTGCTGATGTGCTGGTGGTGGAAGGCATGCACGCCGACCCGAGCCGGGCCTTCATTCCGCGCCTCTCCGGTGACATTGCCAGAACCCTGCAGGCGGACGTTGTGCTGGTTGCCAATGGGGCCGATGCCGAAGGCGTTGCGCAGACCCAGCACATGATTGCGCAGGTCAATCGGGCAGGTCGCACCGTGGTGGGTGTCATATTCAACCGCGCAGCGCCCGGGTTTGATCAGACGGCGGTCAGCGCACAGCTCGGTGGTGTTCCTATCTGGGGTGCCATCGAAAACAACCCCGCCCTGGCCACGCCGCGCACCATCGATGTGGCCCGCCACCTGGGTGCCGAGGTGATGATTGAAGGCCAGATCGCCACCCGGCGCGTTCGTGATACCGTGCTGGCGGCGCGTTCGGTCAGCGAGGTTATTGCGCGTCTGACACCGGGCACATTGGTGATCAGCGCGGGCGACCGCGACGACGTCATCCTCGCAGTCGCATTGGCAGAGAGCAACGGCATTGAGCTTGCGGGCCTTGTGCTGACCCATCGCAGCTTTATCGGTCCGCGCATTGAGCGTTTTGGTTCACGCGCATTCAATGGTGGTCTGCCAGTCATCCGTACCCATGGCGACAGCTTTGAAACGGCTGCCCGCATCAGTCGTTTGCCCCTGGCGGTGCCGCCGGACGATCTGGGCCGAATGGACAGGGTCATCGACAACATGGCCGAGCAGCTTGATGGCACCGCGATTTTTGTGGGCATGGAGCACGTCGCATCGACCCTGATGTCGCCTCCCACCTTCCGGTATGAACTGATACAAAGGGCGCGCGCCGCCAACAAGCGCATCGTGCTGCCTGAAGGCGAGGAATCGCGCACGATTCGTGCCGCGGTCATCTGCACGCAAAAGGAGATTGCACGGTGTGTCTTGCTGGGCCGACGCAACGTGGTCCAGTCTGTTTGCGATTCGTTGGGCATTGAACTGCCTTACGGACTGGAAATACTGGAGCCTGACCATATTGTCGACAGCTATGTGGCACCGATGGTGGAACTGCGCAAGAGCAAGGGGATGACACCGGGGCAAGCCCATATTGCATTGGAGGACAGCGTGGTGCTGGGCACCATGATGCTGGCGGTCGGTGACGTGGACGGGCTGGTCAGTGGTGCGGTTCACACGACCGCCAGCACGGTACGCCCCGCCTTGCAGCTGATCAAGACAGAACCGGGCTCATCCATTGTGTCGTCCTGTTTCTTCATGCTCATGCCGGAACAGGTGCTGGTGTATGCCGACTGCGCCATCAACCCCGATCCGTCTGCCACTGAACTGGCCGAAATCGCCAAGCAAAGTGCCGACAGCGCCCTGGCGTTCGGCATCACGCCCAAAGTGGCCATGATCAGCTACAGCACAGGTGCCTCTGGTGCGGGTGACGACGTCGAGAAGGTTCGCGCAGCCACTGAACTGGCACGCGCCAAATGGCCCGATCTGGTCATCGACGGCCCCATGCAATACGACGCGGCAACGGTGCGTGAAGTGGCTGACCAGAAAGCCCCCGGCAGCGCGGTGGCTGGGCAGGCAACCGTATTTGTATTTCCTGACCTCAACACCGGCAACACGACCTACAAGGCGGTTCAGCGTTCGGCCAACGTGGTGTCGGTTGGGCCCATGCTGCAGGGTCTGCGCAAGCCGGTGAATGATTTGTCGCGTGGTGCTCTGGTGGACGATATCGTGTTCACCATCGCCCTGACAGCAATTCAGGCCAAGGCGATGGCACAGCGCTGATACTGGAAAACTGCGCCGTGTTACCGAGCGAATCCATATGACTGGCAAGGCCCATTCAGATTCTGACCCGCGCCGTGACCGCATTGAGCACCATGAGGTGCCGGAGGGGCGGGTGGTCCACGGCCACAATATGACCTTCCATGGACCGGTCTATGGCGAGGTGGTTTCGGATGGCGGCGCAATCTGCCTGCATGATGCGCTTGGATGGGGAAAGGTTGTCAGCCCGGATGGTCACATCCGGATTCCCAAGCGCGCCTTCAATGCCACGCTTCAATCGCCCGGTGGGGTGGTTGAAATTGCCTCTGCCGAGAGTTGCCTCATCATTGGCCGCAAGGTCACCATTGAGCACGCGGTGAATTGCCAGATATTTGCGCACTCCCTGGAGATGGGCACCGCCACGGGCTGCCTGATGGCTGCACGAAACATGCGCATTGACAATGCCAGGCCTCACAAGCTCGAACCGAACACCGTGACCATGGTGTTGCCTGAACTGCCCGATCTGGGCAGTGTGCTGGAGCCGCTGCTAACGCAGATTGCGGAGACAAAGCAGCGCGTGGATGCCCTGACCGAGCGCATCGACGCCTATAAGGCCGACGCGGCGCTGTCCCAGTATCTCGCCATTCGCGGCAAGGTGCGAGCGGGAATTACCAAGCTGACAGAGACACAGACCCACGGCTATTTGCTCATGGAAGAGCGCCTGGGCGATGCCGCCAGGGGGCTCGAAGCGGCAGTCGCAGAACGTCGACCCATCGCAAAAGAACTTGCCGCAGTCACCAGCCAAGTGCAGAGCCTGCGCGACCACCATGCCGCAATCCTGGGGGAATGCTATTGCCGGATCGCGCACGTTGGGGGCGAGACCATCGTGCGGCATTTGCTGGAAGTGCATGATGGCCCTGACCTGAGTCAGATTGCCCCGCCGATGATTCCCAAAATTCTTTTCAGAAACGATGCGTCGGTCAGATTTCTGTACACGGTGCACGATGGCAAGGTGGATTGGTCGCCGGCTTAGTGCCCGCAGGCGCAGCAAACCACCGCCATGCCCGATCCAAGCACTATGGAGTTCATGCGTTTCACCGCCCCCGACCTTGAGGCTCTGGAGCGCGGCATCAGGGACATGCGATTGAAACTGTCCGACGCCCAGTCACGCGGCGACACAAGTGCCCTGCTTGATCACGCCGCAGACCTGGGTGCAATGCTGACCACCGCAAGAAACGAGACCGCTGCACTGGAGGTGCTTCGATCGTATGAGCAACTTGCACGTGCGCACCCCGGCGCAGAGCAGCTTGCCTGGTTCTGGAACGCGTTGGCAACGGCACTGCAGTATGCAGGCGATCGCTCGGGCGCTGAGCGTTACTTTGTCAAGGCGGTCGCCGTGGCCCAAGAAGGTGGTTGGCGCAGAATCGAGGCCATGGCGCTACATCACTGGGGCCGGTGTCTGGTCGAGCAAGGCCACCTCGATGACGCACAGTCCTGCATCGCGCAGGCACTCGCAATTCGGGAGCAACTTGGCGAGCCTCGCCAGGAGACGTCGCGCAAAGCACTGATCGAAATTGCGAAGATCCGTGCTGGCAGCCTTGGCTAATCCCACAAGCCAGCGCCGATCTGACCGGTGTGCTGTTTTATGATGGCGCGATGAATCGCTTCACCAAGATCCCGATGCCCATTCCTTCTGGCAAAGAGCTCAAGGCAGCCCGGATTGCGGCCGGGCTTAGCCAGGTGGAGGCAGCAGAGCTGATGGGCTATCCCGTTCAGGCAGGCAGCCGCGGTGGACTGCAGTCCCGCACCTGGCAGGCACTGGAGAGTGAGAGTGATCCGCGCAATATGCCGGGACCCGTCTTCGCGATGTTTCTTCTTTTGACGCAACAACATGCTGACTATTGTTTGACTGGCAGAGACACGCGTCTGCCTGACGGAGCGGTTCAAGGCTCTTGCTGATTTGCACAATGGCGAACTGACTGCACTTGCAGCCTGGCGTTTCGGCAACGACCGGCGCGCTGGAATGATTGGCCACATTTTTGATGCAGGTCAAAATCAGCGGCCGGGTGCGGTGGCGTGCCGCCAGGCCGTCCGGTTACGATCTATCTCCACTCTGGAGGGGTTATGACTGAATTGATTTTGCTGGGAGACGAGGCCGTGGCGCGTGGTGCCATCGATGCGGGTATCAGTGCCGCCTTTGCCTACCCGGGTACCCCGTCCACCGAAATTTACCAGGCCATTGAGGACCATGTGAAACAGCATGGTCTGAATGTGCGCGGCATGTGGTCAACCAACGAAAAGGTGGCGCTTGAAGAAGGTGTAGGGGTTTCTTATGCCGGGCGGCGCGCGGTCGTGTCGATGAAGCATGTGGGACTCAATGTTGCGGCCGATCCCTTCATGAATGTGGCCGTTTCCGGCACGCATGGTGGCCTGGTGGTGGTCGTGGCCGATGATCCGTCCATGCACAGTTCCCAGAATGAGCAGGACTCCCGCTACTTCGCCGACTTTGCCATGGTCCCCTGCCTGGAGCCCTCGAACCAGCAGGAGTGCTACGACTTTACGCGTGAGGCTTTTGAACTGTCCGAGGCACTGCAGGTTCCTGTGCTGTTGCGTCTGGTTACGCGTCTGGCGCACAGTCGCGCACGCGTGGCGCTGGATGCGCCGCGTGAACAGAACGCCGCCAATTTCGTTGTTGATCCCAGTCGGTTCATTTTGCTGCCCGGCAATGCCCGGCGAGCCTACGCCAGTCTCGTGGAGAAGCAGGCTGCCCTGCAGTCCTACGCCGAGAATCATCGGGTCAATACCTTGACATTGCGGGGGTCTGATCGACCGGGCATTCTGGTCAGCGGATTGGCCTGGAACTATTTGCAGGAGGCGCTTGGTGACGCGCTGGAGGGATACAACCTGCTGCGCATTGGCTGCTACCCCTTGCCAGTCAGGAAGATCCGGCAACTGCTGGATGCCTCGCGTGAAGTCTGGATCATTGAGGAAGGGTATCCATTTATCGAGCGCTATGTGAGCGCACTCGGACTCATGCGCGAACGCCCCATCCGCGGCAGGCTGACCGGTGATTTGCCACGCATGGGAGAGCTCTCCCAGGATGCCATCAAGCGCTGTTTCGGTATCCCTGTCAATGCGTCTATGGATATTGCCGGATTGGTGGGCGTGCTGGTCGCCAGGCCGCCGAGCTTGTGCGACAAGTGTCCGCATACCGACTCCTTTATGGCCATCAACGAAGTCATCGCTGAGTACAACCCGGATGCGCGCATCATGGGCGACATTGGCTGCTACACGCTTGGGGCGGTGGGGCCCTTGCATGGCATTCACTCGTGCCTGTGCATGGGTGCGTCCATCGGTATGGCCATTGGCGTGGTGCATGCCGGCATGCCTCAGGCCCTGTGTGTCATCGGAGACGGCACGTTCACCCACTCAGGCTTGGCGCCGCTGCTGGACGCCGCGCGTGACAATACGAATATCAAGGTATTCATTCTCGACAACAGCATCATCGCCATGACCGGTGGTCAGCCCACGGCCGCCACGGATGAAGATGTGGTCAACCTGGTGGCAGGCCTGGGTGTGGCGCGGGAGCATATCCGCATCGTGGTTCCCTCGCCGCACAAGAAGGCCCACACCACCAGCATCATCCGGGAAGAGATGGAATACAGCGGGCTGTCGGTCATCATCGCCCGGCGGGCCTGTGTCACCTATGCCAAGGAAATCAAGGACATCAAGGAGACACGTGAGCTCAAACGTGCGATCAAGGTGGAAAGCGAATGAACTACGACCTGGTTGTATGCGGCGTTGGCGGGCAGGGTGTGCTCACCATGGCCGGCGTGATTGACCATGCCATTCACGAAGCGGGCCTGCATCTGAAACAGTCAGAGGTGCATGGAATGGCCCAGCGTGGCGGCGCCGTGTCGGCCTTTGTGCGAATTTCCGACAAGCCTGTGGCCAGTGATTTGATTGGTGACGGGATGGCCAGTATGGTGCTGTCGGTCGAGCCGATGGAGGCACTGCGATATACCAACCTGCTGCGACCGGATGGCTGGATCGTCACCGACATCACGCCCATGGTCAATGTCGGCAATTACCCCCCAATGGATGCCCTGTACCGGGTTCTTTTTTCGGCGCCCCGGCTCGTGGCTCTGGATGCTGCCCGGTTGGCCACGAAGGCCGGAAGCATCAAGGTTCAAAATACCGTGATGCTGGGCGCTGCGGCAATGCATTTGCCCCTGCCGGTTGACATGCTTGAAAATCAGCTGAAACGGCTTTTTTCCCGCAAGGGGGAGCGCATTGTCAAGGCCAATCTGAATGCTTTCCGGATGGGAGATGCTGCCAGTCGCTTTGCTGCGGCATTGTTGGCCGCCGGTGTCGCGTCCCCCCTGATCGCCCGGGTTTTGCCCCGCATTCTGTTCGAGCCACACCCAGTTTCCGGGCCGTGTGTTGATGAATGGTGCAAACGGCTTGTCCGGAATGATGCAGAGGTTTGCGCGCAGGCGATGTTTGAAAACAGCGAGGCGGTCGCAATCGAGCGAGTTCCTGCGTAGGTTTAGCGCGCGCCACGGAGTGATTGTCGGATCAATCCGTTGTGCGTTTGGGCGCCAAAAGGCTTCCCAGCAGGGTGTTCATAACACGCTCGACCACCTGCTCGGCCGAGTATTCTCCGCCGGCCTGGTACCACCGGCCGATCCAGCTCAATGCACCTGCAATTGCAAAGGCTGTGATTTTCGGATCGCAAGGAACCAGCGAGCCTTCCGCAACGCCGGCGGCGATCAAGCGTCTGAATTCCAGATCGATGGCTGACTTGGCGCGACGCAATTCCTTGCGTCTTGCCGGTGGCAGCGGGTCTTCACCGATACGAATCAGGCACATGCCAAAGTCCATGGTGACAATGCTTCCATACGTTCGCATGCAGGCTTCGAGCTGCTCAATGGCGGTGCCGCCGTCGCGACGCGTCTGGGCAATGCCTTCCTGCATCATGTGCAGGCCGGTTCGCACGCATTCAAACAGGATTTCATCTTTGCTCTTGACGTAGTAATACAGCGTGGGCTTGCTCACGTTCAGTCGGGCTGCCACGTCGTCCAGCGAGGTGGCGTGAAACCCCCGTTCATTGAACATCTGGGCTGCGGCTTGCAACACAGCATTGCGTTTGACCTCACGCTGCTGCTCACGCGCCGAGACCGGTGCCCAGGGTGATTCTGGGGTGTCGGTGGTGGTCGCCTGAGATGCAGTTTCTTTCTTTGTCATGGTGGGTACCTAGGGAATAACCTGATACGGTGGTTGCAAAAGAAACCTACATTTACTTCCAAGTAAGTACTTTACGCGTGAGTAGTAATTTTTCACTACACACAAACCCGAACTCATAAGTTGATGAACACAGCGCCCCAAAGTGGTCTCTCCGAACGCCAGCCGTTGCTGCAGGTTGACGGCGTGACACTGGCATTTGGTGGTGTGCGCGCGCTTAGCGGTGTGGGTTTTTCTGTGGAGCAGGGTTCCATCACCGCAGTCATTGGACCCAACGGTGCGGGCAAGACGTCGCTGTTCAACACCATCTCTGGTTTCTATCGTCCGGCAAGCGGGCATGTTTATTTCAAGGGGCAGGACATAACCAAACTGCCCGCTCCCCAGAGAGCCAAGCTGGGACTGGGTCGAAGTTTTCAGAATATTGCCCTGTTTCGTGGCATGACGGTACTCGACAACATCAAGCTCGGACGCCATTGCCATTTGAAAGCCAACGTATTTGATGCGCTTTTCTATGTGGGTCGTGCCCGGCGTGAAGAGGCTGCATTGCGAGCCGAAGTCGAAGAGCGCATCATCGATTTTCTGGAAATCGATCACATCCGCCATGCACCTGTTTCCGCCTTGTCCTACGGGCTGCAAAAACGGGTGGAAATGGCCCGAGCATTGGCCATGCAGCCCGAAATACTGATGCTCGATGAGCCCGTAGCGGGGATGAATCGGGAGGAAACCGAGGACATGGCGCGCTTCATTCTCGACGTGCGAGAAGAGTGGGGCGTGACCGTGCTGATGGTGGAGCACGACATGGGCATGGTGATGGACCTCTCGGACCATGTGGTTGTGCTCAATTTTGGGCAGGTGATTGCACAGGGCGTTCCGAGCGCGGTTCAGGCTGACCCTGAAGTGATTCGCGCCTACCTTGGTTCGGGTGATGTGGCCGATTTGCGTCGCAAACTGCACGGCGCAGCGGCAAGCGCCGCTTCGTCACACGGAGTGGCCTGATGGATTGGGCCTACCTGTTTGAAATAAGCCTGACCGGCATTGCCAGTGGGGGGTTGTACGCCCTGGCGGCATTGGCATTTGTCATGGTCTACAAGGCCACGCGGGTGGTGAACATTGCCATTGGCGAACTGCTGATGGTGGGCGCCTATCTGTTCTTTACGTTCGCCGCTACTTTTGCGCTGCCACTGTGGCTTGCCATTCCTGCTGCTGTCCTCGGCACGGGGCTGCTCGGTGCGCTGATCGAGCGCACGATCATCCGTCCCTTGCTAGGCGAGCCACCAATTTCCGTCTTTATGGTCACTGTGGGCCTGGGTTCTGTACTGGTCGGTCTGGTCGAGATGATCTGGACTGCCGACCAGCGCCGGCTACCGGATTTCATGCCAACGCAGCCCATCATCATTGGGGATGCCTTTCTTGCACCCAAAGTCTTTTGGGGTGCCCTGATCGCTGTGGTCTTTATCGCTGCGGTCCTGCTGGTGTTTCGCTTCTGGCGCGGTGGTGTGGCATTGCGGGCCACAGCATCGGACCAGGCTGCTGCCTACTCGGTGGGAATCAATGTGCCGCGGGTTTTCTCCATGGCGTGGGTGGTGTCGGCCATGATCGCCGCCATTTCCGGAATCATCGTGGGTTCAATTGGCGGGATTTCTTCCAGCATGGGCGTGTTTGGTCTGTCGGTCCTGGTCGTCGTGATCGTTGGCGGACTCGACAGCGTGCTGGGTGCCCTGGTGGGAGGACTCTTCATTGGCCTGGTCGAAGCGCTGGCCGGTGCCTATCTCGGCGGTGAATACAAGCTGCTGGCGACCTTTATCGTCCTGGTGGTGATTTTGATGGTTCGACCCTACGGCCTGTTCGGCACACACGAGATCGAGAGACTCTAGGAACTATGTACCCCCACGTTCATCACTGCGTGTATTCGCTGCCCCCCAAGGGGGCATTGGCCTGCCTTGGGGCGGCCCGGCGGGAGGCCTCATGAGAATCGGCACGCTCAAAGAGACCTACATCGCGGATGCGGCGCTGTTCGACTCCCGTACGCAGAGAGTGTGGCTGGCAGTGGGCGTTGTCCTTTTGCTGATATTCCCCTACATGGCCAGCGAGTACTGGCTGTACCTGGCCTGCCTGGTCAGCATCAATGTGGCCAGTGCAACAGGACTTAACATTCTTACCGGCTATACGGGTCTGGTGAGCTTGGGTCAGGCCGCATTTATGGGGCTGGGTGCGTACACCGTTGCCATCCTGCAAACCAGAATCGGATCGCCTTTCCTGCTCAACCTCCTGGCGGGCGGCGTTGTGGCCATGCTGGGTGGCATCATCGTGGGCATACCATCGCTACGCGTTAAAGGGCTGTATCTGGCCATCGCCACGATCGCGGCTTCATTCATCACCCATTTCCTGTTTGCCAATTTGAGCTTTGCCGGAGGTACCGGCGGCCTTAGCTTACCGCCAGCGCGCCTGTTAGATGTGCCGCTGGACACGTCGTTTCGGCTTTATTGGGTGATTGTCCCCATCACGATTCTGATGTTGCTGGGCGCTGCCAACCTGTTTCGAACACGCATCGGACGGGCCTTCATTGCCATCCGCGATCGTGACATTTCGGCCGAGGTGCTGGGAATTCCCTTGCTGCATTACAAGCTGCTTTCCTTTGGCTTGTCTTCCTTCTATGCCGGTGTGGCGGGAGGATTGTGGGCGTACTTCTTCCGGGTGGTAACGCCAGAGAGCTTCCCTCTTCTGATGTCCATCTTTTTTCTGGCAGCCATTATTGTTGGTGGTATGGGAACCATCCTGGGTGCCATCCTGGGTGCGGTCTTCATGACGATGGTGCCGGAGCTCCTCAAGCTGGTGTTTGATCTGCTGCCCAATAGCACCGAGCTCACGGTATTTCTGTCACCTGTGCGCACCATCATTTTTGGTCTGTTGATCATCGGCTTTCTGGTATTCGAGCCACATGGGCTCGCAGAAGTGTGGCGGCGAATTCGCCGTTTTTTCCACCTGTGGCCTTTCCGCAATTAGCGCGGGCAGACACACAGTTCCTTAAAACGTCCATAGAAACTAGGAGACAAGCATGCAAGATTCCCTGACCTCCCAACGCCGCCGCTCCCTGCTGCTCGCCGCAGGCGCTTCGCTGGTGGCACCCCTGGCAGCACACGCTCAGGCCACCAGTGAGGAGATCGTGATTGGTGGCTCCATTCCCATGACCGGCGTGTTCTCGTTTGCCGGCATCGGCATCAATGCCGGCATCTCCGACTACGTCAAGATCGTGAATGATGCGGGTGGGGTGAAGGGTCGAAAGATCAAGTATGTTCCCGAAGACACGGGTTACAAGGTCGACGTTTCAGTCGCCACGTTCAAAAAAATCACCAGCCAGAACAAGGTCAACCTCTACTACGGGGACTCGACCGGTTTTTCCAAGACCATCAATCCTGAGCTCGAACGCAACGGCAACATCATGATGGCGGGTGCCTCATTTGCAACCGAGTTGAACGATCCGGTGAAATACCCTAACCAGTTCCTGGTTGGCCCGGACTACACCGAGATGTTTGGCATTTTGCTGAATCACATTGCGAAGGAAAAGCCCGGTGCCAAGGTGGCGTTTGTCTACTCGGATTCCGAGTTTGGCCGTGACCCGATCGACAGCAGTGAAGCGCTGGCCAAGAAGCTGGGCCTCAATGTGGTGATCAAGATCATGACACAGGCCGGTAGCGTGGATGTATCGGGAGAAGTGATCAAGTTGCGCCGCGCGGCGCCCGACTACACCATTTTCCACGGCTACATCCTGGCGCCCATTCCCGAATTCATCACCCAGGGCAAGCAACAGGGCATGACCACCAAGTGGATGGGCACGTTCTGGACCATGGACAGCTCCACCGTCATGAAGATGGGCGAGGCCGGCGATGGTTTCATGGGTGTGATGCCCTACCGCTATTACTACGACACATCGGCCAAGGCACCCATGCTGGACAAAATTCGCCAGATGCGCCCTGAGTACCAGAGCACAGCCTACATACAGGGCTTCCTGGCTGCCATGCTGTTCGTCGAATCCGCCAAACGCACGCTGGATGCCAAGAAAGAGCTCACGGGCAAGAACTTGAAGGCGGCGCTCAATAGCATCAAGGACTTTGATACGGGCGGCCTGATCGGCGTGCCAATCACCATCCGAGGCAATTCCATTCCGGTGGGGCGCGTCTACAAGGCAGACATGAAAACCCAGAAGATGGTCGCAGCTTCGGACTGGATTTCCCTGTAGCCTGAACATGAGCCTGCCCCGCACGGATCACGTCCTCGAAGTCAACAACATCGAGGTCATCTACAACAAGGTTGTGCAGGCCCTGCGGGGCCTGTCACTGGCCGTGCCGCGCGGACAGATTGTGGCTTTGCTGGGCAGCAATGGGGCAGGCAAGTCCACCACGCTCAAGGCCATCTCGGGTCTACTGGCACTTGAGGACGGTGAGCTCAAGAGTGGCAGCATCCTGTTCAACGGAAGCCCAACGGCTCGCCTGGAACCGCAGCAGCTGGTGCATCAGGGCGTGAGCCATGTGATGGAGGGCCGGCGCGTTTTTGAGGACCTCACAATTGAAGAGAATCTCATTGCGGCAACGTATGCCCTGACGGGTCGCGCCGGAGTGAAACCTGATTTTGATCTGGTTTACACCTACTTTCCACGTCTCCACGAGCGGCGAAACGGTCTTGCCGGTTATCTTTCCGGGGGCGAACAGCAGATGCTGGCCATCGGCCGCGCGCTCATTGCCCAGCCACAGCTTATCCTGCTGGATGAGCCATCGCTCGGACTCTCACCAAAATTGGTCGAGGATATTTTTGGGATCATCGCGCGCATCAATGTCGAGCGGGGCGTGTCGATGTTGCTGGTCGAGCAGAACGCCACGGTCGCCCTTGCTGTTGCGCACAGCGGATACATCATGGAAAACGGCAAGATTGTCATTGATGGCAGCGCCGAGCGGTTGGCCTCGGACCCCGATGTGCGCGAGTTTTACCTGGGGATGGGCGGTGGGGGCGAAACGCGCAGCTTCCGCGCCATCAAGCATTACAAGCGGCGCAAGCGCTGGCTGTCCTGAATCTATGCACGCATCCGACGCACTCCAGTCCTTGACGCTGCCACAAATGCTGCGCGAGCGCGCCCGCAGCAGCCCTGAGCGCATCGCCATTCGACAGAAGGATTTCGGTATCTGGAAACCCTTTTCGTGGGCGGATTACTACCGCCGTGCGTGCCACTTCGGCCTCGGGCTGCGCGCATTGGGTCTGCCGGAGGGGGGCCATGTTGGCGTCATTTCCGAGAATCGCGTGGAATGGGTACTGACGCAAATGGGCGCTGGATTGGTGGGTGCTGTCACGGTGGGTGTCTATCCCACCAGCCCCACGTCGGAAGTTGCCTACGTGGTGGGCCATGCCGACATTGAAATCATGGTCTGCGAGGATCAGGAGCAAACCGACAAGGTGCTGGAAGCGCTGGATCACTTACCCCGGTTGCGCAAGATTGTGGTCATGGAGACCAAAGGCCTGCGCAGCTTTGCAGACGAGGCACGTCGCCTGATAGTGCCTTTTGTGGAAGTGGAGAAAGTTGGGGCAACCGTTGGCAACCAGGCGCTCATTGACGAAGCGCTGGGCCGACAGACGCTGGATGAGGTTGGATTGATGATCTACACCTCGGGTTCAACGGGCAAGCCCAAGGGTGCCATGATTTCCTACCGCAACATTCGCGGCGTGGTGCCAGGCATTGTTGAGCGTCTGCGCCTGACCCAGGATACGACGCACCTGTCCTATTTGCCTTTGTGCCATGTGGCTGAGCAGATGCTCACCACCTTTTGCCCCATCTATAACGGCTCGCAGGTCAACTTTGGTGAATCCATCCGTACGGTTCAGGAGGATTTGCGCGAGGTTGCTCCAACGATGTTTCTGGGCGTTCCGCGCATCTGGGAAAAAATGCATGCATCCATCAGCATCAAGTTACAGGAAGCTGGAGGCGTACGGCGTGCGCTTTTTGAATGGGCCTATTCCGCGTGCAAGCCAACAGCGGAAAAGCCGCGTTCGCAATGGTCGCTTGCCGAAAAGTTCACCTACTTCGCCGCTTACTGGATGGTTTTTCGGGCTGTACAGAACTTTATCGGATTGCGCAAAGCCAGTGTGGCACTGACCGGTGCTGCTCCGATACCACCTGATGTGGTGCGGTTTTTTCGGGTGCTGGGGGTTCCGCTGGTAGAGGTATATGGGTTGACCGAGTCCACGGGCATGGTCACCGGGCATCCGCTGGACCACGTCATCATCGGAACCGTGGGTACGCCAACACTGGGCGTGGAGTGGCGTATAGGCGAGGCCGGCGAGTTCCAGATGCGCGGTGACATGGTGTTTGCCGGCTATTACAAAAACCCCGAGGCAACAGCCGCCAGCATCCAGAACGGGTGGCTCCACACCGGTGATGTGGTGCGTGAAGAAGACGGGCAACTGAAGATCGTTGATCGCCTCAAGGACATCATGATCACCGCCGGGGGCAAGAATCTTACGCCGTCAGAGATCGAAAACACGATGAAGGCGAGCCCTTACATCAAGGAGTGTGTCATCGTTGCTGATGGACGCAAGTTTGTCGGTGCGCTGGTGATGATTGACTATGAGACGGTGGGCAAGTGGGCCGAGGCCCAACGCATTGCGTTCACGCATTTCCGGTCACTGGTGGAACACCCGCAGGTACACGCCCTCATTGATACGGAAATCAGCCAGGGCAATCAGCGACTGGCACAGGTCTCGCAGATCCGCAAGTTTCATCTGTTGACCAAAGAGCTGGACCACGATGACGGTGAAGTGACGGCGACCATGAAAGTGCGCCGCTCCAGTATCTACAAATCCTACGCGGCGGAAATCGAAACCTTGTACCGGTAAGCATTGCCGACCATTCCCTATTGCTGCGCCGCTGCGAGCGGACAAGAAAGGCATTTATGACGTCCTCACCCGAGTCGCTGGCGCCGCTGTTGGTGGAGCGAACAGGCGCAATAGTCAGTCTTTGCTTCAACCGGCCGCAGGCGCTCAATGCCGTGGATTTTCCCATGGCCATCGCCGTTCTGGATGCTGTGCGGGAACTCGCTGCCGACGCATCCGTGCGTGCCATCGTGTTGCGTGGCTCTGGCAAGGGTTTCATGGCGGGCGGAGATCTTGCGACCCTGCGGGCCAATCCGGTACAGGGCGCTGCTGACTTGCTTGAGCCACTCAATGCGGCATTGCTGTTGATGGCTTCACTGAATGCGCCGGTCATTGCACAGGTTCATGGTGTTGTCGCCGGTGCCGGATTGAGCCTGATGCTGCAATCGGATTTTGTGCTGGCATCGGAAGAAACGCGTTTCAACCTGGCCTACATCAATCTGGGCACCAGTTGTGATGTCGGTGCATCCTGGGCCTTGCCTCGCCTTGTGGGAATGCGCAATGCGCTGGAGATTGCACTGCTCGGCGAGACGCTGACCTGTGCGCAAGCGCACCGCGTCGGACTGGTTAATCGCGTGGTGCCTGCCGACCAGCTCCACGCGCAGGTTCAGGCATTTGCCGAACGTTTTGCTTCAGGGCCAACGCTGGCCTATGGCGCCATGAAGCGTTTGATGCGAGGGTCCTTTGGTCATGACCTCGGACAACAGCTGTCTTTGGAGGCGGCCGCATTCGGACAGTGCGCACAAACTGAGGACTTCCGGGTGGGTGTGGAGGCGTTTTACGGCAAGCACCCGCCAAAGTTCATCGGCGCCTGATTCATAATCCGGTCTTGCGCTGGAGTAAAAATGCCGATTTACGAATACAACTGTAGTAGCTGTGGAGCCGAGTTTGAGGCACTGGTTCGTTCTGATACGACCCCTGAGTGTCCCACTTGCCATTCAACCGAGCTTGCAAAGAAGCTTTCAGTCTTCGCCACAACCGGTGCGGCTGCTGCTGCTGCTGCGGCAATGCCTGGTCCCTGCGGATCCTGTGGGCACCCGGATGGGCCGGGGGCCTGTGGCTTTAGCTGAGATAGCGATATGAGCGAAAACAACGCACTCCCACCCTTGCCCGATCATCTTTCCATTGATCCACGCAGCCCGCACCATGTGGCAGCTGTTTTCGAGCATGACGTGGGAATCCGGCTGAACGACAAGGACCGTCTGGATGTGGCTGAATACTGCATCAGTGAGGGCTGGATCAAGGTACCCGCCGGCAAGACACTGGACCGCAAAGGCAACCCGCTATTGATCAAGCTGAAGGGCCGCGTCGAAGCCTATTACCGCTGAGTGGCTGTTTAACCTGAGCCTTCGGCTCGCCTGAGCGATCGTGCACACGTCACGATTGCCAACATTAGCAAGGAAACCCGACATGGGCGCGCAGTGGAAAGCAAAAGGCAAGGAACTGGCGGCAAACGCCAGAGGCAAATTGTTCGGGCGACTGGCCAAGGACATCATGGTGGCGGCGCGCAGTGGTGCTGACCCTGCATCCAACGCGCGTCTGCGACTGGTGGTTGAACAGGCACGAAAGGTTTCGATGCCCAAGGAAACCCTGGAGCGTGCCATCAAGAAAGGTGCCGGACTCACCGGTGAAGCCGTTCATTTCGAGCATGTGATGTATGAGGGTTTTGCTCCGCATCAAGTTGCGGTCATGGTCGAGTGTTTGACCGATAACGTCAACCGCACCGCTCCCGAAATGCGGGTGCTCTTCCGCAAGGGGCACCTCGGAACTTCGGGCTCCGTTGCCTGGGACTTTGACCACCTGGGCATGATCGAGGCTGAACCCGCCGTGGCAGGTGCAGATCCCGAGTTGGCCGCCATCGAGGCAGGGGCGCAGGATTTTGAGCCGGATGTTGACAATGGTGTGACGCTGTTTTTGACCGATCCCTCGGATCTCGATCTGGTTAGCCGTGCCTTGCCTGGACAGGGCTTCAGCGTACTTTCCGCCAAGCTGGGGTACAAGCCCAAGAATCCTGTCGACCCCGCTAGTCTCAGCGCGGAGCATCTCGAGGAGGTGGAGGCCTTTCTGGCTGCCATCGACGGAAATGATGATGTTCAGAATGTGTACGTTGGTCTTGCCGGATAGCGTGGATGCGCTGTCAGGGCGCGGCGACCGTTGAATCCAATCCGTTTCAGTCCAGCGGCCCTGCGTCATTCGCGGCTGTGTGGCAATCTCCAGTGATAATGGGTGACACCAACTTCAACGGAGATGAGAATGTTTGCCAATAGTCCTTTCAACCCTTTTGAGTCTGT
>JBPOIP010000083.1:0-34778 GCA_052034395.1 Pseudomonadota bacterium
CACGTAAAGTTTGTTGCCCATGTAAGGACTCCTCAAAATAACTCAAAACGCGATGGTGTCCAAACCCGCAATCAACAAACCAATGAAGACTTAAAGCAGACGCGAAACTGGTAAATCACCGCAAACCCGTAACGCCGAATTTTCGGCAATACTGCACCATTATGCGGGTTAATTTCATGATCGTCTAACTTTATTTTGGAAATCCACAACTTTCCTGTTGCCAATTTCTTGGCTGTCGGTTTTATCGCTGCAAGCGGTTTTCATATCGCCTATGGAGTTCCGCCACGACAATCGCAGGCAATTGCTACCGGATACTGCCTGCCTTACCGCCACTTAAATAATGAAAAACCCTTGCCGAAGGGGTCCATGGTGAATGAGTCTGCGCCATTGAGCAAAGGTTACCGCAAGAAGACTGTTGGTCGAACAGACAGGGCTTCTTGCGGGATGGCTATGCTTTTCTTTCGACTGGTTTCCGTTTATTTGATCAGGCCTTCTACGGTCATTGCAGCGATCACAGCAGGGCGCGCACTCACGCGGGCACGGTAGGCCACGATGTTGGCATAGGGTGAAAGGTCCAAGCCCACGTATTGTCCCCAATTGGTGACCACGAACAAATAGCCATCAGCGACTGTGAATTGGTCGCCCATCAGATACTGCTTGCCGGCGAGTTCACCCTCCACCCATTGCAGACGGCTCTTCAGGCGTTCCAACGCGGCGGCTTTTGTGTCAGGGTGCGTTGTGGGTACAAACAGGGGCGAAAAGGTCTTGTGCAGTTCGGTGCCGATGAATGTCAGCCACTCCTGCAACTTGTAACGCTCGTAAGTGCCATTGACGGGTGCCAGTTTCTTGTCAGGTGCCTGGTCCGCGATGTACTGCACGATTGCCGGGCCCTCATGCAGGCTGCGCCCATCGTCCAACGTCAGGTAGGGCACGTAACCCAGTGGGTTGACTTTGTAATAGTCCGAGCCATCGGGCAACTGGTGGGTCTTTGTGGGGGCCGCAATGGCTTCGAATGCCAAGCCTGCTTCGTACATGGCAATGTGGGGTGACAGTGAGCAAGCGCCTGGTGAGTAGTAGAGTTTCATGGAGTGCCTAGGATGGTTGGAGGAAAACGCCGATAGTAAAACGCCACGGCATGTCCTGCGGCGAACACGGTTGACGACAGCGTTGCAATTTTTTGATCCTTACATACCGGCGCGGATCAGGTCAGCTGCTTTCTCGCCAATCACCATGGTCGGAGCATTGGTGTTGCCTGAAACTAGGTTGGGCATGATGGATGCATCGACCACCCGCAGGCGCGCTATGCCCCGAACACGCAGCTGACTATCGACTACAGCCATGGCCTCGGAGTCGGGCCCCATGCGGCAGGTGCCCACGGGGTGGTATTCGGTGTCGCAGGTGGCGCGCAGGAAGGTTTCCATGGCCTTGTCGTCGTGGATGTCAAACGGGTGCAGACGTTTGCCGCGATAGGACGCCATGGCCTTGGCTTCCAGCACTTCAAAGCCCATGCGCGCGCCTTTGATGGCAACGGCTATGTCGTCAGGGTGGGTGAAGAAACCGGGGTCTATCAGAGGTGCCTGGTAGGGGTCAGCACTTTGCAGTGTCACGCTGCCGCGGCTCTTGGGCCGCATCAGTGTGGTGTGCAGGGTGTAGCCATGTCCGAGGTGCTGCTTGCGCGTGTGGTCGTCCACGATGCTGGGCAAAAAGGCGAACTGGATGTCCGGGTGGTCCGTGTTGCCGCAGGTGGACACAAAGCCGTTGGACTCTGAGACACAGGTGGTGACCCAACCTTTGCGATCATTGCGCCATTGGAAAATGGACTTGATGATTTCCCAGGCGCCCCGCAGCGACATGCCAACCGTGTCCTGCCAGCGCGGTGTGCGGTAAATAAGGTTGGAGGTGACATGGTCCTGCAGGTTCTGTCCCACACCGGGGAGGTCATGAACGACCGTGATGCCATGTTGTTGCAGGTGTGCCTTGGGGCCAATGCCAGAAAGCATTAGCAGCTGGGGTGAGCCATAAGCACCTGCGCTCAGCACGACTTCCTTGCGGGCCCGGATCTGCTGGATCTGACCACCGCGACGCAACTCAACGCCTACAGCGGTTTTGCCTTCCAGCATCACTTTGCGGGTGTGGCATCCGGTCCAGACGGTCAGGTTCTGGCGATCGGCGTTGGCATGCAGGTAGGCGCGAGCAGCGTTCCAGCGCTCACCGTTGAACTGCGTGGCCTGCGTGGGGGAAATGCCGTACTGGCTGGCACCGTTGTAATCGGGGTTGAACGGGATGCCTTTCTCAACGCAAGCGGCACGGAAGGCTTCGTTGGCGGGTGAGGGGCTGCGCAGGTAGCTGACATGCAGCGGACCATTGTTGCCATGGTATACGTCGTTGGTGAAGCAATGGCTGTTTTCCGCGCGCTTGAACAGTGGCAATAAATCGGCATAGCTCCAGCCGGCGTTGCCCAAGGCAGCCCAGCCATCGTAATCGTTGCGGTTGCAGCGGGTGTAAACCTGTGCATTGACCGAACTGGAGCCGCCCAGCACCTTGCCGCGGGGCTGGAAACCCTTGCGACCACCCAATCCTTTTTGGGGTGTGGTGAAGTAGTGCCAGCTGTTCATCAGACCGTAGGGCAACATGATGGCAAACCCCAGCGGTGCCCGCACGAGCACTGAACTGTCGGCGCCACCAGCTTCCAGCACACAGACGGTTGTCTTCAGGTCTTCTGACAGTCGTGCAGCCAGTGCACAACCCGCTGAACCACCACCGACGATGATGTAGTCAAACTCTTGCATAAGTGGCCGTTCTTGTTATTTGGTCAGGAAGTCAAGGTATTTGGTAGCGAATTTTCCGTAGGGTGGCCACAGGAACTTGATGCCGCTGAAGGACGCCTGGTAGAACACCGGGCGCAGTTTGGAAAAGGTCACAAAGCCTTCGTAGCCGTGGTAGTGGCCCATCCCGCTTTCGCCCACACCACCGAACGGCATGTCGTGTTGGCCGGTGTGCAGCACGATGTCGTTGACCGTCGCACCACCCGACATGACGCGGTGCAACAGGGTGTGGATCAAGTCCTTGTCATTGCTGAAGGGGTAGAACGCCAGCGGTCGCGGCCCGTTGTTGATGGTGTTGATGACGTCTTCCATAGCCGTGTAGGCCACGATTGGCAGGACCGGGCCAAAGATTTCCCGGGTGCGCAGTTCACAATCGGGCGGAGCATTGAGCACGATGTGGGGTGCAATCTTGTGGGTCGCCGCATCCCATTTGGGGCCGGCCGTGAGTTGCACCAGCGTGGCGCCCCGGGATTGCGCTTCTTCCATGGCACGGGTAATGCGGTTAAAGGCACGGTCGTCAATGACGGCTGTGTAGTCTGGCGTTTCCAGACTGGCGTAACGGCCAGACACCACTTGCCTGGCCACCTCCACGAACTCGCTCACCTTGGCCTGCGGCACGAATACGTGGTCGGCCGTGGTGCAGATCTGCCCCGCGTTGAAATACTTGAAGAAAGTGATGCGCTCCACGGCTTTCTTCAGCGGGAAATCGTCGCATAGCAAGGCCGGTGCCTTTCCACCCAGTTCCAGCGTCACGGGGCACAGGTTTTGCGCCGCAGCGGCCATCACGGCGCGACCGGTGGTACCCGAACCGGTGAACAGGATGTGGTCGAACTTGAGTTGTGAGAACTCAATGCCCACGCCGCCGGTTTCGTCAAAGAATGCCAGTTTGTCTTTGGGGAAATAGGCGGGCGATTTTTCGATCAAGAGCTTGGCGAGGTGGCGCGAGTTCTCCGACATTTTGACCATGCAGCGGTTGCCTGCCGCAAAGGCAGACGTGAGCCCGCCGAAGCACAGAAAGATGGGAAAGTTCCATGGCACGATCTGGCCCACCACTCCCAGCGGCTGGGGAATGACGCGGTTTTTGGCGCCGAAGAAGTTCAACATGTCGATGCCGCGGCGCTGCTGTTTCATCCACTTGCGCAAGTTGCCTACAGCGTGGTCAACACCGTCGACAATTCCGTACACCTCCGCGAAAAGGGTTTCATGTCTTGAGCGGTTGCCATAGTCGGCACTGATGGCGTCCACGATGGCGTCGCGGTTGTCCTGAATGAAGGCCTTGAGTTTGAGCAGGTCAGCCTTGCGTTCATTCAGGCTGGGGTAGGGGTGCGCAAAATAAGCCGCGCGCTGGAGTGCCAGGGTTTCTTCCAGCATGGAGCGAATAGCGTCGGCGGGTGTAACAGAGTGCAGCGGAATGGCGGACATAGAGTGGCCTCTTTTTGAACACGGCCTTTGACCTTACCTCGAACATTGACCTGCAACTGTCAAAAAATTAACATTCAAGGGTAATTCCTATGGAGAAATGGGTGGCGAACTCAAAAAGTGAATGGATGCAGCCGCTGTCGGTCAATCCATGGTTCAACTCCGTGCCGCTCCTGGAGCGCAGGGCGATGCTGTCCGTGGCAGATGCAATCCCTTTGCGTGCGGGAGAGATGTTGTTCAGAAAGGGAGATGCCGGAGGGGGCTTTTTTGCGGTGCTATCGGGTGCGCTCAAGGTCTCAACTCTGGGGGAAGATGGGCGTGAAGGAATTTTGTCGGTGCTGGAGGCAGGCATCTGGTTTGGCGAGACATCCCACTTTGATGGCGAGCCACGCCCCCACGACGTAACGGCGGTAGAAGAAACTGTAGTGCTGGTGATTGCACCCGCAGCATTTTCTCGCTTGATGCGACGCAATGCTTTTGCCTTCGCGATGGCGGTTCTCATGTCGGTGCGTATACGCGCTTTGTACGGCTTGGTGGAAGATTCCATGCTGCGAACGACCAGCACCCGCATTGCTAGACGGCTCCTGGCACTGACCCACGGAGATGCGACCATGGCTTTGGATGCCCGCACCAATGTCGCAGTTTCTCAGGAAGCCCTGGCCATGATGTTGGGCATTACACGCCAGACCTTGTCAAAGGAACTGAAGGCCATGGCGCGCGCAGGCGTGTTGAGTCTGGGCTACGGCCGTATCGAGATACTATCGCTGACAGACCTTGAGGCGTGTGCGGCATTGGCGTGATGGCACGCCATACACAGGGGTAACCCCTAAAATCGGATCATGCTCTACCCACAAGAATTTGATGTCATCGTCGTTGGCGGTGGCCATGCCGGTACGGAGGCCGCTTTGGCAGCCGCCCGCATGGGCAGCAAGACTTTGCTTCTGACCCACAACATCGAGACCCTGGGCCAGATGAGCTGCAATCCGTCGATTGGCGGCATCGGCAAAGGCCATCTGGTGAAGGAGGTGGATGCGCTGGGTGGAGCCATGGCGCTGGCCACCGACGAAGCGGGCATCCAGTTCCGCACGCTCAACTCCAGCAAGGGTCCTGCAGTGCGTGCAACGCGTGCGCAGGCGGACCGGGTTCTGTACAAGGCTGCCGTGCGCCGCATGCTGGAAAATCAGCCTAATCTGTGGCTATTCCAGCAGGCTGTGGACGACCTGATGGTGGAGGCTACTGGAACTGGCGAGCGCGTGACGGGGGCTGTGACGCAGGTCGGTATACGTTTCCGGTCAAAGACCGTGGTGCTGACCGCAGGCACTTTTCTGGACGGGAAAATCCACGTTGGCCTCAACAACTATGCAGCCGGCAGGGCAGGTGATCCGCCCGCAATTTCCCTGAGTCAGCGGCTCAAGGAACTCAAGCTGCCCCAGGCGCGCCTGAAGACAGGTACCCCGCCACGTTTGGATGGGCGATCCATTGACTTCAGCAAGTGCCTGGAGCAGCCGGGCGATGGTATGCCCGGAGGTATGAGTGTCTCAATGCCGGTGTTCAGCTTCATGGGGCGATTGGACATGCACCCGAAGCAGATGCCCTGCTGGATCACCCACACCAATGCCCGTACGCATGAGATCATCCGCTCAGGATTCGACCGCAGTCCCATGTTCACTGGCAAGATTGAAGGCGTGGGTCCGCGCTATTGCCCGAGTGTGGAAGACAAGATCAACCGCTTCGCCGACAAGGACAGCCACCAGATTTTTCTGGAGCCCGAAGGCCTGACGACGCATGAGTATTACCCCAACGGCATCAGTACCAGCTTGCCGTTTGATATTCAGTATGAATTGGTGCGCAGCATGGCTGGTCTGGAGAATGTGCACATTCTGCGGCCAGGCTATGCGATCGAATACGACTACTTTGATCCCCGGTCCTTGAAGAGCAGTTTTGAGACACGCCAGATTGGCGGACTGTTTTTTGCTGGCCAGATCAATGGTACCACGGGTTATGAAGAGGCTGCAGCCCAGGGTCTGTTTGCCGGGTTGAACGCTGCTTTGCAAGTGCGAGCCATGGGTGGTGGAGATGTGTCCTTGAGTTCGGCGGGTGCGGCCAGCTACACAGGTGACACATGGTTACCCGGCCGGGATCAGGCGTATCTGGGTGTGTTGGTGGACGATCTGATAACCAAGGGTGTGACCGAGCCGTACCGGATGTTTACCAGCCGGGCGGAGTTTCGCCTGCAACTGCGGGAGGACAACGCGGACGCCCGATTGACCGAGGTAGGCAGGAAACTGGGGCTGGTGGATAACGCCCGCTGGGAAGCGTTTTGCCGTAAACGCGATGCTGTTTCACGTGAAACAGAGCGCCTGCGCGGCATGTGGGTCAGCCCCAGAAATCTGCCGGAGAGCGAGTCAGCGCGGGTGCTCGGTAAGGCGATAGACCACGAGTACAACTTGGCGGATTTGTTGCGGCGCCCCAATGTGAGCTATGCGGCATTGATGTCGCTGGACGGCGGGCGGTTTGCCAGTCCTGATTTTCCGACGTCTGCCGCTGACGGGCCAGTGCCTGCCGAGGCTTTGGCAGATGCACTTGCCCGCAATGTCTTTGTGTCCGCTGTCGTGGAGCAAGTGGAGATTGCTGCCAAGTACTCCGGCTACATCGATCGGCAGAATGATGAAGTGGTACGCGCGGCCCACTATGAGAATCTGCGATTACCCGATGAGCTGGATTACATGCAAGTCACTGCCTTGAGTATTGAGGCACGCCAGCGTTTGAGCAAACAGCGCCCGGAAACCCTGGGTCAGGCCTCGCGCATGTCAGGCATTACTCCGGCGACAATTTCATTGCTGCTCATCCACTTGAAGAAGGGCAACTTTCGCGGTTTTGTGGGGCGTCCCGACCCTAATGCAGTTGAAAGGGTTTCGACGTGACAGCCTCGGTCGGTGGTGTTGACCGGCGCCAGGTGTTAGAACAGGCACTGTCTGATTTGGGTCTGACTCTGCAAGCAGGGGTGGTTTCGGCGCTTCTGTCTTATCTCGATTTGATTCAAAAGTGGACCAAGGTCTACAACCTGACTGCAGTGCGCGATCCAGGCGAAATGCTGACCCACCATGTGCTCGATAGCCTGGCGGTAATCCCGCCGCTTCGCAGACAGCTTGCGGGCAAGATTTCGCCTGTGCGTTTGCTCGACGTGGGATCTGGTGCCGGTTTGCCGGGTGTGGTGGTTGCTATTTGTTGCCCCGATGTCACTGTACATTGTGTGGACACGGTGGGTAAAAAGGCGGCCTTCATTCAGCAGGTTGCTGCGAGTTTGAAGTTGCCTAACCTGCGGGGTGTTCATGCCCGGGTGGAGTCCTTGACCGAGAAATTCGATGTTGTCAGTTCCCGAGCCTTTGCCTCGTTGGCTGACTTTACGAACTGGTCCGGGGGCGCTTTGGCGGAGCAGGGCGTTTGGCTGGCAATGAAGGGAAAGCATCCTTCGGAGGAGATAATTGCGCTGTCTGCGGGCGTGGAAGTGTTTCACGTGGAACAACTGGTGGTGCCGGGGTTGGATGCTGATCGGTGCATTGTGTGGATGCGCAAGAAGGCTTAGAAATCCTTTTTCGCGGGCTCTTTTGTTAGAAGCTTCGGATTGGTCGGGCGGTGCGGTTTGGTCCGGGTGCCCCGCCCGCGGTGCGGGCGCCTCCTTGACCTGCGCAAAGCGCATAGCCCGACCAATCCTGCGGGTTCGTTGCTCCAACGCAAGGCCGACTTTGTCTACCCAGAAAGTGGAGTCGATCAATTCTGCTGTGCCTGGTCTTTGCTGCGCCGTCAGAAATAGCGTCTTCTTGTCGGGCCGCCAAAGCGGTCAATGTGAATGGGGCTTCGCGTTACGATCCTTAGCAACAGGTACGGGCTGTGCGTTTTGCGCAGGTCAAGGAGGAGCCCGCACAGCGGGCGGGGGACACGGAGCAAAACGTGCAGCCCGTACCTGTTGCGTGCGTGTATGCAGACGAACTCGGGAGCAAAGTGTCTCATACGACTGAACTCTACAAAACCGTTCCGCCAGAATTCCAACGTAAACTCCACCTTTCCCCAGAAAGAACCCATCCATGCTCGGCGTCACCGATTACGGCACTTTTGTCGTCACCATCATCGTATTTCTGCTTATCCCCGGGCCGGGAAACTTGGCTCTGATTACGTCTACCAGCAAGGGTGGTATCGCGGGTGGATTGGCGGCGACCATGGGTGTTATTGGGGGTGATCAGGTTTTGATGTGGTCGGCGGTGGCTGGTGTTGCTGCATTGCTGGCAGCTTACCCGGATGCCTTCAATGTTGTGCAATGGGTGGGTGCTGCGTATCTGGCATGGCTGGGCGCCATGATGTTGTTGGCCAAACCCGGCGCTGCGCCGGTGCTCAACATCACAGCGGGTCACTATTTCCGCCAGGCACTCATGATCACCTTGCTCAATCCCAAGGCGATCCTGTTCTACATGGCCTTCTTTCCTTTGTTTGTGGATCCGGCGCGCCAGCAGGGTTTGATCACGTATGGGTTCATGGCGGCAACCATTGCGGTCATCACATTTCTTTACGGTTTGACATCGGTACTCTTGACTCACTATTTGGCGGAACGCATCCGCGCCAACCCTGTCATATCACGCGTGCTGGAAAAAATAGCCGGGTTGTTCCTGATTGGTTTTGGCATCAAGCTGGCGGTGTCGCGCTAGTCCGCCTGTTTCACGTGAAACACTGAATCGCTTTTGTTTACCCAATTCTCCGGATAGTCCCCATGGCCAAAATATTCTGTGTTGCCAACCAAAAAGGTGGAGTCGGAAAAACCACCACTACGGTCAATCTTGCTGCGGGCTTGGCCAAGGTCGGGCAGCGGGTATTGATGATTGACCTTGATCCCCAAGGCAATGCAACCATGGGCTCGGGGGTGGATAAACGCCAGCTGCAACTCACCGTGTATGACGTGTTACTAGAATCTGCGTCCATAGCCGAAGCACGAACCCAGAGCGACAAGCTCAAGAATGCTGGTTGCAGCTACGACATTCTGGGCGCCAACCGAGAGCTGGCTGGGGCTGAAGTGGAACTGGTGGATGTTGAGCGGCGGGAAAAGCGGCTCAAGCAGGCGATTGACGAAGTCGCAGCGGACTATGATTTTGTGCTGATCGATTGCCCGCCATCCCTTTCCATGCTGACTCTCAACGGCTTGTGTTGTGCCCATGGTGTGATTGTGCCCATGCAGTGCGAGTACTTTGCGCTTGAAGGCCTGACCGATCTGGTCAACACCATCAAGCAGGTCAAGGCCAACCTCAACGACGATTTGCAAATCATCGGACTGCTACGCGTGATGTTTGACCCGCGTATCACCCTGCAGCAGCAGGTGAGCGATCAGCTCAAGGCCCACTTTGGCGACAAGGTCTTTGACTCGGTTATTCCGCGCAATGTTCGCCTTGCAGAGGCGCCCAGCTATGGTGTACCCGGCGTGGTGTTTGACCCATCCAGCAAAGGGGCTCAGGCTTTTGTGGCTTTTGCGCAGGAAATGGTGAAGCGCATCCAGACCCTCTGATGCCGATGAACCCCGCCATCTTCATCTTGCCGGGTTGGCAAAACTCGGGTCCCGACCACTGGCAAAGCCGGTGGGAGACTTTGTATGGCTACACCCGCGTGCAACAGAGTGACTGGATGCAACCGCTTCGCGGTGACTGGATGGTGCAGCTGGAAGAGGCGGTGCTGGCCACTGACGGGCCGGTTGTTCTGGTTGCCCACAGTCTGGGGTGCATCTTGACGGCGGCCTGGGCTTCGCACTCGCGCAACACGCACCGCATACAGGGTGCACTTCTGGTGGCACCCGGTGATCCTGAGCGGGAAGATTTGCGTGCTGTACTCAAGAGCTGGTCACCCGTACCACTGCCACGCCTACCATTCAGAAGTATTCTGCTGGGCAGCCACGATGACCCGTACTGCAGTTTTTCGCGGGCGCAGCAGTTTGCCCATGCCTGGGGTTCTGAATTTGTCGACTACGGCCGCCGTGGTCATATCAACGCGGAATCCGGTCTGGGTGACTGGCCCGAGGGTCAAGCCCTGCTCGCCCAACTCTGTGCTTCCTCCGGTGCGCCGAGCACTGCCCCAGTCCCTTGAATGAAACCTGTAAAACGAAAAGGAAAAACCATGGCCACCAAAAAACCCAAGGGACTCGGTATGGGTCTGGAAGCCCTGTTAGGCCCCAAGGTACTGGAGCGCACCGCCGAGCAGGTGGCTGCAGACGCCGCAGCGAACACGGGCTTGCCCAGTACGCTGATGCTGACCGACCTGGTGGCCGGGCAATACCAGCCCCGAACACGAATGGATGAAGGTGCGCTGTATGAGCTGGCCGAGAGTATCAAGGCGCAGGGCATCATGCAGCCGATTCTTGTCCGACGCCTCACCGATGGCGTCAATGCAGGTAAGTATGAAATCATCGCTGGCGAGCGGCGTTTTCGCGCTGCAAAAATCGCGGGTCTGGACAGCGTTCCCGTGTTGGTACGCGATGTTCCGGACCAGACGGCCGCCGCCATGGCGCTCATTGAAAACATGCAGCGTGAAGACCTTAACCCGCTGGAAGAGGCTCAGGGCTTGCAGCGTCTGATCAAGGAGTTCGGCCTCACGCATGAAGCTGCAGCCCAGGCCGTGGGACGTTCGCGCAGCGCCGCTAGTAACTTGCTGCGACTGTTGAATCTGGCGGATGCCGTGCAAACCATGTTGATGGCCGGTGACCTCGACATGGGACACGCACGGGCTTTGCTGGCCCTGGACCGCGCCACGCAAATCACCGCCGCCAACCAGATTGCCGCCAAGAAAATGTCGGTGCGCGAAGCCGAGAGTCTGGTGAAAAAACTGGGCGCCGAGTTTGAGCTCACCGCTACCAAACCCAAAAAAGAAAAATCGCGCGATATCAAACGTGTCGAAGAAGAATTGTCTGACCTGCTCATGGCAGCTGTCGAAATTCGAATCAAGAAGCGGGTCAAACGAGCCGGTCGCATGGATGACATGGGCGAAGTCATCATCCAGTTTGGCTCCCTTGATGAACTGAACGGGCTGATTGAACGGCTGTCGCCCGGGACTCAGCGCTAATCTTGCCAGCATCCTGAGATGCTACTAAAATAATAGCAACATATTCAATGTATACAAGGACTAAAGGCCATTTCAGTTGTAGGTTATGCGTGCAGGCCTGAGTTTGTGGCCCCTGCCGGCGGTGGCCACCTGGGTGCTTGCCTGGACGGTATTTCGACTGATGGTCGAGCGTGATGCAACGCCCGATCTCGCCCTGGGGGTTGCCACCGCACTGGGTGTTGTCTTCAGTGTGTGGGGTAATTCCTGGTGGCGCAGGTTGCTTATTGCGGGGGGGTTTCCGCTGTCTTTGGCCCTGAGTCTTCCTGCGCTGGGTTTCTCGGCCGTCCCCGCTTGGGCATGGCTTGTGCCTCTGTTGCTGCTGTTGCTGGTCTATCCGCTCAACGCGTGGCGGGACGCGCCCCTTTTCCCGACGCCACCGCACGCGCTGGATGAACTGCCGCATCATGCCCCCTTGGCGCAGGGTGCGCGGATTCTGGATGCGGGCTGTGGTCTGGGCCATGGCCTGTCGGCGTTGCACCGGGCCTATCCTGGGGCACAGTTGCAAGGCTTGGAGTGGAGCTGGCCTCTGCGCTGGTGGTGTGCCGTGCGTTGTCCGTGGGCCAGCGTGCGCCAGGGCAATATCTGGAAAGCCGATTGGTCATCCTACGCCATGGTCTATCTGTTTCAGCGGCCCGAAAGCATGGGTCCTGCGGTGGAGAAGGCGAGAGCACAGCTGCGGCCCGGTGCCTGGCTGGTGAGCCTCGAGTTTGAAGCAACTGCCCTGCGTCCCACCGCGCAGTTCGCAGCCCCCGGTGGCAAAATGGTATGGTTGTACCAGGCGCCCCTTGCGGTGCCACAAGGAGATTGAACATGCCTCTCAAGCAGCCCACGCCAGACGCATCGGACACAGACGCCGACATCCAGAGCGCCCAGCAGGTTCTGGTTTTTGCACTGACGACATTGGCCGAGCAGCGTGAGTCGGACTCCGAAAGCCATATTTTGCGGGTCCAGAACTATGTGCTGGCGCTGTCCACGGCCCTGTGCGGCAAACCCGGGTTTGCGGAAATTCTGACGCAGAAATACATCGACACCCTGTACCGTTGCGCACCGTTGTACGACATGGGCTCCATGGGTGTGCCGGACCGTATCCTGCTCAAGCCCGGGCGACTGACCCCGGACGAGATCACCATCATGCGTACACACACCACCATTGGGCACGCCGCGATCGAGCGGGCTGAAATGACGCTGGAACTGGTTTCACCACTGCTGGTCATGGCCAGGGATCTGGTTCTATCACACCACGAAAGATGGGATGGCACCGGATATCCGAACGCTCTGCAGGGCGCAGGTATTCCACTTTGTGCCCGCATCATGGCACTTGCCGACGTTTACGATGCGCTCATTACCAACAAGGTTTACAAGGATGGTGTGCCGCATGACAAGGCGGTACAGATCATTTTCAGTGAGCGCGGCGGCCATTTCGACCCGGATATGGTGGACGCATTCATCGAAATTCAGGACAGTTTTGCCGAAATCGCCAGCCGTTTTGCCGATACCGATGCCGATATGCAGCACAAGATCGAGTACATGGCCAACGCGATTGCCGAAATCGCAGTCTTGTAGAACGTTGATCAGGACTGCGCCAGACTACGCCGGATGGCTTGCGACACGGCCAAGAATTGTGCATCCAACTGGGCGGCCAAGGTTTGCAGCCGGCCGGCATCAGCCGTGTGGGCGGATGTTTCCAGACTTTCACAGACTTCGCCCAGTTTCATCGCGCCGACGCTGCGCGCCGCAGATTTGAAGGTATGGCCGATGCTGGCGATCGAGTCCCGATGGGCTTGCCCAGTCGCACTCAACATGTCGTTCACCTGCCGCTGACCGCCTTCCAGAAACCGTTCGAGCAAGTGTCGATAGACCTGTGGGGTGTCGCCAACCAGCGCCATCATGACGGACTGGTCCCACACGTCCTTCGCGGTTTCCGAATCCGCCTGTACTGAAACTACGGATGGAGAAACGGGACCGGATACGGTTGCGGGCCCCGCTGAATCCGCCAGAGGAAGCCAGCGATCGAGCCGCTCTGCCAGTTCGCTCATACGCAGGGGCTTGGACAGGTAATCGTCCATGCCATGCTCACGGCAGCGCTGATCCTCGCCGTTCAAGGCATTGGCGGTAATCGCGATGACCGGCAAGTGGGTGCCTGAATGCTCGGCGGCGCGAATGGCGGCAGTCAGCCCAAAGCCGTCCAGAGTGGGCATATGGCAATCGGTTAGCAGCAGGGCATAGCGCTGGGGGTCAGCTTGCCACATCTGCAGGGCCAGTTCGCCATCGTTGGCCACTTCGCAGGCGTAACCGAGCAGTCGCAATTGCTCACGGATCACATCCCGGTTGGTTTCGTTGTCTTCGGCCAGCAGGATCAGGCGACCTGTCTGCAGGGCTTTCTCCACGGTGGGTGCCACCGGGCGCAGGGGATTGGCCCGGCGCTCGAGCGGGGCGTTGACTGGCGAATCGGCCTGCCCGGGCTCACAGGCATGCAATGGCAACTCCACGGTGAATACCGAGCCAAGCCCCGGTGTGCTGTTCACGTGGATGGTGCCGGACATCAACTCCACCAGACGCTGTGTAATCGTCAGACCCAGGCCGGTACCGCCAAACCGGCGCGCCGTGCTTTGATCGGCCTGGGTAAAGGGTTGGAAAAGACGTGCCATCACGTCCGGCTCCATGCCGATACCATTGTCCTGAATGCGCAACCGTACTCCCGGTTGATTCGCAGCCAATGTGCACGGCTCCAGGCGCAGGCCTACCTGCGGAGCCCCGACGCAATCGGGGTTGGTAAATTTGACGGCATTTCCCAGCAGGTTGAGCAGGATCTGGCGCAGGCGAACCGGGTCGCCCAACATCCACTCGGGCAGGCGGGGGTCCACATCGGCCGAAAGTGCAACACCTTTGTTGCGTCCAACAGACGCCATGACTTGCACCACACTGTCGGTCAGGGACGGCAGGCTTACGGGAATGCTTTCTACGCTGAGTTTGTTGGCCTCGATTTTGGAAAAATCCAGAATGTCGTTGAGGATCTGCAAAAGAGCCATGGATGACTGCTGAATGGTTTCGAGCATGCGTTTTTGGTCGGCGTCAAGAGCGGTTTCCTGAAGGATGTCCACCATGCCAATAACGCCATTCATGGGTGTACGAATCTCGTGGCTCATATTGGCCAGAAATTCGGACTTGGCACGGTTGGCTGCGTGCGCTGCCGCCTCGGCCTTTTTGACAACGGTGACATCTTTGGAGACGCAGATCACGGAGATGACCTCGCCCCGGTCATTGAACACGGGCTTGGCTGTCGTCACCATGTAACGCTCGCCAGACGGCGTGGGCACCAAGACCTGCGAAACGGTTTCCTGTCCATTCTTGAAAACAGCCTGGACGCCCGAATACCTCTTTTGGGCAATTTCCGCCGGGAAAACATCCCAAACGGTCTTTTCAATGATGTCAGCAGGGATCTTGCCCAGGGGTTTGGCGAATGCCGGATTGACATAGCTGTAGCGCCCGTCCGGGTAAAAGCTGAAGATCGGGTCGCTGGATTCCTCCAGCAGCACGCGGTGCTTTTCCTCGCTGATGCGTAACCTGTCGTCAGCGAGTTTGCGTTCGGTAATGTCTTCCTGTGTACCCACCAGGCGCAAGGCGCAGCCATCGGCACTGCGCGTTGCCACCATGCCACGCCCCAGGGTCCAGATGTAATGCCCATCCTTGCAGCGCATGCGGAATTCGCTGGAGGATGCAGATGTCTTGCCGTCCACATGTGCCTGCACCGCCGCCATGGCACCGGGCAGGTCATCCGGGTGGACACGGCTGGACCATTCCTGCGCGGTGTTTCCAATCTCGCTTTCGGTGTAGCCGAGCATTTCCTTCCAGCGCCTGGACAGCGTGGCCTCGCCGGTCTGGATGTTCCAGTCCCAAACACCCACATTGGAGCCCTCAATGGCGAAATGCCAGCGGTCCGCGTCGTGCCGGATGACTTCAATCAACCGGTTGAATGCTGTGATGAGTTCTCCAATTTCATCCTGGCTGGCAACCGGCAGCGCTTGCAGTGTCTGGCGGGATGCGGCTTCGACCACCAGCGTCTGGGTGGCCTGCAGCATGGGTGCGAGCTGGCCTTTGACGAGCCGCCCCGTCATCCACCACATCAGGCATGCGGCCAAAACGGCCACCAACACCGCAGCCAAGGCAATGCTGAGCTGAAGGTGGCGAACCGTAGCGAAGGCCTCTGCGGTCGGCAGGGTCGCGGAAAATACCCAACCGGTTGACGGAACACCCTTGGCTGATGCCAGTACTTCGGTGCCCTCAGAGGTGACAAACACCTGATGGCCTTCAAAGCCGCCGGCAAATCTGTCGAGTGCCGGAGAGATGCCTGGCGCGGGGAAGGCCGTCATGACCCGGCTCGTGTCTGCCCCGATGATGAACAGGCGGTGCTTCACATCGGCCAGAATGTACCCCCCTGACTTGCCATACGCGCTGTTGGTAATGCGTATCAGGAAATTGGGTTTTCCCAAGTCAACCATGCTCACCAGAGCACCCGCAACATGGCCCTGTGCGTCGCGGATGGGGGCCGCAAGGGGAAGAATCGGCGCAGGTGGGCTGCTCCCGGGTTCAGCGCGCCCCACCGTGGGTTTTCCATTGGCCAGCACCTGGACCATGAAGTCATTCTGGCGCACATTGGTTCCGAGTCGGTTCGCACTGACCGGAAAATCGGCAATCACCGTGCCATCGGCCCGCGCAACGAAAAAACCGGCATTGAACAGCTGCACCAGCCGGGGCCGACTGGACAGAAACTGCTGCATGGCCGCTGCATCCGCCAGCATGGACGGTTGAATCTGCGAGGCCACAGCCTCCAGGGTGCCAAGCCGCTCGCCCATTCCCTGGTCGATTTGGGCGGCAAGCAATGCCACCGAAGCCAACTGCTGCTCGCCCAGCTCTCGCTCCAGATCCGAGCGCAGGTGGTTTGTAGCGACAGCACCGATCAAACCGATGCTTACCAACAATACCAGGAGCGTGCCCAGAGTAACCCGGGCTTTGAGTGACAACGGTTTGAGGGAGTCAGATCGCACGGGGAATCCTATCTGAATTGCTACGGTATTGATAGCTAACTATTTAATCAATATAAGGGCAAAGTGGCATTTTTTATAACAAGCAATCAAAAATTGACCCGCTGCAACCAGGCCGTGCATGCGTCAACGGGCATGGGGCGGGCCACGTGGTAGCCCTGTACGATGGTGCCACCACAGCCACGCAGAAACTCGATCTGTTCCGCCGTCTCGACCCCCTCGGCGACCACCCCCATGCCCAGTGTGAGACCAATCGTGATGGAGATGCGCAAAATGGTCTCTGCCTTGCGCTCGGTCATGGCGCGTTGCACGAAGCTGCCATCAATCTTGAGCTCCCGAAACGGCAGATCGACCAGTTGCACCAGGCTGGAATACCCGGTGCCAAAGTCGTCAATCGATAGAATAAAGCCCATCAGGGACAGGCGCGTGAGCGTCTCCATGGCCAGCGTGCGCTCGACCATGAGCTTGCTCTCGGTCACCTCAATAATCAGATCGCCCGGGTGCAGTCCGCAGGCCTGAACCATTGCCAGCAGCTGTTCGGGCATGGTCAGATTCAGGGCGGTGTCCATGGACATGTTGATGGCAGCCTTGATGGGCATACCCATGCTGCGCCAGCGCACCATGTCAGACAAAACCGCACGTGCAATGGCCAGGAACAGCGTGTCAGACAAACCTGCCGCCTCGATGGCGGGTACAAAGCGGGCTGGACCGATCATGCCGCCCATCTCCAGCGGCCAGCGGGCTAGCGCCTCGACGCTGACCGTCTGGCCCGTGCGCAGGTCTATCTTGGGTTGATACCACGGTGTGAATTCGCGGCTGGCCAGGGCCTTGGCCAGGCGCTCGGGAGTGAGTGCCTCCTCTAGGCGCGAGGCGTTCAGACCCGCAATTCGAGGTTGTTGTGAAGCCAGCAATTCGCGCAACCGGTCGCTGGCACAGGGTTTTCCCAGCACACCGAGCAGGTCCAGATGGTGCGCCTGTGCCAGTCCCGCGGCACTGTTCAGGATCTCATCCGTCATCCCCGACAACAGGATGAATGAAGCTGCAAACCCGCGTTGTGCCAGGTGGCGCATCAGCACCAGACCATCCATGCCGGGCATGGACAGATCGCTGATGATGACACCGATCTGCGCGCCATGCTGCTCAAACAGGGCCAGAGCCTCATCGCCGCCCATGGCCAGCAGGACGTTGTCGTAACCCATCGATGTCAGCTGCGAACCCAGCAGGCTGAGCTGGAATTCGTCGTCGTCCACCAACAGGATCGTTTGGGTATTCATGGCCAATCCTGACAGGAAATCAGGTTCGGCGTGCTGGGAGAAAGCGCAAAGCTTGATGCGTGGTCCATGTCCATCCCTGGCTATGTTCAATTCTTCTTATTGCACTGCAATTCTGCAGATATGACATTGTGTACATGGTGGCGCTGAAATAAAAAGAAATATTGAGACAGGTCAATCTGTTGCGCCAAGCGCAAAGCCGCTCCGGCCGTTGTAGGCTTGGAGCCTTCACCGGAGCCACTTTATGCAATCCACCGACGTTCTCATCATTGGCGCAGGCATGGCCGGCGCATCGGCCGCCTATTTTCTGGCGGCGAATCGCCGTGTAACCATACTGGAGCGCGAAACGCAGCCCGGCTACCACGCCACGGGCCGTTCGGCCGCGATGTATTCCGAGACTTATGGCAATGCCACCGTGCGTGCCATCACCAGCGCGTCCAGGCGGTTTTACTTTGATCCGCCCATCGGGTTTTCGGATTACCCCCTGATCGCTGCGCGTGGCTCACTGATCGTGGGTGGCGTTGCGGACGAAGCCAGTTTGCGCGCAGCCTGGCAGGACATGCGTCAGCTGGTACCGAATGTGCAATGGTGGACGCAGGCCACCATCCTGCAGCGTGTACCCGTGCTGCGGCCGGAAATGGCGCATTGCGGCGTGTTTGAACCCGATGCCATGGACATGGATGTGCACGCCATCCACCAGGGATTTCTGCGCGGAGCCAAGTCGGCCGGCGCGCAACTGGTGTGCGGGGCCGGTGTGCAGGGTATCCAGCGCGAGGCGGGCGGTGGATGGCGTGTGGATACGGCGGCTGGCAGCTTTACAGCACCGATCGTGGTCAACGCCGCCGGTGCCTGGTGTGACGAACTCGCCCGAATGGCCGGCGTAGCCCCGGTGGGTCTGGTCCCCAAGCGCCGCACGGCTTTCACCAGTGAAGCGCCGACGGGTTGCGACATCAGCGCCTGGCCGCTGGTGATTGATGCACTGGAGAGCTTTTACTTCAAGCCCGACGCCGGGGTGCTGCTGCTGTCGCCCGCCAACGAAGATCCTGTGACGCCGCAGGATGTGCAGCCCGAAGAACTGGACATCGCCATTGCGGTGGACCGTATTGAAGCCGCCACCACACTGCGGATCCGGCAGGTTCGTCGCAAAT
This sequence comes from Pseudomonadota bacterium, assembly GCA_052034395.1. Taxonomy (GTDB): domain Bacteria; phylum Pseudomonadota; class Gammaproteobacteria; order Burkholderiales; family Burkholderiaceae_C; genus Allorhodoferax. Next base: position 18,837 of record JBPOIP010000083.1, read on the forward strand.
GGGCTGGGCTGCGTTCCTTCGTCGCTGACAAAACCCCGGTGGTGGGCTTTGCTCCGGATGCCCCCGGATTTTTCTGGCTGGCCGGGCAGGGGGGCTACGGAATTCAGACCGCTCCGGCGATGGGCCGCCTGACCGCTGCGTTGGTACAGGGGCTACCGGTACCCAGAGACCTGGTCGAGTTGGGCGTGCAGATCGAAGCGATGTCGGCGGGCCGATTCGCTACCTCGGTAGCAGATCGTCCGGTTGACGGCACAGCTGGATATTCTGCAAGTTAAAACCACTGCACTTTCCCGGAAAGATGCGCAACCGGGTGAGATCACTTCCCGGCGCTGTCAGTGGCGTCTTCAGGGTGTGCGCCATGCCGTCATCGGCAATCGGCAGCGTGAACGTGCGTTTGCTTTCGTCGGTGCCCAGACTCTCCATGAGAATACTCTTTGATCCGACAATGCTGGCCTTCGCTGTCAGGTAGTCTGTAGGCAAAATCGGCCGGTCGAACTCGATTTCGATGAAATCACCTTCGAGTGTCGGGCCAGTGGCAAGCGCACCGCCCTTGATGTAGGCTGCATGTGCGCCGAGGCCAACGGACTTCAGTTTGGCGGTTGCGGCCGATGGCCTGCACCGTGTCTGGACCAGTGCCGAGACCCGTAACAGCCATTCCGTGTTGTTGCTGACGTAGCGGGGCTCACGGAACTCATAGTCCGGTGGTGCGCGCATATCGCGCTCGGGCATTTCCCAAATCAGCAATTTGGGCGGGCTCTTCTGGAAGGAGTCGTCGCGCAGATAACCCTCCATGCCAACCCAGGCCCCGCGGTCGGCAGGCACACCAATTCCCAGCATATCGCGTTGCAGCGTGTAACGCAGGTAGTCCGAAAAGCCGGTCCAGTCACGCGAATAACTGCTGCCCAACAGGGTGAGCCCGCCGCCGGGTCGATCGCCCTGGAGTGGGAGCTGCAAGGGCTTGGCGCGGCTGATGTAAATGTGGCTCACGCGCTCTGGCGCAATGGCCGGAGCATCCGGGGGAAGCTGGTTCAACAGATCGCGGGATACCTGGTTTCGCTGGCGCCCGCCGTTGACCAGCGTGTAGCGTTCTTCGGGAATCGTGTCCAGCAGTCTTTTCAAGGTGGCATTGCCATGGATTCCTGTCTTGACCGTTTCTGCTGCCACCATGGCGCCGGTCGGAGACCAGTGCGTGTCGAGCCGGAAAAACAGCGGATCGTCGCTCTGGCGCAGCGGACTGTTCAAAAATGCCGTGTTCAGATCAATGGTGTTGACCTGTGCACTTTTGAGGGCCTGCGCCATGCGATCGTAGTTGCCCCGCATGTAGTCAGTGAAGGGGATGGAGTCGGGCAGATGCTCCGAATAAATCCGCATTTTGAGGGGCACCATCACGACGACCAGTCCGACGCCATTGGCAGACAGCACCTTGTTGAAGCGTGCGATGAGATCAAGTGAAACATCGGCGCGTGCCGCCTCGGATGGATCCTGTATCTCCAGGCGGTAAAACAGCCAGTCATTCTTGCCAACGATGCCGGGCGAAGGCTCGGTCGTATCACCAAAGGCGGTGCTCAGGCCCAAGGCTAGCGCACAGGTGCTTGCCAGTTTGCTGAAATGTCTCATAGCGAAAAAATTTTACCGGGGTTCAGGATATTCTGCGGGTCCAGTGCCCGCTTGATGGTGCGCATCATGTCCACTGCACCGCTGCCGGTTTCAGCCACCAAAAAAGCCATCTTGTGCAGCCCCACGCCGTGTTCGCCGGTACAGGTGCCGCCAAGTTTGAGTGCGCGCTCCACCAGCTGGTGGTTGAGTCGCTCGGCGGTCTCGCGCTCAGCGGGGATATTCGGGTCGATCAGGTAGCCCATGTGGAAGTTGCCATCGCCCACGTGGCCGACCAGGAAGTAGGGGATGCCGGCCTCCTGCGCCTCGGTCACCGAATCCAGCAGGGCGTCGGCCAGGTGCGAGATCGGCACGCAGGTGTCGGTGGTGATGGCCTTGCAGCCGGGGCGCGACTGCACGCCGGCAAAGTAGGCGTTGTGCCGCGCCGTCCATAGCCGGGTGCGCTCCTCGGGCGTGGCAGCCCAAGCAAAGGCACTGCCGTGGTTGTCGGCAGCGATGGTCTGCACGGTTTCGACCTGCTCCTGCACGCCGGCGGGAGAGCCGTGAAATTCCATGAGCAGCATGGCGCTCTCGGGCAGGCTGAGCTTGGAGTGCTGGTTGACCACCTTGACGGTGGTGGAGTCCAGCAGTTCGCAGCGCGCAATGGGAACACCCAACTGGATGATCTGGATGGTGGTGTTGACCGCATCGGCAAGCGACGCAAAGCAGCAGGTTGCCGCCATCACGGCTTCCGGCAGTGGATAAAGCTTGACGGTAATTTCCGTGATGACGCCCAGCGTACCTTCGCTTCCCACCATGAGGCGGGTCAGGTCATAACCCGCGGACGACTTCCTGGCATGGGTGCCGGTGCGGATGATGTCACCCTGGGCAGTGACCACTTCCAGCGCCAGCACGTTTTCGCGCATGGTGCCGTAGCGAACGGCGTTGGTGCCGCTGGCGCGGGTGGCGCTCATGCCGCCAATGGTGGCGTCAGCGCCCGGGTCGATGGGGAAGAACAGCCCTGTGGATTTGACCGCCGCGTTGAGCTGGGTGCGCGTCACACCGGGCTGCACGGTCACAGTCAGGTCATCGGCATTGATGCTGAGCACCTGGTTCATCTGGCTCACATCCAGGCTGATGCCGCCTTGCACAGCCAGCAAATGGCCTTCCAGTGAGGTACCCACGCCAAAGGGGATGACTGGCACGTTTTGCTGCGCGGCCAACTGAACCACGTGCGCAACGTCTGCCGTGCTGTGGGCAAATACCACGGCACCCGGTGGTGGCACGTCAAAGGAAGATTCGTCGCGCCCGTGCTGCTCGCGCACCACCAGCGCGGTGGAGCAGCGGGTGCCGAATCGGGCTTGCAGGGCTTCAATCAGGGCCGCCGGTACGGGGCGCTGGTTGATAACGGGTAGCAGGTGCAGGGGCGCAGTAGGGGCATTCATCCGGTCAGTTTACGATAGAGGCACCTTTTTTGTGCTTTCACGGAGCTGACCATGGGCCTTCGCCTCTCGCAAATTGCCACCCGCACCGGGGATAACGGTACTACCGGGCTGGGTGACAACACCCGGGTCTCGAAAAACAGCCTGCGCGTGCACGCCATGGGCGAAGTGGACGAGCTGAATTCGCACATCGGCGTGCTGCTGTGCGAGGAAATGCCGGGTTCGGTACGAACGCTGTTGGTGGAAATCCAGCACCAGTTGTTCAATCTGGGTGGCGAGCTGTCTATTCCCGGGTTCGAGCTGCTCAAGGCAGACGCTGTACTGGCATTGGACGAAGCGCTGGCAAAGCACAACGCGGAGTTGCCACGTCTGCAGGAGTTCATCCTGCCCGCGGGCACACGTGCTGCGGCGCAAGCGCATGTCTGCCGGACCGTGGCGCGCCGGGCCGAGCGGGCGGTGGTGGCACTGGGCAACGAAGAGGCGCTGAAGGATACGCCGCGCCACTACCTCAACCGCCTGTCGGACCTGATGTTTGTGCTGTCGCGCGTGCTCAACCGCTTCCGCCTGGACGGCAGCGTTGGCGACGATGTCTACTGGAAGAGCGAACGCATGGCCAAGGGCGCTGCCGAATAAGCGGGCGTGTGCGGATGGCGGTAGTGCCGACGTTTTTCAGTATCTGAATTGCTATCGTAATGATAGCTATAAACTTATATTCCGTAAGGGCTATCGACTGATTTTCTTATGGTTTTGGGCCAAGAATGGCCATTGTGATGCGCGACATGCAGGTTAGCTCGTCCATCTCGTTTCGCAGTTCGATCTGCCAGACATGGGTGGTGCGCCCGATGTGCAGGGGACGAGCGGTGCCGGTAACCCAGCCGCTGGTGGCGCCGCGAAGGTGGTTGGCGTTGATTTCCAGGCCGACTGCCCGAGCACCCTCCGGGCTGGCACACACCGCGCCGCATGAGCCCAAGGTTTCTGCCAGAACCACGCTGACGCCGCCGTGCAGCAGGCCATACGGCTGGCAGGTGCGCGCATCCACGGGCACCCGCGCCTTCAGGAAGTCGTCCCCGACTTCGGTAAATTCAATGCCCAGGTGAGCGGTGGCCGTGTTGACGCTGAGGGCGTTGAGTATTGCAACGGTGGTGGGTTTTTTCCAGATGGGCATGGTTGTCGTTCCTGCGGGGTGGAGGTGGGGTCAAATGACGGCGCTTGCCAGGATCCCGCGCTTTTTCAGCATGGGCTCTACGCGCGGGTCGCGACCACGGAATGCGCGGTACGCGTCAGCGGGGTTTTGGGTGTTTCCGGCACTGTAAATGCATTGCAGCAGGCGTTGTGCCGTGGCCGGATCAAATGCATCGCCCGCTTCGACGAAGGCGTCAAATCCGTCTGCCTCCAGCACTTCGGCCCACATGTAAACATAGTAGCCAGCGGCGTAACCCGCGCTGGCAAACAGGTGCTGAAAGTGGGACAGGTAATGCCGCTGCCCAATGTCTTCGGGGATGCCCAGGCGCCGTACCTGCGCCGCTTCGAAGTCGGCAACGTCTACCGGCGTGCCGTTGGGCAGTGCGTGCAGAGCCATGTCGATGAGAGCCGGGCCTGTGTACTGCACGGTCGCCCATGCCTGGTCAAACTGGCGTGTGCGCGTGAGCTTCTCCATCAGGGCTGTGGGCATGGGCTCGCCGGTTTCAAAATGGCGTGCATGGCGTGCAAGCACCTGTGGTTCCAGAGCCCAGTTCTCAAACAGTTGTGAGGGCAATTCGACAAAATCCCGCAGTACCTGTGTGCCGGCCAGGCGCTCATAACGCACCTTGGACAGCAGGCCATGCAGCGCGTGCCCGAATTCGTGGAACAGCGTGCGCACATCGTCAAAGCTGAGCAATGTGGGGCTGGCCTTGGCGAAGTTGTTGTTGTTGATGACGATGGGCAGCGTGCCACCACCGTGCCCGGACTGGCTGCGAAACACGCTCATCCATGCGCCGCTGCGTTTGGTGCTGCGGGCAAAGTTGTCGCCAATGAACAGGCCGACCAGGGTGTCGTCCTTGCTCCAAACCTGCCACAGGCGGGCGTCCGGGTGGTGCAGGGGGATGCCTGTTTGCTCCACAAAGCGCACGCCAAACAGGCGAGCGGCACAGTCGAACATCGCGGCAATCATCGCGTCGAGCGAGAAATAGGGTTTGAGCGCAGCGTCGTCAAGGTCAAAATGCTGCGTGCGTACCTTTTGGGCCAGATAGCGCCAGTCCCATGCGGCAATGGGGGTGGGCTGCCCCAGCGTGCGCGCCATCCCGGTCAGCAATTCACGGTCTGCGCCGGCGCGGGCCTTGGCCGGCTCCCAGGCTTTTTGCAGCAAATCCAGCACAGCGGCCGGATTTCCAGCCATACGGTCCACCAGCTCGTACTCGGCGTAGGTTTTGAATCCGTGCAAGGCCGCCTGTTCCTGGCGCAGGGCGACAATACGTGCAATCACCGGCCGGTTGTCGTGGGGCCCACGCTGGCTGGCGCGGGCTTTGCGGGCTTGCCACAGGGTTTCACGCAGATCGCGGCGGTCCGAATAGGTCAGGAAGGGCTCTGCCAGTGACGGAGAAAGGGTCATCACATGGGCTTGCTCCCCCAAACCGCGCTGCTGCGCTGCCGTGCGTGCGGCCTCTCGCAAAAAACCGGGTAGGCCCGCCAGATCGGCTTCGCCGTTCAGCTCCAGCGTGTAAGCGGCCTCAGTGGCCAGGACGTTTTGCGAAAACTGGGTGCACAGCAATGCCAGCTCCGACATGATTTCGCCATAGCGCAGGCGCTCATGGTTCTGCAAGCGGGCACCGGCGCGCACAAAGTCGAGATGCACACGTTCCAGCAAGCGCAGCTGGTCGGCGTCCAGTCCAAGGTCGGCGCGCTGCTGGTGCAGGGCGTCGATCCGTGCGAACAACCTGGCATGCATGTAGATGGCGTTTTCATGGGTTGCCAGGCGGGGTGCCATTTCCAGTTGTACGGCCCGCAGGGCATCCGAGGTTTCGCTGGCAGTAAGGTTGTGAAACAACAGGGTGATTCGGCCGAGCAACCGCCCACTGCTGTCAAATTCTGCTAACGTATTGCCGAAGCTCGGTGCTTCACTGCAGTTCGCGATTGCCTCTATTTGTGCCAGGTGCTCTTGCAGGGCCAAGTCAAAGGCGGGAGCGAATTGCGATGGATGCACCTGGTTGAAGGGCGGCAGGCCGAAGTTATCTTCCCATGCCTTCAGGAGTGGGTTGTGGGTCTGCTGGGTGTCGTGGGAAGAGTTCATGCCAGCGGTCCTTGCATTGTCGGATAGTGTGAAAATTTGCGAATGGTGGCCCGGCTGTAACCGGGCACGGGAATTGCTCGCCGAGTGAGTTGCCATCAGGTGTTAACCCTGATATCGAAAACGCTAGGTTGTGCGGTGTAATTTAATTACACAGTATCTGTCGGGCAAATTACAATTGCGGGTTTTAAATTTTGCAGTTTACCGACGCTGCGCTTCGGATTCCGAACCGGAGTCCCAACGGCAAGTGGTAGTTTTTCTAAAAGGAAATGATTGTGCTCACCAAGTTTAAAGTATCGGCCCGTTCATGGGCGCTGGCCATCGGTTTTGCGTTTGCCGCTGTTGCAGGTGTTTCTACCTCCGCAGTTGCACAAACTACCGCGCCTGTAGCGGCACCTGCAGCCGCAGCGGTTGCAGCTGACCCGGCTGCTGCCAAGAAGCCCGAAGCCGCTGCCGAGAACCCCTACGGAATTGCCGCCCTGTGGAGCGGCTCTGACGGAGTTGCCAAGGGCGTGCTGCTGATCCTGGCCATCATGAGCATGGGCAGCTGGTACATCCTGGCGGTGAAGATGCTTGAGCAGCGCAAAGCGGGTGCCTACGCACGCGAAGCAGCAGAAAAATTCTGGGGTGCGGGTACGGTTGCACAAGGTGCTGCCGCCCTGGACAAAGACAGCCCCTACCAGTTCATTGCTGCAGCCGGCGTGGATGCCACCAAAAAGCACGGCGGCCTCATGGGTCACATTCCCCTGAACGAGTGGATCAGCATGAGCATCCAGCGCTCCGTTGACCGCGTCAACCGCGAACTCCAGGGCGGCCTGTCCTTCCTTGCCACCGTGGGCTCCATCTCCCCTTTCGTCGGACTGTTTGGCACCGTCTGGGGCATCTACCACGCCCTGACCGCCATTGGTATCTCCGGCCAGGCCTCCATCGACAAGGTGGCCGGCCCCGTGGGTGAAGCGCTGATCATGACCGCACTGGGCCTGGCGGTTGCGGTGCCCGCGGTGCTGGCATACAACTGGCTCATCGCGCGCAACAAAACTGTGATGGATGACGTGCGCAGCTTTGGCGGAGACCTGCACGCCGTATTGTTGGGTTCCTCGGCAAAGAGCTAAACACATTGCGTGATGCACGCAGAAAGATAGCTCTATGTCTATGAACGTAGGAAGTAGCGGGGAGGGTGAAGACGCCGTTATATCGGCGATCAACACCACCCCCCTGGTGGACGTCATGCTGGTGATGCTGATCATCTTCTTGATCACCATTCCCGTGGTCACCACGTCGATTCCCGTCACTTTGCCCAAAGAACGGGTAGAAATCCGGGAAACCAAGCCCGAGAACATCATCATCTCGGTGGACACCGCGGGCGGCATCTTCTGGTATGACCAGAAAATCGCCAATACCGAAGCCTTGGTGGACAAGCTCAAGAAGGTCTCCAAAATCGACCCCCAACCTGAGGTGCAGATCCGCGGCGACATGGCCTCCCGGTACGAAGGTGTCGGCAAGATCCTGTACGCCTGCCAGCGCGCAGGCATTGTCAAAGTGGCGTTCATCACCGAACCCCCCGCACTGGGTGGCTAAGACCGCACCCCATTTGCAAGGAAAACCAAAATGTCAATGAATGTAGGAAGTTCCGGTGATGGCTCCGGCGATCCTGAAGTCATGATGGACATCAACACCACGCCGCTGATTGACGTGATGCTGGTGTTGCTGGTGATGCTCATCATCACCATCCCCATCCAGCTGCACGCCGTCAACCTCGACATGCCGGTAGGCACCCCGCCGGCCAACAACATCAAGCCCGAGAAAGTCCAGATCGACATCGATGACCGCAGCACCGTCTACTGGCAGGGTCTGCCCGTGAGCGCGCAGGAACTCGAGGCCAACATGGATACGATTGCGCAACAGGCGCCACAGCCTGAAGTCCACATCCGGCCCAACAAGGCCTCGCAATACGCGGTATTTGCCAACGTCCTGTCCACGTCCAAACGCAAGGGCCTGACCAAGATGGCGGTGATCGGAAGCGAGCAGTTCGTCCAATGAACAATTCGATGAGCCTCTACCCGGTCTACAGGCCAAAAGACCCGTCGCGTCGCTACAAAGGCATTGCCGTTGTTGTCGTGTTGCACTTGTTCATCGGCTGGGCCATTGTGTCCGGCACGGCAAGAAACGCACTCGTGGCCCTGAAGAAGCCGCTTGAAGCGGTGGTGATTCAGGAAGTCATCATTCCACCGCCACCGCCGCCACCGCCCAAGGAGATCAAACCTCCAGAGGCGCCAAAGGTGGATGCGCCACCGCCCCCGTTTGTGCCTCCGCCTGATGTGGCACCGTCGGTGACGTCGAACGCGCCATCCATCACATCGGTCTCTACACCGCCGCCAACGCCGGCCGTGATTGCGCCACCGCCACCGGTGGCTGCGCCACCCAAGCCTGCACCCAATCGGCAGGATCTGCGTGTCGCTTGCCCGACCCAGGTTCCGCCCGAGATGCCCCGCAAAGCCATTCAGGACGGATCGGAAGGCGTGGTCAGGGCGCAGGCGCTGGTGAAGAACGGTGCCGTGCACGAAGTGACGATTCTGTCCGGACCCCGCGTGTTCCACGCAGCGGTGAAGGCGGCCATGATGCAATACAAGTGCACGGCGGACGCCACCGAGATCCTGGCGACGCAGGAGTTCGTGTTCAGGATTGAGTAGTCCGACCGTCGATGGGTCGTGCCAGATATCTGGTTCCACCCATTACGCGTTTCGATATTTGATCGAGAAAGCGTGAATTCAACGACATTTCCCAACCGACTGGTTCATTGCGGCAACCCCGAGACTGTGCAACAATTCTCCAATGTGTTGCGCCACTGCGTGGTCCTAGTGCAACTCCCACCCATAACCCAGAGACCGTTGTCATGTTGAGCACTCGCCCCCCTCGCCGCAGAATCGCACCCACCGGTTTACCGACATGGTCGTCTCTGTCCCTGTGTGCCGTGCTTTGCGTGAGTGGCGTTGCGTGGGCTACCGAAGCGGTGCCAAACAAAGTACTGGATGCACAGAGTGTTGTTGGCCCCGGCGCCGGCCCCATTTTGCTTGCGCCCTTCAAATACATCCCTTCCGTTACGGTTACCAGCAAGCCTGAACCGGATGCGCCCAAGCGCAGCGCGGGTCAGCAACGCATATTGGACCTTAGTGCCGCTGGTGACTATCAGACGATTGCCAAAGAAGGGGTTACCTTGTTGGCTGGAGACAACCCGGACGATGAACTGCGTCTGATTTTTGCCAACAGTCTGGCATGGACAGGGCGGCTGCAGGCTGCTGTCGCAGCGTACAGTGTGATGACCAATGGCAAATACGCAAACGAGGCTACGCTGGGAATGGCCAGCGTCAATCGCTGGATGGGTCGGGACGATCTTGCGCTGCCGCTCTACAAAGCCGTGTTGGACCGCGACTCCAGTAACGACGCTGCCCTGGAAGGGCTGGAGATGGTCACGCGCGAGCTCAAGCCCAAGACGTCCATCAGCATTGGCGGTGCAGCTGACTCATCGAACATGGAGCGAAAATCTGCGACGGTCAGCCACCGCTGGCGCGACAAGGGTGGCACGGTCATCATGGAAGTGGAAACCATGGGCGTCAGGGATACCCTCCCAACCAGCCGGACGGAGCAGCAGGACGTGACTCTGCGCTACCAGGATGTAGGGTTGGCGTTGAAGCCAAGCCTCGAGATCAGCCTGCCCGGCACCACAACCCGCACGACATATGGCGTCGATAACCGCGCGCTGCACGGTTCGGTGAAATTCAGTTTTGACAATGACCAGGAAACGTTACAAATCGGAAGTGTCAACTGGGGCAAGATGGCCACTAACGCTTATGCGCTTGCTGCAAACCTCTCTGCAACCCACTTGGGACTGACTGCCAGCCGCAATTTCTCAGTCGGAAATGTTTTGGCGCGTGTCGATTATTACGACATTTCAGATGGCAACAGCATCACCAGCGGGCGTCTGTATCTCAACTCGGCGTGGCGCCCGTTGGGCAGTACTTTCAAGCCGTTCCTGTCTGTCGAAAGCCGCAAAGCGAAATTCAGCGCCTTCAATTACTGGTCGCCAGCACAGGGTGCGGGTGCGATGTACGCTGGAATGTTGGGCGATTGGGGCGCTGCCGAATGGAACATTTTTCTGTCAGGCCAATATGGCGTGGGTTTGTGGGGTGACGCCGGTAACGGCTGGGGCGTATCAACGGGAGGCAAGCGCTGGCTGAGCACCGATGTGGCTTTGAGCTTCAGCCTTTGGGCCATGTCCACTTGGCGCGACAACTCCAACTATAAGGCGCAGTCCGCCACCATGACGCTGGAAAAACTTTGGCGTTGAAAAAGCTATACCGCTACTTTTGGGCGACCGCAGCCCTGATGGCTGTGGTCGCCATATTGGGGTTCAGCTACAGCGCGGTTCGAAAGACACAGGGCTCTTTCAGTGTCCTGCTGGAAAATTTCGTTCTCTCGGCGGTATCTTTTTACCTGCTCGCGTTCTTGGTTATCTTGATTTTGCGTTACGCCGTTCTGATCATGTATTCCTTCATGGAACACATGGAGACGCTGATCAAGAAGCGCTCGGCGCCGCCCCCCAAATACCGCGAAGAAACCACCCTGCCAATGGTTTCCCTGGTTGTTCCCGCGTACAACGAAGGCATGGTCATACAGGCTGCCATTCGATCGCTGCTGCAACTGGATTACCCGAATTTCGAGATCATTGTGATTGACGATGGCTCAACAGATGACACGTATGAAAAAGCACTGGAGGTGGCGCGGGAGCCGCACGACATCCCCATACGCATCATCACCAAGCGCAATGCCGGCAAGGCCGAGGCACTCAACACTGGAATGGCGCTGGCGCTAGGAGAGTTCATCCTGAATATGGATGGGGATACCAAACTCTCCGGCAACACCTTGCGCGTTTGTATCCGCCACTTTGAAGACCCCAGGGTTGGCGCTGTTGCCGGCAATGTCAAAGTTATCAATCGCGAAAATATTTGGTCTCGCATCCAGGCACTTGAATACGTTGAAGGGCTGGCGATGGCCCGCAAGGCCCAGAGTTTCATGCGATCCGTCAACATCATTCCGGGTCCACTGGGCATGTTTCGCAAAAGTGTGCTGCAACAAGTCGGTGGCTATGACCACGATACGTTTGCTGAAGATTGCGACCTGACTTTGAAACTGTTGATGCGGGGCTGGCACATTGCCTATGAGCCCAACGCCATTGCCTGGGTTGAGACACCCAGTCGCCTTCTCGATCTGCTCAAGCAACGGTATCGCTGGACCCGTGGCATCCTGCAGGCAACTTCCAAGCACAGCCACGCACTGTGGCAGCCGCGCAAGGCGGGGATCAACTGTTTTATTCTCTGGTACATGTTGTTTGAAGGCATCATGTGGCCTTTTTCCACACTGATTGGAAATATTTTCTTCGTGTATGTGGGTCTTACCTATGGCCTTGTTACCCTACTGTTCTTCTGGTGGATGCAGCTGACCATTCTGGACGTTATCGCTGCGGCATACTGCGTAGTCATCGAAGAGGAAGACCCCTCGTTGATTCTCTACGCGGTGGCGTTTAGACTGTTCTACATCAACATTATTGACATCTCCAAGGTTTTTGCGACCATTGAAGAATGGCGTGGTCACTCAATGACCTGGGGAAAACTGGAACGCGAAGGAAAACTCTGATATGGATCTTGTTTCCATTCTGGCAACGGTTATTTTGGTGACCACCATTGGCACGATGATTGTGGGTGTCGGGGCCTATATGGCGTTCAAACTGCGTGACAAACGCAAGCCAAACAAGAAGCGCACCGACGACACGCTCGACGCTAGCGGGTTGCGGGACGCCATCTTTTTGACGCCCTATGTGCACGAAGGATCGGTACGCAGTGAGGCTGAGGCCACCGCATCTTCTGCCGGTTGACGGCACGTCTGACACTGGCAATTTTTGGGTATGAAGCATCCTGTTCCGCACGATCGTCACATCCGGCACGAGCGTGCGAGGGCGCCATTTTTCAGGCGCATCGGACCCTACCTGCATCTTTATATCGTGGTGGGTATTGCTGCACCGACCCTCGTTTTCATTGGCATCATGCAGATCCTGGGCTGGCGCATGCCGACCCTGGGCAGCAATGGTGCCATTACGTTTCTGACGGTTTCCAGTGGCGATGTGGTGATGTATGCGTCGCCCCAGACCAAAGCCTACTTCAAGTCCATCGGTGGCAACTATGACGTGTTGCTGGATCCCTGGCGCAACTATTTTTCCCAGCGCAAATTTGATTTCAAGGAAATTCAGGACCCCAATGCATTGCGCAAGTACAGCAAGGGCGTGCTGATACTTCCGTCTGCCGTTGCACTGGGTGCAGCGGAGCGAACAGAGATCCTGGCATTCCACGCAAATGGAGGTTCCATCCTGACAACCTGGGCAACCGGTTCGCGAAACGCAGCCGGTACCTGGGAAGGCTGGAAGTTTCTGGCGGACCTGGGCGCATACAAGGCAGATGATGAGGACCCTGACTCAGAGGCTAGCCATCTGATACTCAAAGGAGAGACGCCTCTGACGCACTCCCTGCCGGCAGGCCAGCGCATTCTGCTGACCAAGACACCCGAATCTTTGCTACGTTTCAAAGGCAACGCAGTCGCCGGCACGTTTATGAACTGGGGACGTATCACCGAGGATGCAAGGCGTGATGAAGGCGCCATCATTTTTGCAGAGAAGTCGCCAACCGCCGGACGTGTCGTCTATTTTGCGTTTGCAGAATCTGCCTGGGAGCCCCGTCCACTGACCGTTTTTCCGTTGCTCGATGACACGATGAGATGGCTTCAGCGCGAGCCTATGATGGTGCGCGCGGCATGGCCAAACGGCAAGCGGGCAGCGCAGGTCATTGAAATGGACACCGAGCAGGGTTTCGCCAACGCCACGACGTTTGCGGACATGATGCGCTCCGCCGACTATCCGACCACTTTTTTCGTTTTGACCTCGGTTGGCAAGTTGTTTCCGGACGTCCTCAAAACCCTGGCGAAAGGCTCCGAGATTGGCTACCACGGCGATGAGCACACCAGTTTCAAGGGCCAATCGGAGGCGGTTCAAACCAAGCGCTTAGGTGTCATGCGTGCCGAAATGGGGTCTGTGATTCGAAACACGGCAGAAATTACCGGGTTCCGGGCACCAACTGAAGGTTACGATGAAACCACCGAGCGCTTGTTGTGGGCGTCAGGCGTTCGCTACCACGTGGCAGACCCGAACCGTACAGAGGGCCGCCTGCCCATCTTTGTGCCAATGGACGATGTGAAGCCACAGGACTCGCTGATCGTGCTGCCCAGAACCCAGCGCGACGACATCAATTTGCATTGGGAACGGTTGACGCCGGAGGAAACCACCAAGGCCCTGATTGATGATGCCGATCAGGCTTTCTCTACCGGGTCATTGGGCCTTCTGAGTGTTCACAGCCAGAGTTTCGGTCCCGACAGTCCGCTGCCCCAAGCGCTTCCCGGATTGCTCGCCCACCTGAAGACCATGGGACGACCCTTGTGGCAAACCTCGACAGGCAAGGTTGCCGAGTGGTGGAGAGACCGGGAGCGATTCCGAATGACGCCTCAGTTCACCGGCAAGCGCCTGGAGTTTGCTGTCACCGTTGTTGGCGACAAACCGGTTCGGGGAGGCAGCCTGATTTTGATGCTGCCGCTCAAAGGAAAACTGCCGAAGGTGCAGTCGACCAAGATTGATGGCGTCGCACCGCTGGTTACCAAGATTGATGACTATCGGGCAGGCATTGTTTTTGACACCCTTGATCCCGGAAACTATTTCTTCCGCGCCACGTTTGAGGACTAAAGCGCAGGCAATATCTGTGCAGCGCAGGAGTTGGTGTCGCATTGCATGGGAAGGGCTGCTATGAAATTTCAACGCTGGATGCTGGGCATCATGCTCGGAAACACCATCGCTGTGACGGGCGTGCACGCCGCCGACGTCGCACCTGGAATTCTGGGAAAGAATGAGTGGCTTTTCTATCGCCATGAAGTGACCGACGCCTCTGACGCGGCGAAGACCAACATCACCATGGACCTCATTCAGCGCTTTAACAAGGTGCTTGCGGCCAACCATATTGCCATGGGGGTTGCGATGGTGCCGCTGAAGATGCGCATTTATGCCGAGTATCTGCCGGATGATTTCCGGATGAATGACTACATGGCCAGCAACAACGAGCGCATGACCAAAGCGCTGCGAAATGGTGGCGTGCACGTTCTGGATATCCATACGGGCTTCCTCAACAGTGCCAAGCGCACCAGTGATACACCACTGTTTTTCCGGCTGGATCAGAACTGGTCGCCAACCGGCGTACTGTCGGCGGCTGAAACCGTCAAGTCGGCCATTCTGGAAACTCCGGATCTGAAGAAGGCATTGGATGCCACGCCCGAAGAGGAGTTCAAGGTGGTTGTCGGAACGCGCAAACGCCTGTCCAAAGCGCGAGATCTGATTCAGTTTCTGCCGGCAAATACCACCAGTTTTGTTCCGGAGCAGGTGGCACCAGTTACCGTTACCCGGGTGCAGCCCCCCAGGATGGACCCAACGGGGCGGCGCCAATGGAGTGGTATCGCGCTGAACGGCAGCGGTTTTTCACATGACTGGACAGGGTTTGCCGATGCCTTGCGCTACACCTTGCAGCGTGATGTATTCAGTATCGGCGTGGGTACCGATCAAGGCTCATGGGTGGGCATGGAGTCCTATCTTCGAAGCGATGCCTTTCAGTCCAAACCACCACGGATGCTGATCTGGGAGATGCCCGAGCGCGATATGCGTGCCCCACCCGACTACAAGTACAGGGATGCCCGCTACCAAATAGACAATACCGACTGGTTGCTGCGCGTGTCAGCACTGGTGCAAACCGAGTGCAAGCCTGCAGCGGTCCCGACAAAACTGACAAATTTGGGGCTGGGGGCGAATGCTGCTAACTGGAAGGGTTCAGAAATCAGCACTGGGGCTGTCAGTGACACGGATTTCGTCGAGATCTCCTTTGACCGTCCGCTCGACAAGATGGAGTATTTGGTGCTGAACACAATCAATGCGGGATCCAAGACGATGGTGCTGGAGGGGCCGGGCGCCGGGAACGCCACGCGTCGGCTTGCGCTGGCTGTTCCCGGTGATGATGCTGTGCATGCGGTCAAGACCCCGTTGACATCGATTGGAGCCGGATTGACCCGGCTGCGCATCTTCCCGGGTCAGAGCAGTGGCTTTTCGTTGAAAGGGATTCAGGTGTGTCGCCAACCAGCCGATCTGCTGCAATAAAAGTGACCGGTTTGGCGGCCGCACAGCGCAGGGTCATTTACTTCTGCCATGCGCAGTCGAAAGCGCTTGACCATGAAACCTGATACGGCTCTGTACCGCGTGATGCACTTGCTGCCACCGGGGCGGTGGCTCTTTGTTATTCTTGTTTCCATGGCGCTCGCGGCAGGCTCTTCCCTGGTTCTTTTGGCGAGCTTCAACGCCCCTGCCGGATATTGGACTGCCCGGGCTTTTGATGCTACTGAACTGTTTCTGCGAGATACCGTTCGGCTGAGTTTCAAGGACAAAATTCCGGAGGATTCCGATAGTTCGGTTTTTGTCGCGCCCCAGGGCATTTTGGAAAAAGATGCTGTTTT
>JBPOIP010000070.1:0-4359 GCA_052034395.1 Pseudomonadota bacterium
CCATATCGCGCCTTGGCTGCCTCAAGGTTCCTGGCGGCCGCTGCTTGGGCTGTCGGCAAATGGGCGGCCAACTCCAGCGGCAGGTTGGCTGGCGCCGAATCCTCCAGCGACTCGGAAAATATCGGGAGGTCCATCAGGACATCGGGGAAGTACCAGCGGCAATTCCGGCCTCAACCTCTTTGCACGATGGTGCGCAAACGGACTGAGACTTGCCAAAGAGGTTTCGCTTACCCAGCAAATTGCGATTGCGGTGCTTTCCACAGAGAAAGCACGACATGGTTGCCGTGCCACCGAATGAAGTCGAACCAAAAGGGGAGCCTGAAACCTTGGCCTTGTAGTGGAGGCCGTCGTCGAGGACGGTGGATTTAGTGGGTGCTCGGGACATGCACCAATTTTACGGGGGCCGTTTCAGCCAACCGGCCCGATCTCCTGGATCATCCTGGCAAGCCCTTCACTCTGGATGAACAGATCCTTTTCCGGAAAGTCGTGTTTCATGAAAAGTTCGTTCATCCCTGCAAACCCTTGAATCAGCAACTCTCGGAGCTTTTGCACATCAATCTGAACCTGGCCACCGCCTGGAAACACGTCCCCGCAAAGGCAAGCGGCCCAAAGGTTGATGGAGTGGTCCAACTGGTTGAGGAAGAAGGCCCAGCAAGGCCATGCCGTATGCAGGGTGGCTACGAAGGACCGAACCTCGGGGACCTCAATCAGTTCGCGCGGATCGGACTCGTAGCCATCGAACGCAATGGAGAGCTGGCCGCGGTACAGCCAACAGTCCTCCCGGGTGGCGCCCAGCAATCTGAGCTGACCCAGGACTGCAGCCACATCGCGCTGCTCAACTGCAGAGCGGCCGATCATCAGAATGACCGGGTCGTGGACTCCAGGTTGGTGATCAAGCCGCAAATGGATGCTCGTAGAAGGCAAGGCGCAATGCGCTAGTCCTCATCCTTGGGCTTTTTCAGAAAACCTTGCACCTGGTCCGTCAAGGACGCCTGACTGCCCAGGGTCTGCAGTGCCTGCAACTCGGCCTGCGCCCAATCATGGAAGTCCTTCACTTCGGAGACAATGCCGGCGAATGCGTTCTGGCCGCCATCGGTGGCCTTGCAACTGCGCAGAAGCATTAGCCAGGCGTTCGATGTGTTGACGAAGTTGCCGAGTATCGACTGCCGCCGGTTCATGAAATGAACCTTGAACTCGTCCAGCATGGGCAATTTCAGATCCACGCTGTCGCGCCACATGGTCATGCTGCTACGCAGCGCATCGGGATCCAGGTCGATTTGCATGCCAAAGATGTTACGACATATCGCTCGGCTTCCTGGGCTCCCATGCGTTTGCACGGCGGGCAACAAGTCCCTCTCCCTAAGTCCCAACGCCGTGACCGATGCACGCGTTGGTGATGCCAACGCTGGCAGCGACCCGACTGACGCCTTCAGGACCGTGTGTTCCCAAACCGTATGATCAACTCTGATGTATTTTTGGAGATTTTGTGCTTACGCTGCCGCCCGATTTTGAAGAGCAACTCGACTGTTTTCTGAAACTTGCCGGGCGCCAGGCGATGTCAGATGTTTCGCCGCAAGCGTTCATTGACTGGTTCCGTTTGTCCGCGCCCACGGTATTCCCAGCCCTCATCAGTCAGATTCCGGATGACCCCGAAGAAATTCGACGGTTTCTGCGCATGGCCGCCAAGAGCCTGTATGCAGACCTACCGATTCCAGCGCGCAGCCTGGTCGCACCAGGGCCCGCCAGAATCGGCCGCAACGACCCCTGCGATTGTGGTTCCGGCGCCAAGTTCAAACACTGTTGCGGCAGTGTCTCAATGCCGCCCCTGTTCGGCCAGATGAATCACTTGCGCTATGTCCTGGACGCCTATCCTAAATCACGCTTGGCGGAAGTGTCCGCGGGCAAAGCGTCGGTGGATGCAGTGGCCAACACCGCCGAACAGTGGCAGGACGAAGGCGAACTGGCACGGTCCATTGCCTTGTTGGAGCCCTACTTTGGCGGCGATGGGCCGCTGACCGAGCGATTGGCACCCGTGTTTAACCTGCTCATGGATATCTGGCTGGAAATGGGGAAACGGTCCAAACGGGAAAAGTTGATTAATACAGTCCTGACCCGCGGTGACCGTATCCTGCGCAGCGAAGCGCTGCAGCGCCGTACCAGCATGTTGACTGACAAGGGCAACTACCCTGCTGCCTGGCGCGCCTTCAAGGAAGCCAGAGATCTCAATCCGAACGATCCGGCCCTAAGCTTTCTGGAAGTAACAACCTTGCTCAGCGAAGGGCGCTCCGGTGAGGCACAGGTGCGTGCCCAGTGGTGGGCGGCATTTCTGGCGAAACAACGCGACCCCCACCTGGAGACAGCGATCGAACGCTTGCGCGCGCTGGCCAAGGACCCGCATGCCGGCCTGATGGGCATTGCGATGCAAAGCAACCCACACCTGCAGCGCATCACTGAGCTGTTTCGCACGGCACCCGCACCTACCGTACGCCACCAATTCGAATTGGTCGTGGATGGAGAGAGCGGGCAATCGGCTCCCCACATTGCAGGTGATTTGGTGCCGGACAAGGATCTATCCAAGCTCGAATCCCTTTGGAGGAAGACTTTCCACCAGGCAAAGCCGGATATGACCTGGCTGCAAAACGACAACGATGCTGTATGGGACAGCGCGGATGCTTGGCTGGACCTGCTGCAGAAGCACCCCAGCCTGTGGTTCAGCTTCGACGTACTGGACGATCTGGTACTGGCCGTGGACACCATCGTGCTCGCTGGTGTCGAAGAACGGCTGCTGGTCCCTATGGCTGAACGGGCAGTTGAACAGCTGCGAATCACGCTGGAGACTTCTTCCGTTCAACCACTGCAGTGTCCCTGGGGATTCCTGAATCACCGGCCGGCCTTGCGCCCCATCGTGCATCTGGCCTATATCTGCAAGGCAGCAGGCGCCGAGCACCCCGGCAAAGCACAGCGCTTCATGGAATTGGCGCATTGGCTCGTGTTTGGGCTCAATCCCAATGACAACCACGGATTGCGGTCGGATTTGTCCTGCGCCTTTGTTCGGTTTGAAAGGTGGGAAGACGCCTTGGCACTCAAGGATCGCTACCCCGACGATATGCAACCGACGCTGGCGCTTAACGCTCTGTTGGCAGCCTGGGTGCTGAAGCAAAACAGCGGGCTGGCGCACAACTTGAAGCAAGCTGCGAATGACTATCCCGCTGCGGTCAAGATGCTGTTGGACGTCGCACCCAAGCCGGTGAAGGCAGACAACGGCTACGGCGTTGCAATTGGCGGTAAGTACGAGGCCTGGCTGTATGTGCAGGAAATGCGGCCATTCTGGGAGAAGCACGGAGCCCTGGCTTGGGCACGTGAACTCTTGGCGACCAAGGCATCGAAATCCAGAAAAACGAAAAAGCCTGAACCTGGAAATTGACCCGGTATCGCAAACGCGATACAGTTCAAATATGAAAACAGCAACTATCCCACCAATTCGCATCGAGTCTGCATTTCGCCAGGAGATTGAACAGTCGCTTGGTGATGGCGAAACCATGGCGGCGCTTGTCGAAAACGCAGTTCGGACTGAGGTGACTCGCCGCCGTGATCAATCTGAATTTGTCCGACGCGGATTAGCAGCAATAGCGCGCTCTGAAGCGGATGGTGACTGGATTCCGGCTGAGACGGTTATTGCCAAGCTGGAAGCAAAAGTGGCTGCAGCAAGAGAGCGCCAAAGGCAGCATCGACAGTGAAATACCAGGTCGTTTTCAGCCGCGAGGCCGAAGAGGATCTCGAAAGGCTGTTTGACTTCGCCTTTGAGCGTGAACTGAACAGTCCGACTGGCGATCTTGATATCCCAACGAAAGCGATTGAAGCGATACGCCAAGGGTGCCAATTCCTGGCCATCAGCCCGTTTAGCTGCCGCAAAGCAGATGTAGGTCCCTTCGCCCGTGAGTTGATTGTTCCTTTTGGAGCAACCGGCTATGTCGTTTTGTTCGAAATCAGATCCGCTGGTCGAGTCCACATCGGCGCCATACGGCACCAAAGAGAAAGTGACTACCACTGAGTAGTCGATCATCAAAAACCAAATACCCCTCCTGGTCATCCAGTGAAGGGTATTTTTTTGGATGTACGAATCGTGCAACTTTCCTCTATGAGCAGTAGGCATGCGGCCTGCAGCGGTGTTTCACCCTGTTTTCCCTGCTAGTCCCTATGTAATTCGACCAATCCGGTATGGCATAAACGCTGAATGGCAAAACCACCAGTCATCGAAGACAAGCAGATCGAGCACCTGATCAAGGCGACGGCAGCGTACAGCCGCGTGCCGGCACGAGACACCGCTTTGCTTCTTACCCTGTACGGGACCGCACTCGC
>JBPOIP010000072.1:0-8815 GCA_052034395.1 Pseudomonadota bacterium
CGGGCCGGGCCTTGACCTGCGGCAGCAGCGCACGCGGGAACACCAGCGCCTTGCCGATCCAGTTGGACTTGTCGACGATGCGCAGGCCGTCGGGGTCGCCGTCGGCGACGAAGATGCGGAGGGAGAATGGGGTTTGCATGGCTTTGCTTATCAAAGGTCAACTGCGCCAACTAGCAAAGCGTAAGTGCTTGATTTATATAGGGAATCAAAGATAACTTAATCTCTGCCTTTGATAACTGGATCGGAAATCAAAGAATCTATCAATACCCACCGCGAATCCTGGCGGGTGCCGGCGTTGCGGATGCGTTTACCTGACAGTGAAACGAGGAGGTTGTGTACCCGATTGGTCTTCTGATCCGCCGTCAGCACATCTGGCAACTTCGTCAACAACAGCTTATCGATGTCCTCCCGCGACACCGGCTGATGCGCACGCACCAAATCCACAATCAAGTCACGGTAGTAGCGGTTATCAAACCCACGATTACGGATGTGCTGTGCTTTGTCACCGGTCGTCGCCGCCACGCTGCCCGCGACCAACAAGTTCGGATAACGCCCCTCCACCAGCTTGGCAGCTTTCAGTCGCTTGGCCTCGTCAGCGTCAATGCGCTGGCCCTTTTGCACCTTGTCCAACAACATGATGGTGCCCAAGTCCAGCTCACCCTGCGCCATCAGCAGCCGGGTGTAGCGCACATCCAAAATGCGCCCGCGCAGCGTCACCATCACCCGCTCGGGCTGGGTCAGGTCGTAATCAGGCATGGGAAAGAAGCGTCGCCGCTGCGTCTGGAACATGCGCTTGATGCCACCACCCTGGGTGTCGATCATGTTCAGGCTCACCATGGCTTCGGCCAAATACGGGTTGCGGTAGATTTCCAGCGGCGCGTCTTGGTCAATCACAGCCTCGACCCGCCCGGGCAAAAAGCCGCCCACATTGGTCAGCAGCAGCGCCTGCGGTGTCTCCACCACCTGAATGCGGCCGCGCAAACCATAGTCCTGGTGGGCAATGCAGTTGTGCAGGGCCTCCCGAATCACCCAAGGGTCGTACTGCGTCAGCTCCACCGGAAACAGCGTACCGTCCGGCAACTCGCGCACCGTCAGGTTGCGGATGCGGGCCAGCAGCTTGTTCACGTTCAGCAGCACGGGCGGGCCGAAGTGTTCGTAGTCCAACTCCTCGTTGCGCTCGTTCTTCAAAATCCAGCTGATGCGCGCCACCGCAGGGGCTAGCAGTGACGTCGATTCTTCACGCCCAAGCAAGAGCAGCGCCGCATGGGTAACAGAGCCACGCACCGTCAGCTTGGCCTTGTTCAGAAACGTGGCGTCGTCCCACTCGGCCAGCTCTGCCAATCGGTCGGGCTTGGTCTTGTTCTTTTCCGCGAACTGGCGGCGCGCTTCGGCAATGGCCAATGGGTCCAGATCCGCGAGTGTGGCCTGTTCGCACACCTGCGCACTCCAGTCCACACGGCGCGTCCAGATGGCGCGCTCTTTGTCCGGGTAACCGGCCAATGCCGTTTTGCTGCTGCCATTGCGCACAAAGGGCTTGCCGTAAAACTCCACGGGCCGGTCAAACGCGGGTGGCACCTCAAACACCACCACGCGCTGACCATGGTACTGGCAGGAGTGGATCTCAAATCCCAGCTTGGGCTTCAAGCCCAACGCCAGCCACAGCGGCAGCAACTGGTTGCCCTGCCCAGCTGAAGCCTGCGGGTCAAAACTGGTGCCCACCACTGCATGGGTACCATCTTCAATGCCAAACACCAAGTAGCCACGCGGCTTGCCCAGCAGGCAAGCCGAATTGGCCAGCGCAGACAGGTATTCGCCAATGGCCTGTGGCTCGTAGCGGTTGGCCTTGAATTCCAGCCACTCCGATTCACGCGGCTCGGCGCGCAGGCGGTCTAGCAGGGCGGTGAGGTCGGCGGTGTTCATGTGATAGCAAGTAATTGATTTGTATGGGATTTATGCAATTTTCCGGATTCGCGTGTGATAAGAGTAAAGGGTATGGCGGTGGTGGTCCAGGCGTGAGGGTGTCCCGAATTTTGTGTAAACGGGGCGAGCATTAAGTCTTGGGCATCCTCTCTTGTGTCTACCGTCAAACCTCATTCAACAGCCTCCAATATCGCAGCTACCGCATTCAGGTCCGCAGCCAACCCGTCATACATTGCATCCATAGCCAAACCCCATCCAGTAATAGTGCTCGCAACATCAATACCGAAAACCATAGCGCCATCAGCGAGCTTCTTATCCTTTTCCGCTCCAGCAGCGTGGGTGGCCAATACTCGCAGTCCATTTAGCGCAAAGATTCGATTCATTTCTGGAAGCAGTATCTTGGTGTCCCAAATCGCAGCGATTGCCGCAGCATCTTTCCCAATATCGTAGCCATGCTCCCTGGCTAAAACACAGAGTTGAAGCAGCGTACCTACCAGCTTCAGCGCACCGAAGTCTTTCACTTGATCGCGTGGAACACCCAGCTTTAGCACTAAATTCCGCAATGGCGCTGGCTTAAGTTGCTCCAACACTTTGAACAGAATTACCGAACGCGCCAAGAATTGATCCTGCGTCGCGTTCATCCGAATCACGCCGGTGGTGGCGCCAAATACCTCTGGAGACCACCACCCTCGATAGTTCACATCGTCGGCGCTAAGCGAACCAATTTCCTCTTGCGTGAAACCCGCTCCAAGCCAGTCCGACAATTGGCAAAGTGCTTGCGTCAAACGTAAGTAGCCGAAAGCAATAGCCTTCGCACGCTGGGCGACGTTTTGATTGCCGTTCTTGGCCCTATCCTTCTCAGCTAAAGACTCAAGTACGGCGTGCCGGTGCCAATGCGAGATGACGGCGGGCGGGCATCCCTCGTACAATTTTTTCAGTTCCACTCGTATGTGCTCTCGCCCAATACGATCCGTGCGGCTCGTACCCCACCAACCCCCGTAGCTAACGCCACCTGACTCAGGATGCAAGTTGTACTCCGGGCGTGCCTCATACTCAGTCAAAACAGCATCCGAGACATACCCGTAAAGCCAATCTTTCGATGCGCGTTGGAGATTCATTGGCCCAGGGTGACCTGGCCATTCCAGCGCCGGGTCTATTGCATCCGAAATCGGACGCCCTTTCGGCTTCAAGATGAGTGATGAACCCCACACACGTGCGAACTGCGGCGCACCGGCATGATATTTGTCCTTCAAAAGCCCCATGCCAAGTAGCCGCCCAGGCAAATCGAATTGATTCCCTTCACTGCCCGCTAATACTTCATCAAAAGATTTATCTTCTAAGGAAGACCGCTCTTCGTAGTACACAGCGACCGCCGCACAACCCTTCAAAGAACAGTAATCCTCCAGATAATCCCGGCGCATCGTCAAGTACACCAAGGGCTGTTGCAACTTCTGGTTGTAGTTGACATGAGACCGAGCGCGAATCACATCGTAGACAGGGCCTTGCGGATCGTCCCAGCAGACAGTGCCGTCTACGAGATATCGAGGGACCAGCCCGTATGTCATTAACATGACGTTGTCAGGAAGAACAACCTCGCGGTCGTGCCGCTTCCAGGAATTGATGACGGTCTGAAACTTCTCATTCCGGCCCTTGCGTCCGTCTATCCAGAATCGGGTGTCGTAAATTTGGCCTTCATCAACGCAGGGCATCGGCCCCCAAGAGCGCACCTCCCATCCAATGCCACCATGAGACGTCATGACGTCATCGACTACATCTAATGGGATCAGCGCAGTGCAAACGTGCTTGGCCCCTTTGTAACCATTGACGTCGCTCTCATTTATCTCTGCAATCACAACGTATTCAGCCACTGCATCGTCATATGGTTCTGCCAAATGACGCATGGACTCTGGCCAATATTCCGCCATATCAATCATGTGCAACCTTTCACGACGCGCGTGGCTGAAACGACTTCTGGAGAACTGATTGCCGCAGCGCCTGCGCGCGCTGAAGGTTGGTGTCGACCTCCGCTTCGACTTCTCGGATGATGGACAGGTGGCGATCGACTTCGGCGACGATGCAGGTCTGCTCTTTTAGCGTCGGAACGCCTATCGGAAGTCGCGAAACTTTTCCGACGCTCAATGTGTGCAACCCGGAAGTGGACGCCGAGACTTGCTCGATCTCATGTCTACCAACCGGTGACAGCATCCAAATCAATGCCCATTCCGGCAATACAGTTTCCCCGAAGCGGGCTTTGATCAGGTGATTTTGGTGAACGCAATTCGGAATTGCATCGTTCCATAGCGCCACCCGCCCAATCTGGTCTGGACTGCCGTTACCTTCGACAACAAGCAAATCGCCTTTGCGCACCAAAAGTTTTTCCAGTTCCCTTTCAGAAACACCGATGTACTCGATCTCGTCCAATCGCAATTCGTTGGCGTAAACATTGGCCACGCGCAGATAGGGCAACTTCAAAGGCAAATCGTTGCGCTTCTGATTCTTGGTCAGGCCACCGATGATCGCACCCTCGCCGCCAAGTGTTGACTGCCGCCACCCGCCTTCGGTTTCTACGAGGCGGCCTTCGACAGCGGCTTTGAGGACGGAGGCTTTATAGCGTTTGAGGTTGGCTTTGACGCGCTGGAGGTTGGCAACGGCATCGTCGAGGCGGGAGAACTGTTTTTCGAGTTCGGCGACGATTTCGATCTGCGTCGCAATCGGCGGCAATACGACTGGCGTCATTCCAAGCGTCTTGAGATAGACGCCCTTTTGTGCCGTACCCCGTGCGTTCTCTTCAAAGTACCGTTGAACTGCGGGTGACTGGAGCTGATAACAAAGGAACTTGGACAGAAGTTCTGGCCTTGGAGACAAAACAGCAACACTGCGTTGAAGCGCAAATGGCGCCAGGCCTTCAGGCACCACTGCTGCTCGACCGATGGTGCCAACAATCGTGAGCAACACATCACCGGGCGTGATTCGAGTGCGGTTGTTCTCTTGCTTGAAAGCAGCTTCTTCGATGTACCGGTAGGAATCAAATACGATTCGTCCGTCTTCAACGTTTCGAGCACTGAGCATTGGGAACCCGTGTTCTTGCTTGGACGGCGGATTGTGCGAGCCATCAACGAGTTTGCTGACGACCTCACGCAATGTCGTTTGCCGCCATGCTTCAACCTGCACCGTCACGCCGCCAACTCCCGATTCAATTCCTCAATCACCTTGGGCAGTTCCGCGCCAAAGAGCTGGTGCACTTTGCCCAGGCCACCTTGGGCGTTGAAGGGGGCGTATTCAAAGTCGTCTATTTCTATGCCAAGGTTGGCGGCGATGTGGTCGCGGATCATTTCTAGCCAGTGTTGTTGTTCTTGGGTGAACTTGTTTGTATCTGTCTGCTGATGCTGCGCCAGCCATGCTTTGAAGTTGGCCTGCACGCGCTCGGGGTAGGGCACCAGTTCGTTGGTCTGCTGCATGGCAAAGCGCACCAGGCTGACTAGGTCGGTGAGCAGGCGGCGCTGCGTGGCGCCTTTGACCTTGTCTTTGCGCAGGGTGGCGTATGCCTGCCACAGGGCGCCTTCGTCAATATTGAGCGGCGGGGCGTGCAGGGCATCGGCCAAGGCTTTCACATCTTCAAACTTGAGCGGCGCGCGCGTGGGCCTGCTGTACAAGATTTGCAGGGCGGTGATTTCGTCTTTGTGCTGGGCGATGAAGTCTTCAAAGCTTTGCACCAGCGCAGCGGCCCTGTCGCTGCCTTCGCTAAAACCGGCGTGCAACAGGCTGTCTTGGGTGACAACGTCGATCACCAAGTCTGCCTTTTGCTTCATTTTTAATAGCTGCTCACGCAAGGTTGGTGAGGCGAATGGCTTGGTTGCTTCCCTCAGGCGTTGGTCTGCCTCGGCGGGCGGCATGTCTTGGGTGGCGTCGATGTTCAGTGCTTCCACAATGCCGCGCGCCAGGTCGCGCAAGGTTTTGCCGCCGCTCAGCTCCACCACTTTGGCGCGGTCGGCGTCGCTGGCGTCTTTGTCCAGCCGGGCGAGGCGGGCGGCGATGCTGCTGAGCACTTCGTCTTGAACGCTGCCGAGACTTACTGTTTGCAAGAGCTTTTCGAATGACTCGCTCTTTTTGGTGTCCATGGGTCGGCTGTCGGTTTTGTCGCGCTCGCACACGCCCACGCAATCGACGATGACGAAGTGGTCTTTTTTGACGTGTTCGCCGGGGTTGACGGCGGCCAGGTCCGTGGGGTTGCACACGCGCACGCCACGGCCTTTCATCTGCTCAAAGAAACTGCGGCTTTTGACCGAGCGCATGAAGACGACGATTTCCACGGGCTTGATGTCGGTGCCGGTGGCGATCATGTCCACCGTGACCGCCACGCGGGGGTAGTAGCCGGTGCGGAAGTCTTTGATCAGCTGCTCGGGGCTGGTGCCGCCGCCTTGGGCGCTGCGGTAGGTGATCTTCTGCGCGAACTCGTTGCCACGGCCAAACTCTTCACGCAATATCTCCACAATCTTTTCGGCGTGGTTGTCGTCTTTGGCAAAGATCAGGGTCTTGGGCAGCTCGGTGCGGGCGGGGAACATGTCCGCCTGCCAGCGGTCGCGCAGGGTGCGCACCACCGTGCGGATCTGGTCGGGCGTTTGCACGGCGCGGTCCAGCTCTTCGGGCTGGTATTCAAAGTCGTCGTCCAGCTGCCAGGCGGTTTTGCGGCGGGTGGCTTTGTCTTGCGTTTCCAGCCAGAAGCCTTTGTCCACCTTGGCGCCCTGCTCGCTCACCTCGGTCTTGATGCGGTACACGTCGTAGTTGACGTTCACGCCATCGGCCACGGCCTGGGCGTGGCCGTATTCCATGACCAGGTTTTGGTTGAAGAAGCCAAAGGTCTGTTTGTTGGGCGTGGCGGTCAGGCCGATCAAATACGCGTCAAAGTATTCCAGCACCTGGCGCCACAGGTTGTAGATGCTGCGGTGGGCCTCGTCGGTGACCACAATGTCAAAGCTCTCAATGGGGATGTCCGGGTTGTAGCCAATGGGCTCGGGGTCTTTGAAGAGCGTCTCAATCTTCTCGGTGGATTCTTCGTCGGCCTCTTCGGCCAGCTCGCGCCCCTTGAGCATGCTGAACATGCGCTGAATGGTGCAGATGACCACGCGGGCGCTGGTGTCGAGCTGATTGCCCTGCAGGTGCTGGACGATGTATTCCTCGCCAAACTTGTAGTTGTTGTAGGGGCTGGCGTAGGCGTCAAACTCTTTCTTGGTCTGGCGGGCCAGGTTGCCCCGGTCTACCAAAAACAGCACGCGCCGGGCGCCGCCAAACTTGATGAGGCGGTAGATGAAGCCAATGCTGGTGAACGTTTTGCCGCTGCCGGTGGCCATCTGGATCAGGGCCTTGGGCTTGTTGGCGGCCAGGCTTTTCTCTAAATTGGTGATAGCGCTGATTTGGGCGGGCCACAGGGAATAGTGCGCGCCGCCGCTGCCCCACTCGGTGACAAGCTTGGGCATGTTGCGCATGCGGGCAAGAAATGTTGCGCTGGAGGTGCCTGCGGCTTCTTGCGCGACGGTTCCGTTTGCAGGCGAACTGGAAGAACTTGGCAAATAGGCCAACCATTGCACCAGCAGCTCGGGGCGGAAGAAGGCAAACACGGCTCTGGCGCGCGGTTCGGGGTCCAGGCCGTTGGTGAAATGGGTCTCGATGCCGGTGCTTTCCCAAACAAAGGGCAGTGGGCGGCGCCAGGCTGGCAGACTGGTGGGCAGGCCTTGGGCGTAGCGGCTGCTTTGCAACTCCACGCCAGTCAAGGTGGCGCCTTCTTTTTTGGCTTCGATCACGCCGCAGGCCTTGCCATTCACATAGAGCAGGTAGTCGGCGAAGCCAAAGCCGTTGTTGAGCGGGAATTCGCGGATGGCCACGCCCTTGACTTCACCAGTTCCGGCGTGGATGTTGGCATCCGCCACATTGCAGACGTGCCAACCGGCTTGCACAAGCAGTGCATCGATGCTGACTCTGGCTTTTTGCTCTGGCGTCATGCTTTGCCCCCCGTTAAGACCTTCATTCTAGTTTGCATGCAAAAATGGCCACTAGCCCGCGTGGAATATGCGTAAGCAGCTATGAATGTAATAGCATATTCTCTACAAATCCGTGTACTTCGCACTGCGCCCCCGGGCTTTGTCCACCGGGTATTTCTGGGCGTTGGCCTGCAGCTTGGCCTGCGCTGCGGCGGCCAGGTCGATGCCGAGCTGGTCGCACAGTTGCAGCAGGTACAACAGGACATCGGCCGCCTCGGTGGCTACCTGGGCGCGCTGGGCTTCGGCCAGGTTGCGGCTTTGGTCTTCGGTGAGCCACTGAAAGTGTTCCAGCAGTTCGGCGGCTTCGACCGAGAGGGCGCAGGCCAGGTTCTTGGGGGCGTGGAATTGCGCCCAATCGCGTTCCTGCGCAAAGGCACGCAGGGCCAGGGTCAGGGCATGGAGGGTGGGGTCGGCGGGCATGCGGCAATGGTGCCACAGGCAGCGCGCGTTTACGCCGTGTTGCCACGCTTTACAAGCGGTTCAAACCATGGCCCTACAGCATCGGCTACAAACACACCACCCAAGCGCGTGCTACCCCACGCACGGCAGCAACCCGTTGAAAGCCACCCCATGCGCAGCCACCCGAACCCCATCCGATACCGCGCCCCCGTTCTGGCCCTGCTGGGCGCGCTGCTGTTGGGCAGCCCGCTGCAAGCCCAAACCCTGCGCGAACGCCTGCAGGAACGCATGGCCGAGCGCGTCGCCCAACGCGACACCCCAAGTTCCGCCAACTTGCAGGAATATGTACTCGAACATGGTGGCCTGCAGCGGCGCTACCTGCTGTACGTGCCCGCGCGGTTGTCTGCCAACCAGGCGGTGCCGCTGGTGCTGGCCTTTCATGGCGGCGGCGGGCATGCCGA
>JBPOIP010000010.1:0-3254 GCA_052034395.1 Pseudomonadota bacterium
CAGCCATACAGCGACAAGTGGACGCGATGGAGCGGAATATTGATATCAATATCAATGTCCATACAAATTACAGCGAGGCAGGGCAGGCGGCACTCACTGCCCAACTTGCAGGCGAAAAGGGATACACACCCAACGGACACGCAACAGGCGGGAACTTTGTGATTCCTTCGCATTATGGCACTGAGGGCTTTAGTCTCGGAGGCGGGGATACTGCCAGCGGCGGGGAAGGTATCAAGATTACACCACGCGGGAAGTCTGGTAACGAGGATGTAATTGCCGCGATTGAACGCAACCGCCTGAGCGAAGAACGGCTGGCACAATTATTTGAGGGCGCAATGTTAAGGATGCGACAATGACAGACGCTTTACAATGGCAGATATATTTTGAACTAGATTCCGTTTGGACAGATGTTACAAGCGATGTAATGTTTGGGCTTAATTGCTCGGGTGGCATGCGTTCCAATAAACCGCTTGATAACCTTGCGGATATTGGGCAATTATCATTCACGCTGAAAAATAACACAGGTAAATATATTCCAGGCGGTTCTGCCGCTGTCAGTGGGTGGGATAAGGGAACAAAAGTAAAGGTTGTATTTACGTTTTTAGAACTTACTTACGTCAAGTTTTATGGATATGTGGATAAAATCAGGATTGACGCAGGCTCACTTAGTGATCGTAAGGCTTATGTAACTTGTGTTGATTGGCTTGACCACGCCGCAAAGTACCCTCTCCGCAATCCTGCCATTCAAGAACTAAAACGCGCTGACGAGGCACTAACCACCATCGTGGATGCAATGCCCATTCAACCGCTGGCGCGAGACTTTGACACAGGCACAAATACTTTCCCGCTCGTGTTCAACAGCACCACGCTAAAAACGCGGGCGTATTCCGAGTTCAACAAACTAGCCGCATCCGAGTTTGGTTATATTTATATGACCGCAGACGGGACACTAAGATTTGAAGCCTCCGATGCCCGCCCGCTGAGTACGCCAGTTACCACCATCAACGAACTGACAACCCCAGGCTTTTTGCTAAAAGAAGATGGCGGCTTTTTGTTGCAGGAAACGGGCGATAAATTACTGCTTGAAAACTTCACCACAACCGACGTTGTTATTGATAACGAAATGTCCGGCCTTGACGTTGAATACGGCGAAACGATATACAACCGCCTATCAACTACGGTAAACCCCACAAAGGTTGGCTCAATTCAGGAATTACTTTACGAGTTGGACTCCCCTATCTATGTTGGCGCGGATAGTTCTACAACATTCAACATCCAATTTACTGAGGGCAGTTCCAAACGCCTTGTAGCGGCATTGCCTCCGCTTGAAGATGCTTACCAACATGTCTTGCTTCACTTTGACGGTGAAAAGAATGGGCGACTTGTCTACGATGAAGCGGGGCATTTATGGGACGGCGGGAACTGTGAGATTGTCGGCAATATAAAAAAGATAGGCAGCGGCTCGGCGTTCTTGGACGGGTCAAGTTCATATATTTACTCTGAAACATCCTCCACAGACTACGAATTTGGGAGCGGTGATTTCACGATTGAATGGTGGGAATATCGCTTCGCAGCTACCGCAGGAGCGGCGGCTATATCCAGAACAGGCGGCGCGGGCTTCGTGCCTTTCATTCTCGGACAGTCAGACGGTACAAACGCGCTGATTTATATGACCTCCACAGGCGCATCATGGGACATTGCCAACGGTAAAACATTCGGCGCGATTGCAACGAATACATGGGTACATTACGCAGTAACGCGCAACGGCTCAACATTCCGCGCCTTCAAGAATGGAACACAAACAGACACATGGACATCCTCGGCGGCTATCCTTGCGTCATCGGCGGCTATGACTATTGGCAAGAATAACGCAACATACCTAAACGCCTGTATTGACGAATACCGAAGCACCAAAGGATTATCCCGCTACAACTCCGGCTTTACAGCCCCGACAACGGCGTTTGAGTTATCAGGAATTACCCATCAAGCGTGGTCAGTTTCAAACGCCACAGGAACAGAACTAACACCCGATTTCACACTGACATATACCTACGGCGCAGCAGGTGCGGAGGTGGTTGTTACTAATGGCTCGAGCACCAACGGCTATCTAACCACGCTGAAAATCTATTCTTACATCGTGGAATCGGTCAATCCCATCACTGACATTCGGGAAGATTCGACCAGTGTTGCGGCGTATGGGTACAACGATTTATCTATAAATCAGACGTACCAGCAAGACCTTATAACAAGTATCGCCATTTCATCACAGATACTAGAGAAATATAAAAACCCTGCCTTGTTATTGAATAAGGTCAATTTGTACGCCAACCGCAGCAATGCCATGATGCTGTACTTCCTGAATGTGGACGTTGGCGACGTGGTAAAAATCATTGAAGATGTCACCGAGATTGCAAATTATTATTTTGTTCAGGGCGTAGAATACACGGTTTCAGCGGGCGCGGATGGGGTTATCGTCAACTTCTCATGGGTACTAAAAGAACACAGAGCGATTGCCGACATGCTTGAGATTGAGTTTGCGGGGCTTGGTTCTGGCGATTATGTAGACTTTGGTTTAATCCCACAGATTACAGATGACGTTGTGACTAAACATATTTACAGTGCGTGGGTGTATGCTGACATTAATAATGCAATGACGATAACTAATATCAGACATAACACTATATACGCCGAGGAAATGAATATAACCGCAGCGCAGGAAATAGATTTCTTTTCTTGTGGCGGTCATTGGACTGCAAAAACTTCAATAATTCCACACAATACATGGACACACATCATGGTTTATTTTGACAAAAGCTCGCTGTCTAATAATCCTGTTATGTATATAAATGGCGTTTCTCGAACTGTTACAGAACTTGTAGCACCAACAACGATTTACTCTAACGAAAATTTTCCATTTCGTATTAGCGCCACCTCTAATTCATTCAACGGCAAACTAACCGATGTCCGCGTTTACAACGGCGACAACATCACAGGCACAGTCGCCGCGCTTGCCTCCGCCTTATACGCCGCAGGTTCTAACGCATCTAGCAACACAGACGGGCTGGTATTTCAGGCGTTTGCAGTATTGGGGGCGGGGCGTGCAAGGTACGACGGCCTCACACTCACAGAAGATGACAAGGTACTGGACAACGTAGGCGGCGCGGTTGGCACTCCATACGGCGGTCCAATTTCAACGATAGTTTAGGAGAATAATAAAATGGCTGATAATGAAATCACTGCGCTTACCGCCGCTA
>JBPOIP010000148.1:0-26272 GCA_052034395.1 Pseudomonadota bacterium
ACGGACTACCTGTCATCCGTCTACGCGGCGTTTGGTGCCATGACCGCCATCCATGCCAGAACGCGCACCGGACGGGGCCAGGTGGTGGACGTGGCTTTGTACGAGGCGGCATTCTCCCAAATGGAGCCCGTGGTTCCGGCCTACGAGAAACTGGGCCTGGTGCCGCAACGCGAAGGTGCGAATCTGCCCTCCATGGCTCCAAACAGCCTGTACCCCAGCCGAGATGGCGGCTGGGTGTTGATTGCGGCCAACAGCAACCCGACCTGGAAGCGACTGGTAGCCATCATGCAACAGCCGGAATTGCTCACCGACCCGCGCTTCGAGACCATTCAGCAGCGTGGCAAACCCGACAACATGAAGGCGATAGACGCCATCATCAGCGCGTGGTCGCGCAACTTTGACGCAGCGCCATTGGAAGAACTGCTGCGCCAGGGTGAAGTACCGACGTCGCGGGTCTACACCATTGCCGACATTTACGCCGACCCGCACTTTGCCGCACGCGGCATGCTGGCGCAGGTGCCCCACCCCACGCTGGGCCACACAACACAGACGGGTGTATTGCCACGACTGTCCGGCACCCCAGGAACGATTCGTCACAGCGGACCTGCGCTGGGCGAAAACGGGCTGGACATTCTCGCCAACGACCTGCATCTGGACGCAGCACGTATCCAGCAACTGACGGCAAACGGCGCAGTGCGCCTGCCCGCCACGGCACAGCATGAAACCAAGGAATCACCATGACACACCCATCTCTCCACCGTCGCCATGTTCTGAACGTGCTTGCCGGCGGCGCTGCCTCGGCCCTGTGGCCCGGCCTCACGCACGCACAGGCCACGTGGAAGCCCACACAGAACATCAACTATGTGATTGGCGTTGCAGCAGGCGGCTCGGTTGACCTGTATGCCCGCGGCATCAAGCAGGCCCTGGAAAGTCTGAAACTGGCCAACGGCCAAACCATCATTGCCGACAACAAGCCCGGCGCTGCCGGCCTGCTGGCGCTCCAACAACTGCAACGCAACCGGGGCAACGCGCACCACCTGGGAACCTTCCACACCGGCAGTGTTGCGGGTCAGGTCACCGGCATCCTGAAGGCAGACATCCGCGAATTTGTTCCGGTGGCCATGCTGGTGGAAGAAACCACACTGGTCGCTGTGCCCATGGACTCCCCGCTCAAGACGGCTAAAGATCTGATCAACGCCCTCAAGCGCAACCCGGAGTCACTCAAAATTGCGGTCGCACCCCTGCGCGGCCTCAACACCCACCTGGCCATCGCCAAACCGCTCAAACTCGCCGGAGTGGACGTGGCCAAACTGACTGTGGCGCCGTTTCGCTCGTCAGCCGATTCCATGTCGGCCCTGCTGGGCGGGCATGTAGACATCGTGTCCGCCACCGGCCCCACCGTGGTGCCCATGGCCCAGGCCGGCAAGGTGCGCATTCTGGTCAGCGCCGCACCGGAACGTGGCACCGGCCCGCTGGCCAAAGTACCCACCTGGCGCGAAGAAGGGGTGGCAACCGACTATGTCAGCTACAACGGTGTGCTGCTGCCCGCTGGCGTGGACGCGGAGCAGATCCGATTCTGGGAAGCGGCGCTCAAGCAGGTGGCGGCCTCCCCCGAGTGGATTGCGCTGGTGGAGAAATCGGGCAACAAGCCGCTGTTCAAAGGCTATGTGGATTCACATCGCTACATGCAAAGCGAATTCAAGTCCACACAAGAGCTGGTGGCCGGACTCGGAATGAACGCACTATGAACACACCACGTACTTTCGAGCCCACGGGTGAATGGGCCGCCGAACTGGCGGAGTTGCAACACCGGCGCAGCTTTGCGCTGGCCATGGGGGGGCCTGAGGCACTGGCCAAGTTCAAAGCCAGCGGGCGCATGAACGCGCGCGAGCGCATAGCCGCCCTGCTCGACACCAACACCTTCCGTGAACTGGGCTCGCTGGCGGGCAAGGGCCACTACAGCCGTGAGGGCGTATTTGAGCGGCTGGACCCGACCAATGCCATCGTGGGCACCGGGCGCATTGAGGGGCGCAAGGTGGCCCTACACGTGGACGACTTCACCATCCGTGCGGGTTCGTCCGAGGCCACCATTGCGGACAAGTGGATTTACATCGAGCGCATGGCGCACCAGTTGCGCATGCCGCTGGTCCGCCTGGTGGACTCCGCGGGCGGCAGTGTCAAGCTGCTGATGCAAATCGGCGGCACCAAGATTCCCGAATACCCCAGCTGGCCGGCCAATGAGCTGCTCAAGACCGTGCCCGTGGTGGGCGTTGCCCTGGGTGCCTGTGCCGGCCAGGGTGCCATCAAAGTGCTGTCATCGCACTTCTCGGTGATGGTGCGCGACCAGGCACAGGTGATGGCGGCCGGGCCGCATGTGGTGCGCCAGGCCTACGCGCAGGACGTCGACAAGAACGACCTGGGTGGCCATCTGGTGCACCGCAAGAGCGCACTGGTACACAACGAGGCCGTGGACGAGATGGACGCCCTGCGCCAGGTGCAGCGCTTTTTGAGCTACCTGCCGCGCAGCGTGTTTCACCGCGCACCGGTGCTGACGCCCACCGATGATCCGAACCGCGCCGACGACTGGCTCAAGGACGCCATTCCGCGCGACCGCCGCAAGATTTACGACCCGCGCAAGATTCTGAACACGGTGATGGATCTGGACAGTGTGTTCGAAATCGGCCGCTACCAGGGGGGCTCGGTCATCACCGCATTGGCCCGCCTGAACGGCATCCCGGTGGGCGTGATTGCCAATGACCCCAAGGTGCAGGGCGGCGCCATGACCACGCAGGCGGCCTACAAGATGGAGCGCCATGTCAACCTGTGCAGCCTGTTTGGCCTGCCCATCGTCAACTTCGTCGACCAGCCCGGCAACCAGACCGGGGTGGACGCAGAAATTGGCGGCACGTTGCTGGGTGCCACCCGCGTGGGCCAGGCACTGAATGAATGCAAGTCGCCCTGGATGTCCATCCTGATCCGGCGCTGCTTCGGCATGGCCGGAGCCCTGCACGCGCCCAAATATGGCGAGGCACTGAACCTGCGCTACGCCTGGCCGTCAGCCCGCTGGGGCTCCATCCCCATCGAAGGCGGCGTGATGGCTGCGCACAAGTCGGAAATCGATGCGGCACCTGACCCGGCAGCCAAGCGCGCCGAGCTGGAGGCCTTCTACCTGAACATGACCTCGCCGTTTCGCACGGCCGAGAAGTTCGGCATTCTGGACATCATTGATCCACGGGAGACGCGCGCCATCCTGTGCGACTGGATTGAAGACGCCTGGATCACTGCACCGCTGCACCACTCTCAAACCACTGTTTGATCAGGGCGCGCTCGGCATCGGTAATGCCGGTGGCGTTGTTCAGGGGCATGACCTTGGTCACCACGGACTGCTGGTAGATATTCTGTGCATGCAGTTTCACCCCCTCGGGTGAATCCAGGCGCACATTCTTCATCTGCACCTGCGCGCCGTGGCACAGGTGGCAGCGTTGCTCGAACACCGCCTGCACCGTCTTGTAGCCAATTGGCGCACTGGGCCCCGTGGAATCTGAAGATATTGCTATTGAATTGGTAGCAAAACCTGCAGCCTGCGGCAGGGGTTTCAACCAGACCAGCACGCCAACAATGGCCACAACGCCGGCCGCCGCGTAGGGCCATGGATGCCCGTTGCGCCCTAGCTTGAACCCATGACGCAGCACAAAAAACTGGCGGATGGCGGCACCGGCAAACATCATCAGCACCAACACCAGCCAGTTTTGCGGGTGGGTGTAGGTAAAGCTGTAATGCCCGCTGAGCATGGCAAACAGCACCGGCAGCGTGAAGTAGGTGTTGTGCACGCTGCGCTGTTTGCCGCGCTGCGCATGAATGGGATCCACAGGCTTTCCGGCCTTGAGGTCCGCCACCACCGTGCGCTGACCGGGGATGATCCAGAAGAACACATTGGCACTCATGCTGGTGGCCATCATGGCGCCCATTAGCAGGAAGGCAGCCCGCCCGGCAAACCAGTGGCAGGCCAGCCAGGCAGCCAGCGCCACCAGCACCGCCAGCAGGGCGCCTACGATGGCGTCCCCATTCTTGCGCTGCCCGAAGGTGCGGCAAATGGCGTCATATGCCAGCCAGAACACCACCAGAAAAGACAACGCCACCGCAACCGCCGCGCCCGGCGACCAGTCCATCACCGACTTGTCGATCAGATACGTCCCGGCACTCCACAGGTAGGACACGGTGAACAGCGAGAAACCGCTCAGCCACGTGCTGTAGCTCTCCCAGTAAAACCAGTGCAGGTGCGCCGGCAACTGCGGCGGTGCACCGGCAAATTTGACCGGGTGGTAGAAGCCCCCGCCATGCACGGCCCACAGCTCGCCACTGACGCCCTGGCGCTTCAGGTCCTCATCCACCGGCGGGGTGAGGCTGCTGTCCAGAAACACGAAATAGAACGAAGAGCCGATCCAGGCAATGGCGGTGATGACGTGGACCCAGCGCAGCAGCAGGTTGGCCCAGTCCAGCAGGTAACTTTCCATGCGATGTGTTCTCCGTGATATGAGTGCAAAGTGTATACAAAATACGTGCCAGCCAACTTTGCAGCCAGGAACGTCAGGCATACACTTGCGCCAAACGGGGTTGAAAATGGGGTTGCAGCCGGTAGCTGGCCCTGAAGATTTGACCCCGGGCCGTGAACTTGTTCCACCCCACAGCAGAAAGCGACGCGATGAGCCAGTTCCTCAAACCCCTGAACCTTTTGCTCGAAATTACACGCGGGGTCGCGCAGGGAGACCCGCAGGCCAAGCGGCGGCTTGACGCCATCACCGCAAGCCCCGAGTTTCCGGCCCCACTGGTCGAACTGGCCGAGCAGATCAACACGCTGGCGGTGCAGAACGATGCACGCGAGTTTCGACTGGAACTGATGATCGAGGATTTACTCACCGCGCAGGCTGCACTGGAAAGCGCCCGGCACGACGCGCTGACCGGACTGCCCAACCGCGGCCTGTTTCACGAACTGCTGAACCAGGCCTGTGCCAACGCCCAGCGCAGTGGGCACAATCTGGCCCTGATGTTCGTCGACCTGGACCGTTTCAAGAGCGTCAACGACACCATGGGCCACGATGCCGGCGATGAGCTGCTGATTCAGGTCTCGGAGCGCCTGCTCGCCTGCGTGCGTGAAGGTGACACGGTGGCGCGTCTGGGCGGGGATGAATTCACCGTGATCCTGAGTCCGCTGAGCGACCAGGCCACGGCCATACAGATTGCCAAGCGCATCGTATCGGACCTGCAAATGGCTTTTCCGCTATCCATGGGTCCGGCCCACATCGGTGGGTCGGTGGGCCTGAGCGTTTTTCCGGCGGATGCCGCGCAACCCGTCACACTGCTCAAGAACGCCGACGTCGCCATGTACCAGGCCAAAGAGGCCGGACGCAATACCTACCGCCTGTATCGCAGCGACATGGCCGACTCGGCCACGCAGAGCTGAAGCCGCCGGGCGGCCGATACACGGGCCGTCAACAACCACACTGCAGAAGTTGCGCGGCGACCGCGATGGCAATGGACTGTGGCCGCTTGTCGGCAATACCGGCTACGCCGATCGGGCAAGTGACCTGATCGAGTTCAGGCTCCGAAAAGCCGCGCGCGCGCAGGCGCTGGCGAAAAGCGGCCCATTTGGTCTTGCTGCCAATCAATCCGATGTAGGGCAAATCCCGGTGCGCGCGCTGGCGTTCCAGACAGGCGACCACCACATCGAGGTCTTCGGCATGGCTGAAACTCATGATGACCACACGCGAACCCGAGGCCAGACCATCCACTGCCGCCTGCACCGGTTCGGATTGCTCGCAGCACACCTGCCCACCGAGCCCCGTCGGAAAGATATTGTCGCGGCTGTCCACCCAGGTCACTTGCATCGGCAACGTCTGCAGCACGTCCACCAGCGCACGCCCGACGTGACCGCCACCAAACAGCGCGACCGGTGTCAAAGGTCGCGCCAGAGTCTGGCGCATGCGCTCAACGTCAGATGCGTCCACCCGCTCAAAATGCAGAACCACCTCGCCACCACAACATTGCCCCAAACTGGGTCCCAGTGCATAGCGGTGCACGGTTTGCGCCACATCCTGGTGCAATAACTGGCGTGCGCGTGCGATGGCATCGAGCTCCAGATGCCCGCCGCCGATGGTCGCCACGGTGCCGGTGGCTGACACCGCCATCCAGGCACCGGCTTCGCGCGGAGCCGATCCGCGCGTCGACTGCACGGTCACCAGCACCGCCGCTGCGTCTTCCAGTTGTCGGAGAAATTGCGTGAGTTGATTCACATCGAGTTACCTTCTTTTTTGACTGTAACGGTTTCGTTGATCCGAATTTCAGGCACAGTATGCCCCTGCAACACCGCACACACCGACACATGTTTCAGATTTCCCCACGCAACACGCTGCGCCGCACCGGGCTGTGGGTCAGCGCGATCAGCATCCTGGCTGGCTGCACATCCAAGCCGTCTGCGCCTCCACCGGAAGCGCCTGCGCCCGCGCCAGCGGTGTCCGGGCCCGGTACATCGGCAGCCACCACGCCGCGCGACTACCGCCGGGATGCCGCCACCCACCTGTACGCCAAGTACAACGCCCGCGTTTTCAATGGCAAGTTGCCACCCCAGCTCTACGCCGTGGGC
This sequence comes from Pseudomonadota bacterium, assembly GCA_052034395.1. GTDB lineage: Bacteria > Pseudomonadota > Gammaproteobacteria > Burkholderiales > Burkholderiaceae_C > Allorhodoferax. The sequence continues at coordinate 6,641 of JBPOIP010000148.1, forward strand.
GTGCTCCAGGTCGACATCAATGCCAAGGGGGCCGTCACCGGCCTGCGCTGGATGCGCGCGCCCAGCCATGCGCCGGAAGTGGTGGCAGAGATCGAACGCCACGTGCGCGAAGCCGAGCCCTTCCCAGCACCCGTCAAGCTCGGGCGTGTCACGTACATCGACACCTGGCTGTGGGACCGCAGCGGGCGCTTTCAGCTCGATACGCTGACCGAAGGCCAGTTGTAGCCCCGTAAGCGCGGATTTCACGCCACCAACCTGCGTTTGGCGCTGCCATGCGGCATTTCGTCTCAGAGCGGATGCCTGTGCGGCGCATCGTTCGGATACTGCACTCCTCAACGAATTTTCAAGGAGTCTGCGATGAACAATACACAGTGGATACGTCACCTGCGCCAGATCGCCGTTGTCGTCAGCATGATAGGCCTCAGCACCACCGCTTTGGCCGTTCCTGACGCGCCCTTTCAGAGCGCGTTTGCCCATTTTCTGAAAGCCAACGCGGGCGATGCCGCCGCCATCGAGCCTGCCGCAGAGTCCTTCACGGCACTGCTCCAGACGGAGCCGTCCAACCCCGTCCTGATGGCCTACGCCGGCGCCGCAACGGCCATGAAAGCCACATCGACCTGGTTGCCATGGAAGAAGATGGCGTTTGCCGAAGATGGTCTGTCGCAGCTCGACAAGGCCCTGGCCATGCTGAACCCCAAGCACGACGCCCCCGTCCAGCACGACACACCCGGCGTACTGGAAGTCAAATTTGTCGCCGCCAACACCTTTCTGGCGGTCCCCGGCTTCATGAACCGGCACGACCGGGGCACCAAGCTGCTCGGTGATGTGCTGAACAGCCCGCTGCTGGACAGCGCACCGCTGGAATTCAAGGGCTCGGTCTGGTTGAAAGCGGCCGCGGTTGCCATCGATACGAAAAACACGGCAGAGGCCCGGCGCTACCTGGACCTCATCGTGCAGCGCAATGCCCCGCAAGCGGCGCATGCTCAGTCCCTGCGCAAAGGGCTGTCATCATGACCGGCGCACAACCCGCCGTGGTCGCCCTGCAGGGAATCTTCAAAACCTACCGTTTGGGTCAGCACGTGATCCCGGCGCTGCAGGGTGTGGACCTGACCGTGCAGCGCGGCGAACTGCTGGCGCTGACCGGCCCCTCAGGCAGCGGCAAAAGCACCATCCTGAACCTGTGCGGGCTGATCGACACGCCCGATTCGGGAGACATCACACTGGATGGCCAGCGCGTGAATGGGCTGAACGAAGACCAGCGCACCCTGTTGCGCCGCGATGCGCTGGGCTTTGTGTTCCAGAGCTTCAATCTGGTGCCGGTCATGACAGTGGCCGAGAATGTGGATTACCCGCTGTTCCTGACCGGCGTACCGCTGGCCGAGCGACGCGAACGCGTAGCCGCCCAGCTGGCCGCTGTGGGCCTGCAGGAACACGCGCACCACCGCCCGGATGCGCTGTCGGGCGGACAGCGCCAGCGCGTGGCCATTGCCCGTGCACTCATCAAACGGCCCAAGCTGGTGATTGCTGACGAACCCACCGCCAGCCTGGACTCCCACACCGCCGACCAGGTGCTCGACCTGATGCGTGAGCGCGGACACGCCGAGGGCGCGGCCTTTGTCATCGCCACCCACGACAGCCGGCTCACCAGCCGCTGCGACCGCATCGTGGCCCTTTTAGACGGGAGAATTCAATGAAAAACGATATGCCCCCACGTTCGCCCGCTGCGCGTAGCGGCGGCGAAACCCTCACCTGGCTGAAATTTGCCGTTCAGAACACGCTGCGCAACCGCCGCCGCTCGCTGGTCACGGTGTCGATTGCTGCTCTGGGCACGGCTGCCATTTTGCTGGCGGGCGGCTTTGCCCTCTACACCTATGAAGCGCTGGCCCAGGCGGCAGCGCGCACCACTGGCCACCTGATTCTGGGCAAGCCCGACCACTTTGCCCGCGACGAGGACACACCCCTGCAAAATGGCCTGGATGATGTCGCGACCCTGCGCGCCCAGTTGCTGGCTGACCCGGCCGTGCGCCAGGTGCTGCCCAAGATCGAATTCAGCGGTCTGATCAGTAATGGCGACAAATCCACCGTGATGATGGCCGCCGGTGTGGAGCCCGACAGCGAATTCGGGGTCAAAGGCCCGTTCCTGACCATCACCGATGGAAAGGTGCTGGCATCGGGCAGTCTTGATGCGGAAATCATGCTGGGCGACGGCCTGGCCAAGAGCCTGAAGGCAACACCCGGCAGCAGCCTGACCCTGCTGGCCAGCACGACCGAGGGCGCCATGAACGCCCTGGATGTGCGCGTTAAGGGCATCTTCTCCACCGGCGTGCCGGAGATCGACAAGCGCCTGGTCTACACCGACATTGCCACGGCGCAACGGCTGCTGGTGACCCAGCGGGTATCGAGCTTCGGGGTGTTCCTGGATCGCATGGAATCCACGCAGCCCGCGCAGCAGCGCCTGGCGGCTCAGTACCCGCAGCTCACCGTGCAGACCTGGATGGACCAGGCGTTCTTCTACAAGTCGGTGCGCGACCTCTACAACCGCATCTTTGGTGCGCTGGGCCTGATCATCGGGGTGATTGTGGTGTTTGTGGTGACCAACGCCATGGCCATGGCCATCATCGAGCGCACCCGCGAAATCGGTACGCTGCGCGCCCTGGGCACCCTGCCCTCCCAGCTCATGCGCACCCTGGCGCTCGAGGGCATGGTGCTGGGTGGTGTAGGCGCGTTTGCCGGTGCCACGCTATCACTGGGCATCTCGCTGATGCTGTATGTGGTGCCCGTGGAAATGCCACCGCCACCCGGCCGCTCGGTGGGCTACCCGCTGAACATTTCCATTGACCCGCTGATGTATGCCGCCACCCTGGTCGCCATGGTGCTGCTGACCATGCTGGCCTCCAGTTTGGTGGCACGCAAGACGGTCAACATGGCCGTGGTGGATGCGTTGGCACACACATGAATTTCATCGCTATATCTTTGATAGCTACAAACACATATTCCACAGGGGCTACAGCATGATTTCTTCTAAAACTATCTCAGAAGCCGGCATTCCAGACACCGGGCCGTCGCGCGGTGAAGCGCTCACTTCAAGCCCCAGGCCAAATGGGGCTGTTGGGCTCCCCCGCGCCCGGCGGGGCGAGGGGGCTGGGGGGAGTGGGGGAAGAGCAAGCAACTCCCTCACCCGCATCGCAATGGCAACCCTTGCTGGCGTCGCCATGCTCACACAGGTCCACGCCCAGGACATCCCCACCCTGCTCAAGAACGCCGACCGCTACCGCATGAGTGCGGACAACCTGCAGGTCGATACCCAGGTGACCGTGTTCAACACAGACGGCAGCCAGGACAAGGAGCGCCGCTACACCGTGTTTGCGCAGACCGAGCGCAAGTCACTGGTGCTGATGCAAAGCCCGATGGAAAAAGGCCAGAAGGTCCTGATGCTGGGCGATGACTTCTGGCTGCTCATGCCCGGCAGCCAGCGCCCCCTGCGCATCACGCCCATGCAAAAGCTGCTCGGTGACGCATCCACCGGCGACATCGCCACCATGAACTGGGCCGGTGACTACAGCGGCCAGGTCGTGGGCGAAGAGCCCTGCCTGCCCGACGCCAAGGCCACCTGCCTGCACCTGAGCCTGCAGGCCCAGCGCAAGGGCGTGACCTACCAGCGCATCGAACTCTGGCTGGGCAAGGCCCGCCACGAGCCGGTGCGCGCCGACCTGTTTGTGCAGTCCGACAAGCTGGCCAAGCAGGCCCGCTTTGTGATGGACAAGCCCACCAACCCGACCACGGTGTCCGAGATGGTGCTGGTGGACCAGTTGAGCAACAAAAAGGAAACGCGCATACGGTACCTGAACCGAAAGGAACGCACGGTGAACGCCGAGTGGCTCAACCCCATGTTTCTGGCCCGCAACCCGGCCCTGGAGTAGAGGATGGCCACTTTTCTACTGAGCCTGCCAATTCCGGGCCTGCTGTGCGCGCCGTGCAGGAGTACGGCTGCGCGCATTAACCTGGACTGGACACGCTCGCTACAAAAACTGACTTTGCTTTGCGCATCAATAGGGGTCAGTTTTTCTTCTTCAACCGCACTTGCTGACACTACTGAAGTGTCCGGTCAATTGCGCGGCTACTGGGTGGGCCGCCAGGCCGCCGACAGCGGCCCGCTGGCACAGGCCAACGCCTTGCAACCCGGCATGACGGCAGTGGACACATCCAGCGCCACAGCACAGGCAGAACTGCGCGCCAGCGGCAGTGCGGGAGCCATGCAGCTTCACACCAGCGCCACCCTGCAAACCCGGCAGATGGCGGGCGGTGGCAGTGACACGCAGGGTCGGTTCAACGAAGCCTATGCCGCAGGCCAGTCCGTGGGCTGGCAGTGGAGCGCGGGCAAGAAAGTCGTGTCGTGGGACGTGGGCTACGCCTTTCGGCCCAACGATGTGGTGCAGCAGGAAGTGCGTCGCAGCCTGGCATCGGAAACGCTGGAGGGACGCCCCCTGCTGATGGCCGAACGCTTTGACGCCGACACCGCCTGGTCGCTGGTGTGGATCAACCCGACGCAGTCGGCGTCAGCCACCGGTGCCCAGGAAGCCGCACTGGCCACCCGCGTCTACTGGCGCAGTGATGCAGTGGACTGGCACGGTTTTGCCCGACAGGGTGAGCACACCGGCAGCAGCGTGGGTGCGGCGGCGTCCTGGGTGGCAAGCGACGCCGTGGAGCTGCATGCCTCGCTGCGCGGCTACCGGCATGCCGACAGCAGCATCAACAATGTGGCGGGCAGCGACCTCGTCACCAGCAACCCCTGGCGCGAAGCCCGCTCCGACGGTGGCCAGCAGGTGTTGATCGGTGGCACCTGGACCAGCGAGAGCCAGATCAGCCTGCTGGTCGAGGCCTGGCATGACGGCACGGCGCTGACCGACGACCAGTGGAGCGACTGGTCTGCGCGCAACCGGGCACTGCCCGTGTGGCTGGCGCGCGGGGTACCGGCGGCCGCAGTCGCCGGCAACCTGGCCTGGCAGGGCCAGACATTCTCCGTGTCCAACAGCCTGCGCCAGGACAACCTGTTTGCCCGCCTGAGCTGGCAGCATGACCGCTGGCAGACAGCGCTGGATGTGCTGTACACACCGGCCGATCAGGGAACCATCACCACCGGCTCGGTGATCTGGTCGGGCGAGCGCTTCAAGCTCGAAGCGGGCCTGCGCGCCCATGGCGGACCGGCCAGCGCCGTGGTGCGCCAGTTACCGGTGCAGCGCCAAGGCTACATGGTGGCAACCTGGGCGTTTTGAATCGCATAGACTGATGTGGCACATCGTTGCAATCGTTTGTTTCTCAACTTCCTGAAAAAGACTTCACACATGAACACATTGACTCGCCGCTTGCTCCTGGGCTGCATCACCACGGTTCTTTCCGTTGGGGCTGCCGTTGCTGGAGACGTCGACTTCACGCTGGTCAACCGCACCGGATACGACCTGCGTGAGGTTTATGTTTCACCCTCCAACAAGAATGCCTGGGGCAAGGACCGCATGGGCGACAAGGTGCTGGAAAACGGCCGCTCCCGCCTGTTCCTGTTCTCGGACAAAAGCGCGTGCACGCAGGACCTGAAGGTCGTGTTCGATGATGATGGATCCGAGGTCATCTGGGAAGACATCGACCTGTGCGAAATCAGCAAGATCACACTCAAGTACAACCGCAAGTCGGGCGTGGTTTCCGCTGACACGGAATAACCCGGAAGCAGCCAATACGCTATTGATTTGGTAGCGCTCTAGCCATGTTGAATGCGGGCTAAAGCGCTATTTCTCTTCAAGCCACTCGGGTGCCGGCATCCAGGCACCTGCCCATGCCGGCAGGTCAGTGCCGGGCATTGGGCGGGCAATGCCATAACCCTGCGCCAGATGGCATCCCAGTTGCAGGAGGCGCGTGCCGTGTGCCACGGACTCCACGCCCTCGGCGATCACTTCGCGTTTGAAGGCACTGGCCAGACCGATGACCCCCTCCAGTATGGCCAGGTCATCCGGATCGTCGAGCATATCCCGAACAAAGCTCTGGTCAATTTTGAGTTCGGTCACCCGCAGGCGTTTGAGGTAGGTCAGCGACGAGTACCCGGTACCAAAATCATCCAGCGCAAACGTCACACCAATCTGCGCACAGGCATCGATAACGCGTGACACCTGCTCCATATCCCTGAACGCACTGGTCTCCAGAATTTCCAGTTGCAGGCATGCAGGCTCCAGGGATGCATGGCTGGCCAGAATGGTGCGCAGCCGCTCGACAAAATTGGCCTGCTGCAGCTGCTGTGCGCCCACATTCACACTCACGGAAATGTCCAGCCCCCGGGATCGCCATTGCTCCACCTGGCATAGCGCCGCGTCCAAAACCCATTCCCCGATGGATACCGCCAGCGGATGCTCTTCCACGACCGGCAGGAAAAACTGGGGTGCCAGAAGTCCGCGCTGCGGATGCTGCCAGCGAATCAGCGCCTCTGCACCTACCAGTCGGCCACTGCGCATATGGACCTTGGGCTGGTAGTGCAGGACAAATTGGCCCTGCTCCAGCGCCTGGCGAATCTCCTCCAGGCTTTCGTGGTGCCCCCGGATGCTGCGGTCCTGTTCGGCGTCAAAGACGTGGTAGCGGTTCTTGCCGGCGAGCTTGGCCTGGTACATGGCCTGATCCGCCTGGCGCAGCAATTGATCCGCATCCATATCATGCGGCTGCGGGAAAAAGGTAACGCCCACGCTGGCCGACACCTGCAGCACGTGATCACCCAAATCGATTTCGGTGGCCGCTGCCGCCAGCAAGCGCGTCAGCATGGGCAAACTGGACGCTGCGTTGTCCAGATCAATCAGCACTGCCACGAATTCGTCGCCGCCCATGCGCGCCAGGGTGTCACCTTCGCGCAGTGCCCCCTTCATGCGCCGGGCCAGGGCAACCAGCAAGGCGTCTCCGACACCATGGCCGTGCTGGTCATTGACCTGCTTGAAGGCGTCCAGATCCAGATAGGCCACCGCGACCTGCTTGCCGCGTCGCAGCGCCTGTCCCATGGCCTGATGCAGACGATCCGCCAGCAACAGGCGATTGGGCAGGCTGGTCAACAGGTCAAAATGCGCCATGTGCTCCAGCTGCGTCTGGTGTTCCCGCACGGTGGTGATGTCACGCGCAATCATGATGAAGCGCCGGGGCTGGTCCGTACGCTCCCGCGTGGACGCCACCGAAAGGTCGAACCAGCGCTCACCCTGGGGCAATTGCAAGGCGTAGGTTCTTCCGTAGGAAAAGCCCTTTTCGCCGGCCTCCGCAATGGCCAGGGAACACACTTGTGCAACCTCGGGCGGCAGCACTTCAGCAAAGGCTTTTCCCAAAAAGGCTTCCGGTGGCGCAGCCAGCAAATCGGTGCGATGTGAGTGGTAGTCGTAAATGCGGCCATCCGGCCCCACTTCAAACAGCAGATCGGGCAAGGCGTCCAATGTCGCCTGCAACTGGGCTTTACTGTGCTGCAGGGCTCTTTCGTTCTGGCTGCTGGTCGCGACGGCGGTCTGCAGGCTCTTGGTCAAACGGTCTATGAGCGCAAACAGCAGCGCCGCCGTGACGGCCACAAACAGCCAGCCCTTGATCATGCTGACACGGGTGATCGTGTCAGGTTCAACCGACAACCAGGCCACCGCCTTGTCGGACAACAGAATCCACAGGCTAGCGAAGGCGGCGTACACCAGGACGACGCGCAATGCTGCACCGGATCCCGTATTCGGCGGGCTCGGCTGGTTCATGCCAGACTCTTCATCAATTTCACCGTCTCACGCAAATGCACCAGTGTAGTCGTGCCGCTGCACCATAACAGGGCCGGGTGCATCCGTGGCGTGGCCCATTGAACTTTCGGCCATGGGCGGGGCTTTCGATGCCCGACATCCCCCAGTTGGCGACACAGTTGGTATGCTTGTCACTTCATTCATCAAAAGCCCCATTCATGAAACAACTTCGTCTTGCCTGCGTGCTGGCCAGTGCCCTGATCGCCACATCTATCTTCGCCGCAGACGCGCCCGCCCCGGCGCCAGCATCCAGAGCGGCAGTGAGCGGGGTCATCCTGGAGATCCGGGACGTTGAAAGCTACAGCTACATCCGCCTGAAGACCAAGGACGGCGAGACCTGGGCAGCCGTTGGCCGTGCGCCCCTCAAGACCGGTGCCACGGTTACGATTACCGAGCCCATGGTCATGAAAAATTTTGAGAGCAAAGCGCTCAAAAAGACCTTCCCCTCCATTGTTTTTGGCAACCTCGCCGGCAGCAACAAGGCTGCCGCCGAAGCACATGGGGGTAGTGTCAAAGTCGCTGATACCCAGCCCATCAAGGTACCCCGGGCCACCGGCGCCAACGCCCGTACGGTTGCCGAGGTCGTGACCAAGGCCAGCGAGCTCAAGGACAAGACCGTGCAGGTGCGCGCCAAGGTCGTCAAGGTCAATGCTGCCATCATGGGCAAGAACTGGATCCATTTGCGCGACGGCTCGGGCTCTGCCGCCGACAACACCCACGACGTCCTGGTGACATCGGCCGCACAGACCCAGGTTGGTGATGTGGTCACGGTCTCCGGTGTGGTACGGGTCAACAAGGACTTTGGTGCGGGCTACGTCTACAAAGTGCTGATCGAAGACGCCTCCATCCAGCCCTGAGCGCCCCATGCAGCAACGCACACTCGGCCCGTTCCAGGTCTCCTGCCTGGGTCTGGGCTGCATGAATCTGAGTCACGCCTATGGCACGCCGGCGCCTTTTGACCAGGCAGAGCGCCTGCTCCTCGGTGCGCTGGATGCAGGCGTCACCCTCTTTGACACCGCCACGCTCTACGGCTTTGGGGCCAATGAAACCCTGGTCGGCAAAATCCTGAAATCGCACCGCCACCGGTTCGTTCTGGCCAGCAAGTGCGGCATGCAGGGCGTAGACGTTCAGGGCAACGGCAAACTGGTGCGCGTCATTGACGGGCGACCCGCCACCCTGAAAAAGACCTGCGAAGACAGCCTGCGCCGCCTGCAGACCGATGTGATTGACCTGTATTACCTGCACCGGTGGGACCGCCAGGTACCGATTGAAGACAGCGTGGGCGCGCTCGCAGACCTGGTGCGCAAAGGCCACATCCGCAGCATCGGCCTGTCCGAGGTTTCTGCCGAGACCTTGCGCAGGGCGCACGCGGAGCACCCGATTGCCGCACTGCAGACTGAGTACTCCCTGTGGACACGCAACCCCGAGATTGCCGTTCTGCAGGCCTGCAAGGAACTGGGAACGGCCTTTGTCGCATTCAGCCCGGTGGCGCGTGCCTACCTGTGCGGAAAACTGCGCGATGTGACCATGCTGGAGGGCGACGACATCCGCCACAGCATGCCGCGCTTTGAGCCGGCCAACTACGCCGCCAATCTGAAGCTGCTGGAACCCTTTACTTCGCTGGCACACGCGGTGGGCTGCACACCGGCCCAGTTGGCGCTGGCCTGGTTACTGCAGCGCGGTGATCACATCATTCCCATACCGGGCACCACCCGGGTGGACCACCTCCACGAGAACCTGCAGGCTGCCGATGTCACGGTCAGCCCCGAGGTCATGGCGGCACTGGACGCCCTGTTCCAGCCGTCAGCCATCCACGGCGCACGTTACAACCCCCAGTCCACCAGTGAGGTGGATACCGAAAGCTACTGAACCGGCACTGCGCGCATCAGGAACCGCGGTAGGTGGAATAGCTCCAGGGGCTGACCAGCAGCGGCACATGGTAGTGCTGGTCGGCGTGGGCCACCCCAAAGTCCAGGCTGACCCGGTTCAGAAAGTTGGGTTCTGGCAAGCTCACACCACGGGCCGAGAAATACCCGGCCACATCAAACACCAGCCGGTAGGTTCCCACGCGCAGACTGGCGTGGTCGTACAGCATGCCGTCAGGGTTGCGACCGTCCTGGTTCAGGATGAAGGACTTGACCAGCGTGGCCGCCTCGCCCTGTGTGGTGTACAGCGCAACCGCCATGCCCGCTGCCGGGGTGCCGTGCATGGTGTCCAGTACGTGTGTGCTCAAGCCCATTTGCGATTCCTCCGGTTGATTGCGCAAAGTGTATACACTTTTTTGGATTGCAGCTATCATGCGCCGCATGGACTCCACCACCACCGGTTTCATCGTTGAAACGCTCACGCGCTCCATCGTGGAGCACCGCCTGCAACCCGGCACCAAACTGGTTGAGCAGACGCTGGCCGACCAGTTTGGTGTGTCGCGCACGCTCATCCGCCAGGCCATTTTCAAGCTGTCGCAAAACCGCCTGATCCGCAAGGAACCGGCGCGGGGCGCCTTTGTATCGGCACCCTCCATTGCAGAAGCACAGCAGGTTTTTGCCGTACGCCGCATGCTCGAAGCCGGCATGACGCAGGCCTTTATCCGCCAGGCAGACGGCGAACAGATCAACGCCCTCAAGGACCATATTGCGCAGGAAAAGGCGGCCGTGCTGCGCGGGGATGTGGGCGGGCGCACGGTCCTGCTGGGCGATTTTCACGTGCGCATGGCCCAGCTCATGGACAACGACGTGCTGGCCCACCTGCTCATGGACCTGCTCTCGCGCTGTGCCCTGATCACCCTGATGTACCAGACCGCCGGCGCAGCTGAACACTCCCACGAGGAACATGCCGCCATCGTGCTGGCACTCGAAGCGCGCGATGAGGTACGGGCCTTGCATCTGATGGATGAACACCTGCGCAACGTGGAGGCGTCGCTGACGCTGGTTCCCCGCCCACCCCTGCAATCCAAACCATGAAGCATTACGACTCCACCCAGCCCTATCCGCGCGATCTCGTGGGTTATGGCAAAGATGTTCCCCATGCCCGCTGGCCGGGTGGCGCCCGCGTGGCGGTGCAGTTTGTATTGAATTACGAGGAAGGTGGCGAGAACTGCGTGCTGCATGGGGACGCCGGTTCCGAGCAGTTTTTGTCCGAGATGTTCAACCCGGCCAGCTACCCGGAGCGCCACATCAGCATGGAGGGCATTTACGAGTACGGCTCGCGTGCCGGGGTGTGGCGCATCCTGCGCGAATTCGAGCGGCGCGGCCTGCCACTCACCGTGTTCGGCGTCGGCATGGCCCTGCAGCGTCACCCCGAATTGACGCACGCTTTTGTCGAACTGGGCCACGAAATTGCCTGCCATGGCTGGCGCTGGATCCACTACCAGAATATCGATGAAGCCACCGAGCGCGAGCACATGCAACTGGGCATGGCGGCCATCGAAAAACTTACCGGCCACCGTGCCCTGGGCTGGTACACCGGGCGCGACAGCCCGCGCACCCGCCGCCTGGTAGCCGACTACGGCGGCTTTGAATACGACAGCGACTACTACGGTGACGACCTGCCGTTCTGGATGCAGGTGCAAAAAACGGACGGCAGCGTGGTGCCGCAACTGATTGTTCCCTATACGCTGGACTGCAACGACATGCGCTTTGCCCTGCCGCAGGGCTACTCGCACGCCGACCCGTTCTTCCAGTACCTGAAGGACACATTCGACGTGCTGTACGCCGAGGGCGACCCGAATGGACACAACCGCCCGGCCATGATGAGCATTGGCATGCACTGCCGCCTGCTGGGTCGCCCCGGGCGCATCACCGCATTGCAGCGCTTTCTGGACCACATTGGCGGCCATGACCACGTGTGGGTCTGTCGCCGCGTGGACATTGCCCGCCACTGGAAAGCCACCCACCCGTTTCAAGCCTGACCCGCCCGATTTCCCACGCCCACAAAAAATATGGCCCTGACACTCGATCAACTCAACCAGGCATCGCCCGACGACGCCACCGCCCTGCTGGCTGGCCTGTACGAACACTCGTCGTGGATTCCCCGCGCGGCGCTGGCCAATCGGCCGTTCGGAAGTCTGGCCCAGCTCAAGCACGCCATGGTGCAGGTGCTGGCCGCTGCGGGCGTCGAGCCCCAGTTGGCGCTCATTCGTGCCCACCCCGAGCTGGCCGGCAAGGCCATGGTGGACAAGAACCTGACTGCCGAATCCACCAACGAGCAGAGCAAGGCCGGACTCACGCACTGCACGCTCCAGGAGTTTGAAAAAATCCAGCAACTCAATGCCGCCTACAACGCGCGCTTTGGTTTTCCGTTCATCCTGGCGGTGCGGGGACCCCGGGGCACGGGCCTGTCCAAAGCCGAGATCATTGCCACGTTTGAGCGCCGCCTGCAGGGACATCCGGACTTTGAGCGCCAGGAGTGCATCCGCAACATCCACCGCATTGCCGAGATCCGCCTGAACGACCTGTTTGGCGTGACACCCGAGCTGGGCAACCGGGTGTGGGACTGGCAGGAACGACTGGCACAACACTCCGATACGGGCTTTGCCGAGCAGGGCCAGCTCACCGTGACCTACCTCACGGACGCCCACCGCGCCTGCGCCCAGCGCATCTGCACCGACATGCTGAATGCGGGTTGTGACACCGTGCACATTGACGCCGTGGGCAATGTGGTCGGACATTACAAAAAAGATAGCAACATTTCTATACCCGATGCGGGCTCAGGCCACATTTATTCCAAAACATTGCTGACCGGCAGCCACTATGACACGGTGCGCAATGGCGGCAAGTATGACGGGCGGCTGGGTATCTACGTCCCACTGGCCTGCGTGCAGCGGCTGGCACAGGCCGGCAGACGTCTGCCATTCGACCTGGAGATCGTTGCCTTTGCCGAAGAAGAAGGCCAGCGTTTCAAGGCCACTTTTCTGGGCTCCGGCGCGCTGACCGGCGACTTTGATCCGGCTTGGCTGGACCAGGTGGACGCGGATGGCATCTCGATGCGCACCGCCATGCAAAGCGCCGGCCTGTGCGTGGACGACATTGCGGCGATCCGGCGCAATCCGCACGAGTACCAGGGCTTTGTCGAAGTGCACATCGAGCAGGGTCCGGTGCTCAATGAGCTGGACATTCCGCTGGGAGTCGTCACGTCCATCAACGCCTCGGTGCGCTATGTGGGCGAAGTCACGGGCATGGCCAGCCACGCCGGCACCACGCCCATGAACCGCCGCCGAGATGCGGCAGCCGCAGTTGCCGAACTGATCCTGCACGTGGAACAGCGCGCAGCCCAGGACGGTGACAGCGTTGGCACGGTGGGGCTGCTGCAGGTTCCGTCGGGATCGATCAACGTGGTTCCCGGTCGCTGCCAGTTCTCGCTGGACCTGCGCGCACCCAATGACGCACAGCGCGACCGGCTTGCCGACGACGTTCTGCGCGAAGCACAGGCCATCTGCGAGCGCCGTGGCGTCCACCTGACGCTGACCCGCACGCTGTGTGTCAGCGCCGCGCCCAGCGCGGAGCAGTGGCGGACCCGCTGGGAGAGCGCCGTCAGCGCGCTGGGCGTGGCACTGCACCGCATGCCCAGCGGTGCGGGTCACGACGCCATGAAACTGCATGAAATCATGCCCCAGGCCATGCTGTTTGTGCGCGGGCTGAACTCCGGAATCAGCCACAACCCGCTGGAGTCCACCACCAGCGACGACATGCAACTCGCTGTGGACGCCTTCACGCATCTGCTGGACAGCATCGCCCGGGACGCAACGGCCTGACAGGCAGCACCTCCACACAAAGCGACCCACGCACCGACCCACGCACCTTTTTCTACCCACCCCCTCCACCATGAACACCTACGAACTGCTCGACGCCTGGATTGACGCTCACTTTGATGAACAGGTGCGTTTTCTGCAGGAACTGATTCGCGTCCCTACCGACACGCCACCGGGCAACAATGCCCCCCACGCTGACCGGGCCGCTGAGTTGCTGCAAGGTTTTGGCTTTGACGTCGAAAAGCACGCCGTGCCCGAGGCGCAAGTGCATGCCGCCGGGCTGGAAAGCATCACCAACCTGGTCGTGCGCCGCAAATACGGCACCGGCAGAACGGTGTTGCTGAATGCCCACGGCGACGTGGTGCCACCCGGCGAGGGCTGGACCAAAGACCCCTATGGCGGCGAAATCGAGGACGGCAAGATTTTTGGTCGCGCCGCCGCGGTCAGCAAGTGCGATTTCTCCACCTACGCCTTTGCGGTGCGGGCACTGGAGGCCGTTGCCAAACCCACCCACGGCAGTGTGGAGCTGCTGTTCACCTACGACGAGGAGTTCGGCGGCGAGGTTGGCCCGGCCTGGCTGCTCAAGAACCGCATCGTGCACCCCGATTTGATGATCGCCGCCGGCTTCAGCTACCAGGTGGTGACGGCACACAATGGCTGCCTGCAAATGGAAGTCACTGTGCACGGCAAGATGGCGCATGCGGCCATTCCCGCCAGCGGCGTGGATGCATTGCAGGCTGCCAACCGCATCCTGACGGCGCTGTATGCACAAAACACGCTGTACCAGGGCATCACGTCCTCGGTCGAGGGCATTACCCACCCGTATCTGAACATTGGCACCATCGAGGGTGGCACCAATACCAATGTGGTGCCAGGTCGCGTGAGCTTCAAGCTTGACCGGCGCATGATCCCCGAAGAAGACCCGGTCGTGGTGGAAGCCACCCTGCGCCGCCTCTTTGAAGACACCGCCGCCAGCCTGAGCGGCATCACGGTGGATGTCAGGCGCATCCTGCTGGCACGCGCCCTGCAGCCACTGGCGGGCAACAAGCCACTGGTCGATGCCATTCAAAAGCATGGACAGGCCGTGTTTGGCGAACCGATACCCGCCCTGGGCACACCGCTGTACACCGATGTGCGGCTGTTCTGCGAAGCCGGCATACCCGGCGTGATCTACGGTGCCGGTCCCCGCACGGTGCTGGAGTCCCATGCCAAGCGTGCCGACGAACGCCTGGAGCTTGCCGACCTGCGCCGGGCCACCAAGGTGATTGCACGCGCGCTCGCCGACCTGCTTGACGGTGCCTGAAACACCCCACTGGATCCATCCCTTTTCATAAAAACGGCTTCAAAAGCCCACGAGGAGACAACCATGAATACCGCCACACACCCCGTTGATGAGCGGCTACCCGCTGGCAAGCTGGCCGCTTTGGGCCTGCAGCACGTGCTGGTCATGTACGCAGGCGCCATTGCCGTGCCGCTGATTGTGGGGCGCGCCCTCAAACTTCCGCCCGAGCAGGTGGCCATGCTGATTTCGGCCGACCTGTTCTGCTGTGGTCTGGTCACGCTCATCCAGTCGCTCGGAGCCACACAGTGGTTTGGCATCAAGCTGCCCGTCATGATGGGCGTGACATTCGCGTCGGTTGCGCCCATGGTAGCCATGGCCAATGCCACACCGGGCGCCGCCGGCGCGCAGCTGATCTTTGGCGCCATCATTGGCTCGGGAATCGTGGCCATTCTCATTGCGCCGGTGGTGAGCCGCATGCTGCGTTTCTTTCCACCGGTGGTCACCGGAACCATCATTGCGGTGATCGGCATCAGCCTGATGCGCATTGGCATCAACTGGATTTTTGGCAACCCGTTTGGCCCCACCGCACCCAGCGTGGTGAATCCGGACCACGCCAAGTGGCTGGCTGAGGCCGCTGCCGCTGCCAGTGCCCCGGGCTCGGCACTGCCCCCCGTACCCAAGGGTTTGAACCTGGCCGCGTCCGTTCCCAACCCCAAGTACGCCGACCTCAGCGGCGTCGGCATTGCGGCACTGGTACTCGTATCCATCCTGCTGATTGCACGATTTGCCAAGGGCTTTCTGTCCAATATTTCCGTGCTGCTGGGTATCGTGATCGGCGGCGTGGTCGCAACCGCCCTGGGGCTGATGAACTTCGACAAAGTGGCCAAGGCGGACTGGTTTGGACTGGTGCTGCCGCTGCAGTTTGGTACGCCCGTATTTGACCCGGTGCTCATCCTCACCATGTCTCTGGTGATGGTCGTGGTGATGATTGAGTCCACCGGCATGTTTCTGGCGCTGGGCGAGATGACGGGCAAAACTGTTACGCAACCCGACCTCGCACGCGGCCTGCGCACAGACGGTCTGGGCACCGTGATCGGCGGCCTGTTCAATACCTTCCCGTACACCAGCTTCTCGCAGAACGTGGGGCTGGTGGCACTGACCGGGGTGCGCAGCCGGTTTGTCTGCGTGGCCGGCGGCCTCATTCTGGTGTTTTTGGGACTGCTGCCCAAGATGGCGGCGCTGGTGGAGTCCCTGCCCACGGTGGTGCTGGGGGGCGCAGGTCTGGTCATGTTCGGCATGGTGGCCGCCACCGGCATCCGCATACTGGGTGCGGTGGATTTCAAGACCAACCGTTTCAACGCGCTGGTTGTGGCCATCTCGCTGGGCGTGGGCATGATCCCGCTGATTGCCCCCAACTTCAAACAGTGGATGCCGCACAACATCCACCCGCTGATCGAGTCGGGCATCCTGCTGGCTTCCATCTGCGCCGTGCTGCTCAACCTCTTTCTCAACGGTGCCAGCGCCGACGCCAGCGACGCCATCGCGGCTGCCAAGCAAGCCGATGCACATTGATGACCCGTTGATACCCCGTTGGACCAGGCCTCGCTGATGGCCTGGCATGCACAGCTCGCGCTGGACTACCGCGTGGAGGCGGACCGCACCGTGGTCCGGCATACCCACAACGGGCCACTGCGCATTCTGCAAAGCCTCTACCCGGAAGGCGATGCGGTCTGCCACAACGTGCTGGTGCATCCCCCTGGCGGACTGGTTGGAGGCGACACACTGGACATCACGGTGCAGGTCCACGGCACAGCGCATGGCCTCATCACCACGCCGGGCGCAACGCGCTTTTACCGCTCGGACGGCCCGGCGGCCCGCCAGAACACCCACCTCACGCTGGAGCCCGGGGCACGCCTGGAATGGCTGCCGCTGGAAACCCTGTGCTACAGCGCCTGCGTGGCCGAAAACCACCTGACTCTGGACGTTGCGCCCACTGCGGAGCTGATGGGCTGGGACATCACCGCGCTGGGCCTGCCACTGGCCAACCAGCCCTTTGTGCTGGGCTCCCTGCAGCAGCACATCGAGCTGCCCGGCATCTGGCTGGAGCGCGGCCGGGTGGACGCCAGCGACACGCGCCTGCTCGACGGCGCGCCAGGGTTGGCCGGGCATCGTTGCATGGCAACCCTGTTCTTTGTCAGCGGAACACCCCTCACGCGCTCGCGTCGCCAGCAGGCGCTCGACGGTGCACGAGCGGTCATCGACGCCCATGCACTGGCTGGCACCGCCGGTGTGACCGCGGTGAATGGGCAGGTGATCGTCCTGCGCGCCCTGGCACCCGTGGTCGAACCGGCCATGGACCTGCTGCGGGGCGTACGCAACGCATGGCGCGGGCAATTGTGGGACAAATCGCCTTCCAACCCGCGAATATGGTCCATGTAGTGCTACTATTTTGATAACGCGGCAAGCTCGCAGCAGCGACACCGTTCCTGAACATTGACATGGGGCACCGCGTGCCAAGCTGATGGCGACTTTTGACGACGACCTTTCCAAATGCACGGCCCTGGTGGTGGACGGAAACCCGACCTCGCGCTCCATTCTGGTGGGGCAACTGCGGGAATTCGGAATGGGCAGCGTGTCGCAGGCGGCGCGCGCAGTCGACGCACGGCGCCAGCTGGAATTCAAATCGTTTGACTTCGTATTGTGTGAACTGCATTTCTCCAACGAAGATTTTTCCGGCCAGGACCTGCTCGATGACCTGCGGCGCAACCAGTTGATGCCGTTTTCCACCATTTTCATCATGATCACCGGCGAGGCCACCTACGCCAAGGTGGCTGAAGCCGCCGAGTCGGCTTTGGACGGCTATCTTCTGAAACCCCACAAGGCCGCCCACCTGGGCGAGCGGCTGCGCCAGGCGCGCGTGCGCAAGCTCTCCCTGCAAGGCATTTTCTCGGCCATCGAGGCCGAAGACTTCGCGACCGCCGCACGCCTTTGCATGGAGCGGTTCGAATCCAAGGGCCTGTTCTGGCTCTATGCAGCGCGGGTTGGGGCGGAGCTGATGCTGCGCATCGGTCAACCCGGCGAAGCGCAGAAGCTGTACCGGGCTGTGGTGGCGGCCAAGACCCTGCCCTGGGCGAAGCTGGGGGTGGCGCGCTCGCAACTTGATGCCGGACAGACCACGCAGGCCGTCAGCACACTGGAGAGCCTCATCAGCGAGGATGCGAACTTCAGCGATGCCTATGACGTCATGGGTCGGGCCCAGTTCGAGCTGGGAAAATTTGACAAGGCGCTGGAGACCTACCGGATGGCGGCCACGCTCACACCGGCCTCGGTCAGCCGGTTGCAGAACTTCGCCATGATGACCTACTACGCAGGCAGCCACGTGGAGGCCGAGAAGCTGCTCGACAAGACCACGCGCCTGGGCCTGGAGTCCAAGATGTTTGACTGCCAGACCCTGGTGCTTCTGGCCTTTACCCGACTGGAAATTGGCGACCGCAAGGGCCTGCAACGCTGCCACGACGATTTTGCCCGCCTGATGGAGCGAAACCCAAACTCCGCGCGCATCAAGCGGCTTTCCGACATCGTGGTGGCGCTGAACCTCATCCAGCAGCACCAGTTTGCCCAGTCGGTCGAAGCGGTGCGCGAACTCGCCAAAACCGTCACCCAGAGCGAGTTTGACTTCGAGTCCGCCAGCAACGTGCTGGCCCTCATGGCGCAATTGGCCAACAAGGCCATCCAGCTCAATGAACTGGAGGCCGTCGTCGACACCATAGGCCTGCGCTTTTGCAGCAACCGGTCCCAGACCGAATTGCTGGCTGCCAGCGCGGCGGCGCACCGCCCCTATGCCGAGCGCATGTACGTTAGCCAGACCAAGGTGCTTGAAATGGCCGAGACCGCCATGTCACTGAGCCTGTCGGGCAATCCCACGGCGGCGGTCAAGAACCTGATCCTGCACGGGCGCGACACCCTGAATGCCCGCCTGATCGACAACGCGCACCAGGTGCTGCTCAAACACGCCGCCCGCATCGAGGACGCCCAGGGCCTGGGCGCCAGCCTGCAGGAATTGCGCAGCAAGTTCGGCCTGCACCATGTGAAAGCATCCCTGGGTGAGCAAAAACGCCAGGCAGGCGGTCTGGTGCTGCGCACCGGATCAGGTGCGCCGGTCAAGACGGCCGACCGGTCGATGGCACCGCCGAACCAGCCGGCCTAAATCGCCACCAGATTGCGTACGCCGTTGGCTTCCATGTCCTTGCCGGCGCCCGTGGCCACTACCGCGCCACGCTCCATCACCACATACTGGTCCGCCAGTTCCTGGGCAAAGTCGTAGTACTGTTCCACCAGCACGATGGCCATGTCGCCTCGGTCGGCCAGCATGCGGATCACGCGAGCGATGTCCTTGATGATGCTGGGCTGAATGCCCTCTGTGGGTTCATCGAGTATCAGCACCCGCGGCTTGGCCGCCAGTGCGCGGGCAATCGCGAGTTGCTGCTGCTGCCCGCCCGACAGGTCACCACCCCGTCGCCCCAGCATTTGCCTGAGCACCGGAAACAACTCAAACAGTTCGTCGGGTATGGGGGTGCTGGCGCTTTTGTATGCCAGCCCCATCAGCAGGTTTTCCTGCACGGTCAAGCGGCTGAAGATCTCGCGCCCCTGGGGCACGAAACCCATCCCGGCACGTGCGCGGTCGTAGGGCGTGGCCTGGTGGATGGGCTTGCCCCCCAGTTCGATGGAACCGGTCTTGATCGGCACCAGGCCCATCATCGATTTCAGCAAGGTGGTCTTGCCCACGCCGTTGCGGCCCAGAATGACGGTGACCTTGCCCA
>JBPOIP010000026.1:0-8245 GCA_052034395.1 Pseudomonadota bacterium
GGTCCGTCACCATGGGTCATGATGTAGTTGACGTCGCCATCATTCGCGGTGTCACCAACTACCCGAGCATCCAGCGCTCTTTCCATGAATGAAAAACCCAGCCACTCGCCACCGGGACCACGTACGCCATTCAGCCATGTCGCCAAAACACTGCCGCCGCGTGCCCTGAATCCGGCAATCGCAGCCATTTCACGCTCAGACAGCGCTACCTGCGACGGAAGAACCAGCACCCCAGGCCCCATGGCTTCGAGGACGTCTACCACAACAACCGTCTGATAGGGAATTCGGTACTTGCGGAAGAAATTTTCCCATGTCCGAACCGCTGCCGTTGCATCCAAACCACCGAATCCGAGGTAGGTCCGCGTTGTCGGTGAAGCGTACAGGGCAATTTGCGTCAATGTCGGCGGGGCCTTGAACTTCCGGCTCAGCGCATGCTGCGTGGGCGAGGCAACACCTGGTGCAGCAGACCCGGTTGGTTTGAACGCCCCGGATGGCATGAAGAAATGTTTGGGCAAAGCGTTGCCGGCAGCTGCGGTGGCCGCAGGCTGGGCATGGGCCGTGGAAAAAAGCGCGAACAGACAGGCTCCCAGCAGCGAGGGCCACCATGTTCCATTTGAATATTTCATGCAATGACAGTGGTGATTCAAAAATGCATCAGGCCTTGGCCACGCCGCATGGCGCGCAGGCTCCCATCAGACGGGCAAAAATGCAAGGGGTCCAAATTAGTGAAAAACCCTGCCCAAGTCAAGGGGGAATGTCACATGCATGGAACGAATTGACACGCCTTGCCGCAGGCCAAAAAAAACCCCAGCACAAGGGCTGGGGTGGTAAGCCTATTTGCTGTCACACATCAAGGCCCCGCTCAGGGAGGAAAAGAGGGAGGTAGCAAGCTACCCGGAGACAAATATAGCAAAGAAAAAGAGACTTCGCAAGTTATTTTTACCGAGAATACACAAAATATTACATTTTTTGCCAAACAACTCCACGCGCACCGCAGCAAATTTGCGAGATTCAGGCACAATTTTCCCCATGACCTCTTACGCCCCTTATCCCCTTGGCCGCCCGCGCCGCCTGCGTCGCGATGTGTTTACCCGCAATCTGGTGCGCGAAAACACGCTCACTGCACACGACCTCATCTACCCGGTCTTCGTGGTGGATGGCCAACGCCAGCGCGTGCCGATTGCCTCCATGCCAGGCGTGGAGCGTCTGAGTCTGGACCTACTGCTGCCGGTCGCAGAGCAATGTGTGAAACTGGAAATTCCGGTGATGGCGCTGTTCCCGGTCATCGATCAGTCGCTGAAGAACTACGAAGGGTCCGAAGCACTCAACCCGGATGGTCTGGTGCCGCGTGTGGTGCGGGCGCTGAAGAGGGAGTTTCCCGATCTGGGTGTCATGACCGACGTCGCGCTGGACCCCTTCACCAGCCACGGCCAGGATGGCCTGCCGGACAAGCGCCCCGAAGAGAACGGATACATATTGAATGACGAAACCGTGGCCATGCTGGTGCAGCAGGCCATGACCCAGGCGGATGCTGGCGTGGACATCGTAGCCCCCAGTGACATGATGGACGGGCGCATTGGTGCCATTCGCGCCGCACTGGAGGCCAAAGGCCACATTCACACCCGCATCATGGCCTACAGCGCCAAGTACGCCAGTGCGTTTTATGGCCCATTCCGCGATGCAGTGGGTTCAGCCAGCAACCTGGGCAAGAGCAACAAGAAGGTCTACCAGATGGACCCTGCCAACACCGACGAGGCTCTGCGCGAAGTGGCGATGGACATTGCCGAAGGTGCTGACATGGTCATGGTGAAGCCCGGCATGCCGTATCTGGACGTGGTGCGCCGGGTCAAGGATGAGTTCAAGATTCCGACCTTCGCCTACCAGGTGAGCGGTGAGTACGCCATGCTCAAGGCCGCCGCGCAGAACGGCTGGCTGGACCACGATGCCGTCATGCTGGAGAGCCTGCTGGCCTTCAAACGCGCCGGAGCCGACGGAGTGCTGACCTACTTTGCGATGGATGCTGCAAGATTACTATTAAAAAAATAGCAAACTAGTGAATCCATTTGAGGGCTGGAACCCTTTTATACGTTGAGGTCCAACCGTCAGGCCACGATGCGCATCTTTCACATCCAGAACACCAGCGTCACCGAAAGTGACGACCTGCAGACGCTCACCACAGCGGGGCTTCCTGTGCAGGGGATGGTCTGGGTGGCGTGCGCGCGGCGCGAGTTTGAAGTGCGTCAGGGTGAGGTGCAAGCCATGCTGCAAACCCTGTGCAGCCAGCAACTGGTGGATTTGCACATCTCTGACCTGATCAATAACCAGCTGCCCTCACACTACGACTACACATCACAGTACGACGTGCTGGTGTTTCGCCGCCTGGCAGCCGGCAGTCGCCCCACGGATCTGGAGAACCCCGGTCAGCCACTCACGCATGAACCCGCAAAAGGCGGCCCACCCATCCTGCGACGTATCGACACCAGCCCGGTAGGCTTTGCCGTGTTTGAGCGTGTACTGCTCACCGTGCATCCCACGGATTGCACGGTGCGCGACGTGTATGCCGCCAAGCTCATGATGACCGCCAACGCTGAATCGCGCGCCGCCGGAGCACGCCTGCCCGCCAGCCCGGCCGACCTGATGTTGCGCATCATCAACCAGATGGTGGACGGTTTCCTGGAACTGCGCCGCGAACTCACGCACCAGCTGGATCACTGGCAGTCCGAACTGCTCAATCCCAAGACGCGCTTCAACAACTGGGGCGCACTGCTGGATGCGCGCATCGCCTTGCACACGCTAGACGAAATCTGCGAAGACCAGCGTGCCGCGATTCAGGACTGGATCGAGGCGCTCAAGACCTGGCCAGAGCCTGACACGCCAGCAACCCATCGCGAACGCGACTTGCTGCACGTACGAAGCCGCGATGTACTTGAGCACATTGAGCGCGTAGTGCACCACGTGCGCCGCCTGGAGCAAAGCGTGGAGACCGCCGTGCAAATGCATTTCAGCGTGCAGGGCAGCCGCACCAACGACATCATGCGCACACTGACCGTGCTGACTGCGATCTTCCTGCCCCTGAACCTGATCACCGGGTTCTTTGGCATGAACTTTGATGCCCTTCCCTTGATCCACAAGGAAAGCGGCATCTGGGTGGCCGTGGGGTGTATGGTGGCGGTTGCCCTGGGACTGGTTGCGCTGTTCTGGAACAAGCGCTATCTCGCCCGCACGAGCCGTTAACAGTCGCCTGACTTTCAGGCATCACTACAAGAAGACACCATCCATGCACCTCGGCCACCACGTTGACAGCTACCGATTCTGGGACGTTGTGACGCTGTGGGCGCGCGAGACGCTGCAGCACGAGCACGTCGTTGCGCGCGCGTTGGCCAAAGGCGTCGTGCGCGACGGGCTGCGTGTGCAAAGCGTTGACCCCCGATGGACCAACAAAGGCACATTTGAACTGCGCGGCCTTCCGCTGGTGGGGTATGTGGCACGGGATGGCCAACTGCCCATCTTCATCCGGTCGTCTGCTCTCACCCATCTGCGCGACATCACGGATAACGCCGCGACGCCGGACGCGCAAACCGTGTTTGAAGAGTTTGTCAGCAAACAGGACTTTCTGACCTGGTTGTTGCACACGGGGTTGACGCCGCCAGCGTTCTGGTTTTCCGTGGTCGACTACCAGCGCACACCGGCCACCGACTGATACGCAACCCAATTCAACCAGCTACACATAGGGCGCAACGAGCCCCTCGCTGGCCATCACCCTGTGCGTCGCGGGTCGCTCCAGCACGCGCTGAAGATAGGGTCCAAGGTGCGGCAGTGACCTTGCGGGCCGCGCACTGAAGTTGCGCGTCCAGCGGCACAGGGTAAATACATACGGGTCCAGCGCCGTAAAGCTCTGACCCATGAACCAGGGGCCACCGTGACGAGCCAACTCCGCATCCAGCTGATCCAGCAGACCGCCAACCTTGGCCTGCGCATGCGCACGGACTTGTGCAGCCCCGTCAGCATTGCCCGCGTCCACCCAGCGCTCGGGGTAGAAGTACGCGATCAGCGTGCTCTGCAGTGTATTGGTCAGCCACACCAGCCACTTGTAGAAGTGGGCGCGCTCTGCCGTGCCCCAAGGCGGCGCCAGCGCTGCACCGGGATGCGTATCGCACAGGTGCAGGCAAATGGCTGCTGTCTCGTACAGCACCAGGTCCTCGTCGGTGAGGGCCGGCAACAGGCCGTTGGGATTGAGCGCCAGGTAGTCCGGTGCCTTGTGGGCGTCGCTGGCACGGTCCACCAGAACCAGCTCGAAGGAAATGCCCATTTCCTCCAGCAGCAGGTGCGGGATCATGCTGGCCGTGCTGGGGTAGTAATGCAGCTGGATCATGGCGATGCAGGCAGGCCAAACAGCCGCGCCCCGTTGTTCCATGCAATGTTGCGCGCCACATCCGCCGGCAACTCACCCAGCCATGCGCGATAGCCTTTCATCAACTCGCCGTAATACAGCCAGCGCTGGTTGACCCAGGTATCCGAACCAATCAAAAACCGCGTCGGATATTTGAGCAACAATGCGCGCCATTCGGGGCACAGGCCCAGCTGACCCTGCGCATCCGCGCAGGTGAGGCCGGGTCGGTACGACAACTCACCCATCAACAGCGGGTATCGCGCCAACAGCGCATCCACCCGCGCCACCGATGCGCCACCGATACCGGTATGGGCCCAGATCAGCCGGGCTTTCTGGCCTTGCGATGGCGTGCTCGCCATGAGCAGGTCGATGGCCGTGTCGTCCACATGGGCCAACACGGTCAAGTCTTTCTCCTCGGCAAACGCCATCAGCTTCTTTGCCACGGGACCGTTGGCGTTGGCGCTGTCATACAGGTGGAACTCACCAATGCCCCTGAACGGACCGGCGGCGGTTCCCTTGGCGAACTCGTCCAGAACCATGTCGAAAATGGTCTCGTCCCTGAACCAGCTGTCGTAATCCGCGCGGTTACGGTACAGGCGGATGAAGGGCACCACGGTGACGCCGGCCTGGCGCGTCAACGGGCTGCTGGCCAGCCGCTGGGTGCCGTCGTTGGGCCGCGAGTTGGAGACGATGGCACGCACGCCACTCTTGTGCATGCGCGCCACCACATCGGACACCGGGTGCGGTCCGTTCTGGCCGTCCCAGGCTTCCTGGTTGTAGTGGAGATGGGCGTCGAACAATGGACCTGTGTAGTCCAATGCACGCGCCGGCAGTGAACTTGCTGCAAACACCATAGCGACAAATACAGCATTGACGAGGGCTGTAGCAACTTTTTCCATATGAATTCTGACTGTGAGCGCCATCGCAAGGTACCGTTTGCCCACCGCTGCACGCAGGCCGAACCAGCAAATGCTTTGGCGATGCGTCTTTTGCAGACGGGCTGTCACGACAAGCTTTCTGAACAAAACCCGCATTATGTGGTTTCGTGGATAAACTCGCCTGCGCCAGGGATGGACTTCTTGCGCACCGATCGGTTGACCCGCAACAGGCAGCCGACGGACTTCACCACCACAGGTTTTCATGCAATCAACGGTTCTGATAACGGGCGCATCAAGGGGAATTGGCGCTGCCACCGCGCTGCTGGCGGCCCGTCACGGCTACGCTGTGGCCGTCAACTACGCCACCAACTCGCTGGCGGCCGACGAGGTGGTGCGTGCCATACGCGCCGTTGGCGGCACTGCCATGACTGTCAAGGCTGACGTCGCGGTTGAATCCCAGGTGGTATCCATGTTCGAGAAGGTCGACGCCAAGCTGGGCTGCCTGACGGCGCTGGTCAACAACGCCGGTATCGTGGATGCACCCAGCCGGGTTGATGCCATGGACGTTGCCCGTCTTCAACGCATGTTCAACACCAACGTCCTGGGCTCCTTTCTCTGTGCCCGCGAAGCCGTCAAGCGCATGAGCACGCGCTATGGTGGCCCGGGAGGCTGCATCGTCAACGTCTCCAGCGCCGCCGCGCGCGTGGGCTCACCCGGCCAGTACGTGGACTACGCCGCGAGCAAGGGCGCTATCGACACCTTTACGCTGGGATTGGCCAAAGAAGTGGCGGCCGAAGGCATTCGCGTCAATGCGGTGCGTCCCGGCATCATTGACACCGACATCCATGCCAGCGGTGGCCAGCCCGACCGCGCCTGTCAGATCGCCCCCCAGATACCCATGCAACGCCCTGGCACCGCGCTGGAAGTGGCACAGGCCATCGTCTGGCTCATGGGTGAACAAGCCAGTTACACGACCGGCACGCTGCTTGACGTAGCCGGCGGGCGCTAACACCAACCGGACTCCCCCAATGGACTACAAACCCCTCATCACCCTGCTGGCCATCGTCAATCCGCTGGCGATTGTGCCTTTCTTCATTCATTACACGCAGGGGTTTTCCGCCGACCAGCGCCGCCGCACCATTGCCATTTCATCGTTCAGTGCGTTTGTGGTCATTGCCGCGTGCGCTTTGGCGGGTCTGCACATTCTGGATTTTTTCGGCATTTCGCTGGCCAGCTTTCAGGTGGGCGGCGGCATGCTGCTGTTGACCTCGGCGCTGAACATGCTCAATGCCCAGCCCGCCGAAGCCAAAACGACGTCACACGAGCTGGAGGACGGGGCCGAAAAGGCCGCCATGGGCGCCAGCATTGCGGTGGTTCCGCTGACCATTCCCCTGCTAACCGGACCCGCCACGATGTCCACCGTGGTGATTTATGCCGAGAAGGCGAAAACCTTCTGGCAGCTGGGTACCCTGGTGGGTTATGGCATCGTCATCGGTCTGGCAACCGCCCTGTGCTTCGCTATGGCACAGCCGATTGCGCGTGTGCTGGGCAAGACAGGGATCAACGTGATGACACGGTTGATGGGGCTGATTCTCGCCGCGCTGGCGGTAGAGGTGATGTCCGACGGCCTGATGAAGCTGTTTCCGGCACTGGGACGTTAAAGCCATCCCCGAACGGCCACGCCGCAGCTTCGTTCAAGCGCCACCTGCGCGGCGCGGCTGGCGCAACAGGCGCAAGCCATTGCCCACCACCAGCAGGCTGGCCCCCATGTCGGCGAACACGGCCATCCACATGGTGCCAGCACCCATCAATGTCAGCACCAGAAACACGGCCTTGAGCCCCAGTGCCAGCACGATGTTTTGCACCAGCACAGCATGGGTGCGGCGCGACAGGCGCACAAAGCGCGGCAGCTTGCGCAGGTCGTCATCCATCAGCGCCACATCCGCGGTCTCAATTGCAGTGCCGGTACCTGCAGCGCCCATCGCGAAGCCGATATCGCAACGCGCCAGTGCGGGTGCGTCGTTGAGACCGTCGCCCACCATGCCCACTTTTCCACCCAGTGCCATCTTGGCCTCGATTCGCTGCAGTTTCTCCTGCGGCAGCAGATTTCCCACAGCTTCATCGATGCCAACCTGTGCCGCAATGGCGCGTGCGGTGTGGGCGTTGTCACCGGTCAACATGACAGTCTGGATGCCCAGCGCGTGCAGCTCGGCAATGGCCTGACGGCTGCTGTCCTTCAGGGTGTCGGCCACGGCAAACACACCGTGTACACGGCCCTCGCCGATCAGCACAATCACGGTCTTTCCCTGCTCTTCCAGCTCCGACAGCTGCGATTCCAGTGCATCACTGCAGCAACCCCGTTCGTGAGCCAGGCGGTGGTTGCCCAGGTGGTAGCGTTTGCCATCGATCATGCCGGTAGTGCCGCGCCCGGGCAAGGCTTCGAAGTCTTCCACACCGTGCAGGGGGATGCAATCGGTCAGGGCTGCGTGGGCAATGGCGCGTGAGACCGGATGGTCAGAGCGGCTGGCCAGGCTGGCGGCCAGACTGCGAACATCTGCGACATGCCAGCCATGGAGGGCAAAAAAGTCCGTTTGTACCGGTTTGCCGTGGGTCAGGGTGCCGGTCTTGTCCAGCGCCAGCCACGCCAGTTTGCGGCCCTCTTCCAGGAAGACCCCACCTTTGATCAGAATGCCCATGCGCGCAGCCGCTGCCAGCGCGCTGACAAGTGTCACCGGAGTGGAGATCACCAGCGCGCAGGGGCAGGCAATAACCAACAGCACCAGCGCCTTGTAGCCCCAGTCAAACCAGGCACCACCCATCAGCAGCGGAGGCAAAACCGCGACCCCCAGCGCGATGGCAAAGACCGCTGGCGTGTAGACGCGTGCAAACTGGTCCACAAATCGCTGTGTGGGTGCCCGTGCGCCCTGCGCCGCTTCCACTGCATGGATGATGCGCGCAAGCGTGCTGTCGCCCGCCA
>JBPOIP010000117.1:0-43258 GCA_052034395.1 Pseudomonadota bacterium
CTCGCGCCGGAGAACACGGCAAAGGCTTTGCCGTGGTGGCCGCTGAAGTGCGCAAACTCGCTGAGCGCAGCCAGGTGGCAGCCCAGGAAATTGGCGAAGTGGCCACCAGCAGCGTGGAGCTGGCCGAAAAAGCCGGCAAGCTGCTCGAACAAATGGTGCCAGCCATCCGCAAGACCGCCGACCTGGTGCAGGAGATTTCTGCCGCATCGAGCGAACAGTCCAGTGGTGTGGGCCAGATCAACTCCGCAGTGGGTCAGCTGAACCAGACCACACAGCAGAACGCGTCCAGCTCCGAAGAACTGGCCGCCACCAGCGAAGAGATGAGCAGCCAGGCCGAGCAACTGCAGCAGACCATGACCTTCTTCAAGGTCGAAGGCTCCGGCCAGGCCCGCGCACCGCGCAAGAGCGCTGGTGCCAAGCCTGCTGCGGCCAAGCGCGCGGCATTCAAGCCAGCCGGTGGCAAGGCAGCACCCGCCAGCGAAGAAGTGGATGAGTCGATATTCACCAAGTTCTGAGGAGAAACCTCATGAACGCTTTAGTTAAAGCCGAAGCCACACCGCAAGCCCCCGTGGGCATGGCGGTGGCCGTGGCAGCAGCGCCGGTGGAGCAAAAGCAGTATTTGACCTTCATGCTCGGCGGCGAAATGTTCTCCATCGGCATTCTGTGCATCCGCGAAATCATCTGGTACTCGAATCTGACCGAAGTGCCCATGATGCCGGCGTGCATCAGAGGCGTCATCAACCTGCGTGGAGCGGTGGTGCCGGTGATGGACCTGTCCAACCGCTTTGGCAAGACGGCCACACCGGTGACCAAGAGCACCTGCATCATCATCGTGGAGGTTCAGACGCAAAACGAAGGTGAGCGCCAGAGCATGGGTGTGGTGGTGGACTCGGTGCAGGCGGTGCTGGAGATTGCGGCCAGCGACATTGAGTCGGCACCGAGCTTTGGGGCCAAGATCCGCAGCGACTTCATTGAAGGCATTGGCAAGGTCAACGGCAAGTTTGTGATCCTGCTCAACGTCAACAACGTGCTGTCCATGCAGGAAATCGGGCAGATGGGGCAGGCCGCAGCGGGTGCCACTGACGTGGCGGCGGTGGCATAGTCAGAGTGCTATTGATTCAATAGCTACTTTCGTATATTTCACAAGGGCTCACGGCACATTTTGTCTTGAGCTCCGGTGTGGAGTCGTTTTGCAGCTCGCTGCAGGTGTTTAACAAAGGGGCATGAAATGTTTGCCAATATGAAGCTGGCGGTGCGGCTTGGGTTGGGGTTTGGGGCAGTGATTCTGATGCTGCTGATCAGCACCTACATTGGCTACAGCGGCCTCAAGATGGGTTCAGAAGACCTGGACCGCATGGTGAATGACCGCTTTCCCAAGACGGTGCTGGCCAACGACATACTCACCGCCATCAACATCAATGCCCGCGCCATGCGCAACGCGCTGCTGGTGAAAGCACCCGCCGATGTGGAAAAGGAGCTCGCGCGCATACCCGAGCAGCGCAAGATCATTGCGATGCGCTTTGACAAGCTGGAGAAAGACATCCGGTCAGAAAAAGGCCGGGCGGTGCTCAAGAAAGCACAGGATGCGCGAGCCATTTTTGTGCAAGACCTGGACCAGTTCCTGGAGCTTCAAAAAGCCGGACGCAGGGAGGAAGCGGTTGATCTGATGGTGGGCCGCATCCGCAAGTCGCAAGCCGACTACTCGCAGGCGGTGTCCGCCATTGTGGAGTTCCAGACCGACCTCATGGAAGACGAAGGCAAGGAAGGCGCACAGGAAGCCAATGAGGCGGTGCGCAACCAGCTGGTGCTGGCAGCCGTTGCCGTCTTGCTGGCCATTGCCATTGCCTGGTGGATCATTCATGACATCACCCAGCAACTTGGCGGTGAGCCCAACTATGCCCGCGACATGGTGGTGCGCCTCTCCACCGGCGACCTGACCATGAAAGTGGCAACCCACCCCAAAGACAACTCCAGCTTGCTGTATTCCATGAAGATGATGGTGGGCAAGCTCTCCGAAGTGGTTGCCGACGTGAATGGCGGAGCCCAGGCCCTGGCCAGCGCCTCGGAAGAGGTCAGCGCCACAGCGCAAGCCCTCTCACAAGCAGCCAGCGAACAGGCTGCCGGTGTGGAAGAAACATCCGCCTCCATCGAGCAGATGACCAGCAGCATTGCACAGAACACCGAAAACGCCAAAGTGACAGAAGGCATGGCCTCCAAGGCCGCACAAGATGCAGCCGACGGTGGTGAATCCGTCAACGCAACCGTGTCTGCCATGAAACAGATCGCCAAGAAGATCAGCATCATTGACGACATCGCCGCACAGACGAATCTGCTGGCCTTGAATGCCGCCATTGAAGCCGCCCGCGCCGGTGAACACGGCAAAGGCTTTGCCGTGGTGGCCGCTGAAGTGCGCAAACTGGCTGAACGCAGCCAGGTGGCAGCCCAGGAAATTGGCGAAGTGGCCACCAGCAGCGTGGAACTGGCCGAGAAAGCCGGCAAGCTGCTCGAACAAATGGTGCCAGCGATTCGCAAGACGGCTGACCTGGTGCAGGAAATCTCTGCCGCATCGAGCGAACAGTCCAGTGGCGTGGGTCAGATCAACTCCGCAGTGGGTCAGCTGAACCAGACCACGCAGCAGAATGCTTCCAGCTCCGAAGAACTGGCCGCTACCAGCGAAGAGATGAGCAGCCAGGCCGAGCAATTGCAGCAGACCATGCGGTTCTTCAAGGTAGCAGCCAGCACCGGCTGAAGCAGCACACTAAATAAAAATAAGGAGACACCATGACAATTTTCAGCTCGATCGTGAGCAAACTGATGATTCTGGTCATGGTGCCTCTGGTGGTGCTGATGGTCACCGCCGGGCTTGGCTCGCGCGCCGAGTGGCAAAAGTACCAGGCAGCCCAACTCACGGAGCAGTTGATGCCGCTGGCGGTTGCGCTGAGTGCTGTCATCCACAACCTGCAGGTCGAACGCGGTAGCAGTACCGGATTCAGCACCTCGGGCGGCAAGAAGTTCGGAGATGTGGTGGCCAAGCGCCGCGAGATTACCGACAGCAGCTTGCAGACGCTTAAACAGGTGGCGGTGGTGGCGCCTGACCTGGCATCGTCCGCGCTGAAACAACTGGCCGAGCTGCCTGCCGTTCGCGCCGACATCAGTGCGCTAAAGAAAACCGGCCCGCAGACGGCCGCTTTTTACACCCAGACCATTGGCGTGCTGCTGAAGTCACTCGGCAACCTGAGCGTGCAGGATGTTGACCCCGCCGTTGCACGCAAAATGACGGCCTTTTTGGCTCTGATCAAGGGCAAGGAGTGGGCTGGTCAGGAGCGGGCCTTTCTGACCGGTGTTTTGGTGGCGGACACCATCAATATTGCACAGTACCAGGGTTGGATGGAGCGTGTTTTCAGGCAGGACACCCATTTTGAAGCGTTCATGACCTACGCCTCTCAATCGGAGAAAGGCGGTTTTGAGGCCATCGCCAGCCAAGCATCGTCGAAAGCCGTGCAGGGCATCCGTCAGGTGGTGATGGACAAGAATCTGGTCGGTCAATTTGGCGTGTCCAGTGAGCTGTGGTTTGGCGAATCGACGGGGCGCATTGATGCGGTATATGAGATTGAAAAGAAGCTCTCGGCAGACATCGTGGGCGTCGCCAATAGCACAACCACCGTGGCGCACCAAAAATTTACAGCCTACCTGGTTACCACATTGCTGTGCGTGGTGCTGACGGTGGTGCTGTCGTTCTGGATCATCCGCAACCTGCTGCGCCAGCTCGGTGGCGAGCCTGCCTATGCCACGGCGATTGCCAAGCAGGTGGCAACCGGCAATCTGGGTCTGAAAATCAACCTGAAAGCGAATGACCAATCCAGCCTGCTGTATTCCATGAAGATGATGGTGGGCAAGCTGTCTGAAGTGGTGGCCGATGTGAATGGTGGGGCACAGGCGCTGGCCAACGCGTCGGAGCAGGTCAGCATCACAGCGCAGGCCCTGTCCCAGGCTGCCAGCGAGCAGGCGGCCGGTGTGGAAGAGACATCGGCATCCATCGAGCAGATGAACGCCAGCATCGCTCACAACTCCGAAAACGCCAAGGTCACCGAGGGGATGGCATCGAAGGCGGCACAGGACGCAGCCGACGGTGGCCAGTCCGTCACTGCCACGGTAGCGGCAATGAAGCAGATTGCCAAGAAAATCAGCATCATTGACGACATCGCAGCCCAAACCAACCTGCTGGCATTGAACGCTGCCATTGAAGCGGCACGTGCGGGTGAACACGGCAAAGGCTTTGCCGTGGTGGCCGCTGAAGTGCGCAAACTGGCCGAACGCAGCCAGGTGGCGGCCCAGGAAATTGGCGAAGTGGCTATCAACAGTGTGGAACTGGCTGAAAAGGCTGGCACGTTGCTGGAGCAAATGGTGCCCGACATCCGCAAGACGGCAGACCTGGTGCAGGAGATATCGGCCGCCTCCAGCGAACAATCGGCAGGCTTGGGCCAGATCAACGCTGCCGTGGGTCAGCTAAGTCAGACCACCCAGCAAAACGCTGCGAGTTCTGAAGAGCTCGCAGCCACCAGCGAAGAGATGAGTAGCCATGCCGAGCAGCTATTGCAGACAATGACGTTTTTCAAGGCCTAGGATTGACCACAGAACGCCATGCTCAGGTTTTTCACCCGGATCTCTCAGGTGATAGCCTGATTCATTTCCGGGTTGTAAAGCCCTACAGTCAAGGCTATGACACCGATTACCGATAAAGAGTTGGCGCAGTTCCGGCGCTTTATTTTTGAGGCGGCCGGCATCACGATGTCGGAGCAAAAGAAGGCGCTTGTCGAGGGTCGGCTGAGCAAGCGCCTGGCCGCGCACGGGTTGGAGAGCTTTGGGCAGTATTTCAAGTTGCTCACATCCGGCACACACCCCGATGAGGTGCAGGTGGCGGTGGATTTGCTCACCACCAACGAGACGTATTTTTTCCGTGAGATCAAGCATTTTGAGTTCTTGCGCACGCAGGCGCTGGCAGCGCGCGCCCGCGTGCAGCCGTTTCGCGTCTGGAGCGCGGCCAGCTCCACCGGGGAAGAGGCCTACAGCATTGCCATGGTGCTGGCCGACTGCATGGAGACCACGCCCTGGGAGGTGCTGGGAACCGATATCAGCACCCAGGTGCTCAAGGGTGCAACGAAGGCGCTCTACACCATGGACCGGGGTCGCCACATTCCACCCGAATACCTGCGCCGGTTTTGCCTCAAGGGCGCCGGCGAGCACCAGGGCAAGCTGCTGATTGAACGCAACCTGCGCAGCCGGGTGCTGTTTCGTTATGCCAACCTCAACGTGGCGCTGCCCAACCTGGGGAAGTTCGACTTCATCTTCCTGCGCAACGTGATGATTTATTTCAGTGACGACACCAAACGCGAGGT
Organism: Pseudomonadota bacterium; assembly: GCA_052034395.1. GTDB lineage: Bacteria > Pseudomonadota > Gammaproteobacteria > Burkholderiales > Burkholderiaceae_C > Allorhodoferax. The sequence continues at coordinate 5,397 of JBPOIP010000117.1, forward strand.
GGTTGCCCGGGTTCTGGGTGCGCTTAAACCCGGCGGGTATTTTTTCGTGGGCCATTCGGAGAGCCTCAATGGCATCAGTGATGCTGTGACCACCGTGGCGCCGTCCATTTTCCGCAAGGCGCCTTGATATGCATCGCATCGAAGGCTTGATTGACATTTTTCTGCAGCCAGGCGAGTTTTTTGTGGCGGATGCGGAATACCAAATGCGCACCATGCTGGGGTCCTGCGTGTCCATTACCCTGTGGCATCCGTTCAAGCGGGTGGGGGCGATGTCGCATTTTCTGTTGCCAACGCGCGGGGCATCTGACAAAAACGAGGGTCTGGACGCGCGCTATGGCGACGAGGCAATGGAGCTGATGTTGGGCGAGCTGCGGCAGATGGGCGTTGCCCCGTCGCAGTGCCAGGGCAAGGTGTTTGGTGGCGGAAACATGTTTCCGGACCACTTCCGCTCCGGCGTGATGAATGTGGGGCAGCGCAATGGCGAGGCGGCCCTGGAGCTGCTCAACCACCACGGTGTGCCCATCGTGTCCGAGAGCCTGTTTGGCATCGGGCACCGGCAGATTATTTTTGACGTCAGAAATGGCGACGTATGGTGTCACCAGGTTGCTCCGAGCACACCTGGAACGGACCCCGAAGGAGACTTGTTATGACGCGCATCAAGGTGCTGGTGGTGGATGATTCGGCCGTCGTGCGCCAGGTTGTAACTGAGTTACTGGGCGAAGACCCGGAAATCGAGGTGATTGCGGCCTGTGCCGACCCCATTCTGGCGATTGCCCGCATGAAGGTGCAGTGGCCCGATGTGGTGGTGCTGGATGTGGAGATGCCGCGCATGGACGGCATCACCTTCCTGAAGAAAATCATGGCCGAGCGCCCCACGCCGGTGGTGATTTGCTCCACGCTGGCGCTGTCGGGAGCCAAGACGTCGATCGAGGCGCTGGCCGCTGGTGCCGTGGCCATCATCACCAAGCCCACGCTGGGCTTGAAGCAGTTTCTGGTGAACGCGTCCGACGACATGGTCACTGCCGTGAAGGCGGCCGCCAAGGCCAACGTCAAGAAGTACCAGCCCCCGCTGGTGCGCGAGAAGAACACGGCCGACGTCATCATGTCGGCTGCCGACAAGCACACGGCCATGATCCAAACCACCGAACGCGTGGTGGCGCTGGGCACCTCAACGGGTGGCACGCAGGCGCTGGAGGTGGTGCTGACCAGCCTGCCACGGGTGACGCCGGGCATTGTGATCGTGCAGCACATGCCCGAAAAATTTACCGCCGAATTTGCCAACCGGCTCAACAGCCTGTGCAAGATCGAGGTGCGCGAGGCGCAGAACAACGACCGGGTGATGCCCGGGCGGGCGCTGATTGCGCCGGGCGGCAAGCATATGCTGCTGCGCCGCACCGGGGCCCAGTATTACGTGGAAGTGATGGATGGCCCGCTGGTAAACCGCCACCGGCCCTCGGTGGACGTGCTGTTCCGCTCGGTCGCCAAGTGCGCAGGCGCCAACGCGCTGGGCGTGATCATGACCGGCATGGGCGACGACGGTGCCGCCGGGTTGATGGAGATGCGCACGGCCGGTGCCCACACGCTGGCGCAGGATGAAGAGAGCTGCGTGGTGTTTGGCATGCCCAAAGAGGCCATCAAACGCGGTGGCGTGGAACGGGTGGTGCCCCTTACGGCCATAGGGCGCGAAATCCAGGCGCAGTTGCGGTTATAGGTGTTGCTGCGCTTTCAATAGCGAACTATTGAATGAATACGCGGGCTGTGGCCCTGTTTGGCTTGAGATTCAGGCTGCGAGTGCTCGCCGCTTCAATGTCCATGGGAAAACGCTGCATTGATCAACAGCGGCAATAGCGTTCCGGCTGGCCCGGTCAGGTCCCAGTCGACTGAAGCGTCCCTGTCACTGGCGACTGGGTTAATGCGTGCCACAAGCGCTCCGGCCTGCTTTGCCATTGCCGGAATCTGTGCCGCAGGGTAGACGACACCCGATGTGCCGATGGAAAGCAGGAGGTCGCATTCTCTGGCTGCACCGTATGCGCGGTGGAGTTCCCTTGCCGGCATTTCCTCGCCAAACCAGACAACCCCAGGGCGAACATAGCCGCCGCATTGACCGCAAATCGGCGGGCTGATCCGTCGACCACCCTCTGGTTCTTGCGGAATATCACGTTCGAAGACATGTGGCTGCCCGCAGATGGAGCAGCGCGGTTGGTGCAAACTGCCATGCAAGTGCACGACGTCGGCACTGCCGGCACGTTCATGAAGGTCATCCACGTTTTGCGTGATGACGGTGAGCTTGGGCACCCACTGCATTAGCGCTGCAATCGCCAGGTGAGCAGGATTGGGCTCGGCCTGAAGCACCTTCATGCGCCGCCATTCGTACCAGCCCCATACCAACTCCCTGTCCTTTCGAAATGCGTTGGGAGTCGCAAGATCTTCTGCGTCAAACCGTTCCCAGAGACCGGTGAGCGCATCGCGGAAAGTGGGGATGCCGCTCTCTGCCGACACGCCTGCGCCGGTAAAGATGACGACATGTTTTGCCACTTGCAATGCAGCAATGACACCCTGTGGGACTGTTGACGCATTCATGTGGCCAGTAGCCCTGTTGGCTTACGAATCAGGCCGCAAGGGCCTCCAGCAGCTCGGTTTCGATCTCGATCTGCTTGCGGTTGTGCTGCAATTCCGGGCCGTCAATCAAGAACGTGTCTTCCACCCGCTCGCCCAGGGTGGCGACCTTGGCCAGCTGCAGGTTGACGTGGTGGCGCGCCAGCACGCGGGCCACGCTGTAGAGCAGGCCGACGCGGTCACTGGCAGAAATGTTGAGCAGCCAGCGCTGGCCTTTTTCGTCGGGCGTGAGCGTGACCCGTGGCGCGATGGGGAAACTCTTCACGCGGCGCGACACCCGGCCGCGGCTGGGCTTGGGCAGCGGTCCCGCGTCGGCGATGACCTTGGCCAGACCGTTCTCGAGCATGCTGGTGAGTTCGCGGTAATGGTCTTCCATGTCCTCCGCCGGGGAGATGACCTGAAACGTATCCAGCGCATACCCGCCCTCTGTGGTGTGAATGCGCGCGTCCAGCACGCTGAAGCCGGTGCGCTCAAAGTAGCCGCAGATACGGGCAAACAGGTCGGGCTGGTCTTGCGTGTAGACCATGACCTGCATACCCGTGCCACCCGGTGGCGAGCGGCGCGACTGCACAACCGGCACCTTGGTTGCCACATGGCGCGACAGGTGCTTGGTGTGCCAGGCAATGTCTACCGCGTCGTGGCGCATGAAGTAGCTGACATCCAGCGTTTGCCACAGCGCCTTGTGGACTTCAAAGGGCAGGGAATGCAGGGCCAGAATGACCAGTGCGGCGCGCTTGCGTGCTTCGACTTCTGCGTCCGGATCCGGCGCGTGGCCGCCCAGCGCGCGGCTGGTGTAGCGGTACAGGTCTTCGAGCAGTTTGCCTTTCCACGCGTTCCACACCTTGGGCGATGTGCCCCGGATGTCGGCCACGGTGAGCAAATACAGTGCGGTGAGCTGGCGCTCGTTGCCCACCCGTTTGGCAAAGGCGGAGATGACCTCGGGGTCGCTCAGGTCGGATTTTTGGGCGATGCGGCTCATGGCCAGGTGTTCGCGCACCAAGAACTCGATCAGTTGGCTGTCTTCCTGGCTAAAGCCGTGCTGCTTGCAGAACCGGCGCGCTTCGATCGCCCCGAGTTCGGAGTGGTCACCGCCACGCCCCTTGGCGATGTCGTGATACAGGGCGGCGATGTACAGCAGCCACGGCTTGTCCCAGCCACTGGCAAGCTGTGAGCAGAAGGGGTATTCGTGGGCGTGCTCCACGATGAAGAAGCGGCGCATATTGCGCAGCACCATCAGGATGTGCTGGTCGACCGTGTAGACATGAAACAGGTCGTGCTGCATTTGCCCCACGATGCTGCGGAAAACCCAGATGTAACGCCCCAGCACGGAGGTCTGGTTCATCAGGCGCATGGCATGGGTGATGCCGTGGGGCTCCATCAGAATGCGGCGAAAGGTTTCCCGGTTCACCGGGTCGCTGCGAAAACGCGCATCCATCTGGTTGCGGGCGTTGTACAGGGCGCGCAACGTGCGGGCCGAGAGCCCCTTGCTGCCCATGGTGGTCTGGTAGGTCAGGAACGTCTTGAGGATGGCGTGCGGCTTGCGCTCGTAGAGGTCGTCGCTGGCCACATCGATCATGCCGGCCTTGTCATTGAAATCATCATCAATGCGGCGCAGCGTGTGGGTGGACGGGCTGAGCCGCTCCTCGATGTTGAGCAACAGGATCTGGTTGAGCTGGGCCACGGCCTTGGCAGCCCAGTAGTAGCGCTTCATCAGGGCTTCGCTGGCGCGCACCGGATGGCGGCTGGTGCTGCCGGGTGCCGGGGGAATGCTGACATACCCGAACGACTCGGCAACCGCGTTTTGTAGGTCGAAGATCAGGCGGTCTTCACGCCGCTTGGCCAGCAGGTGCAGGCGCGCACGAATGCGCAGCAGCAGGGCCTCGTTGTACTGGATTTGCCGGATTTCAAATGGGGTGGCCAGCTTGTTGGCGGCCAGTGTCTGCCAGTTGTCGCCAAACCCCGCGGCTTTGGCCACCCACAGGATGACGTGCAGGTCACGCAGGCCACCGGGAGACTCCTTGCAGTTGGGCTCCAGCGCGTACGGGGTGTTTTCGTACTTGGTGTGGCGTTGGCGCAGCTCCAGTGTCTTGGCCACGAAGAAGGCCTGCGGGTCCAGTGCCTGAAAGAATGCAGTTTCAAACGCGTGCAGCAGGTCCTGGCTGCCCACTACCAGGCGGCTCTCCAGCAGGGCGGTCTGTACGGTGACGTCTTTGGCGGCCTCGGCCAGACAGCTGCCCAGCGTGCGCACGCTGGAGCCGATCTCAAGACCGGTGTCCCAGCAGCTGCCGATAAAGGATTCGATGCGGCCTTTGAGGTCGGGATCCTTGTCCGGATCCAGGGCGTCGGGCAGCAATACCAGCACATCCACATCCGAATGGGGAAACAGCTCGCCGCGCCCGTAGCCGCCCACGGCCAGCAAGGCCAGGGGCGCGTCCAGCCCGGCGTGCGCCCACAACTGCCGCAGCACGCTGTCGGCCAGCTGTGACAGCTTGATCAGCGCTTTGCGGACATCGCGGGCCGTTGCGTTCTGCATCCCGATGGTCTCCAGCAGAAGCGCCTTCTGGGTGCGGTATTCGGTACGGATTGCCAGCAAATCAGCCATGGTGTTCTGCTTGAGCGCAGCGGTGGTCAGGCCGCAGCCTGGGGTGGCACAAATGCGGGGATGGGCGGCGAGCCCGCCGAGAGGGTCAGCACTTCGTAACCCGTGCGGGTGACCAGAACCGTGTGTTCCCACTGCGCCGACAGCGAGTGGTCTTTGGTAACGATGGTCCAGCCGTCCTTTTCGGGGCCGTCCTTGATGTCCCTTTTGCCGGCATTGATCATGGGCTCAATGGTAAAGGTCATGCCTTCAACCAGTTTGTCCAGCGTGCCGGGGCGGCCATAGTGCAGCACCTGGGGTTCTTCGTGGAAGCCCCTGCCAATGCCGTGGCCACAGAATTCGCGCACCACACTGAAGCCCTGGCCTTCGGCATATTGCTGGATGGCAAAACCGATGTCACCCAGGTGGATACCGGGCCGCACGATTTTGATGCCGTGCCACATCGCCTCGTAGGTCACATTGCACAGGCGTTTGGCGGCGATGGACACATCACCGACCAGAAACATGCGGCTGGAGTCACCATGCCAGCCGTCCTTGATGACCGTGACGTCCACGTTGACGATGTCGCCCTTCTTGAGCGGTTTGTCATTGGGAATGCCGTGGCAGACCTGGTGGTTGATGGAGGTGCAGACGGATTTGGGATAGGGCTTGTTTCCGCCCCCGGTGTAGTTCAGCGGTGCGGGAATGCCACCCTGCACATCGACGATGTAGTCATGTGTCAGCTTGTCAATTTCGTTGGTGGTGACACCGGGTTTGATGAACGGTGTCAGGTAGTCCAGAACCTCGGAGGTGAGCCGGCCCGCAATGCGCATGCCTTCAATGCCTTGGGCGTCTTTGTAGGTAATTGTCATGGAGCAATTATCCCCGAGGGCCAATCACTCCGTGCGCGGCCTGTCTTTCCAGGATGCGGCGCCCAGCAGCACCACCTGCAGCTGCTTGACGAACGTCTCCATCATCTCGGCTTCCAGCAGGGGTTGCTCGGGTGGCAGGTCGAGAATTTCGGGCGCGGCGGCCAGCATGGTGGTGACGACCAGGCCACACACCATTTGCAGGTTGGCGGTAGACAGTTCTTTGTAGATGCCCAGGCGGCGAAAGTCCTGTGCCATTTCATTGGTGAAGTGCGCGACCTCGTTACGTATGGCCATACGCAGGATGCGGCTGCCGCCCGAGCGCTCGCTGGAAACAAACAAGAACAACAGCCGGTTTTCCAGCACATACTGGTGGTACACCTTGACCGAGCGGCGCACCATTTCCCCCTCGGCAACATCGCTCTGCCGCGCCTCACGCAGCAGGCGGCGCAGGGCGACACCCATTTCCTCCACCAGCTCCAGACCGAGTTCGTCGGTGTTGCGAAAGTGGCGGTAGAAGGCATTGGGCACCATGCCGGCCTCGCGCGCGATTTCGCGGATTCCCAGGCTTGTGAAACTGCGTCCTTCGCCCATCAGCGCCAGTGCCGCCTGCAACAGGCTGTTGCGGGTGAGGTCCTTGCGTTCGGTGCGGGTGAGCTTGTCTTTGCGGTCGGCAGCGGTTGGTTGGGTCATGGTGCCAAATGAATGTGTACGTTTGTATTTTATCGATTATTTGAATTGAGCGACAAGCTTTGCCTATAACCTGCTCAATTTGGGTTATGTCACTAATCGGTTTTGGATAGGTTGACCTGATGTGTACAACCGTACACAATACATGCAGTTTCTCGGTCTCTGGCGAATTGTTGCGCTGCAATATCCGGTTAGGCAGTGCCCTCTACGCCAAATGACCAATTGGTCGGTAACATCCGGCCCAAAAGGAGTTTACCCATGACAGATTCGTATCTCGGCTTCGCCAACTCGCCCCTCGGTTCACGCGTTGCAAGCGCCTTGGGACTGCCGCAACCGCTTCCACTGGAGCGCTACAAACCGGGCCAGGCGGTGATACGCGGCAATGTGTTGGTGGGCGCAGGGCCGGCACCCCGTCTGCTGGTCACGCTGGCGGCTGCATTCAAGGCGATGGACGCCCAGGTGGTTGCACATGAAGGCCTGCCGCAATGGACTGCCATCGGCAATCAGGCCGGTCTGATGACCGGGCGCTGGGGCACTGACGGCAAGCCCGGAGTCAAGGTCAAGGCCCTGGTGTTTGATGCCACCGGCATGGTCGATAGTTCACAAAGCGAGGCCATCTACACCTTCTTCCACGACGCCGCGCGCTCTATGCTGCCATGTGGACGTGTGATCGTGCTGGGCCGTCCACCTGAAGCGTGCAAGTCGCCACGCCAGGCCACCATGCAGCGTGCGCTGGAGGGTCTGACCCGCGCCCTGGCCAAGGAACTCAAGCGCGCCATCACGGTGCAACTGGTGTATGTGGCCGAGGGTGCCGAAGACCAGCTGGAGAGCACATTGCGCTTTCTGCTGTCACCGCGCTCGGCCTATGTATCGGCCCAGGTGGTGCGTGTCGGCTTGCCGGTGGGGCCAGTGGGTGACGCCATCGACTGGAGCCAGCCACTCGCCGGGAAAAAGATTCTGGTCACCGGCGCATCGCGAGGCATCGGGGCCGCTATTGCCGAGGTGATGGCACGTGACGGCGCGCAGGTCATTTGTCTGGATGTGCCGCAGACGCAAGAGGGTCTGGACGAAATCGCGAAGAAGCTGGGCGCCAAGGCGCTGGCGCTGGACATTGGCTCCATGGAAGCCCCGCAGGCGCTGGTGGATGCCGCGCTGGCGGATGGTGGCTGGGACGTGGTGGTGCACAACGCCGGCATTACCCGCGACAAGACCATCGCCAATATGAAAGACCACCTGTGGCAGGCGGTGGTGAACGTCAATCTGTCTACCCAAGAGCGCATCAATGACGCATTGGTAGAGTCCGGCGCACTCAAGGCAGGCGCACGCATCGTATGCGTGTCGTCCATCTCCGGCATTGCCGGCAACCTGGGTCAGACCAACTACGCGCTGTCCAAGGCTGGAGTGATTGGCATGGTGCAAAGCATGGCACCCGTGCTGGCCAAGAAAGGCATCACCATCAATGCGGTGGCGCCCGGCTTTATCGAAACCCAGATGACCGCAGCGGTGCCCTTCGCCATACGTGAAGCGGGCCGCCGCATGAATTCCATGGGGCAGGGCGGACAACCGGTTGACGTGGCCGAAACCATTGCGTGGTTTGCATCGCCCGCTTCCAGCGGTTTGACGGGCAACGTCGTGCGCGTCTGCGGCCAGAGCCTGATCGGAGCATGAGCATGAAACCCACTGAAGTAACTGAAACCCCAAGCCTGGCAGCAACTTTCTTTCGTGCGTTGGGTACAGGTGCAAAGCGCCCGGGTTTGGTAGAGGCTCTGCCCAAAGTGGAGCTGTTTCTGCCCCGCGTTGAACTCAACGCCCAGCACATCGGGCAGTATTCCGCCTTGTGTGGATTCAAGATGGGGCAGGGCGTACCGCTGATTTATCCGCAGCTGCTGACATTCCCGCTGGTGACTGCCTACATGTGCTCACCCGAATGTCCGTGGCCCGCCATGGGCACCGTGCACCTGGCCAATACGATAGAGCAATACAAGCCGCTCCATCCCGGTGACGTGGTGCGCGTGGAAATGGCCACCGGCAGCCTTTTCGCGCACGAAAAAGGTCAGGTCTTCTCACTGGATTTGCGCATCCTGCGCGGCGATGATCTGGTCTGGAGCGCCACACAAAGCCTGCTGCGCGTGGGTATCAAGGAAACCTCGGGCGCGCCCTATGCCAGCCAGATTGCGGCGGACGCACCCTTGTCCTGCCAGACCGAGTTTTCCGCGCCGGCGGACATGGGGCGCCGTTACGGTGCGGTGTCGGGCGACCGCAACCCCATCCACATGGCGGCCCTTTCGGCCAAACTGTTTGGCTTCAAGCGCGCCATCGCCCACGGTATGTGGACCAATGCACGCGCACTGTCATGCCTGTTGCCCGCCACTCCGGTGGAGAAGGCCAGGCTGGCAGTGGAGTTCAAGACACCGTTGTACCTGCCCGGTCGCGCCCAATTGTGGAGTGCGCGCAATGGCACCTCCGCACTGTTTGAAGTGCGCGACGCCAAGGGGCAAAAGCCCCATTTGCGCGGTCAGCTGAACTACTGATGCCGAGTCCGGCCCGATTTCAAAATTTTCCAGGAGAACACCTTCCATGAACACCATCCGTCGCGTCGCCATTCTGGGCGGCAACCGCATTCCTTTCGCCCGGTCCAACACCGTCTACTCACAGGCTTCCAATCAGGAGATGCTCACAGCCACGCTGCAAGGCCTGGTGGACCGCTTCAACCTGCACGGCGAACGCCTGGGTGATGTGGTGGGTGGTGCAGTGATGAAACATTCGCGAGACTTCAACCTGGTGCGCGAATCCGTGCTGTCTACCACGCTGTCGCGCGACACACCGGCTTTTGATATCCAGCAGGCCTGCGGCACCGGTCTGGAGGCGGCCATGATCGTGGCCAACAAGATAGCGCTGGGCCATATCGAATGCGGTATCGCGGGTGGTGTAGACACCACGTCAGATGCCCCGATTGCACTCAACGAAAAGCTGCGCAAAATTCTGCTGGACCTGTCCCGCGTCAAGACCGGTGCCCAGCGCCTGGCCGTGGCTTCACGCATCCGCCCGACCATGCTGGTCAAGCCCGCCTTGCCGCGCAATGGCGAGCCGCGCACCGGCTTTTCCATGGGTGAGCACGCCGAGCAGATGGCGCGCGAATGGGGCATCCCCCGCGAAGCGCAGGACGAACTAGCACTCAAGAGCCACCAGAATCTGGCCAAGGCTTTTGACAGCGGCTTTTTCACTGACCTGATGACACCATTCAAGGGCGTCACCAAGGACAACAATCTGCGCGCCGACTTGACCATTGAAAAGCTGCGTTCACTCAAGCCCGTGTTTGACAAAAAGGTCGCCCCCGGCCAGGGCACGCTGACCGCCGGTAACTCCACACCGCTAACCGATGGGGCATCCGCTGTGTTGCTGGCCAGCGAAGAGTGGGCTGCTGCGCATAACCTGCCGGTGTTGGCCTACATCACGTTCAGCGAAGTGGCAGCGGTCGACTTCTTCGACAAAAAGGAAGGTCTGCTAATGGCCCCGGCCTACGCCGTGCCACGCATGCTGGCGCGCGCGGGGCTCACGCTCCAGGACTTTGACTACTACGAGATCCACGAAGCCTTCGCCGCCCAGGTGCTGTGCACCCTGGCTGCGTGGCAGGACAAGGCCTTCTGCAAGGATAGGCTGGGTTTGGCCAAACCTTTGGGCAAGATTGACATGAACAAACTCAACGTCAACGGCAGCTCGCTGGCGGCGGGTCACCCGTTTGCCGCAACGGGCGGGCGCATCGTGGCAACACTGGCCAAGATGCTGGCACAAAAAGGTTCCGGTCGCGGTTTGATCTCCATCTGCGCCGCCGGTGGTCAAGGCGTTGTCGCCATCATTGAAAGGTAATCGCCATGTTGCACTACAAAGCCCCTCTGCGCGATATGCGCTTCCTGATCAACGAAGTGCTGGACTACCCCACGCATTACGCGTCGCTGTCCAACGGTGCCGAAGCGACCCCCGAGATGGTGGATGCCATTCTGGAAGGTGCTGCAACCCTGTGCGAAGAGGTGCTGGCACCGCTCAATGCGTCGGGCGACAAGGAAGGCTGCCACCTGAACGACGGCGTAGTGACCACGCCCAAGGGCTTCAAGGAAGCCTATGCGCAGTTTGTTGCCGGTGGCTGGCAAAGCCTGTCGTTTCCGGTGGAATTCGGCGGCCAGGGCATGCCCATGTCGTTGAACCTGTTCAAGTCGGAAATGATGGGCGCGGCCAACTGGTCGTTCAACATGTACCCGGGTTTGAGTATTGGCTGCATCAACACGCTGCTGCAATACGGCACCGACGCCATCAAGACGGTGTATCTGCCGCGCCTGGTGGCCGGTGAATGGACCGGCACCATGTGTCTGACCGAGCCCCAGTGCGGCACCGACCTGGCCCAGGTCAAGACCCGCGCCGAGCCGCAGGCGGATGGCACCTACGCGCTGACCGGCACCAAGATTTTCATCTCGTCCGGCGACCATGATCTGGCAGAAAACATCGTCCACATCGTGCTGGCCCGCCTGCCCGGCGCACCGGCCGGCACGCGCGGCATTTCTCTGTTCGTCGTGCCGAAGTTGGCGGTGGGTGCGGACGGCGCCGTGGGCGCGCGCAACGGCGTCAACACCGGCTCGCTGGAGCACAAGATGGGCATTGCCGCCAATGCGACTGCCGTGCTGAATTTTGACGGCGCCATCGGCACGCTGATTGGTGAGCCCAACAAGGGCCTGGAAGCCATGTTCACCTTCATGAACACGGCCCGCATCGGCACCGCCATCCAGGGTGTCGCCCATGCCGAACTGTCGTTTCAGGGTGCGTTGCCCTATGCGCAGGAGCGTCGCTCCATGCGTTCGCTATCCGGCAAAAAAGAGCCGGAACAGGTCGCCGATGCGCTGATCTGGCACCCCGATGTGCGCCGCATGCTGCTGACGCAAAAGGCGATTGCAGAAGGCGGGCGGGCCATGGTCTATGCAGCCGCAAAAATTGGCGACAAGATGTTCAATGCGGTTCAGGACGGCGACCAGACGCATTACAAAAAGTACGATGACGAACTGGGCTTTTACACCCCCATCCTCAAGGGATTTTTGACCGAGATGGGTCTGGAAGCTGCCAACCTGGGCATTCAGGTGTTTGGCGGACATGGCTATATCGGTGTGCATGGCATGGAGCAGATTGCCCGCGATGCGCGTATCTCCACGCTGTACGAAGGCACCACCGGCATCCAGGCGCTTGACCTGCTGGGCCGCAAGGTGCTGCTCAACACCAAGGGCAAGTGCGTGCGCGATTTCAGCGGCACGGTGCTGCGCTTTATCAAACCCTTTGCCTTGCAGCGCACGCCCATGGGCCAGATGGCCCGTACGCTGGCGCGCCGCACCGCACAGTGGAACCTGCTGACCACGCTGATCATGCTGCGCGCATCGAAAGACCGCGAGCAGGTGGGATCCAGCAGTGTGGACTACCTGATGTATTCCGGCTTCGTGATGATGGCTTACTTCTGGGCGCTGCAGGCGGCCAAGGCCACGGAGCTGCTCGCCAGTGGACAGGGCAAGGAGTCGAAGGATTTCTACACAGCCAAGATCCAGACCGCCGAGTTCTACTTTGCACGCCTGCTACCAAGGGCCGACGGTCACTACAGCGCGGCTCTGGCTCCCACCAGTGCGGTGATGCAGATGCCGCAGGAACTGTTTCAGATGGCGTGAGACTGAGGGCACGCTTCACCCCGTTCGTGGCGGTCCTGCACACCAAAAGCAGGCGGTGACCTGGCGGGCGGGAAGACCAGCCGGTTGTGCCAGGCGGGTCTTGTCCCCATGCCACAATGACCGCTTCATTTTTTTGCAAAGGTCCGCTGTGAGCCTGCTGTTTTCACCATTGACGATTTCATCGCCGCAAGGCGGCCTGAATCTGGCGAACCGCGTCGTGGTTGCGCCGATGTGCCAGTACATGGCCAAGGACGGCGAAGCCAACGATTGGCATCTGGCGCACTGGACCAGCCTGCTCAACAGCGGCGCGGCCATGCTGACCCTGGAGGCCACCGGCGTCACCGAGAACGGGCGCATCACGCATGGCTGCCTGGGTTTGTGGGATGACCGCACCGAACGCGCCCTGGGCGACACACTGCAACGTGCCCGCAAACTGGCGCCCCCCATGCCGGTGTGCATCCAGCTCGCCCATGCTGGGCGCAAGGCATCGAGTGCATTGCCCTGGCAGGGTGGGCAACTGGTGCCGCAGGAACAGGGCGGCTGGCAGCCGATCGGACCATCCGCCTTGCCCCAATTGCCCGGCGAGGTGCCGCCCACGGAAATGACCGCAGCAGACCTGTCCCGCGTGCGGGAAGGGTTTGTGGACGCCGCCCGGCGCAGTGCGCGCATTGGCATTGACGCCATTGAGTTGCATGCAGCCCATGGCTACCTGCTGCACCAGTTTTTGTCGCCCATCTCGAACCAGCGCACGGACGATTACGGTGGCAGTCTGGATAACCGCATGCGTTTTCCGCTGGAAGTGTTTGCGGCGGTGCGCGCGGTGTTCAAGGGCCCGGTGGGCGTGCGCGTATCCGCAACCGACTGGGTGGAAGGCGGCTGGGATCTGGCCCAGACCACAGAATTTGCCCTGCGTCTGAAAGCACTGGGCTGCGACTTTGCCCACGTCTCATCTGGCGGGGTATCGCCGCAACAGAAAATCACCATCGGCCCCGGCTACCAGGTTCCTTTTGCACGCCACATCCGCCAGGCCACCGGCATGACGACCACGACTGTGGGTCTGATTACCCAGCCACAGCAGGCCGAGGACATCCTGCAAGCCGGTGATGCCGACCTGATCGCGCTGGCCCGCGCACTGATGTACAAGCCCCGTTGGCCGTGGGAGGCTGCAGCCGCGCTGGGCGCCACGGTAACGGCGAGCCCGCAGTACTGGCGAGGCTTGCCGCGTGAGGCGGAGAGCGTGTTTGGCAAGGTCAGCATAGGACAGCGCTGAAGCAGCAGGCCCGATCAACTCAAGCCGGTATGTCGATCTGGATGCGCATGCCGTCTCCCGGTGTCGACTCGCAGCGGATATTCCCACCGAACCGCTGGGTGACGAGGTTGTAAACCAGATGCATGCCGAGTCCCATGCCGTTCTGCAGATCCGTCGTGAAAAACGGATCGAAGATGCGTGACAGAACGTCCGGTGCCGTGCCGGCGCCGTCGTCCCGGTAGTCCAGTTGCAAACCGTGTGCGTCCTGCGCCACATGCATGCCGATGCGGCCCTGTTCGCGCATCCGAAAGCCGTGTTTGAGCGAGTTGTCGATCAGATTGGTGAAGACCACTGCCCACTCTTCTGCATTGCCCACGACGGCCAGCTCCGCAGGGCAATCAACTTGCATCTGCACGTTGCATGCCGCCAGCCGCTCCCCCAGACTTTGAACGACCGTATCCAGGCATTGCCGCAGTGCAAACGGGTTGCGCTGCGATGACCTGGCGCCTACGGCCACCTGGCGGAAACTGTCAATCAACCGACCCATACGCTCCAAATTGCGATGGATCAGGGCACTGCTTTCAGTAAAGCGTTCAAGAAAGCGTGTCAGGTCAGTCTGCGTCATGCTGCGCCGCGCAAAGCTGTCAGCGAGTTGGATGGATTTTTCCTGCAGATCGCTGACCGCAGCAAGACTAATGCCCAAGGGGGTGTTGATTTCGTGGGCAACGCCGGCCACCAGAACGCCCAGCGATGCCATTTTTTCCGCTTCCACCAGCTTGTGTTGCGTATCCTTCAGCCGTGTGTTGGTGGCCTGCAGTTGCAGGTTGGTCTGCGCAAGTTCCACCTGGGAGCGGTTGTAGTCCTGATTGAGCTGGAGCACGGTTGCGTTGAGGCGCTCCAGGTCCTCAATGTCATGCTCCGCCAGAATGTGCAGGCATTCACCCGTGCGCCAGACGCGCCCACGCAATGTGCGCGTCTTGAGGGAATATTCGCCCACGGTGAGCAAACCCTGGTGCACCAGCCCGTCGCTGTCAGGCAGTGCGTTCAGCAGAGTCGGGAAATCGGGTTGGATGAAGAAATAACTGACGGGCGTTCCCGGGCACGGCAGTGGGTCCAGGTTGAGCAGACGCAGGAACCCCGCATTGGCGCTGATCAGCTCGCCGTGTTCGCTTACGCTGGCCTGGGCGACGGAAAGCAGGGGCGCCAGACTCCCCGTCGATGCGGTCAAGGCACTGCTCCGGATTGCGCGTTGACGGGAATCTGATTGGCTGAATGCACGGCATCACGGGCGTCTGCGCCCCACGCGTCGGCGCCCACTACATCTGCCAGCTGGTTCAGACGGTTGATGACCAGGCCGCCGACCATGACGGCCGGTCGTGCCGGACCAAGATGCGCGTCCATCCCGGCGATTGCCTGCTTGACGACGGCGAGTTGCTGTGGGAAACAAACCGACAGACCCACCAGATCGGGCTTCCAGCCGGTCGTCTGTTGCACCAGTGATTGTGTTGGCACATTGGCGCCCAGGTATTGCACATCCCAGCCACTCAGCACGAAGGAGTCAGCAACCATGCGCAGGCCAATGGAGTGGTTGTTGCCTTCCACACAGGCCAGCAGCACCCGCTTGCCCCTTGGTGCGGGCGGTGGCGAGCGCAGGAGTGCGATGGTCATGACCGTTTCCACCATGGCGGTGGCCATGTGCTCCTGCGCAACGCTGACCAGATTGGCCTGCCATTTCTCGCCGATGCTGTACAGCGCGGGCTGGATGATGTGCAGCTCGACGTCGACCAGGCCCTTGCCGGCATCAAGGCAGCCGTTCACGACCGCCATGGCCTCATGCTGGTTGCCGGCAAGCAGCGCGGCCTCGAATGCGGTGGCCTGGGGCCAGGCATGGGGTGGCTGGGGCGCGGCGAGCGCAACGCTGCAGGATTCGAGAAATGATGCCTCGGCAGCGGCAATGGCTGCGGCCACGACCTTCCCCTCCATCGGCTCCATGGTCTGCAGAAAAAACTGCGACAACGCATCGAGGGACTGACTCAGGTAGCCGAACGGTGTTCCTCGGGTTGTCTGGACACTGGCGAACCAGCGCAGATAGTCGACCATGGGTTGCAAAAACCCGAACTCCAGTACCGGGCGCAGAAATTCCAGATGGAAGCTCAGGTCCTCCCGGCAGTCAACGTGGCCGTGCATGCCCGTGCGTTCGAGCATCGCGCAGGGTGGCGTCTCGAGGTGCGCCGCAACCGCACTGACCGCCTGAGGCTGCAGGCGGATGAAGGTCTGCAGGGCGTGCGCGTCCAAAACCAACCGTTCGTCGTGCGTGGACATCCTTTTACTCCCGCATGCGCCGCATATCTGGATGAGCCCACTACCTGTGATGCCCAGACTGCGCGCCGGTTTACCCCTCTAAGCCTTGGGCATTACAAAAGCCCACTGGCAATGCAGCCAGTCTATTGGCGCCAGTCGGTGCGGTCCATCAGGTCAACACCCGATCCGCAGCCGGGAATGACCTGATTGCCCGTTTGCCCGTCTACGGAAATTGCGGCGCCGGTTCGAGTCAAAGCGGTGTTGGACATACAACACCGGTCGCTCAGCTTGAAAGAACGGATGGCTTAAGATGTTCTCATCACAAGGGACGAAGCTACAGAAACCATGCAAAATCCAGTTTTACGTCCGCGCGAGCGCGATGCCCTCATTCAGTCCCTTCGGGCAGGCGTCACACCCTTACTGGGTGCCCGGCATATACAGGTCGGGCGCGATGCTGAAATTGCCGCGCTGGAGAAGAACCTGGACCATATTGCCGATGGCGGGTCCGCCTTTCGCCTGGTCATTGGTGAATACGGCTCCGGCAAGACCTTCTTCATGAACCTGGTGCGTGCCGCGGCCATGGACCGCCAACTGGTGGTCGCCCACGCCGACCTCAACCCCAGCCGCCGCCTGCACTCCAGTGGTGGTGAAGCCCGCAGCCTGTATGCCGAGCTGATGAAGAACCTGGCCACGCGCACCAAACCCGAAGGCGGTGCATTGCAAACCGTGGTCGAAAAATTCATCACCACCGCGCTGGTCGAAGCGCGCAAGGCTGGCAGTCGGCCAGAAGACATCATCCATGACCGGCTGGGCAATTTGAGTGAACTGGTCATGGGCTACGACTTTGCAACCGTCATTGCCGCCTACTGGCGTGCTTACGAAAAAGACGACGACACCCTCAAAGACAACGCCATCCGCTGGCTGCGCGGCGAATTCACCGCCAAATCCGATGCCAGGCGCGCCCTGGGTGTGCGCGAAATCATTGGCGACGCTGCCTTTTATGACCAACTCAAACTCATGGCCAAGTTTTGCCGTTTGGCCGGCTACAAGGGCTTGCTCGTTTGCCTGGATGAATTGGTCAACCTGTACAAGCTGGCCAACACCCAAGCGCGCAATGGCAACTACGAGCAAATTCTGCGAATTCTGAACGACCTGGAGCAAGGCACCGCCGAGGGGCTTGGCTTTGTGTTGGGCGGCACGCCCGAGTTTTTGATGGACCCACGGCGTGGGCTCTTCAGCTACCCGGCGTTGCAGTCACGGCTGGCAGACAACCCTTTTGCACGCGATGACCTTATGGATATGTCCGGCCAGGTTCTAAGGCTAGGCAATTTGGGGCGAGAGCAATTTGTTGCCTTGGTGCGCAAATTGCAAAGCGTATGGAGCAGTGGCAAGCCAGACTCTGTGCCATTCCCGGATGAGGCGTTTTCTGCCTTCATGCGCCATTGTGAGCAACGCATTGGCGAGGCGATGTTTCGCACACCGCGTACTACGATTACGGCATTTGTTGGGTTGCTGGCAGTGCTGGAGCAGAACCCGGGGGTTGATTGGCGAACACTGTTGCATCAAACGCAGATCGCTCAAATCGAAACCGTTGACACAACATCTATGAGCGACGAACTGGTTTCGTTGAGTCTGTGATGGATGCTTCAGAAGCACACGTCAGTCCAAAGGGTCGCCTTGCCCCCGACTTGAACAAGTCGCTCGACTCGTCGGCTGATTCATTTGAATTGGAGATCTCCATAAGGGGCAACGGCGTTGGTACTGTAAAACGGATGCCTGAACGGACTACTTACTCGAAAGACGAAGTGGTTCGTCTTAAAGCTGAACCTGGGGCTGGTTCAAGATTTGTTCGATGGATGAATGACGCAACCGGTACCGAGCCAGTTTGTAGCGTGACTATGACCAAAGCTAGATGGTTATTCGCGGAGTTTGAACTCTTGGAAGATCGACGTCCCACTGATTTGACAGCTGATCGAGTTTCCGAGAAACGCGTTGGCCATTTGAGTACCTTTATTGATCACGGCGACGGAACGGTAACAGATACTCGCACTAGATTGATGTGGATGCGCTGTGCATTGGGGCAATCTTGGAATGGTTCTACGTGTATTGGACACGCCAGCTACCATCGATTAGCCGGGTTGACTTTGTCGTCATCATTTAATGGCCATGATGATTGGCGACTACCAACCTTAGACGAATTGAAAACCCTAATCAATCCGAAGCAGGCAGCATCGATCATTGATACTGAAGTTTTTCCAAATGCGCCCGAAAGTTACTTTTGGACTTCATCGCCAGAGTCTGAAGATGATCGCAACGTATGGCAAGTCGATTTTTCCAGTGGATGCATTTACAGCAATCGACGCACTGTCAGAGCATACATTCGGCTTGTTCGCAATACTCGGCGGTTCACACTAAGCGTAACTACCACTGGCATGGGAAATGGTACTGTTGGGAGAAGCGTTTATGCAATTGATCATTTATCGGGAAGTACAGTAACACTTACTGCACGTGCCAGCGAGGGCTCCAAATTCAAGTGTTGGGAAGGAGATGCAACCGGACAAGACGCTACGTGCACAGTGACACTGGATTCAGAAAAATTTGTCTCAGCGGAATTCGTTGCACTTAAATCATATCCATTGAATGTCTCCATAACCGGCACCGGGCGCGGGCTCATAGACCGAAGCATTAATTCACCCAGTTACTTTGCAGATACTGAGATCACCCTGACTGCGTTGGCTGAGGAGGGCTCCATATTCAACGGATGGCATGGCGATGTCGAGATGATGGACGAAACCATCACTGTCACTATGAAAGATGCCTATTCAATCAACGCTGAATTCGTTGCGCTTGAATCTTTTGTTTTGGACGTCACCGCAACCGGCACCGGACGCGGGCGCATATACCGAAACATTGATCTACCGAGCTACTATGCAGATACTAAGGTCACTCTGACTGCACTCGCTGAGGGAGGCTCGATATTCAACGGGTGGCATGGCGACGTCAACATGATGGACGATGCCATCATCGTAACCATGAGATCGGCTTATTCGATCGGTGCTGAGTTTGTTCAACTGGACATTGCCGATACTGAAATTACAGCTGAACTCATTTCCATTTCCAGACAGGAAATCAAAAGAGACCACTACGGGATCGTTTTTAAGCTCAAGCTTCGCAATATCGGTGATCAGCAAGTGCGCATCAAAGTGCCGTTGACAAGGTATGTGAGCAAGAACGGTCAAACAAGCGAGCAAAGTGCGTGGACTGCGGGGCTGGTCAATGGCAGTAAAGGCGTCACGCTTTCGGCGGGTACCTATTGCGAGATGGGCTTGGTCCACTTTGTAGAAAAACCACTAAAAGGTGACCGTCTATTCGTGCATGTTGAACAAGTCAAGCCGTCTGCACGAATGAGTTTTACCTTCCAATGCACTGGCGATGACGGTGCAACCTATCGCCCAACTTTTAATTTTCTGCTGATAAATGCAAGTGAAGATCGCTTGGGTGAAGCCACGGTCTTGAAGGCACCCCCGGCCGAGTTGGCGCGTGCGCTCAAACGCATTGAGTCGTTGGAAAGCACTTTGGCAGAGGTGTTGTGTCGCTTGGATGCCATTCAGCAAAGTCTGCCAATGGGTGGGCGCAACAGCCCGTCCACTCAGACGTGTCCAGCGCAGACATTGCCTGAAGTTTTGGCGTGGCTGGCGAAACATGAGCAGATTAGCGTTGCTGAATTGCGAGCAAGGTTGTTGCCACTGGACTTGCTGCCCGGTGCAGTTATAGATGAGCTGAACGAGCGGGCGCTTGACCTGACAGGTGAATTGGCGTTGGAGGAAGTGGACGATCTGATTTTGGTGACAAGAGAAACACTTCTGGAAGTGCTTGCAAATGAAGAAGCGGGGCCGACTTGACAACAACCAAGCGCTGCCCACCGTGTGGGCGCGGGCGCGTGGATGACGAGGCTTTGACAATCAACTGACATGGAGTGAAAAATGGAAAGTACCAACTTTGAACGCTGGCTCGCAGGTATTTTTGGACAGAGCGAAGAACAAGTTGGGCAGTTACTGAAAGACCCAACCGCAGTGCAGTTTTTGATTACCTGGTCGATTTTTGAGACGCGACTTTTTGAACGATTTATGACCAGAGACAAGATTCGACTCTTTGCGGAACAACGTGTGAACGAACAGTTTGATCAGTCTTCCATTCATGAAGATGCAAAATATTTTCACCATCGGTACAGTCAACATCCGACGTTTTACAAGAATTTGCTCGATCAGGACAAACCAAAGTGCAAAGAATTGCCCGAAGTCGACGCAATTCTCAAGTCAACTTTTGAGATGCTGGACGAGACACAAGTATTGGTTCTGTCCACATTCGTGGTTTATAGATTTCGCAACAATATCTTCCATGGGAATAAAGGCGTTACTAGCTGGCTCCAGTTCAAGGAGCAAATCGATCGGTGCACAAATATCATGCAGCGCTTGATCTCACATGTAGAGACGAATCAACAGCCAGCTTAAAGTTGTTTGAAATCACATTCCCAAGACAGTGCACCGGTACCCAGCGCAAATTGCGCGAAGCCCGACGAATGACCTCGATGTTGTCATTCACCAGTATGTCAACAATGGAGAACCAACCATGAACCGCTTTGATCGCATCACCGTCAACCCCGCTGTAGTCAGCGGGCAGCCCTGCATACGCGGCATGCGCCTGACAGTCAAGCGCGTACTGGAGGCAGTGGCTTTGTATCCCAACCGGGACGAGTTGCAGCGGGAATACCCCGAACTCGAAGCCGAGGACATTCGGCAAGCCTTGGACTTTGCCGCCTGCAATCTGGATGACCGCATGATCCACCTTGAAGCAGCATGATCAAAATGCTGCTCGATCAGGGTTTGCCGCGCACTGCTGCGAGCCTGTTGCGCGAGCGCGGCTGGGACGTGCAGCATGTGAGCGAGCGTGGCATGTCCAAGGCCGAAGATGCAGCAATCATTGCCCTTGCAAGGCAGGAGCAGCGCATGGTAGTGACGCTGGACGCTGATTTCCATGCTCTGCTGGCGGTGGCTGGGGCAACAGGCCCTTCGGTATTGCGCATCCGCATGGAAGGACTTAAGGCGGACCAGGTTGCTGCACTGATAGAGCGCGTGCTGGTATTGGCAAGTGACGAACTCAGCCAAGGGGCGATGATCACGCTGGCTGAAGGAAAAGTTCGCATCAAGCTTTTGCCTGTCGCCAAGTGAACGCAGTCACCCCACCCGACGGATTCAGCCGCCTGGCCCAGCCTCTGCAACGCGCCCTGTGGGAGCGCGGCTGGACAGGCTTGCGCGACAACCAAATATCCGCGTTGCCGCTGATTCTCGATACCCGCGACGACGTAGTCATCTCAGCCGCCACCGCCGCTGGCAAAACCGAAGCCGCTTTTTTGCCGTTACTGACGCGTTTGTGGCAGGACAAGGAGCCGTCAAGCGGTTTGCTTCTCTATGTCGCCCCTGTCAAAGCACTCATCAACGACCAGGTGGAGCGCTTGCAGCTGTTTTGTGAGCGGATGGATATTCCCGTATATCCATGGCACGGGGATGTGGGGCAATCGTCGCGCAAGCGTTTCTTTGCCGACCCGCGCGGCGTGGTGATGATCACGCCGGAGTCTTTGGAGTCACTGCTGTTTCGTCGGGGTGCAGATTTGCGGCATATCTTTGCAAAATTGCAAGCTGTGGTCGTAGACGAACTTCATGCTTTCATTGGCAACGTGCGGGGGCGGCAATTGCAAAGCTTACTACATCGCCTGGAGGCGCAATTGGGCCAGCGGGTACAACGCATAGGCCTATCGGCAACGCTGGGTGACATGGGGCTGGCCGCCGAGTTTTTGCGCCCAGGGCATGGCGGTGCTGTCCACGTTGTTGCGACTTCAAGTGAAAAGCGAAACATTCAACTGGGGGTCAAAGCCATTTTGCAACTCAGCACAGCGACCCAAACATCTCAAGACGCGCACTGGACCATTGCCGACGAGTTGTTTGAGCGGTTGCGCGGGGCGAACTATTTGGTGTTTCCGGCAGGGGTGGGTTTGGTCGAGTTTTATGCCGATGCCTTGCGCAAACGCTGCGAGGGTGCAGGCTTACCGGTGACCTACTTTCCGCACCACGGACGACTCGCCAAAAGCGAACGCGAAGAGACTGAAGCCGAACTCAAGCGTGGCAACCTGCCGGTAAGCGCCATTTGCACCACCACGCTGGAGATGGGTATCGACATTGGTGCCATCAAAGGTGTGGTGCAAATTGGCGCACCGCAGACAGTAGCCAGCTTGTGCCAACGCATTGGCAGAGCCGGTCGGCGCGAGGGGGATGTGGCCGTATTGTGGCAATACTGCATTGCCGAAACGCTTGGCCCGGGTGCGGATTGTTTGACTAACCTTCATGCGAATTTGGTCCAGGCCGTGGCGGTGATACAGCTTTTTTTGGCCAAGTGGTATGAGCCGCCCTTGGTGGGTGCGCTGCACTATTCAACCCTGATACAGCAAATACTGAGTCTGGTGGGCGAACGCCATGGAACCACTGCAGTACAAACCTACCAGCTGCTGTGCCGAACCGGTCCATTCAAGGGCGTTAGCGAAGCCGACTTCATTGCGCTGCTGCGCGCCATGGCCGCCAAAGACCTCGTGATGCAAGACGCCAACAAGCTGCTGTTGCATGGCACCCGTGGTGAAAGAATGGTGAACCACTACACGTTTTATGCAGCGTTCCCAGACTCAGAAGAATATCGCTTGCGACATGGAGGCAAAGAGCTCGGTACCTTGCCGCTGCCATGTACCAGTGCACAGGGTGACGTGATCACCTTTGCGGGCAGGCGATGGCGTATTGATGGCATCAACCACGAAAAACGCTTGGTGGAATTGGCAACCTCCAGCATGGGGAAGTTGCCGAGAACACCGGGAAGCGGATTACCGGTTCACCGCCGGGTTCGGGAAGAAATGCGTGCAGTCCTGGCGGGCAACGATATTCCGGTTTGGCTTGACGCAACGGCCCGGTCGGTTTTGAGCGACGCCCAACGCCAATACGAGGCGCTGCGGTTGGAAGACAACCGGTTCGTGGTTGAGGGCCACACCGTGTACCTGTTTCTGTGGGAGGGCGATCAATTGCAGTCTGCGCTGTCCGTTCTTTTGAAGAGCTTCGGGCTGGACGCAAAAAATATGGGTATCTGCATCGAAATTTCCCACTCAACCCGTGAGCTGGTGGAGAAAAGGCTATTGGAAATCAGCTCGCAGCCTTGCCCTTCAGCTGACTCGGTTATTCGAAGAAGAAATGTGAGTGGGTCTGAAAAGTGGGACTGGGTTTTGCCTGACGATCTTTTTGTGGCCAGCTACGCCAGCCGGGCTTTGGCATTGGAAGACGCACATGCGCTGTGCAAAGTCTTGACGGAGCCACAGAAATGTGGACCCAATGACTGCGACCAGGTGGCAATAGTGAATACCCAGACGGGTAAAATTGCCAGCTAGATTTTTACCCCTTCATTTCCATTGCATCCAATGGAAACAGCCAACTTTTTCAGGCCGCCCCAGTGACTCTGCATATCACCCAATTCGAGGGCAGCAATGCCCTGAGCAGCTTTCGCGTTCAACAACTTCTGCCCGCCCTGCAGGGTGTCCACGAAAAAATTGCGGGCGTTGCCGCACGCTTTGTGCATCTGGTTTCCACGGACAGTGCGCCCGATGCAGGCCTGAGCGCACAGTTGGCCGCGCTGCTGGCCTATGGCGATCCGTACACCGGCCCCACAGACGGTCCCCTCATCGTGGTGTGCCCGCGCCTGGGAACCGTGTCGCCCTGGGCGTCAAAAGCCACCGACATTGCCCACAACTGCGGGCTGGGTGTGCACCGCATCGAGCGCCTGGTGGAGTACCGCCTGACACTCAAGCACGGCCTGCTGAGCAAGACCGTGCTCACCACCGTGCAGCTGGAGCAGGTGGCAGCCCTGCTGCATGACCGCATGACCGAGAGCACCATGCTCGAGCGCGCGCAGGCCCTGGCGCTGTTCAACGCCCTGCAGGCTGCGCCCATGGACCATGTGGATGTGCTGGGCGGCGGCAAGGCCGCGCTGGAAAGTGCCAACAAGGACTGGGGCCTGGCGCTGGCCACAGACGAGATTGATTACCTGGCCAATGCCTTCACCGCGCTGGGCCGCAACCCCACGGACGTGGAGCTGATGATGTTTGCCCAGGCCAACAGCGAGCATTGCCGCCACAAGATATTCAACGCCCAGTTCACCATCGATGGCGTGGCGCAGGACCAGAGCATGTTTGGCATGATCCGCCACACGCACCAGACCAACCCGCAGCACATGCTGGTGGCCTACTCCGACAACGCGTCGGTCATGGAAGGCGCCGTCGTGGAGCGGTTTGTAGCCAAATCAGCAGTCAATTCGGCCTCAGGCCCCCGTGGAATAAGCGCACCTAGCTACGAAAAACATAGCGCCACAAACCACATTCTGATGAAGGTGGAAACCCATAACCACCCCACCGCCATCTCGCCGTTCCCCGGTGCGTCCACCGGTGCGGGTGGAGAGATCCGGGACGAGGGTGCCACCGGGCGCGGCTCCAGGCCCAAAGCCGGTTTGACCGGTTTTACCGTGTCCAAACTCTGGGGCAGTGACTTTGGAAAACCCGAGCACATTGCCAGCCCTTTGCAGATCATGGTCGAAGGCCCGCTGGGCGGCGCGGCCTTCAACAACGAGTTTGGCCGACCCAATTTGCTGGGGTACTTTCGCGAATACGAGCAATCGGTGGTGAGCGATGTGGACACGGTGCAGCGCGGCTACCACAAGCCCATCATGATTGCCGGTGGACTGGGTGTGATTGACTCCACGCAGACCCACAAGATCGAATTTCCCGCGGGCAGCCTGTTGATCCAGCTCGGCGGCCCTGGCATGCGCATCGGCATGGGCGGCAGCGCGGCCAGTTCCATGGCCACGGGTGCCAATGCGGCGCACCTGGATTTTGACTCGGTGCAGCGTGGTAACCCCGAGATCGAGCGCCGCGCGCAGGAGGTCATCAACCAGTGCTGGGTGCAGGGTGTCCAGAACCCGATCCTGGCCATCCACGATGTGGGTGCCGGGGGCCTGAGTAACGCTTTTCCGGAGTTGACCAACGACGCCGGGCGCGGCGCGCGCTTCGATTTGCGTGCGGTGAAGCTCGAAGAGAGCGGCATGGCGCCCAAGGAGATCTGGTGTAACGAGAGCCAGGAGCGTTATGTATTGGCGATTGCGCCTGAATCATTGGAGCAGTTCAAAGCCCTGTGTGACCGCGAGCGGTGCCCGTTTGCGGTCATTGGCGTTGCGACTGAGGAACGTCAACTCCAGTTGGTCGACGAAGGCAACGAGGCGCCAGTCAACATGCCGATGAATGTATTGCTGGGAAAACCCCCAAAAATGCACCGTGATGTGAAAACCGTGGCGCGCCAGTTCAAGCCGCTGGACCTGACCGGTGTCGATCTGCAAAAAGCGGTGATTGACGTGCTGGCCCACCCCACGGTGGCCTCCAAACGCTTCCTGATCACCATTGGCGACCGCACCGTGGGTGGGCTGACGCACCGCGATCAGATGGTTGGCCCCTGGCAGGTGCCGGTGGCGGACTGCGCGGTCACTTTGGCGGACTTCAAGGGATTTGCCGGCGAGGCCATGTCCATGGGAGAGCGCACACCCATGGCTGCGCTGGATGCCCCCGCATCGGGCCGCATGGCGGTGGCGGAAGCTATCACCAACCTGCTGGCTGCCCCCATTGAACTGCCGCGCGTCAAGCTGTCAGCCAACTGGATGGCCGCCTGCGGCGAAGCGGGCGAAGACGCGGCGCTCTATGCAACGGTCAAGGCGGTAGGACTGGACCTGTGCCCTGCGTTGGGCGTCTCGATTCCGGTGGGCAAGGATTCGCTGTCCATGCGGACCCAGTGGACGCAGACTGAGACGGTCGCACCAAAAAAGGTCGTCTCCCCGGTCTCGTTGATTGTCGGTGCATTTGCCACGCTGGCCGATGTGCGTGCAACGCTCACGCCCCAATTGAATGCTCTGGAAGACACCACTTTGGTGCTGGTGGATCTGGGTCATGGCAAGAACCGCATGGCCACGAGCATCCTGGCACAGACGCTGGACCAGGTGGGCTGTACACAAAAGGATGGGGTGCCCGATCTGGACAACCCGCAGGATCTGGTGAATCTGGTGAATGCCGTGAACGCACTGCGCGCGCAGGGCAAGATTCTGGCCTACCACGACCGCAGCGATGGCGGCCTGCTGGCCTGTGTGGCCGAAATGGCATTTGCCGGTCGGGTAGGCGTGTCGCTGAATGTGGACATGCTGGTGACGGAGGGCGATGGCATTTCTGACAGCCGCATGGACACGGGCGACGCCAAGAACTGGGCAGGCCAGGTGGGTGCACGCCGCGATGAGTTGACGCTCAAGGCCCTGTTCAGCGAAGAGCTGGGCGTGGTGCTACAGGTCCGTACCGCACAGCGCAGCGAGGTCATGCAGACCCTGCGCGAACATGGCCTGTCCCAGCACAGCCATTTCATCGGCAAGACCCGGCCTGAGTCTTCTGAGATTGACGCCGGCAAGAATGCGCTGCAAATCTGGCGCGATGCGAAGGCGATCTTCAAGGCGCCTCTGGTTGACCTGCACCAGGTGTGGGACGCCGTGAGCTGGAAGATCTGCCAGCAGCGCGACAACCCGGCCTGCGCGGATGCTGAACATGCCTGCGCCGGAGCTGTAAACGACCCGGGTCTGCACGTTTATATGCCAAATGAAGCACTGGCCCGCATAGAGCATACAAAGACAGCTATCAAATCAGGAGCGATTTCGGCGCCCGGCGTTCTGACCAGCCGTCCCAGGGTTGCCGTATTGCGGGAGCAAGGCGTCAACTCGCACGTGGAAATGGCCTACGCGTTTAACGAGGCCGGTTTTGAAGCCTTTGATGTGCACATGACCGACTTGCAGACCGGGCGCGCCAAACTGGCCGACTTCAAGGGTGTGGTGGCCTGCGGGGGCTTCAGCTACGGTGACACGCTGGGTGCTGGCATTGGCTGGGCGCGCTCCATCACCTTCAACCCGGCATTGGCGGATCAGTTCAAGGCCTTCTTTGGCCGCGCGGACACGTTCGGCCTGGGCGTGTGCAATGGCTGCCAGATGTTTGCCGAACTGGCCGACATCATTCCCGGCGCCCAGGACTGGCCACGCTTTACCACCAACCAGAGCGAGCGCTTTGAGGCGCGCCTGAGCCTGGTGGAGGTGCTGGAGTCGCCGTCGCTGTTCTTCAGGGATCTTGCTGGCATGCGTTTGCCGATTGCCGTGGCCCACGGCGAGGGCTATGCCAACTTCAAGTACCGTGGTAACGCCGACAAGGTCATTGCCGCCATGCGCTTCACCGACAACGCCGGTGCTGCCACCGAGGCTTACCCGTTCAACCCCAATGGCAGCCCCGGCGGCCTGACCGCTGTCACGACTGCAGATGGCCGCTTCACCGCCATGATGCCGCACCCCGAGCGGGTGTTCCGCAATATCCAGCTGAGCTGGAATGGGCTGGATGCGAACGAACACAGCCCCTGGATGCAACTCTGGCAAAACGCAAGACGCTGGGTGGGGTAGGGCCTTTGCAGTGCAACCATAATGGCTGCATGAAATACCACACCGCTATTCCCGCGACCCTGCTGTCCGCATGGGGTCTTTTTTTCAGTTCGGCCGTCTTCGCGCAGGCGTCGGGCTCCGCACAATCTGCCCCGCAAGGCGTGGCTGCGCCGGCCGGTGCCTGCCCTGCGGTCCTGCAGCACACGTTTCCCCGTCTGCAAGACGATGCACCCCAAAACCTGTGCCAATACGCTGGCAAGGTGATTCTGGTGGTGAACACCGCCAGCTTCTGCGGCTTTACCGGCCAGTATGAAGGGCTGGAAGCGCTGTATGCCAAATACCAGGGAAAAGGCCTGGTGGTGCTGGGGTTCCCGTCCAACCAGTTTGGCAAGCAGGAGCCCGGTTCATCCAAGGAAATTGCCGATTTTTGCTTCAACACCTATGGTGTGAAGTTTCCGATGTTTGCCAAGTCTGACGTCAAAGGGTCTACCCGCAACGCCCTGTACACCGATCTGTTTCAGGCCACCAAGGTTGAACCGAAGTGGAATTTCTACAAGTATCTGGTGGACCGCGACGGGAAGGTTGTCGCCAGTTATGCCAGCAATGTGGACCCCGACAACAGCAATCTGGTCGGCAAACTTGAAAAAGCGCTGAACGCCCGGGCGCAGCAGTGACCGGGGGCGTCAGGACGGGTCAACGCCGATCAAATCTGTCAGTGTGGCCGTTGAGAGTGCGCCGTTCTGCGTGGTGGTTTGGCCGGTGGTTGCATTTTTTATGATGGTAAAGGGCACGGACTCGGCTCCAAAACTGTTGAGCAGCTTGGTATTGGCCTTGATGGATTGCTCAATGTCGGGCGCTACGCTTGAGGATGCGGCGATGCCTCCCTGACCGGCCAGCAGCGAGGTTTCATGTTCGGTCATGCGTTCTGCCGGGTTGCTGGAGGTGAGCAGCGCGGCACCCTGTGAGAGGCTGGAGGGATTGATCCATGCCACCGGAATCCACACAAACTTGACCTTCTTTTGCAGGGGCATGGATGCCTGCCACAGGTGGCCGCAATGCGGGCACTGCGGGTCGAAGAAGACATACACCGTATGGGCGCTCATCATGGCCCCAACGGTAAAACCCTTTGCCTGGGCTGCGATTGCCGATACAGAAACTTCGGCTTTGGTGGCAGTCTGGCTTGCGGGTTCATGTTTGGAGCAGGCGCCCAGGGTCAGTGCAGCGACTGCGAAGGATACGTACAGCAGACGATGTATGGGCATGGGAAGGGCTCGATTCAATAGCGGTGAAGGGGATTGCGGCACTTTAGCGGATTCACACACCCCACGCAAAGTTGCATTGAAATTTCCCGCATGGGCCTATTGGCCAATGTTGCATTCGCGACGTAGAAGGGACATGGCATCCTGGAGTGCGTAATCGAAATCACTGCGTAGCGTTGGCAGGGCTTCGTCGATAAACGCATCCCACAGTTCCACATAGTCACCCTGATGGGCATGCGGCGCATGGGTTCGAATGAACTCGTGCGCCCATTCGGTGTGGATGCCGGATTTGCGGATCTTGCGAACCAGGGTCGCAGCGGCCTTTTCGCTCAACAGGGTTTTTGGCGCGCTGCCGGCTGCAACACACAAAAACAGCGTCAGCAGCGAGCTGTCATCGTCATGTCCGCCGGTGGCCTTGACCCAGGCGACCGATGCCGTGCGCTCAAAGTGATCGACCTCGGTCAGGCCGTCTTCCAGCCAGAAATAGCGGCCCATGAAAGCGGGGGTCTGATCAAAAAGCTTGCGCACAGTCAGGCGGTTATCCAGGATTCTGGGCATGTCCGTCATAACGGATTGCCGCACGGCTTCCACGGCCGGACGGAACGGCTCGGGCAAATCCTTTGGCAATCCAAAGCCTGGTACTGTGCTGTTTGGCGATGCACTGGTTGGTGTGCCCACGGTGCCGTGCTTTTTGCGCAGCGCGATGATCATCTTTTCAAAGGCAACCCAATCCGGCAGTTCCTTGCGTCGTGCGGATAGGGCAAGCAAGCCGGTGCGAATAACCGCTTCTGCATCTTTGCCGGCTTCTTCCAGATCGTCTACATCGCGTCCCAGGGCCTGGGCGAACCAGATGGCGGCATCCACCAGCAGGGCGACCTGGCTTCGCAGTGCCAGTTCGGCCTGGTATTCAGAGAGTGTTCTCAGCGACCACTTGGCCAGCAGCGGAATGTGCTCGTCGGTAAATCCGGCGGATTCATGCATGCCGAAATGGCTGTTCTGCGGCATGGCGATCAGCGCCTTGAGCATGTCCGAGCCGCCTTTGGAGCGCGACAGGAACGAGTGGTCGCGCAGCGACAGGGCCGCGCCGCGCAGATCCCCGCCATGGGTGTGTTCCAGGTAGAGACTGACCAGATTGACCATGCGGTCACGGGCTTTTTCCAGTTCCGGGCGAAGGAATTCGGTCCCGAAGTAACGCGCAATCTGTACCATGCCCTTGGGCGCTTCGCTGCACAGGGTGTCGAGTCTGTCCTGGTCCAGAATGCCGTGTTGCACGCCATAAACAAGCGCTTTTTCGAAAAAAGGCCGTGCGTCAAATAGCGATACGGCATGCGGCTGCGATGCAGTGTTCATGGGCTAGATCGCGGATTCCTCGTCATCTTCCCGTGCGGCCGGCGTGGCCTTGCCGCGATCGGTGTCGCCGGTTTCAACCTTTCCGTCGTCTTCTTCGACTTCCTCTTCGACGTCATCGAGCCCCAGATCGTGTGCACGCGCCTTGGCACGCATCACCATGATGGTTTCTATGAAGAGGTCCGGGCACTGGTAGCGCAGCAGCCAGGCCATTTGCATCCAGTCCTGGTCGGCCACTTCGTCGAGTTCGAGCCTGGCAGGCACATAGGCCGACGACAGCAGGGCGGTTTCCGACAGCATCTCACCATCGTCCTCCATGGCGTCAAAGGTGCCGGTGCGTGCAAAGGCTTCGACGCGGCTCCATTTTTCGGAGAAGTAGTCGGCCATGGCTTCGCTGCCGCCTTCAAGGTCGCCGATGGCGGTCAGAAATTCAACCGGGTCGGCATCGTCGCGAAAGATGACCGAATTCATCATGCCGCGCAGGTGGGTGCGCGTGAGGTCCTTGTATTGCTTTTCAATCACGACAGCACGGGCAAACAAGTCAGCCGTGACCAGCAGGTTGATGACCGACTCTCTGGAGTGGTCGTATTCCCGGATCACCGCCAAGATGTCTTTGGCAGGCAACTGCTCGAGTACCACCATCAGGGCGCCATCGCCTTCTGTGTCGGCCAGCTCCACCAGGGCCGCCTCTGCCGCAACGATGTCGCCGGCGGCGATCAGACTCTGGGTTTTTGCAATCAGGGCGAGCTGGTTCATGCAGCGTCCTTGCGGTCAAAACCCTGCTCGACCATCCAGTCGGCTCCGGCTTCCTCGCTGGCACGGGCCTCGCGTTCCTCTTCGTCCAGCGGCTCGCCGTCAGTGTCCTCCTCTTCGGTCGGTGCGCTGGCATGGACGTGTTCCGCCTTGTTGAACATGTACTCCAGTGCCGCAGCGACGGTCAGGAACCAGTCTCCCATGGGTTGCTTCTGAACGGTTTCCACCAAAGGCTGGGTCCAAGGAGCCATCTCAAAAGCGTGTGTCAGATGGTCCCAGTCGGGAAACTCATCGGATTCCAGGGTCAGGAGGTGATCCATGGCGCTGTGCGAGGTGAAGCGGAACCCTTTATGGAAGACAGCGGCAACCATCTCAGGACTGACCTCCATCATGCTAACCAGAAACTCCATTTCTTTGCGGCGCTGGGTCAGGCGCTTGTCCAGAATGTGCTGCCCTTCGGAGTCGAATGTCAGGTCGTCAAGCTCGGCGGCATAGGCAGACCGCAAGTGGCGAAAGTAGGGGGAAATATTCATGTGATGTCAGGTTTCCAGAATTCGGTTGAAGTAGTGTTGCCAGATGTCTCGGGCCGTGTCGATCGGGCTGTCCAGGAGGTTGCGTTTGCGGTTGTCGTCGTAGGCCTGGCGTTTGGCCTCGTTGCTGAGCACGTCATAGGCCTCCTGCACAGCCCGGAAACGTGCTGGCGCATCAGGGTCCGAATTGCGGTCCGGGTGGTGAAGCGACGCTTGCTGGCGAAACGCCTTCTTGATGTCAGCCAGGCTCGCGGCGCTGCTGACACCCAGGGATGCGTAATGGTCTTTCAATTCTGCGACTCAATCATTGCGACCCGCATGACCAGGCTGCGACAGTTTGCCTGCGCGGTGTTCCGGTGCATGAGTGGTTGTTCTCCGTTGGGGTGGTCTGATTTTACCCCAGTTGGTGTATTTGGCATCAATGTTGCTTAGTATCACTGCGACTGAGGGGTCGTCTCCTGGCAAGGCTGAACCAAAACCTTGCTTTTCCCCCCCAAACCTATCGACCAGGGTTTGGGGGATTTTTCTTTCAGGCTTTCTTGCTCAACAATGCGCCAGCCATTTGGTCGCTGGTCTTGAACACGGCTAGATTGGCCAAAAAAGTATTCTTTGCCTGCAACTGTCCAACCAGATCGGTTTCAAGTGCCGGGCCTTCGGTGGAAGAGCGCGTAACTGCGGTTGCTACGCCAGTGCCCGCCTGTGCTGTCTGAGTCAGTTCCTGGCGGCGAAATCCAGGAGTGTTGGCATTAGCCACGTTGTGTGCCGCTGTGTCCAGAGCCGCTTGGGCCGCATGCATGCCGGAAAGCGCGATAGATGAAATTGAAGTCATAGGTTGCACCACCTTGAAAGTCAAACCTGCACTATTGGATCACATTGCGATGCAGTATGCATTTGCACAGACTCAGGCGACAATGGACGTCCAATGCATGACTGATTTTGATGTACAACATTTCAAGGCGCCATCTGGTGCAACTGTCACTGCTGCTTTGCATCGGGCTCGGAGTCGTGGCAGCGGGATATTTCTTTATATCCCGCAATCCGGATTTCGCAAACCGGCTGCTAAGCCGTCGAGAGCCGGTGTTCAGTCCGTACCTTGACGTCAATGTCGCCATTCATTCCATTACCCCCAATGAGTTGATCTTTATTGAAGGGGACAGCCGGTCAATCATCGGCGCGCCAAAAATTCCGCTGCCGGAGAAATTGAAGTCATTGACACTGGCCTTCGCCACGGGCGAATGTGGCAATGAGCATTGGGGGGGCTTGTCTGCAACGGAAATGGCACAAGCCAATTTGCCAGCGCTGCAAAAGGCGAATATCGGATACATCATTTCCACCGGTGGCGTGGATGGTGTGTTCAGCTGTACCAGTGAAGAGGGCATGAAGAAGTTTGTTGCGCTTTACGATACCGGCCACCTGATAGGTTTTGACTTCAATATCGAGGTTGACCAGCCGGAGCCGTTGATCGAAAACCTGGTAGAGCAGGTGCGGCTGGCCATGCAGCGCCATCCCAAGCTGCGGTTCAGCTTTACCCTGCCCAGCCTGGCCTCGACGCGCCAGGGCCGCAGCAGCCTGAATCCACACGGTGAGATGGTCATGCGGGTCATTCAGCGGGCAGGTCTCAAGAATTACTTTGTCAACCTGATGGTGATGAATTTTGGCGGTCCGCAGTCGGGTAACTGTGTTGTGCGGGGGGAGCAATGTGATATGGGTGCCTCGGCCATTCAGGCGGTCAAGAACTTCAGCAAACAATACGATTTACCGTTGGACCGCATTGAAGTCACTCCCATGATTGGCATGAATGACGTCAAGCAGAACGTTTTTACATTGGCTGACGCACAGAAGCTGTCCAGCTTTGTCCGCGCCAGCAACCTGGCGGGCCTGCACTTCTGGTCGCTCAACCGTGATGGCCCTTGCGACAAGCAGTTTCCCGCAGTTTCTTCCGGCTGCAGCGGTCTGGAAGGACCGCGCCGACTCGACTTTACCCAGACGTTTGGCCTGGATTTGTATTAATCGTCTGCTACCGTCCGGGTGTGCATCAATTGCCAGGTCGAACGGAATCGTTGCCGGTGATCAAAATGTCTTTGGCCATTGCAACCGACATGGACATGATGGCCGGACCGATGAATAGTCCCACCGGTCCCATCAACTGAAGCCCGCCGATCAACCCCAATAGCACGAGGTATGGGTTGACCTTTACGGCGTTGCTGATCAATTTTGGTTTGACAATGTTCTCGAAGACGATCCAGACAATGGTCAGATCAACCGCCATGACGACGGCGTAAGCCACATCACCCGAAAAATACAGGTAGAGAATGACCGGCAGAATGATGATTGGCATGACCATGGGTATGACCCCGAGCAGCCCGGATGCCAGACCCAGCAACAACCCGGATTTCACTCCGGCAAATACGAGTGGAAGTGCCAGCAGTATTCCCTCGATGAGCCCAATCAGGATGACGCCATTGATCGTGCCGCGCAGGGCGGAAACGCCTTTGTTCACAACGTCGACGCTCTTTTCGCTGAACCAGTGGCGAACAGCGCCTGCATAGTGTTGCTTGATGAAATTTCCGTTGCGCAACATGAAGTACAGCGATACGAGCATGCACAGCGCGGTGACAAAGCCGGAAGACAGCTGGAATGCGGCAACCGAAAGCCAGTTCTTGAGTTGATTGCCACTGAGTTGGTTGAGCAGGTCCAATGCCCCATCGCTGTGTCCAATGTTGTCGGTCCAAAGCTGGGCCAGCTTATGCGCATAGGGCAGATGTTCAACAAATGCGGGAACCGGGATGATGCCCTGCGCATTTTTTGAAAGATACGATGACCCGGCCCGGTAGGCATCGGCAATGTCGTAGACCACATAGGCCAATGGCAGCACAAACACAATCAGAAAGAGGAGTGAAAAGAGCAGGGCCGGGTTTTTCACACCAGCGCCGAATCCCTTGGTTACCCGCTCAAACAATGGCCATAGTGAAATGGCAAATACCCCGCCCCAGATGATGCCTGGTAAAAATGCCTTGAGCATCCAGGCCGTCACCAGCATGAATACAGCAGCGAAGGCAAGGTAGCGATTTGTGTTCATTGCTTGAGCTTGAACATTTTGGTACCCGAAGGAGTGAACTGCTGTCTATTTTACGTAGCCGTGTCGGATGGCAGTCTGCTGAAACGTCAGTATCGGATAGAGTTCACACCCGGAACCTACCCATCAGATACAAAAAGAGCACTCACATGCACACTGGCAAGCCCATCCTGGTCAACGGCAAACCCATAGGGAACGGACGCTTCCCCACCATCTGCACGCCGCTGGTCGGACGCACACGTGAGCAAATACTGGCTGAGGTTGCGCTGGTAGTCGCCAAGCGCCCTGATTTGCTGGAATGGCGTGTTGATTTTTTTCAGGAAATTGCCAATACGGCGGCAGTCTTGGCCCTGGCAGACGAGATTCGGCAGGCAGCGGACGGCATACCGGTGCTGTTCACGCGGAGATCCGTCAAGGAAGGCGGCGAGCCTATTCCCCTCAATGAAGGGCAGGTCGTGGCGCTTATCGAAGCTGTGTGCAAAAGCGGCTTGGTGGCGCTGGTAGATTTCGAGATGAACAACGATCCAGCCCACATTGCAAAGGTGCGCTCAGCATCAAGGGAGAACGGCATCGGCCTTGTGCTGTCATTCCACAACTTTCACTCCACGCCTTCTCAGGACGTTTTGTGTCAGCGTTTTTCACAGGCGCAGCAATTGGGTGCTGACGTAGCAAAAATTGCCGTGATGCCACAGCGGCTGGAAGATGTGCTCAACGTGCTGGACGCCACTCTGCAGTCCAGTCAGGTTCTGGATATTCCGCTAATCAGCATGTCCATGGGGGGATACGGCTCACTCACTCGCCTGTTTGGTTGGGCTTTTGGCTCGGCGATGAGTTTCTCGGTGGGGGTTACCGCGTCTGCGCCTGGACAGGTTCCAATCGACGATATGAACACCGTTCTGGAAATCGTGCAAAGGTCTCTGGCAGCGAAATCCTAGCCCGTTGTATCTGGCGCATCGGGAAACAACAGGATCAACGCTGACGATTCAATCCTGCATGGGCGGCCATGAAGATGGACACCCATGTCGTGGCGCCGCAGTCAGTCTGCAGTGTGCGGACAATCTTCCCAGGCGCGCGCGATGCACCCACAGTGGGCCGCGGCAACTGCTGATGCGGTTATGACCCCTGTCGACTGTTTGACCGCATCGAGTGCAGTTGGCCTTGCCAGTTGACCATCGTTGCGACCGGGCACGTCTTGAGCCGCCTGCATATCGGGAATCCAGCGCAAAAAGGGTGTGAGGTCTGCAACATCCTCGATGTACCAGATTTTTTTTGTGGCGTCCCAGCGTGCACCCAGGGCTTTGGCGGCATCCTTCTGCGCAAACGGGGTAACTAAATTGATTCTCATTGGCGCAATTATCCGTGTTGGTCGACTGTCCCGGCGACAATGTCCCTGTGAGCGCCATGTGACTCCAATCGCACATTCGGTCATTTCCCCTTTCCATCCGTGTGGAGCAGCATGAAAACTCTGGTCAGATATTTTTTTAAGACTTTGCGACTTGTTATGGGGCCGTTTATGCGCCTATGGGAAGTGGCCAGTCGGCCCAAGGGCATGTTTCGCACACCTGTGTTGCAGGCGGAGGTCGATCAGCAATGCAGCAATCTGGCTTTGTACCAGTTCACGACTTGCCCGTTTTGTATCCGGGTCAGGCAGGAAATGCACCGCCTTTCACTGAACATCGAACGTCGTGATGCACAAAAGGACGGAAAAAATCGCGCTGAATTGATAGCCGGCTTGGGTCAGCCGAAAGTTCCGTGTCTGAAAATTACCGATTCAACCGGCAACATCCAATGGTTGATCGAGTCCGATGCAATCATTGCGTATTTGCGAAAACGCTTCGCCAATGGCTGATCGGTTTGTCCTTCCAGACATGGTGTCATTCGCTATGCTTTTTTCAGATTGGCGCAGCGCGCGCGGCACTATGGCCTGTTGAGGCTACCGACAAGTTGTTTGCTGCTGCTTTCCTGCAGGCAGCAGTGCGGATGCAGTTGGTCTTCGGTGTGCAAGAGCCTCAATAATCCTTGCGAAACTGGTTGTGGCATGTTTTGCAGCTGGCTTGCACATCCAAGACCGCCGTTCGGATGATTTCCAGGTTGTCGCCCTCGGCTGCTCTTGCAAGTTGGCCCACCTTGACCTGAAAGTCCTGCTGCGCCTGCTTGAACTCGGCGCCTTGCGTCCATACCGCTGGCTTGGCGCGTGTTGGCGGGTAATTGCTGTCCGGTGTGAAATGGGTCCAGGGCTGCGTGGCCAGTTTTTCAAGCTCCAGCGCGCTTGCCTTGAACTCACTGGCGTTGTAGACCTTGCGATCCCGGGCAACCATACCCATGGGCTCCAGGGTGCGTGTAAATTGTTTAAATATGGCCTGGCGCTTCGTGACAGGCTGATCGGGGTGGGTATCTTGTGCTTCGCTACAGGCACTCAGAACAAGTACGCCAGCAATAGTTATCAGATAAAGCATTTTTGATGTTGGCATGAATGGAATAGAAAAAATGTCAACGATGACAGATGACTGGAAACCAAACCGAGGCAGACCGATCAGCTCGCAACAACAAGACCATCGGCAACACCCAAAGCCCAGTGTTGCCATTGCTCAGCATCATTTCGGGCCTTTTGTGAGGATTGCACCGACAAATTCTCCAGTGTTGCAGCCACTATGCCACGGATGTGTTCAGCGATGTGACTGTCATTTGCGTCGTCGCGCAGATCGGCGATCTGATTCGTGTTTTCTTGCTGAGCAAATGTGAGCGGAGCAGGTGAGGTGGTGTGAATGTGCATAGATAGCCTTGTTATCGTCGTGAATGGGCCGTTGGCTTTGGAAAACAGATTGCACAAGCACCTACCCAGCCAGATGTGAAAAACCCCTGCTACCGATTTAGTAGCAGGGGTTCCAGTAGCCATAACGCTTTATTGGCTCCTCGACCTGGGCTCGAACCAGGGACCGACGGATTAACAGCACAGTCCCGGACACCGCTAGGCGCAAATGTACACCAAATCACGCGCCTGTTGTTGATGAAAATGGCGCCGGAAATCGGCCACTGCGGTGTGCCCAGGGCCAGCCACGATGCGTGTCTCCGGCCCTCTGACCTGGTGGAGCGTCAGCGCAGCCAAGGCGGTGTGCCCAAGGCCAGCCACGATGCGTGTCTCCGGCGCTCTGACTCAGTGGAGCGTCAGCGCAGCCATTGCGGTGTGCCCAAGGCCAGCCACGATGCGCGTCTCCGGCGCTCTGACAGGGTGGAGCGTCAGCGCAGCCATAGCGGTGTGCCCAAGGCCAGCCACGATGCGTGTCTCCAGCGCTCTGACAATGTGGAGCGTCAGCG
>JBPOIP010000116.1:0-2849 GCA_052034395.1 Pseudomonadota bacterium
GCCAGGAACACCGGCAGCGACGTTGTCACGTCCGATGAGGCGGTAGGCCGAGAGGTTGGCCAGCTTCGCCAGGGTAACGTTGGCGTCGGCGATCTTGGCGGTGGTGACGTTGGCGTCGGCGATCTTGGCGGTGGTGACGTTGGCGTCGGCGATCTTGGCGGTGGTGACGTTGGCGTCGAGGATCTTCGCTGTCGTCACCGAATCTGCGGCGAGCTTTCCTGACGTCACGTTCAAGTCGGCGATCTTGGCGGTGGTGACGTTGGCGTCGAGGATCTTCGCGGTGGTGACCGAATCGGCCGCCAGCTTTCCTGACGTCACGTTCAAGTCGGCGATCTTGGCAGTGGTGACGTTGGCGTCGAGGATCTTGACCGTCGTCACCGAGTCGGCGGCGAGCTTCGCTGCGGTCACGTTGGCGTCGGCGATCTTCGCGGTCGTGACCGCGTTGTTGTCGATCGTCCAGACCGTCCCCACGCCCGCCACGGTGATGTCCCCCTTGTCGCCGTCGGTCAGCCCGCCACCACCGCCACCCGCAGGCACCAACCACTCGCCAGTCGACGACAAGAACATCGTCGGGTCTCCGACCGACGTGAGGTGCTTGATGATGCCCTTGGCGATGTCGAACCACGCCGCGTCCATCGCGGACAGCCAACGGCGTCGCGACGCCAGGAACTGCTGCTTGATGGCGAGGCGTAGTCCCTTGGCGTTGATGTTTGCCATGGCTCGTCCAAGAGTCCCCGATGCAAGTCAAGACGTCAAGGACGGCGTGGAACGCTCTTCGCGACGTAAAGAGGCCCCAGAAACGGTCTGGTTCGGGCGCAGGGATTCGAACCCCGATGAGCAGCTCCAAAGGCTGCTGTCCTGCCGTTAGACGACACCCGAAGAAGATGGGCCCCGTTGATAGCCGAAGCGACCTACCCGGCCTGTAACCGGACTCCCTTGCACGGGGCTCACACCAGGGGACTGACCCTGGGAACCTAGCACATCAGCCATCACCTTGGAGAAAGTGGAACATGACACGTCCTGTGAGTCGCTGCGGTTGCTCTCCAGGGCGACGCTGGACGACGTAACCAGCTTCGTCGTCCGCTTCGAGCAGGTAACCAATGATGGCTCCGTCAAGGAGCACTACGACTTGGTCGTGTTCGAAGTCGTCGTGGGTGATCTTCACGAAGGCGAAGATACACAAAAGAGGCGCGGGAAGGAATCGAACCTACGACATCTCCAAGTTTCACCTCGGAGTGCTCTACCGCTGAGCTACCGCGCCTAAAAAATCGTGCACCGGGATGGATTCGAACCACCGACCTCCGGGGTGTTTCCACCCACAGGGCTCTAACCGCTGAGCTACCGATGCAAGCGTGCGTCCTGGAGGATTTGAACCCCCGACTCCTCGGGTCATTACGCCGAGTACTCTGGCCGCTGAGTTAAGGACGCATTCGCGGGGCCTGGAGGATTCGAACCCCCCGTCTTCCTGGGTCATTACTCCAGGTGCGCAACCACTTCGCTAAAGCCCCTGGCGGGCGACGT
This sequence comes from Pseudomonadota bacterium, assembly GCA_052034395.1. Lineage (GTDB taxonomy): Bacteria > Pseudomonadota > Gammaproteobacteria > Burkholderiales > Burkholderiaceae_C > Allorhodoferax. Next base: position 1,522 of record JBPOIP010000116.1, read on the forward strand.
TCCGACGTGCAGGCTCCCCGAAGGGAACGGAGCGTGTTCGGGCGCCGCCCATGAACTACTAACGAACTACCAATTCCTACCGAAATTAGTAGTTGCGCCTCACCGCACGAGCGGGAGGTTCGACACCACCTTTCTCACCGACTGGCGATTCCGTGTGGGCTCGCAGCCGATGGCCATGGGCTCGCCGTCGCACTCGACGATGAGCACGTGGATGATGCCGGCGGTGGTCAGGAGCGCATGGATCTCGAGGAGATGCGCCTGGTCACGCGCAGCGAGCGCCACGGCGATCGTGTTCTTGGGAACACGGCCTGGGGCGCTTTCGCCGGCTGCGTGAATCGCCTGGGCAACCTGCGACCCATGGGGGAGGTCGCCGCGGACGATCACGTAGTGACAGAGGTCCGAGGCACCGTGGGGCGCCTCGCAGGACTTGGGAACTGCCGTTTCCGGCTGTCGGTCAATGGCTCATGGATTAGACGGTAGGTCCTCACGCTGTAACTGTCAAGGCCTCCTTTTCAACTTCATGCGGACACCGTCCATAACGACCACGTGCGTGGTTACAGTTCATACACAACACCCGGTACCCAGGAGGAAAACCTTCACGCCGTAACCAGTACGTTATGTACTTGTGTCCCTTGACCGTTTTGCGGAGCTGCGTTCCTCCGTTTTCAATATGGTCGATTGTTAGAAACTCTACCCGCGTTTCAGAACAACAAGCACATACAGGAAACCCGCCGGAGTAATGCGCAAGGACTTCGTTTCGTCTTATCTCGCTGCGCACTTTTTGTTTTTGGTTGTGGCACGCCAAGCAATACACCTGCCGTTTGTCCTTGCTGAACAAGTCCAACGATTTAGTTTCACGACACGCTGGACACACCCTCTCGGACATTAATATCTCCGTCGTGCAGGTGTTATGAGATTTGCGTCCAGGCCGTATCGCCAGGCCCTATCTTCAACCACAACTGGTCGGTGCCCGTTCGAATGTAGATGGCTTTCCAAGCGCGGCCGACAGCACGATGCCGCAACAGCGGCAACAACGCATTCCCAAGCGCACCACCCACAAGTGAACGAAGGGCTTCGTTACGCCGATTTGTTGCGGCTGCGGTAGTTGCATCGGGCGCACCATGGAAAGACCACGAACACGACGGGGCCGTCGTGGACCGGAGTCTCGCACGACCACACGAAGGCATGAATGTGATCGAAGAAGCGCAGGTATAGCCGCGGCATGACCTCGAGCACCAGGTCCTCGGCCTCCCAGCTCGGCGGATGCGGCGCACCGTGCGGCTGATGGAACCCGCGCCAGGTCTCGAGCACACGCCCCCCGAAGGGAA
>JBPOIP010000062.1:0-19397 GCA_052034395.1 Pseudomonadota bacterium
ATCGCCAGCAAGTTCAAACGCAAACAACGGCAGTAGGGGTCAAGCATGGGTGGTTACGCAGGATATGATCGCGTGATTGTAGCGGCTGCCCCCCAACGATTCCCGGCGTAGAAAAGCTCATGACCAACATCGACGAACTGAAAAGCACCGGACTCAAGGCAACCATTCCGCGTCTGAAAATCCTTGAAATTTTTCAGCGCAGCCTGCAGCGGCATCTGACCGCCGAAGATGTCTTTCGCCTGTTGCTGCAAGAACGCTCGGATGTAGGACTTGCAACGGTCTATCGGGTGTTGACCCAGTTTGAGCAGGCGGGCATTCTCAGCCGCAGTCACTTTGAAAGTGGAAAGGCGGTATACGAGCTTGACGAAGGACAGCATCACGACCACCTGGTCTGTCTGGACTGCGGAAAGGTGGAGGAGTTTTACGACCGGGAAATCGAGAATCGCCAAAATGCCGTTGCAAAGGCGAAAGGGTTCACCATCACAGACCACGCCCTGAGCCTGTATGCCAACTGCACAAAGCCGGACTGCCCCAGCCGGTCCGCGCCGAATCGGCAGCACGCCAGCCACAATCCATAGAAGAGATCAGTTGCCTTGCGACATGGCCTTGCGGTGGCGCTCGACAAATTCCTGATACGTGTCAATGCCACGCAACTGCAGGATGGTATTGCGCACTGCCGCTTCCACCAAAACCGCGATGTTGCGACCTGCGACAACCTGTATAACAACCTTGCGAACCGGAACACCCAGAATATCCTGTGTCAAAGGTTCGTAAGGGATGCGCTCGTATTCACGTTCAAGCGTCTCGCGGCGCACCAAATGGACAATCAATTTGAGCCGCATTTTGCGGCGCACCGCGGTTTCACCAAAAATTCCGCGGATATCAAGCAGACCGATGCCACGAACCTCCAGCAGGTTCTGCAATAGTTCGGGACAACGCCCTTCGATCGTTGTCTGATTGATCCGGTATAGATCCACGGCATCGTCAGCCACCAAACCGTTGCCGCGTGAAATCAACTCCAGTCCGAGTTCACTTTTGCCCAGGCCCGACTCACCCGTGATCAAAACCCCCAAACCCAGAATATCCATGAACACCCCGTGCATGGACGAACGGTCTGCGAAATGCTTGGACAGGTATGCCCGCAACACATCAATCACAAACGCGGAAGACTCCCGTGTGGCAAACATCGGGATCTGGGCCCGCTCACACATCGATAACAGCGCCTGTGGAGCCTGTTGTTCGTCCGCAAGCACAAGAACCGGCGGCTCCAGCGTGACTATGCGGGCGATGCGGCGTGCGCAGTCTTCTGTTGTAGCGCTAGTAATGTAGGCGATCTCGCGTTCACCCAGAATCTGGACACGATAAGGATGGATGTAATTGAGATAGCCAACCAGATCGGCACCCGAACGGGCCGCACGCACTGCGACCTCGTCGAAACGCCGCTCAGAAGCACCCAAACCGGCTACCCACTCCCAATGCAAACGGGAACGGAACTCTTCGAAGAGAACATCTGCGCTGACAACCGTGGGTTTCACAGGACGGCCCGCATTGTAAAAAGAATCAGGTCAATTGCGCCGACCGCCAACCGGCGATCAAGGCATGCAGGTGCTGCGCATCCGTACCAGCAACCAGTTCCTTGCGTAACTCGGCGTCGCTGAGGAGCTCTGCAATTTCAGACAAAATCTCGAGGTGCTTCTGTGTGGCCGCCTCGGGAACCAGCAAAAAGATCAAAAGACCCACGGCTTGGTCATCCGGCGCATCAAATCCGATAGGATTTGCCAACTGAAAAACCGCCGCCAGCGGAGATTTCAGCCCTTTGATGCGTCCGTGAGGGATGGCAACACCGTGCCCCAGCCCTGTCGAACCTAACCGTTCACGCGAAAACAGGCTGTCCGTTACCAAGGCGCGACTCAGGCCATGCAGGTTTTCAAACAGCAGCCCGGCTTCCTCGAAGGCCCGTTTCTTGCTGGTAACTTCAACTTGCGCAAGCACTTGCGCAGGTGTCAGGATGCTTGCTAGTCGATTCATAAAGTGGACTGATTATGCACAAAAAAACCGCCCGATGAGCGGGCGGTTGCGTGAGGGAGATCAAGGCCGGCGCATTACATCAGCCGCTTGGGCGCGCTATGGTGATGGTCCTGCAAGCGGTCCTTGTGACGAACAACCTGACGGTCGAGTTTGTCAACCAGTTCATCAACGGCCGCGTAGAGGTCTTCGTGAGAACTTTCGGCAAACATATCGCTGCCCTTGACATGGATGTTGCACTCGGCACGTTGCCGTCGCTCCTTTTCCTTTTGTTTCTCGACGGTGAGGAGTACCTTGACATCGACGACTTGGTCGAAATGCCGCATGATTCGATCTAGCTTGGTCGTGACATAACTGCGCAGGGCCGGGGTAACTTCAAGATGGTGACCGCTGATCGTCAAATTCATAAATAGCCTCCAATTGCTCTCGGGTTAAAAATCTTGCAGCCATGTACGCCGCAAGAACAGGGACCAAAACAACACAGCTTTTTTGATCGCCTTGAAACCACTATGCGCCCGAATGTACGGAATTGCAATGCCTTTTTTTCTGCCGCAGCGCAACATATTGACGGTAAGCAGATGTGCCTCGTTATCGCTGCAATGACCCCGTCTGCAATGCGATAATTTGAGGAGAAGCACTTTTGGAGAGCATTTTTTGGACACCTACCCCTGCTGGTAGCGTACCCGTTTCATTGGGGTCGGATTCCAGCTATTCGAAAGCCTTTGCATGAACCATTGTTCACGATGAATGATTGGAGTCTGCACCCGATTGGATCGTCATGCTCAATATTTTCACGCTTGCCAATGGCCGCCTCTTTCAGGAAGAGATCGAGTCACTGGAAGAGTTGTCACAGTTTCAACCGATATGGGTTGACCTGGAGTCTCCCACGGTGGAGGAAAAACGCTGGGTCAAACAGTATTACGGCCTCTCCATTCCTGAAGATGCCATGGACGAGGACATCGAAGAGTCCGCCCGGTTTTATGAAGAAGACAATGGCGAACTCCATATCCGCAGCGACTTTTTGATAGCAGATGAGGATGAACCGCGCACGGTGCGGGTGGCCTTCATTCTGAACCAGGTGAACGACGAACTCAAAAGCAAGGGGGTACTGTTTTCCATCCATGATGAAGATGTTCCGGTGTTTCGCCTTTTGCGCATGCGCGCCCGACGGGCACCCGGACTCATTGAAGACGCCAAGGAGGTCTTGCTGAAATTGTTTGACGCCGATGCAGAGTATTCGGCCGACACATTGGAAGGCATTTACGATGAACTGGAGAAAGTCAGCACCAAGGTCTTGTCAGGTGACGTGACGGACGCACTGGCCAGCGAGGTACTGGGTGCTATCGCCCGCCATGAAGACATGAACGGGCGCATCCGGCGAAATGTCATGGACACCCGACGCGCTGTGAGCTTCATGATGCGAAGCAAAATGCTCAATGGGGAGCAATTTGAAGAAGCACGCCAGATTCTCCGCGATATTGACTCGCTGGACTCCCACACCGCATTTCTCTTTGACAAAATCAACTTCCTGATGGACGCGACTGTCGGTTTCATCAACATCAACCAGAACAAGATCATCAAGATCTTCTCGGTTGCCAGCGTAGCGCTGCTGCCTCCCACGTTGATTGCAAGTGTCTATGGAATGAATTTCAGATCCATGCCCGAGTTGGACTGGACTCTTGGCTACCCCTATGCCTTGTCACTCATGGTTGCCAGTGCGTTGGTTCCCATGTGGTACTTCCGTCGGCGCGGTTGGCTGAAATAGGCACCTGGCAGTGGCACGAAAATGAACATCAACGGTCACCCCTACCGGACAGTCTGGCTCAAACCGGGCGAAGACCATATCGTGCAGGTGATCGACCAGACAAAGCTGCCGCACGTTTTTGAGGTCGTTGACCTGGTCCGTGTCGCCGACGTCTGTGCGGCTATTCGCAACATGACCGTGCGTGGAGCAGGACTCATCGGCGCCAGCGCTGCATATGGCATGTATCTGGCTTGCCTGACATCGGCAGATGCAGACCTGGAGCGGTCAATTGAGGCCTCTGCGAACTTGCTTAGGGCGACACGCCCGACAGCCGCCAACCTCGCATGGGCAGTAAACCGTATGGCTCGTGCTATTGCGACCGGAAAGACGCCTGCGCACCAACGCACCATTGCGAAAGCTGAAGCCATCGCAATCGCCGACGAAGATGCAGCGCACTGCCACCGCATTGGCGAGCACGGGTACCCCATCATCGCCGCCATAGTGCAAAACAAGCCCGGCAGGGCCGTCAATATCCTGACGCACTGCAATGCTGGTTGGTTGGCGTTTGTCGACGTGGGCTCTGCAACGGCACCGATATACGCTGCACACGATGCGGGTCTGCCGGTTCATGTATGGGTTGACGAAACCCGACCGCGCAACCAGGGTGCCAGTCTCACAGCCTGGGAATTGAGCCAGCACGGCGTGCCCCATACGCTGATTGCGGACAACTCAGGCGGTCATCTGATGCAAAACGGTCTGGTGGATATGGTGATAACCGGAGCAGATCGCGTGACGCGCGATGGTGATGTAGCAAACAAGATTGGAACCTACCTCAAAGCCCTGGCGGCACGGGACAACGGGATACCGATGTACGTTGCCTTGCCATCGTCAACGTTCGATTTCGCACTCACAAACGGGGTCCGCAACATCCCCATCGAAGAACGTGATGCTGCCGAGGTTCAGCACGTGACCGGCAAAACTGCGCAGGGATCCATTGAAACGGTACGCATCTGCCCGCAGTCAACTCCCGCACGCAACTGGGGGTTTGACGTAACGCCGGCACGTCTGATCACGAAACTGATTTCCGAAAGAGGCGTCTGCGATGCCACGGAACAGGGCATTCTTTCATTGTTCCCGGAACACGGCCAAACCGGTGACCCGCATGGATGATGGCTACATCAAGTACAGCAGTGAGCGTCACGATGGCTTGGTTCCAGAATCGGCAGGGCTTGCTGCCCTCAACCAAGTACGCACACAACTCTTCGATATCGGACTGATAGGGATTTACCCGGACGGAGTCGGCTATGGCAACCTCAGCATACGGGCGCAAGACGACACGTTCATCATTACTGCCAGCGCAACCGGTGGCCTACGCGTCCTTCGCAGGGAGCAGTATTGTCTGGTCGAATCCATTTCAATTGAAAACAATCACGTGCGTTCGCGGGGTGCACTGCCAGCATCATCCGAATCCATGACACATGGAGCAATTTACGCCGCAAACCCCGCGGCGCAATGCGTGGCACATGTGCATTGCCGCATACTGTTTGACTATTGGCTAGCCAACGAAGGCCTGAGAACAGCCCCAGACATTCCCTACGGCACACCGGCGATGGCCTCCGCGGTTTACCAGCTGGCTCGCACTGCGGCCAAGCTTCCAGTACTGTTTGCGATGGCTGGACACGACGAAGGCATTGTTGCCTTTGGGTCAGATGTCCCCACCGTGCTTGCGCATTTGCTCGCTCAACTGGAAAGAACCAAAGACAATGACAAAGATTGGAATCATCGGCGGTAGTGGACTGGACAATCCGGACATTCTGGAAGGTGCACAAGACCAGATTGTCAGCACCCGATGGGGAATGCCCTCGTCCCCACTAAAACTGGGAAAAATTTCCGGCGTGGATGTAGCCTTGCTGGGCCGTCACGGCCGCGAACACACGATACCGCCGACCCACGTCAACTATCGGGCCAACGTGCAAGCTTTGAAGGACTGCGGTTGCACGCACATACTGGCAACCACTGCCGTGGGATCCCTGCGGGAAGACATCCAACGGGGGGACCTGGTCATGCTCGACCAGTTCATTGACTTCACCAGACGGCGCAGCATGAGTTTTCATGAAATGTTTGCACCGCATCAGCCCGTTCATACGCCGATGGCTGATCCATTTGATGCCAACCTGCGGGAAATCCTGATCGGGCTTTGCGTGCAACATCACTTGCGTTTTCACCGCAGTGGAACAGTGGTCACAATCGAAGGCCCCCGTTTTTCCACCCGGGCAGAATCCAGAATGTTCCGTGCCTGGGGGGCAGATGTCATCAACATGTCCATCGCAACAGAGGCATCCCTGGCCAACGAAGCTGGCATCCCCTATGCAGCAGTGGCCATGAGTACGGACTATGACTGCTGGAAAACCGACGAAGAGCCTGTCAGCTGGGAAGCAATTCTGAGTGTTTTCAACAGCAATGCGAAAAACGTCACGAAGCTGTTATGCGAAGCCATACCACTGGTTGCAAAAGCCAACAGCTAAAACCAGCAAGCCAATAGACTACTTGTCGCGCAACTCCCGACGCAGGATTTTCCCCACTGGTGTCTTTGGCAATTCGTCCCGGAACTCAATCACTTTCGGCTGCTTATAGCCAGTCAGATTTTCCTTGCAGTACGCGCGAACATCCGCATCCGTCAAATTGACGTCTTTCCGGACAATGACCAATTTCACGGCTTCGCCAGATTTTCCGTCCGCTACGCCCACACAGGCGCATTCCATCACACCAGGCATCTGGGCCACAACATCTTCCAGCTCAGTCGGGAATACGTTGAAACCACTCACAAGAATCATGTCCTTCTTCCGGTCAACAATCTTGAAGAAGCCCTTTGCATCCATAACACCCACATCACCGGTCTTGAAGTAACCATCGGGTGTCATGACCTTCGCCGTTTCATCAGGGCGCTGCCAGTATCCCGCCATGACCTGCGGACCCTTGATGGCAATCTCGCCGGGCTGGCCGAGCGGCACATCATTGCCATCGTCATCCAGAAGCTTCATGTACGTATTGGGTAACGGAATGCCGATCGTTCCGGTGTATTCCGAGGCTGTCACTACATTGCAACTGGCAGAAGGCGAGGTTTCACTCAATCCGTAACCCTCGCAGATAGGACAACCTGTTTTTTCGAACCACAGCTTTGCCACACCGCTCTGAACAGCCGTACCACCACCGACCGAGACCTTGAGGTGACTCCAGTCGACCGTATTGAAATCAGGGTGATTGGCGAGCCCGTTGAACAACGTATTCACGGCAGGAAAACTGTGAATGACCTGTTTACTCAATGCCTTGAGGACCCCTGCGATGTCCCTCGGATTTGGGATCAGGATCAACTTGCCACCCATCCGCATGGACAGCATCATGCCCACGGTAAACGCAAATATGTGATAGAGCGGCAACGCACATACACCCGTTGGCTGCTCACCCGCAGGTATATCGCACATGACCGGGTTGTTCCAGACCTCGGACTGCAACACATTGGCGATGACATTGCGCTGCAGTAGCACAGCCCCCTTGGAAACACCGGTTGTACCCCCGGTGTACTGCAGGACGGCCACATCATCAGCCTTGATGTCGGGTTTCTTGAATGGCGCCTTCGTTCCGATGGCAATTGCAGAATTGAAGCGTACAGCCGCAGGCAAGCTAAACGCCGGCACCATCTTTTTGACATTGCGGACAACGTAATTGACCAAAGTCCCCTTCAGAAAACCCAGCTGATCACCCATGGAGCACAACACCACATGCTTCACAGGCGTCGCGGCAATGCATTTCTCCAGGGTCGTGGCGAAATTCTCAATGATGACAATCGCCTTGGCCCCACTATCTTTCAGCTGGTGCTGTAACTCACGCGGTGTGTAGAGCGGGTTGACATTGACGACAACATAACCTGCCCGCAAAATTCCAGCGACTGCAACCGGATATTGCGGCAGGTTGGGCATCATGATCGCTACCCTGTCTCCCTTGGCTAGCCCAAGGCCCTGCAAATAGGCTGCAAACGCCTGGCTCAGACTGTCCGTCTCTGCGTACGTGACATCTTTGCCCATGAAATGGTAGGCAGTCCGCTTGGCGTACTTCTGGAAGCTTTCCTCCATCAAAGCGACCAGCGAGGAATATGCAGCGATATCGATATCGGCTGGAACGCCTTCAGGGTAACTATTGAGCCAAATCCGATCTGTCATACGTGCCCATTTCAACGTTGGTGTAGCGGGCTATTTTGCCCTTGAACCCCCCGGGGAAACACCTTTGGCCTAGTTGGTGTTTTCCCTAGCCGAAACGGGACTACGCCCTTAGCGCAGTCAACACTTCATCAAGCATTTTCTTGGCGTCGCCAAACAGCATCCGATTGTTCTCTTTATAGAACAATGGATTGTCGACACCCGCATATCCAGATGCCATGCTGCGTTTCATCACGATGGATGTTTTTGCTTTCCAGACTTCAAGCACCGGCATGCCGGCGATAGGACTGTTGGGGTCGTCCTGCGCACCGGGATTCACAATGTCATTGGCGCCAATGACCATTACCACATCGGTCTTGGGAAAGTCGTCGTTCAGTTCGTCCATTTCCAGGACGATGTCGTACGGCACCTTGGCCTCGGCCAACAAAACATTCATGTGGCCAGGCATGCGTCCAGCCACCGGGTGAATTCCAAAGCGGATGTTGACCTTGCGCTCACGCAGCAACTTGGTGATCTCAAAGACCGTGTGCTGGGCCTGTGCCACCGCCATTCCGTAGCCAGGAACAATGATGACGCTCTTGGCTTCACGCAACAGTTCTGCCGTCTCCAGGGCAGTGACGGGAACCACTTCACCGGCTGGCTGAATGGCCGCTCCATCCTTGGGCGCAGTCGACCCACCAGCGGTGCCGAAGCCGCCCGCAATAACGCTGATAAAGCTGCGATTCATGGCCTTGCACATGATGTAGGACAGGATTGCGCCACTGGAACCCACGAGTGCGCCCACCACGATCAACAGGTCATTGGACAACATGAACCCAGTAGCCGCTGCAGCCCACCCAGAGTAGCTGTTGAGCATGGACACAACCACTGGCATGTCCGCACCACCAATGGCCATGACCATGTGGATACCGAAAAGTCCCGCAATGATCGTCATCACAACCAGCGGCGTGATGCCATCTGCGATGGTGTGTGAATTCATGAAGACGCCGCCAAAATAAATCACAACCAGCAGTCCTGCCAGGTTCATCCAGTGCCGTCCGGGCAAGGTCAAGGGTGCGCCTCCAATCTTTCCGTTGAGCTTGCCGAAAGCAATCAGCGAGCCGGTAAACGTGACGACACCGATAAGGATGCCCACATAGATCTCGATTTCATGGATTGACTTCTCGACGCCTTGAAGGTTGGACGTTGGATCGAAGTAACTGGCAAAGCCTACCAGTGCCGCGGCCATACCGACCAGGCTGTGCATGAGGGCAACCAGTTCCGGCATCTGTGTCATTTGCACTGTGCGGGCTGCATACACGCCGATGGCGCCCCCCACTACCATCGCTCCAATAATCCAAGGAATTCCAGCTGCGGACACGCGCGGCCCGAATACAGTCGCCAACACGGCGATGGTCATACCGATCATGCCGTAGAGATTGCCGCGCCGCGATGTCTCGGGGTTGGACAGGCCTCCCAGACTCAGCACAAAAAGTATCGTTGCTCCGATATAGGAGACGGTTGCCAAACTATCACTCATCATGGTCTCCTTTTATTTGCGGAACATTGCCAGCATGCGTTGCGTCACCGCAAAGCCACCGAACATATTGATCGTCGTCAGCACAATACCAGCCACGGCCAGCCAGCGAATCCAGTCGGTGGTCCCCGCGGGCGGTGCAATTTGCACCAGCGCGCCAATTGCAATGATGCTGGAGATGGCATTGGTCACGCTCATCAGCGGCGTGTGAAGTGCCGGTGTCACATTCCATACCACCATATAGCCTACAAAGCAGGCCAGCACAAACACCGTGAAGTGCGCCAGGAACGCCGCCGGTGCATTTGCCCCAACAAACCAGAACAACGCTGCGGCGATGCCAAACATGATGGCAAGCTTGCTGCCGGCCATCGGTTCGCTGGCAGCTCCGTGGCCATGGCCGCCCTTCTTTGCTGCCGGGGTTGCGGCAGCTTTGGCCGGTGCAGTTGCGGCCACCGGAAGTTTGGGCGCGGGTGGCGGCCAGGTGATGCTCCCTTCCTTGGTAACGGTCAAGCCGCGTATGGCGTCATCTTCCATGTTGACGTTGACGACACCATCCTTTGTTTTGCACAGTTCTTCAGACAGGCGGAACAAGTTGGTGGCATACAGGGTTGAAGATTGCTTAGCCAGGCGCGATGCCAGGTCGGTGTAACCGACAATCGTCACTCCGTGCTTCACAACCGCCTGGCCGGGTTCAGTCAGTTCGCAGTTGCCGCCACGTTCCGCTGCCATATCCACAATCACGCTTCCGGGCTTCATGGTCTTGACCATCTCAGCGGTTATTAGTTTGGGTGCGGGCTTGCCTGGAATCAGAGCCGTGGTAATGATGATGTCGACTTCTCGGGCCTGCTTGGCATACATGTCGCGCTGGGCCTGCTGGAACCCTTCGCTCATTACCTTGGCATAGCCGCCACCGCCGCCGCCCTCTTCTTCAAAATCAACCTTGACGAATTCTCCGCCCATGGAAATGACCTGGTCGGCTACTTCGGCGCGGGTGTCATTGGCACGCACGATGGCACCCAATCCGACGGCTGTTCCAATGGCAGCCAAACCTGCTACGCCGGCTCCTGCGATGAAAACCTTGGCGGGCTGAACCTTGCCTGCCGCCGTGATCTGACCGGCAAAGAAGCGGCCAAAGGCGTTGGCGGCCTCGATGACAGCGCGATAGCCAGCAACGCCGGCCTGCGATGTCAGGGCATCCATCTTCTGTGCCCGACTCAACATGCGGGGCAACGAGTCAATGGCCAGAACGGTCGCCTTCTTGGCAGTGAGCTGCTGCATCAATTCAGGATTTTGGGCAGGCCAGATGAAGCCAATGAGGATGCAGCCTTCACGCATCATTTCAACTTCAGCACTGGTGGGAACACTCACTTTGAACACAATATCAGACGCGGCCCACAGAGCAGCCGCGCCTTCAATAACCTCGGCGCCTGCTGCACGGTAGGTGTCATCACTGAAGTTTGCCAAGTCGCCTGCACCGGCCTCCACCGCAACCTTGAAGCCCAACTTAATCAGCTTCTCGACCACCTCGGGCACCGTCGCAACACGTTTTTCCCCGGGGAAAATCTCACGCGGAACGCCAATGCGTTGTGCCGTTCCTGCAGATACACCAGTTTCCATGAAGCGACTCCTCATCTAAGTTATTTCAAGACACATGCTCAGCTCGCAACCGGACAACCCGGCGTTGTGTAAGCCACCGGAAAGCTTAACTGAAAATGTCCGGGTTGCGGCGAGTGCCAATGATGATGTTTATCAAACAGTATCAAGATAGATCACCGTATCCCATAATTGAGTATGAAAAATCGATGGAAACCCCATGTGACGGTCGCCGCGGTCATTCACCAGGACGGGAAGTTTTTGTTGGTGGAGGAAGAGACGGCCGATGGTTTGCGCCTTAACAATCCGGCAGGGCATCTCGAATTCGGGGAATCACTGACCCAGGCATGCGCCCGCGAAACATTGGAGGAAACCGCACACCCCTTCGTTCCAACCGACCTGATCGGTATCTATCTGTCCCCACAAGAACGCGCCACCGAAAGTGACCTGACTTACTTGCGGTTCGCGTTCAGCGGATCGCTCGGTGAGCGCGACCCTGCGCTTGCGCTGGATGAAGGAATCGTTCGCACCCTCTGGATGTCCGCGCAGGAAATACGTGCCTCAGCGCGACGACACCGCAGTTCTCTGGTAATTCAATGCATGGAGGACTTCCTGGCCGGTCAACGCTATCCCATCGAACTGATTCACTCGGATCTCAAGATCGTCGGCGCATGATTTCGCTATGATTTATATAGCAATGTTTCATTATGATTATTGGGGTAGGCGGTGTTTTTTCATATCAGTTTGCCGGTCATCCGCCGCTAGAATGCGCCCATGAAAAAACAACGAGTGGTGGTTGGCCTCAGTGGTGGCGTCGACTCAGCAGTGACAGCATATCTGCTGAAGCAGCAGGGACACGAAGTCATCGGCATCTTCATGAAAAACTGGGAAGATGACGATCTGCCCGCGACGACCGATGGCGACCCGGGTTACTGCACATCCAACATCGACTTTGTGGACGCTGCCGCCGTTGCGGATGTGATTGGCATTGAAATTGAACACGTCAACTTTGCAGCGGAGTACAAAGATCGCGTTTTCGCCGAATTCCTGCGGGAATACCGGGCTGGCCGAACGCCAAACCCGGACATTCTTTGCAACGCTGAAATAAAGTTCAAGGCGTTTCTGGATCATGCCATGCGCCTTGACGCTGAAAGAATCGCGACCGGCCACTACGCCCGTGTGAGGTTTGACCCGATTACGGGGACTCATGAGTTGCTTAAGGGGATTGATCCTTCCAAGGATCAGAGCTATTTCCTGCATCGGCTGACCCAGGCGCAACTGTCAAGGACGCTTTTCCCGATCGGTGAAATGCTCAAGACGGAGGTACGCCGCGTTGCAGAGTCCATAGGACTGCCCAACGCGAAAAAGAAGGACTCAACGGGAATATGTTTCATCGGTGAACGCCCATTCAGGGATTTCCTGAACCGATACATCGCCAAAGAGCCTGGACCAATCAAAGACGCGCGCGGCCGAGTTTTGGGGGAGCACGTTGGGCTGAGCTTCTATACGCTGGGTCAGCGTCAGGGTCTCGGCATTGGTGGCATCAAGACCCAAGGCGCCCAAAAGGGCGGCGGCGAGCACGCTCCCTGGTTTGTGGCACGCAAGGACATGCAGGACAACACGCTCTGGGTCGTGCAGGGCCATGATCATCTTTGGCTCCAGTCTTCGACTCTGGACGCACAAAACGCAAGCTGGATATCCGGCACGCAGCCGTCCAGCGCGACGATGGCTGCCAAGACCCGATATCGACAAAATGATGCGCCATGCGAATTTAGTGCCGTTGACTTGACCCGCTTCTCGTTGGCATTTGCCCAGCCGCAATGGGCTGTTACCCCGGGACAATCCGCCGTTGTTTACGATGGCGATATCTGCCTCGGGGGCGGGGTCATCGAATCATCCCATGCGGGCAAGTAAGGATTCCATATCCTTGAGCATCAGGTCCAGATCAACTTTCTGTATCGGGTCAGGCTGGATCCTCGTTTCAAGCTCCTGGTGAAGAAAGCACACCGTCATGCGCAAATACGTGCTGTCGAGTGCTTTGCGGACCGCAGAGAATTGCTGGCCAATTTTCATGCAGCTTTCGCCCTCCTCCACCATGCGCTGAATACCGCGAATTTGACCCTCCGCGCGACGCAATCGATTCAATACATCCGTACGGGCATGGCTTTCATTCAATGCGGTAGCGGCGGGTTCCTCAAGTCTATCGGTCTGGTTGGTCATTCTTAACTCCGATCCGTGGAAGCAGGGACACTTATCGGCTGCACGCCGCCGCGCTTTCCGGCACACCCAGTTTTTTGAGTATCCAGCCCATCGGGCAGACATTGGTTATCCCGAACTGGAAAAGATTGGCGCCGACAAAGGCAGTAAACGCCAGCCACCACTCTGATACAAAAAATGGGCTGCCACTAAAGCCCAAAGCCAGCGACAGCAAGATAAACGAGCCAGCAAAGAGATGGATATAGCGCTCAACAGTCATGAATAACTCCTTTGGAAGTTGGGTTGGTTAGGTGAATGATTTCTGTGCACTACTGGGGATGGTTCATGGCAATGCCTGCGTCCATCCGCTTTCGGTACAGGGCGTAATACAAAACCGGAATGACCACCAGCGTCAACACAGTTGACACCAAAATGCCAAATATCAACGAAATGGCGAGACCGTTAAAGATCGGATCGTCCAGAATGAAAAAAGCGCCAATCATCGCCGCAACGCCCGTCAGGACAATAGGCTGGGCACGTACAACAGCTGACTGCAGTACCGCAGTTTTGAATACAGTACCCTCTCTTACCTGAAGCTCAATAAAATCCACGAGCAGGATGGAGTTGCGCACGATGATGCCCGCCAGGGCAATCATTCCGATCATGCTCGTTGCGGTGAACTGCGCACCCATGATTGCATGACCTGGCATCACACCTATCAGGGTCAGCGGTATGGGTGCCATGATGACCAATGGCGTGAGGTAGCTTCGGAACTGAGCGACCACCAGCAAGTAGATCAGGATGAGACCTACTCCATATGCCGCTCCCATATCGCGGAACGTCTCATAAGTGATCTGCCACTCGCCATCCCACTTGATTGAATACTCCTGATAGGGGTTGGTTGGTTGACGAATCCAGTATTCCCCAGCCTGGAAGTTTTGCTCTTTCATTGACTGATGCAAAGTGCTGCGTGCAGCAAACAGGCCATACAACGGGGAATCCAGTTTGCCCGCCATATCGGCCATCACGTAACTTACTCCCTGCAGGTCCTTTGTGAAAAGGGGCTTGTCGATAATGCCGCGCTGCACCTCGATCAGCTCGGACAATGGAACAATCTGTCCATTGGCCGACCGCATGGGCAGTGCCAGTACGGCGTCCAGTCCTATCTGACTTTCGCGTGGCAACTGTATGCGTACGGGAACCGGGTACTTCGACTGCTGGTCGTGCAGGTAAGCGGCATCAGCGCCTGTCAATGCCGCTGAAACGGTTTGGGCGATTGCAGAAACTGGAATTCCCAGGGACTCTGCGCGTTGACGGCGTACATGCAAAAAGGCTCGGGGCGCATCTTCACGCAGGCTGCTATCCGTTCCGACAATATCAGGCGTTGCACCAAAAGCCTTCATGACTTTCAAAGCCAGTTGTTGACGGCCTGCTTCATCCGGACCATAGATTTCGGCTACCAGCGGCGACATTACCGGAGGTCCAGGCGGAACTTCCACCACTTTCACGCGGGCATGATGCTGGTGTCCGATACGCTCAAGCTCGGGTCGCAACCGCTGCGCGATCGCGTGACTCTTTTCATTTCGGTGTTGCTTGTCGACCAAATTGACCTGCAAATCTCCCTGCTCGGCATCAGCGCGCAAATAGTATTGCCTCACTAGGCCATTGAACGTGATGGGCGAGGCAGTCCCTACATAGGCTTGCAGATCACGAACTTCCGGCTGACTGGCGAGAAACGCACTCAAGTCCTGCAGTGCCGCCGCAGTATCCTCAAGTGGCGTTCCTGCAGGCATATCAACGACAACCTGAAACTCGCTCTTGTTGTCAAATGGCAGCATTTTCAATACGACCCATTGCACCAGAACGAGCCCGACTGACAACATCAGCGCCGCAATGATGCCACCCAACAGCAGCCATCGCTTGCGCGCACTTTCGAGAAAGGGCGACAGTATCTTGCTGAACAAGTTTTGCATCATCCTGCTCTTATGGTCGCCTTGCGGATGGTGGTCCGTACCGGTCACTGCATGCTGGCGCATGATTCGCAAGGCCAACCATGGTGTAACGGTAAACGCAATCGCCAATGAAAGCGCCATGCCTAGGCTCGAATTGATCGGAATGGGACTCATATATGGCCCCATGAGCCCTGATACAAACGCCATGGGCAAGAGCGCAGCAATCACCGTTAACGTCGCCAGAATCGTTGGCCCACCCACTTCATCAACTGCTCGCGGAATGATATTTCTCAATGGCGTGTCGGGCATCAACTGCTGATGTCGGTGAATATTCTCGACAACAACAATTGCATCGTCGACCAGAATTCCAATGGAGAAAATGAGGGCAAAAAGGGATACCCGGTTGAGCGTGAAGCCCCAGGCCCAAGACGCGAACAGTGTTGCCGTCAGCGTCAGTATCACAGCCGCTCCAACAATGACCGCCTCCCGCTTTCCAAGTGCAAATCCAACCAGGAGAATGACCGAGCCGGTTGCAAAGGTGAGCTTCTGTATCAGCTTGTTGGCTTTTTCGGCTGCTGTTTCACCGTAGTCACGGGTTACAGTGACCTCGGTGCTTGCAGGAATCACGGTGTTGCGAAGTGAGCCCAATCGGGCTACAACTGCGCGCGAAACGTCAACCGCATTCTCACCTGGCTTTTTCGTGACACTGATTGTGACTGCTGGGAACGGCTGGCCGGCGCGCCCGGCTTCTGATGACTCGGTATTGGAACCCATTGCCGCACGTCCCTCAGTGAACCACACATAGCGCTGGGCCTGTTGCGAACCCATCTCCACGCGCGCAACGTCACGCAGAAAAACAGGCTTGCCCTGACTGACACCAACAACCAGATCCCCGACATCATCCGCAGACCGCAAAAACTCCCCTGCCTCCACCGTCAGCATTTGAGCGCCAACGCCTTTGCCGCCAGGTTCCAAAACATTTCCTGCCGCCATCCCGAAGTTGGCTGCCATGATGGTCTTCTTGAGCGACAGGATATCTACTGAGCGGGCGCGCAGCCGGTCCGGGTCCACCACGATTCGAATTGCCCGACCCGGTCCTCCGATCGTCTTCACCTCCCTGACGCCTGCGACGGATTTGAATTCTGATTCGACAGCATGTGCAACCGTCTCGAGCTCTGAGCCCGAGGAATCGCCCTTGCTCCACATGGTCACGGCGACAACCGGAACGTCGTCAATTCCTTTGGGTTTAACGATAGGTGTTAACGCACCAAGATCACTTGGCAGCCAGTCTTGATTGGCATTCAGCACATCATAAAGACGCACCAGCGCCTCGATACGAGGCACGCCGACCTTGAATTGGACCGTCAGCACCGCCAAACCAGGCCTGGCAACAGAGTAGGTATGTTCAATGCCAGCAATTTGCCCCAGAACCTGCTCGGCGGGGCGGGCAACCATGTTTTGAACATCCGCACTGCTCGCCCCGGGGAATGGAATCAACACGTTGGCCATGGTCACGTTGATTTGCGGCTCCTCCTCACGCGGCGTGACAAGCACCGCAAACAGGCCCATCAGGAGAGCCACAAGCGCCAGCAGAGGCGTCAGTGCATTGGATTGGAATGCAGCCGCTACGCGACCTGAGATTCCCAGGTGATGAATTGATTTCATTACGAACTCATTTCGCAGTCGATGCCGCCGGGACGGCCTTAGGGAAACCCGCACGGATGGGGTCCAAGGCTATTTGCTCACCGGCCTGGATTCCGGCGATAACCTCGATACCGTCTGAACCCACTGTATTTCCCAAACGCACTGCGCGCAGGGAGAATGCGCCGTTTACAACGACGTAGACGGCGGTAAGCTCACCACGCCGAACCACTGCGGCAGACGGCACGAGCAGCTTCTTGGCAGAGTGCTGCGGCTCCTGCGAAAAACGTGCCCGAACTTGCTGCCCAGGAACCAGACCGACGCTGTCCTTGGCATTCAACTCCAGGCGCCACTCCATAGTTTGTGAAACGGGGTCAGCTGACGGCACCGCGCTGCGGGAAAGCGGTGTGATCCACTCAGATTGAGACGAATTGCTGTCTGCTTGAACCTGTGTGCTGGCGGCCCCGCGAACAGCTGCAACCTTTGAGGCAGGGACTTGGACCACCGCACGCAATGGCAACGGTGCATAAATCGTCACCAAGGGCTTGCCAGGCAATGCGAGATCGCCGGCTTCCGCATGTGTTTGCAATACCCACCCGTCATAAGGCGCCATTACCCGCGTAAATCCGCGAGAAATGCTGGATTGCAATGCAGAAGCCGCAGCCTGCTCGCGCGCTGCCAATGCGCCCTTGTACTGTGTTTCGGCTGTATCGAGTGCTGCTTTGCTGACAAAACCCTTGGACTGCAGGTCCAGCGTCCTTTCAAGGTTTGCCTTGGCATTGCGTAGATCCGCTTCAGCTTGATTGACCTGTGCCTGACTGCGCTGAACGCCGGCAGATGCCTCGCTGTCATCGATGGTCGCCAACAATTGGCCAGAACGAACTTTGTCACCTGCCCTGACCTGCAATGAGACAATTCGCCCAGCGACCTGTGCCGCAACGGTGCTTTGTTTCAAAGGCTGAATAACACCATCGAGTTCAAAGGAAGCGGAAACCTGTTGAAGCTTTACGTGGGCCGTTGGCACTCCTGCAGATTGCCCCCATGCGGGTGCTAGCCCGCTAATCAGATAGGCAAGCGCAACGATTGACCCAGTACGGAAAACCGCTCTTGCTGCAAAAGTGTGATTGGACAGTAGTTTCATATTGAATCCTTATACCCCATGGAGTATACATCAATACTACAGGGGGTATGCAACCCACATAAATACGGATGATCATTGAAGATTGCAATACGGTCGCGGGTGTGGCATGTCGTTGTGTATTTCTTTAAGTCTTTCGTGGAATATGTCGCGGAATACGCAGCGCCGTATTTATTGGTACCTCAATTGTTACCAAACGTTGCTAAAATCCTCGACTTAGACTCCAGTCCCTAGTACAACTTCGGGTGCAGAGAGGGTTTTGGTCACTTCCTGAAATATTGATGCACCACGCATCTTTCACTTTGGAGACGAGTTGTATGCCAATTGCGCAATTGGAGAACTATTTTCGCGGCCAGCAAGTATCCCTTCAGTGGTTACCCATGCTTCGCGCGCTTGCGACAGAAATGGCAGAGCACACGACCACAGAGGACTTGCGCTTCCTGTTCTTCAAGGTTGGCCAGCGGTTTGCTGGAGACACTGGTGAGCTCTTCCAGTCAGTTCAGTCATTGACTGAATTGGAAGACAGTCTGAACGACTTCTGGATGCGAACCAACTGGGGATGGATTGAACTTAAAGAAGAAGAAGGACACATCGAAATTGCACACTATGCCTGTCCGCTTGCCGAAGCGTTCGGCGATGAGGCCTTAAATTGGAGCGTAGGTTTACTGGAAGGCTTTTACGAGACTGTGTTCCACGTGCTTGGCGCCAGCGACGATATCGTTGTACGCGAAGTGAAGGACGCTTCAAATGGCATGCATGTAGTCTTACACTTCGGCAGAACGGTTGACAATCACTGAAGCGGGGACGCCAGAATGCCACAAACTGAAGACGATTTGCCGGCCTTGTTTCGGTCGTTGCGTCCTGACAACTCCAACTTGCAAGCAATTGCTGCAGGCCCCGAAAATGAGGCCGAAGGACGATGGCCTCTTCTCAAAGACATTTCCCTCAGGGATGCAGCAGTCACACCGGCACTAACAATCCAGGAGCGGGAGAACCGGAGCCGTACACCGCTTGCAGGAATAATGGGCAAGCGAAAGGTACCCTTATCAATGCCCGGCTTAAGCAACAGGATGGCAAAAAGCCTGGAGAAAATGTCCGATGGTGCTTTGCCAAACTTACCTCAGCGGTCTGTTGAGAGACAGGCAAGGCAGAGCGAAACGCCAGCGCATGAAGTCAGCAGACCTGACGTCGTTCCTGAACCAACTATCAAAAAATCCAGCTTTAACCTGAAGTTCGAAGCTCCAGTTCCAGCTCCAGCTCCAGCTCCAGTTCCAGCTCCAGCTCCAGTTCCAGTTCCAGATCCAGCTCCAGCTCCAGCTCCAGCTCCAGCTCCAGCTCCAGCTCCAGCTCCAGCTCCAGCTCCAGCTCCAGCTCAAGC
>JBPOIP010000004.1:0-3992 GCA_052034395.1 Pseudomonadota bacterium
TGTCTTCCACCAGCCGTGCTGCGCGGTTGTAACCAATTTTCAAATGCCTCTGAACCAGCGAAATGCTGGCCTTGCGATTCTTGAGCACCACTTCGACCGCCTGGTCATACATGGGGTCTTTTTCACCACCACCATTGCCATCAACGCCTGGCTCGCCCTCGCCGTCGACAGCGCCGCCCTCCAAAACGCCTTCAATGTAATTGGGCTCACCCTGGGTCTTGAGGTAGCTCACCACGCGGTGCACCTCGTCGTCGCTGACAAAGGCACCGTGCACGCGGATGGGCAGGCCGGTGCCACTGGGCATGTACAGCATGTCACCCATGCCCAACAGTGCCTCGGCACCCATCTGGTCAAGAATCGTGCGGCTGTCGATCTTGCTGGAAACCTGGAATGCAATGCGGGTGGGAATATTGGCCTTGATGAGACCTGTAATCACGTCCACGCTGGGGCGCTGGGTTGCCAGGATCAGGTGAATGCCGGCGGCGCGGGCCTTTTGTGCCAGACGGGCAATCAACTCCTCAATCTTCTTGCCCACCACCATCATCAGGTCGGCCAACTCATCAATGACCACCACAATATGCGGCAGACGGTCCAGCGGCTCGGGGGATTCGGGCGTCAGGCTGAACGGGTTGTAGATGAACTCACCACGCGCCTTGGCTTCAGCAATTTTCACGTTGTAACCTGCCAGGTTGCGAACGCCCAGTTTGCTGAGCAGCTTGTAGCGCCGCTCCATCTCGCCCACGCACCAGGTCAGGCCGTACGCGGCCTGCTTCATGTCGGTCACCACCGGCGCGATCAGGTGCGGAATGCCTTCGTAGAACGACATTTCCAGCATCTTGGGGTCAATCATCAGAAACCGGACATCGCTGGCCTCCGCCTTGTACAAGAGGCTCAAAATCATGGCGTTGATACCCACCGATTTGCCCGAGCCGGTGGTACCCGCCACCAGCACGTGGGGCATCTTGGCCAGGTCAGCCACGATGGGGTTGCCCACGATGTCTTTGCCCAGACCCATGGTCAGCAGGGATTTGGCTTCGTTGTAGACCTGTGAGCCCAGAATTTCACTCAACCGGATGCTTTGGCGCTTGGCATTGGGTAACTCCAGCGCCATGAAGTTCTTGCCGGGAATCGTCTCCACCACGCGGATGGACACCAGGCTTAAGGACCGCGCCAGATCCTTGGCCAAACCGACGATCTGCGAGCCCTTGACGCCGGTAGCCGGTTCAATTTCATAACGGGTTATGACGGGACCGGGCTGGGCAAGCACCACGCGCACCTCCACGCCAAAGTCCTTGAGCTTCTTCTCAATCATGCGACTGGTCATTTCCAGCGTCTCCGGGGCCACGGTCTCCTGGCGCAACAGTGCTCCGTCGAGCAGGTCAACCTGCGGCAGTTTGGTGTCCGGCATTTCAGTAAACAGCGGCTTCTGGCGCTCTTTGGCGACACGCTCGCTGCGCGGAGGCTCCTTGTGCACCGGCTCCACAATCAACACGGGGGGCGCATGGTGCTCAACCGTCTCCACCCGCTCTTCGAGCAGGATTTCTTCACGCTCGCGCATCGCCTGCTGACCGAATTCGCGATCTTCTTCACGCTCCCTCTCGCGCTTGCGCGACTGAACCTGCGCATCCACCCAAGCGCCAATGCGTTCGGCCACATGCACCCAGGAAAACCCGAACACCAGCGCCAGCCCGATCAGCCCCAACGCGATGCAAACCAGACCCGAACCTGCAAACCCCAGCCACTTCACGCTCAAGGGACCCAGAAGGTAACCCAGAGCACCTCCGCTATGGTCCGGCAAACGCGGCTCCAGGCTGTACAGCCGGGTCCACTCCAGTGCGGCGCTGGCGCACAGAAGTGTCATCAGTCCCAGCCAGAAAACCAGGTGCTGGCGCACTGCAGGCGCCGTGCGCTCACCCCGCAGGCGATTGGCCAGCAGCGACAACCACACACGCATGCCAACGGCCACACACCACCATGCGGAAAAACCCAACAGAAAGTAACTTGTGTCTGCCAGCCAGGCGCCCAGCCGCCCAGCGCGGTTGACCAATGGCAAGCCAGCACCCGAAGTGGACCATGCTGCGTCCTGGGGGGAATAAGTCACCAGTGCGATCAGCCAAAGTGCCAGAATCAGGAAACCGGCCACCAGACCGACTTCGTTTGCAAAACGGCCCACGCCGGCCGGTGCTTGCGCGCCGTTTGGCGCAGAGGATTGAAGCGTGTGAAGTGAATAGGTCATGCAAAAATACCAACAGTCAGGTCAAGCTTACCGCAAGCCTGTGTGACTTTACGACCGGCGCATCATCGTGGAAGCGTGCGGCGCTCGAAAACCTGCAAAACGCCATTGTCACGCTGCTGAATGAAGCCCTGCTCTTCAAAATCCTTCATCACCCGGCTGACCATCTCCCGGGACGCGCCCACCATCTTGGCAATGTCCTGGCGCGACACTTTTTCCCGGATGAGCAAGGCACCCTGATCATCCAGCACCGCTGAGTCCAGCAACACCATGGCAACGCGACCGTACACGCCAACCAAGGCCAAAGAACTGATTTTGTGACTGGCTTTGCGCAGCCGCTGCACCAGCCCTTGCATCACGACAAAGCACATGGGGATGTTTTCGGCCAGGCAACGCAAAAAATCATCACGCCCCACGGTCAACACATCAACCTGTTGATCGGCAACCACGGTAGCCGAATGCGGATCACCGTCGATGACACTCATCTCGCCAACATAGTCGCCGGAGCGCAGTATGGCCAGGATCACCTCGCGACCTTTGGTGTCGGCGATCTGGACCCGGGCGCGTCCAGTCAGAATGATGTAGAGAACGTTGCTCTTCATGCCCCGCTCCACCAGGACTTCACCCCGTTTGAAGCGCTTTTTGGACACCGCATTGGCCATGGACTGCGCCTGCTGCGTTGTAAGCATGGAAAAAAGCGGCACCCGGCGAATCAGGTCCAGGTTACTCAACATTGACATTCACACCCCCCGGGAAAAAGTTCGCCACAGCTTACCAAGCGCCATCAGGGAAACCGTATCGGGCTTCTTACAATCTGGCTACCATTGAAAAGGCCAACATTGCCCGCAAATGTACACGGCTTGCCGACCGTTCAACGCTTTAAAGGTTTCTCCATGTCCGACCCCAAACACGCCAAAGTCCTCATTCTGGGCTCAGGCCCAGCCGGCTACACCGCTGCCGTCTACGCCGCACGCGCCAATCTCAATCCGGTTCTGGTGACCGGCATGGCCCAGGGTGGGCAGTTGATGACCACAACCGAGGTCGACAACTGGCCAGCCGATGTGAACGGTGTGCAAGGCCCGGAACTGATGCAGCGTTTTCTGGAGCATGCCCAGCGCTTCAACACGGAAATTTTATTTGACCATATCAACACGGTCGATTTCAGCAAACGCCCGTTTACATTGACGGGTGACAGTGGCACCTATACCTGCGATTCGCTGATCATCGCTACCGGCGCTTCTGCCAAGTACCTGGGGCTGGCGTCCGAGACCGCCTTCATGGGCCGCGGCGTGTCGGGCTGTGCGACCTGCGACGGATTTTTTTACCGCGACCAGACTGTCTGCGTGGTCGGTGGCGGCAATACCGCCGTAGAGGAAGCGCTGTACCTGTCGAACATTGCCAGCAAAGTGATCCTGGTTCACCGGCGCGACAAGTTCAAGGCCGAGCCGATCCTGATCGACAAGATGATGGAAAAGGTTGCTGCCGGGAAAATTGAGCTCAAAACCTTCCGAACCCTTGACGAAGTGCTCGGCGATGCATCCGGCGTCACCGGCATCCGCGTGAAGAATGTCAGTGATGGCACTACGGAAGACATCGCCCTTACCGGTTGTTTCATCGCCATCGGCCATGCGCCCAACACCGACATTTTCCAGGGACAGCTTGAGATGGCGGGCGGTTACATCGTGACCCAGGGCGGACTCAAGGGTTTCGCGACACAGACTTCCGTTGCGGGCATTTTTGCTGCAGGCGACGTACAGGA
>JBPOIP010000081.1:0-2715 GCA_052034395.1 Pseudomonadota bacterium
TGTCGGGACCACCGGGCTTGATGGTGACGTCCAGTCCCTCGGCCTTGTAGTAGCCCTTGGCCTGCGCCACATAGTAGCCGGCAAACTGTGCCTGGGGCAGCCACTTGAGCTGCAAGGTCAGCTTGTCGGCGGCGTGCGCGGTCATGCCGCACACGGCCAATACCGCAGCCATTAAGCCATTGACTACCAGAGAAGAACGATTCATGGGAACACTCCTTGGGGTTGGGATGGAAACAAAACAGCGGGGCCTGGATGCATCGTGCATCATTTGCCCCGGATCGAGGGATGCCAGAACGCAGCGCGCCGCTCCAGCTGCACAAGCAAAGCGTAGGCCAGCGAGCCAGTGACAGCCGCCACCACAATCGCACCCCACACCAGAGACATGTTCATGCGCGCGGCTTCGGTCGAGATCCGAAAGCCAAGACCCATCGTGGGTGAGCCAAAAAACTCGGCCACGATGGCGCCAATCAGGGCCAGCGTGGCGTTCACCTTGAGTGCACCAAAAATGTAAGGTGTGGCTGCCGGCAGGCGCAGCGACCACAGCGTGCGTCTATAGCTGGCCGCATAGCTGTACATCAACTCGCGCTCCAGTTTGCCCGATGCCTTCAAGCCCGCCAGCGTAGACACCAGCATGGGGAAGAAGGTCATCAGCACCACCACGGCCGCTTTGGACGGCCACTCAAAGCCAAACCACATCACAGCAATCGGCGCCACGGCGACCAGCGGCACCGTGCTGGTCAGCGATGCCAGGGGAAGTAGGCCGCGCTGCAAAAATGGCATGCGGTCGATGGCGACGGCAACCCCAAACCCGAGCCCGTTGCCTAGCAGCCAACCCACACACACCGCCTTCAGCACGGTCTGGCTGAAGTCACCCCAGAGCTTGCCGGGGTTGTCGATAAGGGACTGCACGATGAGCGTGGGCGCGGGCAGCAGCACCCTTGGCACCTCGAACGCCACTACCAGCATCTGCCAGAAATACAGCACCCACAGGCCAAACAGGGCAGCGGTCAGCACGCCGTCAAAGCGGGTCCCGTTGATGGACGCTACCCGTCGGATGGTCCACAGGGCGGCACCGGCCAACGCTGCCAGCATCAACCAGAAAGCGGTGGTGGGGGCACCTTCTCCTTGCGCCGCAGGCTGCAAAAACAGGAGAGTTGCCGCCCCCAGCGACACGGCTACCGCGGCTGCAGTTGTGTGAAGGGAGGGAGGTAGTGCGGGCGTCATGGCTGCCTGCGGTGGCGCAATGCCAGGTGTTCGGTGGCGGCCACCAGCATGGTCAGCAGCAAGCCCAGCAGCGCCGACATCACCAGTGCCGACCAGATCGCCAGTGTATTGCCGTAATAGGAGCCAGTCAGCAGGCGCGCGCCCAGACCGGCCGTGGCGCCGGTGGGCAACTCGGCCACCATGGCACCCACCAGGCTGGCGGCAATGCCAACGCGCAGGGCGGGGAACAGAAACGGCAGCGCAGCCGGCAGGCGCAACATCCACAACGCTTGCCACCGGCTGGCGGCGTAGGTGTGCATCATTTCCGTCTCTATCACCTGCGGCGAGCGCAGGCCCTGCACCATGGCCACGGTAACCGGGAAGAAACTCAGGTACATGGCAATGACGGCCTTGGGCGCCAGCCCCTCCAGTCCCAGGCTGCCCAAAATCACCAGCACGATGGGCGCAATCGCCAGTACCGGCACGGTTTGCGAGGCCACGATCCACGGCAGCAGCGCGCGGTCCAGCGTTCGCGAGTGCACGATCAGAACCGCCAGCACCAGACCCAGCAGCGTGCCCAGCCCAAAACCCACCAGCGTTGTCTCGCCCGTCACCGCCACATGGAACAACAGATTGCGCGGCGAGTCCAGCGGCCAGTCCACCAGGCCCGACCAGAAGTCCACAGCGATCTGGTGGGGCGCGGGCAAAACCGGGCGCTCCATGTTCCACGTGGTGGCCAGCAGGTCTTGCCAGGTCCAGGGATTGCCTGCGGGCTCCAGCACGCGCTCGACCGCCGCAGTGTTGTTCATTCCCCAGGCAGCACCATACCAAATGATGAGGAAGGCTAGCAATAGCACAGCCACTGGCCAGATATAGCCCCCACGCTCGCCCACTTTGTGTGGCTCGCTGCCCCCCGCCTGTGAAACCGGCGGTGTCGCGCCGGGTTTATTCGAGGTGGCCATCCGCCAGCGCCTCGCGCACCTGGTGCGCCACGTCCATGAAAGCCTGCGTGTCGCGCAGGGCCAGATGCCGCTCGTCGGGCAGAGGTGAGTCGATCACGTTGACGATGCGCCCGGGGCGGGGCGACATGACCACGATCTTGGTGGACAGGTACACGGCCTCGGCGATCGAGTGGGTCACGAATACCACGGTGCGGCGCTCGCGCTGCCAGAGTTGCTGCAGTTGCTCGTTGAGCCGGTCACGGGTGATTTCGTCAAGCGCGCCAAAGGGCTCGTCCATCATCAAAATTTTGGGCTCGAATGCCAGAGCCCGGGCGATAGAGACGCGCTGCTGCATGCCACCGGACAGCTGCCAAGGGTATTTGCCTTCAAAACCCTGGAGCCCAACGCGCTCCAGATGCTCCAGCGCAATGGCCCGGTTTTCTGCGCCGGAACCACCCTGGATTTGCAACGGCAGCATCACATTGCCCAAAACGGTGCGCCAGGGGAACAACGCCGGTGCCTGAAACACGTAACCATAGGCGCGCGCGAGTCGGGCGTCATGCGGGCTGAC
>JBPOIP010000221.1:0-5312 GCA_052034395.1 Pseudomonadota bacterium
GGCATGCGATGCCCGTTCCAGGTGTTTTCCAGACACAAAAGCCGCGTGCGGGCAAAGTGACAATCATCGGGTTTGATCGCGGCGGCAATGTCGGTCAAAGCCATTTGCCCAGAATCATTCTGCGCCAATGGCTGTGGCTGGACGCTTCCCAGAACCGCCGCGCCACCGCCTTCATAACGATAGGTATGGGCCAACTGACCAACGATGTACTCGTCGCCCCGCCCGCAATGCGCCAGCAGCGCACACAGATTGCTTTGCGTGCCGCTGGGCATAAACAACGCCGCTTCAAATCCCAGCATGGCGGCAATCTTGTCCTGCAAGGCGTTGACGCTGGCATCGTCTCCAAACACATCATCGCCCAAAGGCGCCGCCATCATGGCCTCGCGCATCGCAGATGTGGGCTGCGTCACCGTATCACTGCGCAGATCGACAATGTTTTTTGTCATATAGATCAATAGCCCTCGTGGAACATGAATAGTTAGCTATATAAATAATAGCAAAATAACAGGTCAGCGCAGAAAGTTTGCCAGCATGGCATGCCCGTGCTCG
Source organism: Pseudomonadota bacterium (assembly GCA_052034395.1). Taxonomy (GTDB): domain Bacteria; phylum Pseudomonadota; class Gammaproteobacteria; order Burkholderiales; family Burkholderiaceae_C; genus Allorhodoferax. Next base: position 550 of record JBPOIP010000221.1, read on the forward strand.
GTCAGTATGGACTCCGGGTGAAACTGCACTCCTTCCATGCGCACGGCATCAGCCAGGCCGGTGTGGCGCACGCCCATGATTTCACCGTCATCGGTCCACGCGGTGATGGCCAGCTCCTTTGGACAACTGGCGCGCTCAATCGCCAGCGAGTGGTACCGGTTGACCGTGAACTGGCGTGGCAAACCGGAAAAAACCCCTTCGCAGGTTGTTGTGATGACGCTCGTCTTTCCATGCATCAGTTGCTGCGCGCGCACGATTTTCCCGCCGAGCGCCGCACCGATGCTCTGGTGACCCAAGCACACGCCCAGAATGGGCAACTTGCCCATGAAGTGCTGAATGGCAGCCACGGAAATGCCGGCTTCATTGGGCGAACAGGGGCCGGGCGACACCACCAGGCGGTCCGGACTGCGCTGGGCAATTCCTTCCACGGTAATTTCATCGTTTCGAAAAACCTCGACCTCGGCACCCAGTTCGCCAAAGTACTGGACGATGTTGTAGGTGAAGCTGTCATAGGTGTCGATCATCAGGAGCTTCATGCCGACACCCCCTCGCGCTGGCGCACAAACTCGCGCTGTTCATAGGCGATGCACACTTCCATCATGCCGCGGTAGATGGCCTCGATGATCGCGGGCTCACCGCCCCGCTCCTGTGCCTGCCTGCGCACCCGCTCCACAATGGCTTCGATACGGCCCTCGTCCCTGACCTGACTCACATCCTGCTTGATGCGCGCGGCCTGCATCATGTATGCCGTGCGCTGCACCAGCAGGGGTACCAGCACATCGTCCAGCGCATCCACACACCGGCGGACTTCGGTCATGCTGGTGCAATACTGCACCTCCGTCGTGGTCTGGCTCATTCCAATCCCTCCTCGACCAGTTCGGCCGCGCGCAGCAGAGCGCGTGCCTTGGCTTCCGTTTCTTTCCATTCCAGCTCCGGTACGCTGTCGGCCACCACACCGGCGGCGGCCTGCACATACAGCGTCTGGTCCTTGATGATGCCGGTACGAATGGCGATGGCCACATCCATATCGCCGGCATAACTCAGGTAGCCGCAGGCGCCACCGTACAACCCGCGCTTGGTCGGCTCGAGTTGGTCAATCAGCTCCATGGCATGCACTTTGGGCGCACCCGTCAACGTACCCGCCGGAAACGTGGCCTTGAGCACATCCATGCTGCTCATGCCATCCAGCAAAGTGCCCTCCACATTGCTCACGATGTGCATGACGTGGCTGTAACGCTCCACACAGAAGGCATCCGACACCTTCACGCTGCCCGTCTTGGCAATGCGTCCGATGTCGTTGCGCGCCAGATCAATCAGCATCACATGTTCGGCGCGCTCCTTCGGGTCGTTGACAAGTTCGGCTTCTGCGGCCTTGTCCAGTTCGGGCGTGGCGCCGCGGGGTCGCGTTCCGGCAAGGGGACGGATGGTGACTTTGGTGGAAACGCCATCGCCGGCACTGACCTGCTCCTGGCGAACCAGAATCTCCGGCGATGCACCCACCACATGGAAATCGCCAAAGTGGTAGTAATACATGTACGGGCTGGGATTCAAGGAGCGCAGCGCGCGGTACAGGGACAGTGGCGACTCGGTATAGCGCTTCCTGATGCGCTGGCCCACCTGCACCTGCATGAAGTCACCCCCTGCAATCAGTTCCTTGGCGCGCTCCACAGCGGCGATGTAGTCTGCCTTGGCGAAATCGCGTTGTGCCGGATGCGCGGGCGTGGGTTTGACCGCCGCAATGCTGACGGCCTGTGCCAGACGGTCTTTCAGTTGGCGAAGACGCCGTTTTCCCCGCGAATAGGCCTCCGGTTGGCTCGGGTCAACATAGACAATCAAATACAGTTTGCCCGACAGGTTATCAATAACTGCCAGTTCCTCACACTGCAGCAGGAGGATATCCGGACAATCCAGACCGGAGGGCGGGCAACTCGACTGCAGCTTTTTCTCGATATACCGCACGGCATCGTAGCCAAAGTAGCCGGCCAGTCCACCGCAGAAACGGGGCAATCCGGGACGCAGGGCCACCTTGAACCGTTTCGGGTAGCTGGCAATGAAGTCCAGCGGGTTCTCACGGCTGGTCTCGACGACAACGCCATCCGTCACCACCTCGGTGCAGACATCGGCACCAAAGCCGCTGGCACGCAATAGCGTGCGTGCCGGCAAACCGATAAAGCTGTAGCGTCCAAATCGCTCGCCCCCCACCACCGACTCGAGCAAAAAGCTGTATCGCCCGCTGTTGGCGTCGGGCACATCCGCATCGCCCGGCATGTGGGCAAGCTTCAGGTACAGGGACAGCGGCGTCTCCAGGTCGGCAAAAGCCTGCGCCATCAAGGGGATACGGTTGAACCCCTGGGCAGCAAGGGCTTGGAATTCTGGTTCGGAAATCACGGGTAGTTACCTCTCATTGCAGGCGGCATAGGGTGCCGCCAAACGCTCCGATTCACGCAAAAATGGGAAACGTTTCAATCAAACCACTCCCCGGTGAATTTCCGGGGAAGACCGGATGCGCGCAAGCCTTTCGGATGGTGTCCGTGCCGCTTGGTCGCGCAGAACCCGAAGGCGCCGCACCTTTGAATCAGGCTTCAGACGCAGCGCAGGGTTCAGGCATGATGGTCCGCAACCGCCAGGGCCAGGCTCCCCGGTCGCTACAACCCGTAATACAGATGCGGTGAATGAACATGCGTCCAGTGTATCAAACCCGCCATTTGATCCATCGGACCCGTGCAATGCCCCGAGGCATTGCAGGCCACAGGCGGCTCGCCTCCGCAGAAACCCTGATGTTGCCCCAACAATCAACAGCGCACAATGCCCAAGGGTGAAACTGATCGCCCGCATCTGCTTTTGGAGACTACAACGTGCGCCTGTTCAAAAATGTATTGTTGCTTTGTTCCGCCCTGCTTTTGAGTGCGGGCGCATTCGCTGCCACCACCGTGATTCACGGCGTCAAGATTGAAGACTCCGCAACGGTAGCGGGCGTAAGCCTTCAACTCAGCGGCGCCGGAACCCGCTACAAAGGACCCTTCAAGATATATGTCGGCGATCTCTACACCGCGCGAAAAGTCGCGTCGTTTGAAGAACTGGTGGCTGCGCCCGGCCCCAAGCGCCTGACCATGACCTTTCTGCGTGAAATTGAAGCAGGTCCCTTCGGAAAGCTGCTGACCCGCGGGGTGGAAGACAACAACACCAAGGCTGAAACGTCCAAACTGGTCCCCGGACTGATACGCATGGGCGAAATTTTCACCGTCAACAAGGTTTTGGTGCCCGGTGATGTGATCACCATTGACTGGATTCCCGGAACCGGAATGGTCATTCATGCCAAGGGCAAAGTGCAGGGAGAGCCCTTTAAGGAACCTGAGTTCTTCAAGGCTATCATGTCCATCTGGTTTGGATCCGTTCCCGCCGACCATACACTCAAGGACGCCTTGCTGGGTATCAAGTAAGTTCAACGAAGCGCCCACGGCGCAGGAAACACACCATGAAGCTGAGCCTGAAACTCCCGCTGTCCTTTGCGCTCGCTCTGGGCTTGTTGTTCCTCGGTGCCCTGTTCGGCATTTTCAAGCTAAATGAATCGCTAGAGGTTTACGAACACGAGGTCCTGGTCACTGTGGCAGCCCACAAGAAGGTGGCCCAAATAGACGCAAAGTTTTCGACAGCCATTCAGGAATGGAAGAACGTGCTGCTACGGGGAAAGGACCCCAAGGATCTGGATAAGTACTGGACTTCCCACGTCAAGGAAATGAAAGAAGTTGAAGATGGTTTGCGGGAACTCGACAAGATGCCGCTGGACAATGCTGCGAAAGAAACCCTGACCAAACTGAATCAGGCCATTCCCGTCATCGGAGAGGCTTACAAGAAAGCGTTTGAAGCATTCAAGTCGTCCGACTTCGATGCTGCCGCTGGCGATAGTGCCGCGCGCGGCAAGGACCGTGAATCAGGCACCCTGATGGCAGAACTGAAGGACAGGCTATCCAAAGCCGAAAGTGCAACGTCCGACGCAGCCACCAAGGATGCCCAGCGCAGCACCGTGCTTGCGTTGACGGTGATGGTTGTCGTGACAATCATTGGTCTTGCCGGTGGCGTGTGGCTGAGCCGGCAGATTACCCAGCCGCTGGCCGCAGCCGTGGGTCTGGCAGAGCAGGTGGCCCATGGAAACTTGAGCAATACGATTGAAGTCAAGGGCAAGGACGAAGTGGCTGATCTGCTGCATTCGCTTAGTGCCATGCAGTCCAACCTGGCAAAGTTGGTATCCAACGTGCGCCAGGGCTCGGAAGGTGTCGCCGCCGCCAGTGCGGAGATCGCCCAGGGCAACAACGACCTCTCGGCGCGCACCGAACAACAAGCCAGCGCGCTGGAGCAAACGGCTGCGTCCATGGAGCAACTGGGCTCCACGGTCAACCAGAACGCCGAGAGCGCGCGCACCGCCAATCAACTGGCCATGAAGGCCTCTTCCGTGGCCATACAGGGCGGCAAGGTCGTGGACCAGGTCGTCGACACCATGAAAGGCATCAATGAATCATCTCGCAAAATCAGTGACATCATCAGCGTCATTGACAGCATTGCCTTTCAGACCAATATTCTGGCGCTCAATGCCGCAGTAGAGGCGGCCCGGGCCGGAGAACAGGGTCGGGGGTTTGCAGTCGTCGCCAGCGAAGTACGCAGTCTGGCTGGTCGCAGCGCCGACGCCGCCAAAGAAATCAAGTCGTTGATCAATGCCAGCGTGGAGCGTGTAGGACAAGGCACTGCGCTTGTCGATCAGGCCGGCA
>JBPOIP010000191.1:0-3470 GCA_052034395.1 Pseudomonadota bacterium
CTTTTTCCCTCCTGCTTTGCTGAAAGAAAAATAGAACGATGAAGAGCGGGCGGGATACGGACAACAAGTTTGCCTGAAAATGGTTTATCTGGTATTTTGTTACGCTCCTCACACCACTTAAGGTATTAGTCAACAGACTCACAAAAAGCTTGCCGGATTTCTTCTACGGAGCGGCCTTGAAAAGTAATCACATCTCGTGTATTAACAACTTCTCCATGGAAAATGTCGGCTTCATCATCAAAAATAACTTGGCCAACGTAACTTTTATATTCCATCATGGTTAACACCTGCCTCTTTTAAAAATCGTCTCATTGAGCATATAGCCCCTTTATCCGTCTCCTTACGTGGGTGTGGGCGATGAAACACAGCGTCAATACCATTTAAAGAAATGCAAATACGCGACCCTCTTCTCTCACTTATCTCTGCTCCTAGAGATTTTAACATTACTTCAATATCACGCCATAGTATTCCAGATTGCACGGGGTCTGAAAAAACAGCTTTTAATGTACGATCATGTTTTTTGGCCATTTTTAATAGTATCAATAAATGATACTATATTCAAGATAAAATCTTTAATGCTTATCCGAAAAGTACCTGTGAATTAACTTTAAGCAGAATAATTTCATCTAATCAACGGGATACTTGTGCCCTCCCGAACAAAACTTCACATCCGAACTCTTTATTTTTCAGTGCTCTAGGTGCTTGTATCCATGCGAAACCCGTTACCTCACAGGTACTTTTCGGATAAGCATTCAATCTTTTATAAAAAAATTTTGGATGCACGACAAGGATTTGACTTCCGCCAGGATATCGTTATAGGATTAGACAGCGTTGCGAGTGGTTCGCAATGGAGAGTAGGCCGACGGAACTTCCCCATCAGCCTCTCGCAGAACCGTACGTGAACCTCTCGATTCATACGGCTCCCATCAGGCAAACGTCCTTATCCAGCCTTTCTTCCAGTGAACAAACAAGTTTGGTTCTCTTCTTGCAATTCCTCGCATGAAGTTATCCGCTCTTGTTTTATGACCCTTAAGTTTCTTGTATTTATGCATTGCCCACGCAATTAAAGTCTCATTGAAATGCCTCAAAACAGGATCTAAAGCTGATGGATAATAGTGACCATAGTAATTAATCCAACCTCTTAAAATTGGATTATATATCTTTGCTATTTCTTTTAGCTCTAAGTCCGCTCTGTTGCGAAACCCTCTTTTGCGTGTCTCTGCACGCATTGATTTCATAGCTTCCTTACTGACCGCCGGCGTGAAGCTCACAAACTTTCTCTTTTGCTTGCTATTGCCTACAATCCTGGGTCTGAAGGTATACCCCAAAAAGGTAAATTCTTTTCGCGGATATGCCCCTTTTCTGCTTCCATCTTTGCAATAGACAATCTTTGTTTTCGTTGGGTGAAGCTCAAGCTTACACTCTTCGAACCGACCTGATAACTCCTCTAATATTTTCTGAGCTTCCTGTTCAGTCCGACAATGCACCAGCCCATCGTCCGCATATCGGCACCACGGCGCTGTTGGACGATGTTTGGTCATCCATGCATCAAACACATAGTGAAGAAATAAATTACTTAAAACGGGGCTAATCACCCCCCCTTGAGGAGTCCCTTTGGTTCTTTCAACCAGACTCCCATCCGAGAGTTGCATAGGTGCCTTTAGCCATCTTTCTATATAAAGTATTACCCACTTGTTATCCGTGTGTTTTCTTACAGCCTTCATCAATAACTCATGGTCAATATTATCGAACAATCCCTTGATATCGAATTCTAAACACCAATCATACTTCCAGCATCGCTGGCGGGTAATCCCTACTGCATCCAATGCCGTTTTGCCCGGTCGGTAGCCATAGGAATCTGGGTAAAAATACGGTTCTACGGTTGGTTCAAACATTAACTTGATTACCATCTGGCCGATTCTGTCAGATACAGTTGGTACCCCCAAAATCCTTTCCCCTCCTTGCTTCTTCGGTATAGGGACCGCCTTTACAGGTGGGGGGAAATAACTTCCAGATGATAATCTGTTCCAGAGTTTGTAAAGATTATCTTTCAAGGTCTTGTCAAAGTCTGCAATTGACTGCTGGTCTACCCCAGCCGCCCCCGCGTTGGCCTTAACAAGCTTATAAGCCTCTACCACTAGTTCTTTCGGGATGATAAAGGGTTTTGTCTTACTCAAAACATCCTCCTCTTTCGAGTTGAGCTTTAATTCGACTGCCTGACGCTGCCCCTTCGCTCCGTCCCCATTACAGAGACTTCTTCACTACTACGAGCAGCTCCGCCCCAGTGCCTTGCCTCGATACTCTCACTCTTGTAGTTTCGCTACTTGAATTTCTTTCTTAACATCAAGACGACTGGTTCCCGTCTTCCTTAGAAGAGCCTGAATCAGACTCACGCCACCTTTACGCCGGACACCGCTTATACAGTAATCAGGTTTCCTATAAGCTGTTCCTGGGGTGTCTCGCCGTCCCCAGTTTTGACGTCTTCTTACCTGTGTTACGACGCTTCATCAGTGGTTTATTTTCATTCGTCTTTCTGATTCTTACTTGCCGAGTCTTGCTCGACTTTTCCTCAACGCTCACGACCATAGCTCTTTACCACAGCCGCTTGAGGTAGTTTGAAGCCTACTCCTGAAAGCCGACTCCGAAGGGTCTGCCTTCATCTCTTCTAAAGCTTGTACACGAGCTTTCTATTCATTCCGAATTTCGTTCTCGTGTATCAACGGCGCACGCGTGACGCACAAGTGCGGAAACACTCATGCGCCTCTGACCACAACCAACTAGATATAGGAGTTGATCATGGCTAGAGCCAGGATATCCCAAGTTAAATACCTTTTCCAAGCACATGTTTACGATACGGACCATTTTTTTACTGGTCCCTCCGTTATTTCATTGTTGGGCGCAGACGCAAAACCATACATAAACTAAGGCCGGGGCTTGTTTCCTGGCCTTTTTTACAGGGCTGGTTAGCAACCGCTTTATGGATTTTGCGCGTTGTTTTCAACCGGAGAAGCCGTATTGCCTTTGTTCTAGCCAGGACTCTCCTTGTCGTTGCGCCAGGACCATGCCCTTTCGCCACTTGATGAAAGGAATTAAATCAAAATGTTACATCTACTAGAAGAGAATTTGTCCCGAATCGGTTCTTTTGAAACTTATGGAAGCCTGATTGACTATATCCATAAATCCAGAATCTACAAGCTGAGATTTTTGATTTACCGTACCTACCCGTTTGACAGCGTTCTGGATGGGGAGGAGGCTAATTGGCGGTTTTTCTATTATAAGCATGCAGAACTCAAAACTGTCTACTCTTGCATGAAAGAACCTCCGCTCACGCAAACAGAAAAAGAAGCTTTCGATCAAGGGCTTGACCTGATTGAAATCTGTCAAGGTGACCCGGCCCGCTCTTTGCAAATTCCGGTGACAGCCGACATCAATATCCAGCAATTACAGCAAAATTGGTGTGAAGCTTACTG
>JBPOIP010000217.1:0-5574 GCA_052034395.1 Pseudomonadota bacterium
AACGCCTGCGCGATGACTCCAATGGCAACCCGCGGGTCGCCCTTCTCCAGGCGGCGCAACGTCGCCACCGATGTCTGAATGCGCTCTGCCATGGACTCCTGAGTCAGCATGCGACGCCGGCGGGCCAACGAAAGATCGTGGCCAAGCTTCTCCAATGCACGTACAACGGGCATGGGAACAGGAACTGCGTCTTGTTTACCGCTCCTATATGAACTCTTAACAATATTTGAAGATTGCATGTGAGCGATTATGAATTCTTTGCACAACACAGTCATTGTGAGTGAGTTGTTAGCTTGTAGTCAAGCATTTGCATACCTAATCACTCATGAATGATCTATTAAACTAATTAATACCTTACTTTGTGAGCGTTTATAGATGTCTGCAATTGTTCGTTGCAGCAGCCGGTTGCCCCAAAAAGGACAATCAACTCACGGGCTAAAGGATCGATATCTGCTTTGCGGCAGCTAAAAGGGCTAATAGCCAAGAATTGATATGCCTGTCGGATGACCTCAATCGCTTTCGTCGGAATCTCAAGATCGTCAGTTGATCTGTTCAGTTCGCGCTCAAAGGCGAAGTCAAACAATCATTGCAGATTCTCATCGGCCTCGCGGCTGAAAACTATCTGGTATTCCACTTATCTGGCATTCCACTGGCGCGGCTTCATTTTGACGTTCAATTGCTGCAGCAACTTTTGCATTTGGCTTGGCAATAACCGTCTCAGCTGGAATCGAGTCGCCAGCCGCTTCAGAGCGAGCAATTGCCGCGACTCCTCGCCGAGCAAATTTAGATTGATCGCGGCGGCGATTCACATCGGGTCGCACTGCTCCTTCGACCAACGCCGCCATGGTTTCGCCATCAATGAGCGACTATTTGTCCAGAACCGTGCTTGCGCCGGGTCCTGTCGCATTTCCGTGTTTAGAAATTCAGGTGGAAAAAACCACCTTATTGCGGCCTGACTGTTTGGCTTCGTACATGGCTGCATCCGCACGCTTCAGAACGTATTGATGGTCGGGATGGCCGTCGTACAGCGCCACGCCGATGCTGGCCGTCACGTTCAGGGAGCGGCCCTGCCCGAGTTGAAACGCGTTGTCTTCAAATTTGGAGCGAATCTGCTCTGCCACACGCATGGCGGACTCCTGGTCGACCTCTACCAGCATGACCAGCAGTTCTTCGCCACCATAACGAAACACAAAGTCGCCATTGCGCACGCACGACAGCAGGAGCGTAGCCGCCTGCTGCAACACCAAGTCACCTGCGTCGTGGCCGTGACCGTCGTTGACACGTTTGAAGTGATCGAGGTCGAGCAGAAGCAGGGCGAAGCCGGTGCCTCGAGATTGCGCTACGTGAATTTCACGGCTGATGACGGCCGGCAAGAATCTCCTGTTAAACAGGCGGGTCAAAACATCGCGACCATTTTCTGCCTCCTGGTGGCGTTCAAAGAGGTTGTTTAGCAGGAATTTCAGGTTGTCTATTTCGTACTGCAGTTCCACCACGCGGTCGTCACTGGCATAGGGCTGTCCGCCACGCGGGGTAATGAGTGGAAGCACGGTGTTATCTACCCGCTCCATGATTTCTAGAATCTGTGGTACCTCGGCATCACCCTCAAACATGGCGACCGCTTTATGGTTAAACCACATGCCGAACTCGGACTGCCGCAGGGCCGGCAAGGATACTGTTCCTTTGGCGCGGTGCAGCGTCATCAGTACTTCGTGTGACCACTCCATCAGCACGGCACGCTGGCGTTCGCGCTCTACCCCTACGTTGTGACCGATGGAAAACAGTCGGTAGGCCTCGTCGGTGCGGGCTTCGCGCTGGCTGCTGCGTTCGTACGAAACACTCATCAACTCCAATGCAAGGTCGATCAAACGATCGGCAAAGGCTATGGCTTGTGCCAACAGCAGAGGGTCCGAAAACTTGGATGACAGACCGGCCCTCACATCACTTTTGATCAAACGAGCGCCGCGCGAAACCAGGTGAATTGGAAGTTGTATACGCGCGTGCACTTCACCCACATACCGCTGGTGCGCAACTATGGCGGACGGCTCCTGGTGTGGATGTTGAAAAATTTCCTTCAACCAGCGCCCCATGGATGCATGCAGACGCTGATTGACCACCTCGGCGGTCAGGAACACCTTGGCCTGCGGATGCCCGAGCATATGAGTGTAAAAGTTGTCGGCCAGCACACTTGCGTGCTCGCTCATCAACTCGGCCACGGCTTCGCGGCACACCTCAGGTGCGGCTTGAACAATTTCGCGCCACTCGTTTTCAGCCGATTGATCGGGTTGCAATGTCAGGTTCACAGAGTTTGCCTTTCCAACGTATTGTTCTTTAAGCGGTGACTCTTTGCATTTTCACCATGTTCGCGTACCCAAAGTCGATCAATTGGTATCGTGACAAAGAATCGGTCTCAAGGAACAGTTTCAATCCGGCCATGCCCGTATACGAAATGCTTCGACCAGGAAATCAACTAGCGCGCGCACCTTAGGTGTGAGATGGCGACGGCTTGGGTAAACCGCATAAACACCAAGTTCGGTGGACCGGTACTCAGGTAGCACTTCAACCAGTGCACCCGAATCCAAGTGCGGCCCCACCAAAAACGAAGGCTGTAATACCAGGCCCATGTGCTGAAGAGCCGCTGCCGTACAGGTATCACCACTGTTAGTACGCATACGCGGTGAAACCTTCACTAGAATCCGTTCGCCCAGCCCCCGTGGTACCGAGAACTCCCACTGTTCACCCATGGCCAGGAGGGAGTAGACAATCACCGAGTGGTCTGCCAGCGCAGCTGGATGCTGTGGCGTTCCATTTCGGCTTAGGTACTCGGGTGACGCACACAAAATCAGCCGTGTCGATGTCAGTTGCCGGCTGATGAGAGAGGACTCCTGAAGACGAGCAATCCGAACTGCGACGTCGAATCCCTCCTCTATCAAATCCACCAGGCGATCGGACAGTGTCACCTCCAGGTTCACGCGCGGGTGCAGTGCGATGAAGGCCGGCCACAACGGCGCCAAGTGCAGCAGACCGAAGGTTACCGGCACATTCACCCGCAACTGCCCAATGGCCTCGCCCGCATGCGTAGATAGCTCGGCCTCTGCCTCGGCCACGCCATCGACGAGTTGCCGGCATCTTTCCAGAAAGATCTCACCCTCGGGCGTGAGCGACAACTTGCGTGTCGTTCGGTGCAACAAGCGAACGCCCAGTCTGTGCTCCAGGTCATTGACCATCCGTGACACGGCACTTTTCGAAAAATCTAGTGCATCGGCAGCTTGCACAAAGCTGCCTGCATCGACCACGGCGATGAACACCTGCATTTCTTGAAATCGGTCCATGGCAGATATTGTGCCTATAAATGGGATAGTTAATCCACATGAGGGCTATTTTTCTAATCATTGATCCAATTTAAAGTTCAGTCCATCGCAGCAATTCGCTGTATCCAACCCAAGGACACACATGAACATCACCATCATCGGCGCCGGTAATATGGGCTCGGCTTTTGCCAAGCAACTCGCTCGCGCAGGCCACCAAATAACCATCGCCTCGCGCGACAACGCCAAGGCCGCACAGGTCGCCGCAGCCCACCAAGGTGCAAAAGCTGTCACACTCGCTGGCGCGGCCACCGGCGCCGACGCCATCGTGCTGGCCACGGGCTATGACAGCGCTGTTGCTGCGCTGCAGGCGGTGGGTGAGCTTCAAGGCAAGGTCGTCATCGATATCACCAACCCTCTCACACCCGACTACATGAGCCTGACTCTCGGCCACAACTCTTCGGCCGCCGAGGAGATCGCCAAGGCTGTGCCGGGCGCTGAAGTGGTCAAGGGCTTCAACACCGTCTTTGCCCAGGTACTCAGCGAGGGGGCTGACTTCGGCAATGGCCGTAAGGTCCCGGTATTTGTGGCCAGCGACAGCGCCCGCGCCAAGCAAACAGCTGTGGCGCTCGCCCAGAGCATCGGCTTTGATGCGGTGGACGCCGGCGGCCTGAAGAACGCACGCTACCTCGAACCCCTGGCAGGTCTGAACATTTATCTAGGTTATGGCGCGGGTCTCGGCACCAGCATTGCACCGACCTGGATCCAAAAAGCCTGAACCGAATCATTCGCAATTCCATCACCCATCCAACGAAACGTATCATGAACAACGCATTCCTCCACCGCATTGTGTCCACCGACAACGGCATGGCCGCCCTGGCCCTTCGCATTCCCGTTGGCATCATCTTTGCCGCGCACGGCACGCAAAAGCTCTTCGGCTGGTTTGGCGGATACGGGCTCGAAGGCACCAGCCAGTTCTTCGGGTCTATAGGACTGAATCCCGGCTACCTGATGGCGCTGCTGGCCGGCGCTGCCGAGTTCTTCGGTGGCCTAGCGCTGGTTTTGGGGGTACTGGTGCGCCCGGCAGCAGCAGCCTTGGGATTCGCGATGCTCGTCGCCATCTTCGCGGTGCACATCGGCAAAGGCTTCTTCATGGACAAGGGCGGCTACGAATATGCCTTGGCCTTGTTTGGCGCCTCGGTATCGCTGTTATTCAGTGGAGGGGGGCGATTCTCAGGTGACAGCGCCATAGGCGGTGAACGTTGATGTCACGCTTGCCCAGCCTGTTTGCCCCCCATGGAGCGCCCACCTTCGCCCTAGACCCGGGCGTGGCCGGACCTCGGCTGACCAAGCTGGGTCGTTCGCTGCATCGCCCGCAGGCGGTGCTGGTGATCTCACCGCACCCTTTGGCGGCCGCTTTGTTACTGATACTGCGCGAGTGTATGCAACACTTGGGCTACTGCGGCTTGGTGCCCAGTAGGCGTTGAAGCAGTCGGTCGCAGACCAGATGCAAGCCCGCACAATCAAGAAGCGTTTCTAGCAACATCGCTTTGTAGATTTGCTGCAGTGGTGGCGCATCTGGACAATGCGCAACTTCTGACCCTGGTTTCAGAATCCCGGGTCCGCTTCTTTAAATCACTGGTCTACCGCGAATCAGATGTTGAAGGGTCACCGATTGTTGTGGGTGACATCGTGGCCCAATACAAGTCAGAAGGGTTTCATGGCGAGACCATGGTTTTTCAGATGGTGCCCACGGATTTCAATCGCTATGGCTTTGACCTGCAATTCCGTATGAGCGACAGGGACAGCGCTCGTGAAGTGGCACTTGGCAAAGTCGGCATTGTCTTCATCAACCTGGCTGATCGAAAAGTAACTCCCATCCCAACGGGATTTATGGCCAAGCTAGAGGCTCTTTGAATTGGCGCCGCGCTTGGGGCCAATAGGGGCCGCTTTGGCCAGGACCTATTCCCAACAGGCGAAGCAGCGCAATGGATCACATAGCTGACTTGCACACTGAGGCGAAATGCCATACCAGTTACAACAGGTCAACTTGGCGCGAACCTTGGGTAAACCTCCTGCTGTGTCAGGGTGCAGTTTAAAGGCGCAAACCCACGCCCAGCTTCGGTTTGGCGCGCTTCGCAGAGTTTCTTATACGCAACAAATGGCCAGACTTCGAACCTAGTTGATGGAAAGAAACGCCCAAATTCCAGGTCAGTTTTCGGTCAGCGCCAACACGCAGCGTGATGCTGCTGCAGGCTATTTGTTGACG
>JBPOIP010000112.1:0-3076 GCA_052034395.1 Pseudomonadota bacterium
ATCGGTAGTGATACCCCAGGCCGATCTTTTCTTTGTCCCAGACGATACGTTTCCAGTACTTGAACCCGGCTGCTTCGCCGATTGGTTTGATGACGTACGCCGTCTCGTCATCGCACATGACGTAGAGGTGGCTATTCTTGGCGAGCGCGCTGTAACACGCTGCGAAGAACTCCGGAAAACGTGTGTTCGGGAAGATATCGAACCACTCGTTCGAGGAGGCGTCGGACTTCTTGAGCCGGGTCGTGGTTCCTATCTTCCGGTATTTCTCCAAGGACTCGTACGCCGGGTCCGTGATGATGAGGTTCGCCGAGCCCGCAGGGATTTCCTGAAGAAACTCGACCGCGTCTTGCCTGAAAAGACGGTACGGGGGTTCGGTCATTTGAAATATGCTACCGATTCAGTTTGAAAAAAGCAACCGGGGCAAAAAGAAACGAAGACAATGGCGTCAGCTTTACGGCGCGAAACTGTAGCTTAGAAACCTTCTCACTTTTAGGATTCGCCATTCCACGTGGTTTGCAGTCCCATCGTTGACTATTTCCGCCAGTTCAAAGAGATGGTCCTATCTACTTTGTCCGCGCCGTAAAGCTGACGTCACCGTCAGACCTGCGCTAGTGCAGCGCAGGCTGGAGAGGCTCGAACACCAAGAAGTCGGCCAGGTCTCGCTTGGTGCCGTTGATCAACGCTACGTGTCCGTGCCCTTCGAGGTAGGACACGAACGACTTGATCAACCCGGGTCCGTCGGTGTTGATGCACTTCAACACAGAGGTCTCGGTTCCATCGTCGTGACAGCGGATCAGTTGGCCACAGCTCCGCGGAAACACCATACCGGCCTTCTGCTCCGGTACGCGGATGCACGCCACCATCCGGTACGAACCCCACCGGGCTTCGTACAAGCCTGCCTCGAGGGTTTGGCTCATGCGTCCGCCACGGTGATCCAGGCCGCCTCGTAGGCAACGATCTCCTTGGCCATCGTCACCAGGTCCTGGTGGCCCATGTGCGCGAAGCTGTTGTTGCCGCCCGCCAGATTACGCACGAAGCGCGACGACGACAGGGTCGGCTTGGGCCCGCGGCTGCCGAGGAGCGCGACGAGGACATGCGTCACATCGCCGAGGCGTGCCCGCTCGGCCTCATCGACCTCCGGGTCCGCGAAGTACGCCTCGCGCGTGTACACGATCGCCGCCGCGAACGTGGCCGTGAGACCTCGCGTCGTTCGACACGCGAACACCATCAACTCGCCCCGCCACTCCTTGACGATGGTGTGCGCGGCCGTAAGACCTTCGCGCGAATCATCGCCGCTGAACACCGCCTCGCACGCCTCGCCCGGCAACGGGATGAACCCCTGCCCGTTGTCGGGCATGCCGTAGACCGACACGGCCTCCGTGATCAGCCCCTTGACGGAGTCCCGCTTCGTCGAGACGACGCGGGTACCAACACAGGCGTCATCGAACGCCTTGCAGACGCTGGAGATACCGAGATTGATGATCATGACGAGTCCTTTCACTCGTGTCGCACGAATGCGACGGGTTTGGTTGTTGCGAGCTGGCGGCAGGGATTGAACCTGCGACCCTCGGTTTACAAGACCGAAGCTCTACCGCTGAGCTACACCAGCTTGTGCCACCTGTCTGGGTGCCAGACTCGGAGGCGCCACGACTCGGGGATGGCACTCTCCCCTTCACACCGTCGTAGCCGTTCCCAACGCGCTCGCAAACTCACGTGGGGCATTTTGATCAACTGTTAATTCTTCATATAGGTAACCTCCCCGGAAATCGTCGTTCCCGTAGTGGAGCAAGCGGGGATTGAACCCGCGACCTTCGGCTTGCAAAGCCGCCGCTCTCCCGCTGAGCTATTGCCCCAGTTGACGGTTTAAGCATCACCGTCAAGCTTCCCTGTAAGGCACCGAGCGGAGCGACCGCTCTTACCAGCCGGCATCTCCTTACCCGATCCGGGATCGGACCATGTCCGTTAGTGCACGAGGTGGAGGTGTTCGACCTTACCATCGCGGTTCCGGTCGTACAGCACATGGGTCATGTGCAACACGGGCGTCTCCGTCAACGGCCGCTTGAAGCTGTCGTGCCAGCTCCGCAGCGTCTGCGTGGTGATTTCCACCGTGTACTCCACGTGGTCTTCTTGCGGGCAGGCGTGGAGCGTCACCCGTGCGATCGTGCCGAGCACGATGTCGTTGGCCTCGACGAGGCCTCGGACGAAGGGCGGAACTTCACGCAGCGCCACGACCTCGCTACGGAGGCAGGCCTGAAACACCGCGTTGGAGAGACATCGCATTTCGTTGACGAAGAACACCACGGGGACCTCCTTCCTCCCAGCACCTACTGGGAACTTCTCGCGTTTCCGTCTACCCGACGACCGGTCGGAAACTGCATGACCGTACCCGCTACCGGCTCGGAATCCAGCGTCGCGGGTGAAGGACGCGAGAACGCCCTAAACGCTTCGCACAACGCGAGGGGAAGTTCAACTACTTCGAACATCACCTGACGCTTGGCCTCTTTGGAATCGCGAAACCAGCCGACGAGCCGGAACTTGTCGCCCAATTTGGCGTAAGCGCGGAAGGCACGATCTTCCACATCGAGGGCCACGTAACCCACTTCTACGCCGACGAGGTACCCGTCCCACTGAATCGCCCGCGTCTTGCGCGGGCCGCTCCACACCGTCTCCGCCCAGCAAACGCAGTCGCGCCTGGTAAGGCTGAGCGCGACTGCGTTTGCTCGTTCTTCCTCGTCGTCGTAACAGACCTCAGCGCGGCGAAGTGCCGAGATCTGCCGCTCGGGGATCAGCCCATCGCGGGGACGAGCGGGGCGTGGCCGACCTCGAAAGGGTCGGTCTCACGCTCCACCTCTTCGCGCTTGCAGGCGCGGCAGAGGCCCGCCACGTTCACCAGCGCCTCGTTCCGACACGTCTTGCACGTGCCCGCCTGCCACCGCGGCACGAAGGCGTCCGCCGCTTCGATGGCCGCAGCCTCACGCTCGACCCGCGACGAGAACCACACCAGCCCCGAGATCAGCACGACCTCGAGCACCAGCAGCGCCGGGTTCGCCAGGAGCCCCGCCACAATCAGCGCCGC
>JBPOIP010000145.1:0-7486 GCA_052034395.1 Pseudomonadota bacterium
GCGTGTTCCAATTTCTTCGGTACAGTTTGGCATTGGCAGTCCTTTGTTGTGATTGGCGTCAGATACCAATGACAACGTGCCCACGGGCGGGGCTGCCTACCTATAACGGTGAAATATTCGGGCTAGCGCAAATTGCCACCCTAGCTGCAATACGCGCAGAATGGACTGTGCAGTGTGACCGCTTTGCCGGCTGGTTCACGCGTGCAGACAACTCCCAGGAGATGGATATGACCCATATTTCAAACAGCGTGATGAAGTGGTCGTTGCCGCGTATGACTTCCATCCGCAGCGGCCTGATGGCTGGCTCCGTGATGGCGTCGGTCTTTTTGTTGGGTGGCTGCGCGGTAGAGGTGCTGAATACGCAAGCGGCCCAGGAGCTCAAACACGCATCGCAACCCCCGGGCTCGGTCTATGCGGGCTGGCGCGTCTTCCAGGACAAGTGCGCGGCCTGCCATGGCCCCGCAGCAACCGGTACCGCAGGCGGACCGGACCTGCTGCCCCGTGTGCGTGACATGGGGCCACACCAATTTGTCAGCCTGGTGCTCAAGCGCTACGACTGGAGCCATGCGGGTGTGCAGAGCGGCGGCACGGGCGCGGCGCGGGATGCCATGGTGGAAGAGCTGGTGCAGCGCAAGAATTACGTGCTCACCATGCCTGCATGGCAGGGCGAGCCACGCGTGAGCGCCCATATCGTCGATCTGCTGGCCTACCTCAGTGCGCGTGCCCAGGGTACACAGGGGCCGGGGCGCCCGGCGCAGTAACGGGTGAACGCGATGTGCTATGTAAATCATAGCAATACTTGCGTATTGAATGCGGGCTGCAGGCCGATTTAATCATCAAGCTACGGTGAAATACCGCTGAACGGGTACGGCGCCCCATTGTGGGTATTTGCGCTAAACCGACAGCGGTTTGAGCAACTCCGCCAGGTCACCTTCGGTAAACAGCGGTTGCTTGCGCCCGGTCGCTCCGCTGTACATGCTGTCGGCCAGCGTCGCTTTGCGTTCCTGCAATGCCAGAATCCGCTCCTCAATCGTGCCCTGGGCCACCAGCTTGTAAACAAACACCGTGTGCGTCTGGCCGATGCGGTGGGCGCGGTCGGTGGCCTGGGTTTCCACCGCCGGATTCCACCAGGGGTCGTAGTGGATGACGGTATCGGCCTGCGGCAGGTTCAGGCCCACGCCACCGGCCTTGAGGCTGATCAAAAAGATGGGCACCGCGCCGCTGGTGAACTGTTCAATCAGCGCATCGCGGTTCTGGCTTTGGCCCGTGAGTTTGACCCAGGGGATGCAGCGCTCTTTCAACTCAGCTTCTATCAGGGTCAGCATGCTGGTGAATTGCGAGAACAGCAGAATGCGCCGCCCCTCGGCCACCATCTCGGGCAGCAGCTCCATCAGTTGCTCCAGCTTGGCGGAGGTTCTGACCTTTTGCGCCGCGGCCAGCTTGAGCAGGCGCGGGTCGCAGCAGACCTGGCGCAGTTTCAGCAGCGCATCGAGAATCGTGATCTGTGATTTGGCAAGACCCTTGGTGTTCAAGGCTTCGCGTACGGTCTTTTCCATCCCCAGCCGGATGGTTTCGTACAAATCGGCCTGCTTGCCGGACAACTCCACGCGCTCAATGGTCTCCACCTTGGGCGGCAGTTCGTTGGCCACCAGCGTTTTGGTCCGCCGGAGCATGAAGGGCGTGATGCGCGCGCGCAGCTGGTGCAAGCGCTCGGGGTCGCCCTGCTTTTCGATGGGGTTGCGAAACAGCTCCTTGAAGCGCTGCTGGCTGCCCAGAAAACCCGGCATCAGAAAGTGGAACAGGCTCCAGATCTCACCGAGGTGGTTCTCCATCGGCGTGCCCGATAGGCACAGCCGGTGGCGGGTCTGCAACTGGCCCACCACTTGCGCGGCGTGGGTGCTGGCATTCTTGATGTTCTGTGCTTCGTCCAGCACCACGATGTGCCACTGCGCCTCCAGCCAGCGCTCCTTGTCGCGCTGCAACAGCGAGTAGGGCGCAATCACGATGTCGTGCTGGTCAATAGTTCCGGCGACCTCGTGCCGGTCTTTGCCATGGATCACCAGACAGCGCAGCCCCGGGCAAAAACGTTCGCTCTCACGCCGCCAGTTGCCCATCAGGCTGACCGGCGCAATGATGAGCGCGCGGCGGTTCAGACGGCCGGCGTCTTTTTCAAACTGGATATGGGCCAGGGTTTGCAGGGTTTTGCCCAGACCCATGTCGTCGGCCAGGATGCCGCCCAGGCCATGTTCGCGCAGAAACTGCAGCCAGTTCAGGCCTTGCTGCTGGTAGGGGCGCAGGCTGGCCTGCACGCTGGGTGGCACCGCCACTTCCGGCATCTCGGTGCGGCCACTCAGACGCTGCACCATCTCACGCAGGTGCTGGGCGCCTTGCCACACGGCGCCTTCGCCCAAAGCCGCTGTGGTGCGCATGGCGTCCAGGCGCGAGAGTTTCAGACTGTCACCACTGAAGTCATGGTCGCGGTCATCTACCAGTTCCAGCAGGGCCGCCATCCAGGGCTTGAGCGTGTCGGTGGGCAGTCGGATGAAGCCACTTTCTCCTGCATGCTGATTGGGCAGGTAGACGTAAGGCGGAATCTCGGGCAGGCCGGTTTCGGCGTTGATCGGGTTGTTGGCTGCAGCCGAAATCAACTCGGGCAGCAGCGGCAGGATGTTGTGGCGCTGGCCGTTGATTTCCATACCCAGCGACAGATCGAACCAGGTTGACGTGGTGCCATCTGCGTGGTCGCCTGCGTGGTTCTCACCTTGTGGCAGCAGTTGGACTTGCAATGCGTCCGCATGGGTAATCCAGCCCTTCAGCGAGTCGTCCAGCGTCACGACAAAGCCTGCCTCGCGCAGCACGCAGTAGTCGTTGTCGGCCCAGTGCAACCAGCTGTGTTGTGGTGCGTTGCCGGGGATGCCAAAAATGCCGCCGTCAGTCGACATGAGCCCCAGGTTCATCAGGCGGGTGATGGCCTCCAGTTCGGCTTCGGTATCACGGTGCAGCAAAACCCGACCCTGTGATCCCTCGACCAGCACCGAACTGCCTTGCCCGGCCCACCAACCCAGGTAGCCCTGGTAATCAAAGCGCAGGCAGGCCTGAATCAACCCCCGGTAGTGGGCCAGTTCGGGCGGGTTGGGCGAAAGGTGCAGGCGGGGGGTTGGGGTGACGCCTTCGAGCCTGGCGAGATTCTCCAGCACCGGTGGTGCGGGCAGGTCACCCAGACGCTGCATCAGGTCGAGCTGGTGCTTCTTCAGAGCAGACGGTTGCAGCACGGGGGATTTGAGCAGTACCGCCAGTTGCTCGTCGGAGAGGCCGGGCGCGTGCACCTCGCCGCACAGGCCGCTGGCGCTGTCCAGGTACAGCGGGGGGGTGTTGAAATACAGTTTGGCTGGGGCGTGTTCGCCGTTTTCGCCGCTGCCGGGCCGCACCGCTTGCGTGGCGCTGGCGTCCACCTGATGCAGCCTGGCGCGCAACGCCCATCCGGGTGAGCCTCCATTGGCAGGCCTGACTTCGTGCCAGCTCCAGTCCAGCGCTTTCGGTGGCCCCCATCGCAGGGCGACTCCTGGGCTGCCGTCGGCCATGGCGGCATACAGCCGTCCGGTGCTTGCAGCCTGTTGCAGGGCCATCAGGCCGACTGCCCCGCGCGGCGCGGCGCCCGGGCTACCGCTGTAGGCGCTGTAGTAGGAGCGGTTGGGGTCGGGCATGGCCAGCAACAGTTGCAGGACCTCACGGTCCGTGTTGCTGGAAAAGTCATAAGCTGGCTGGCCCGCGTGGGGCGGCGTGCGAATGGCCTTGGGCTTGGTCCACTCGCCACTGGCCTTGCGGTAGGACACCATTGCCTCCAGAAACAACTGCTGTGGGCGGGTTCCGGGGCCGACCGGCTTAAGCAAATACAGGTATTGCTCCTGGCGGCTCGGGTTGTTCGAACTGAAGGCTTGCGGCGGGCTGCTGCCACTGGCACGGTCCATTTCGTAAAACCAGTTCAGCAAGTGGGTCTCTGCCTCCAGACGCAGGGATTCATCCAGGCGGGCCTGTTTGGCCAGGCGTGCGGCTTCCAGCGCTTCGGCCGAAGGTGGCGTGTGCTCGATCGGTCGCACCGCGTGCAGTGCCGCCTCACTGCCCAGGATGCGCAAGCCCTGGTAGGCAGCCTTCATGGTCAATGCCACACCGTGTTTGCAGTTGTAGCCGACCGGGCAACTGCAATCGGCGTCCCAGGTGTCAATCTCGCCTGTCTCGGTGAGGGTGAGCTCAATGGTCAGGGTGTAGGGCCAGCGCTCGCTGCCCTGTACTTGCCCTTCAAGCTGCCAATAGCCATCGGCAGGGGATATTTTCAGGTCGAGCACTTTTTGCCCGCTGTAGAGCAGGCGGCCACGCGTCCAGGTGGCGTTGGAGGTCAGTTCTTCCAGTGTGTTGGGGTTGAACCAAACCCGGCTGGGTGGGGCATCTTTCGTCATGAAAATCGACTCCAGCCCTCTTGAATATTGTGTCTGTAGCTATGAAAAATATAGCGTATCTCAGTCTCAGGCGCTGAGCGTGCCAGGGTTGGTTCCTGAAGTTGCATGGCCTGTCAAGGCGTGTCCAGCCTGTTGGTCGGCGTGGTAGCTCGAGCGCACCATCGCCCCCACGGCGGCATGTTTGAAGCCCATCTCGTAGGCTCGGGTCTCGAACAGCTTGAAGGTGTCGGGGTGGACGTAGCGCTTGACTGTCAGGTGTGACGTGGACGGTGCAAGGTACTGGCCGATCGTGAGCATATCGATACCGTGGTCGCGCATATCCTGCATCACCTGCAGCACTTCTTCGTCCGTCTCGCCCAGGCCGACCATGATGCCGCTCTTGGTGGGCACGCCGGGGTGCAGGGCCTTGAATTTCTTCAGCAGGTTCAGGCTGAACTGGTAATCCGAGCCAGGCCGCGCTTCCTTGTACAGGCGTGGTGCGGTCTCCAGGTTGTGGTTCATCACGTCGGGCGGCGCGGCGTTCAGAATGCCCAGGGCGCGGTCATCGCGGCCGCGGAAGTCGGGCACCAGGACCTCGATCTGCGTGCCCGGAGAGAGTTCGCGGATGCGGCTGATGCAGTCGGCAAAGTGCTGGGCGCCGCCATCGCGCAGGTCATCACGGTCCACGCTGGTTATGACGACATACTGCAGCTTGAGTTTGGCAATGGTCTGCGCCAGTTTCAAAGGTTCATCGGCATCCAGCGGATCCGGCCGACCATGGCCCACGTCGCAAAATGGGCAGCGACGTGTGCATTTGTCGCCCATGATCATGAAAGTTGCCGTTCCCTTGCCAAAGCATTCACCAATGTTGGGGCAGCTCGCTTCCTCGCACACGGTGACCAGCTTGTTGCTACGCAGTACGTCCTTGATCTCGTAGAAGCGGGTGGTAGGGGAACCCGCCTTGACGCGAATCCAGTCCGGCTTCTTGAGCATTTCGCCCTGCACCACCTTGACCGGAATGCGTGACAACTTGGCGGCGGCCTTTTGCTTGGCCAGCGGGTTGTAGTCGGCCTGGGACTGGGCTTCGCGCACCGTGGGGCTGGCGCTTGACCCGGCGGGCAAAGTTGCGTCGGTTGCGGCGGACAATGGATTGGCTTTGTGGCGCATGGTGTGCAAATAATGGATGCTTGGGCCGTGGCAGGCTATGACCTCAGGGCGCCAGGTAGGTTGCGAGCTTTTGGCTCAGGATGTCAGCGGCTTGCGCCCAGTCGACAGATACGCCAATTGTAGAAAGATCTACCGTTTGCAGCCCTGAGTACCCGCATGGGTTGATGCGCAGAAAGGGCTCGAGGTCCATGGCGACATTCAAGGATACGCCGTGGTAGGTGCAGTTGCGGCTGACCTTGATGCCGATCTGGCCGATCTTGCCCATATTGGTGAAGTCCGGTGACGTACCTGTAGAGTTCTTTTGCGGCCTCTGTGTCAGCAGCGCGTGGCCGGCTGGTGCGTCAAGGCGCACGTAGATGCCTGGCGCACCCGCCACGCGGTGCCCGGTCACGCCAAAATAAAGCAACGTACGTATCACGGCCTCCTCGATGCGGTAAACATACTCCTTGACGAAATAGCCAGCGCGTTTGAGGTCAATGAGCGGATACGCCACCACCTGTCCAGGGCCGTGGAAGGTTACCTGCCCGCCCCGGTTAGTTTGCACAACCGGGATGTTGCCTGGCATGAAGATGTGTTCGGCCTTGCCCGCCAGGCCTTGGGTAAAGACGGGCGAATGCTCACAAATCCATAGCTGGTCCGGACCGCTGCACGAGGGGTCAAGCGCTCTTTGGCTGGTGAATTCCTGCATGGCGGCATAGGTGGACGCATAGTCCACGTGGCCAAGGTGGATGATGTCTACTGGCATGGTGTAGTGAACTGGCTCAGCGCAAAGACATGCATACCTACAGCACCACCTTGACCATAGGGTGTGTTGACAGCGTGCGATACAACTCGTCCAGTTGCGCACGGCTGGTAGCCGTCACCGTAATCGTAATTCCCAGGTATTTGCCACCCTTGCTCTCGCGAAGCTCGATGGTGCCAGCGTCAAACGCCGGGTCGAACTGGTGGGCAATGTGGGTGATGGCGCCCACGAGACCTTCCACCTTGAGGCCCATCACTTTGATCGGGAACTGGGATGGGTATTCAATCAGCGACTCTGGCTGCGCCGATGGATCGGCGGCCGCAGGGCTGGTGTTTTCGTTAGAAGGAGGTGGTACCGGTAACATTTTCAAATTATCGCCTTGTGGCTGAAAGGGTGTGCATAGTCAATCGGGCGGGAGCGCACTAATCCCACTGGGTGAGCAAAATCTTGAGTAGATTGCGGGTTTCTACGTATAATCAGAGGCTCTGTGGCGGTAGCCAAATGCAAAACGTCTGTAACCTTGCTGTAATTTGAGATGTCGACAATGGCGCTAGCTTCCGGCAACAAGCATGGCTTTGATGCAGATGAGTCCGAAGAAGAGAATTTCAAGCGGCTAACTGCGCAAGAGGCGCAGGCGTTGCGGGAGCGTGATCCGGCTTTGTCACCCTGGTGGGTGGTCGGTTTGCAGTGTGTGGCGGGGTTTGTCGTGGCGTTGCTTGCCTGGGGAGTCTCGGGCAAAGCATCGGTGGGTTGGTCGGCTGGGTACGGGGCGTTGGCGGTGATTATTCCGGCTGCGTTGTTTGCCCGGGGGTTGATGAGTCAATTCTCTTCCCTGAATGCTGCCACGGCGAGTTTTGGCTTCTTTGTATGGGAAGCAGTCAAGTTGGCGGTGAGTGTTGCGATGATTGCAATGGCGCCGCGACTTGTGGGTGACTTAAGCTGGTTGGCTTTGTTGGTCGGCCTGTTGGTAACTTTGAAGATGTATTGGTTCGCGCTTTTGAAGCGGCCCAAGCCTAAACAGATTTGAGAGTTTGAAAGAGTTGAATATGTCCGCAGAGCAACATGCACCGTCAGCCAGTGAATACATTGTTCACCACCTGACACACTGGAAAAACAAGCCGCAGACTGAAATAGTTGACTTTTC
>JBPOIP010000073.1:0-3830 GCA_052034395.1 Pseudomonadota bacterium
GATAACTTTGCACCAAGATTTTATCACTAATTTTTCTCTATGAAAAAACTTAATTTTGTTCCTATACTAGCAATTCTTTTTTTAATGTCTTCTTGTGGACTTGTTTCCAATACACCAGATAATGAACTCAACCCACAATGAAGATGACCTGATGGAAAACCAGCCATTGTTGATAAAAATGGGGCAGTAATAATAAGCACGCTTCAATATGCGGATGTTTGTTCAGTGTACAGTGAATGAAAATGCTATGCGAAGCAGAAGAATGGAAAATATTGATATTTAGATACGAATGGAAAAGAGGTTCTATCGTTTATATACGATAGTGCAGCATCTTTTAGTGACTGACTTGCCAGTGTATCAAAAGATGGAAAACGCTATTTTATAGATAAAAGTGGCGATACAATTATTGATTTTGCATGAAAAGACTACGAAGGTGATTTATACTTCTTCAATGGAGTTCTCCCTGTACGAAAAATCACCGCTTCAAAAAGTGATGACAAGTTTGGTGTGATTAACAAAAAATGAGAACTTATCATTCCGATAGAATACTATTTGCAAGGAACGCAGTATTCTAGTGGAGGCACTACCGTAAAAAATAACTTTGCACAGTGAAAAATAGTAATCTTTACTTGAAGTGTGAGCAATCGGAATGTAAAACGAGGGTATCTTTTCCCAGATGGGACAGTTGAATGGAACAAATAAACATACAAAAAAATATTTAACTTCCTAAACTTTTTCCTATGAAAAAACTGATACCCATGTTCCTATTTTTTGCTTGTATATCAGGCGTTTCCGCTGGGACAAGTATTCCTATATCACCAGCGAAAGCAAAATCAACAGTTCTTGATTTTAGGGCTTCAAATTATGTTCCAAAATATCAAGAATGCCAAAATGGCACTGATATCGTCCGAAGTATTTGAGACCTGTATTATGCAGATATATCAACTCAACTTACAGAATGGGCGAATGAAATACAAAAGACGCGACCACTTACAATCGAAGAAATCAACCAATTCACCGAAGTAAAAATGATATTCCTTTCAGAATACAACACGCCATCAAATAGAACTTTCGCTATTTGTGATACTATGATGGATACATTCAATCAAAACAAATAATCAAAAATATCTTCTTAACTTTTCTTTTTATGAAAAAACTTCTTCTTATCGCATTGACAGTACTTACTATTTCTACTTCTCTTGTCTATGCTGGTGCTGGTGGATGGACGGATGATACTGCTCCTAAATACGACTTCTCAACTGGTGCGATTATCCGTACAGGATACGCTACCTCACCAATGTCAGATAAAGCATCACGAATGGGAGCTATTAGTTTCAAAGCTCCATGAATAGACAGTCTTGATTATGATGCTAGCCATATATATCTTGTTGATACAAAAGGAAACAAGGTATATTTTAATACCTTCAAAGCAAAAGAAAATGGCGTATTTCATACCGTATATGCTATCACACCACGAACAGAGGCAGTGATACAGCAAAATATGGGTGTATCGTTCATCTCACGAACGAATTGTGGTATATACGACCCGATAAAGAAGGCGAAACTTTGCGACAGAATATCCAAAACCGATTTCAATAATATCGGTCGCAAATATAAAGCCATCGGTGTAAAACTTCCAGACGGGACAACAAAAGAAATGAAAATCACTTTTTCAAATCAAGAAACACTTATGAATTGGTATCAATAGAGGATAAGCGAAAAACAGGTCAATTAGACCTGTTTTTTTAAAACATTTGCTTTATACTATATTATATATAATATAACCATACCCTATGGTTAGGTATATTTAATCTCAACTATTTATGACTACGAATAAATGCACATGCAATCCATGTACTTGCAAGACTTGTTCTTGTAGTGATGGAACATGCTGCAACTAAATTGCACATAAAATCCCACGGATGTGGGAAGTACTTTGACTAAAAAGTAATTTGAATATACTGAAATCATAGGGTTTTTCAATATAATTTTCAATATGATAATTTCAAAAGATAAAATCCAACTCAATATCAAGAAGGCAATGGGAACACTTGCCAAGGTTCAAAAAATGATAGATGACGATGTGTATTGTGCTGATGTCGCCCACCAGATAAATGCGTCTATGGGGTTATTGCAAAGTGCAAATCGTGAACTTCTGAAAAATCATCTCTCTTGTTGTGGTACAAAAGCTCTTGCAGGACAGTGAAAAGAAAAAGAAGATTTTATCGAAGAATTGGTTCGGACTTGGGATGTTGCCACCAGAAAATAAAATATGCTTCAAAAAATAGTTATAAACATCCTTCTTATAACTGCCTTCTTTTTTGGAGGCACTTTTTGATGCAGTGCCTTCATACTGCACGATAATGCTGTATGAGAAAAGCAAAGTATCCAAGAGCCACCAATGGATGATTGTTGTCCAAAAGATGGGCAACACAAGACACATATAGAATGAAAATGAATACTATCAGCATATCATAATAATGATAACGAACCAACAGATAAGTCCGTATCACACAAAAATAGCATAAGAGATTATGTGCCATATCAAGCGAGATATACTTGATTAGGGAGAACAAACCATAAGGACAAACAAAGCTTTTTCTTTACCGAAACCGTAAGATTATTGCTATAAAATAAGGAGCATATTTTACTTATTTTACTATATTTTTATGAGCACTTCCTGCGATACAAAATCGTCTTTTTTTAATTCTTGTCACCCATATCTCACCATTGGATGTATTATCTCGTGCTTTATCTGTACTGTTGTTATGATATGGTGAGTATACGCTATGCGTGTAGATATGGCAGAGATGCGAACCATGAGCATGAATACATCTTCTATGAACATGACAACTCCACCACCAATGAGCACCAAAACTGTTGACCATAGCAATATGGATATGACTGACCCTATGTCTATGAGTATGCGTGATATGGGCAATATGCTTGCATGAAAAACAGGTGATGACCTTGATAGGGCATTTCTAGAAGGTATGATACCACATCATCAATGAGCGGTTGATATGGCAAAATATCTCGTAAATGCAAAACATCCAGAACTACAAAAGATGGGTCAAGAAATCATATCTGCACAAGAAAAAGAAATCACCCAGATGAAACAATGGATGATTGACTGGTGATATACTCAAAATACAACACTTACTCCACAAGAAGAAATGATGCGTGAACATTGTAAGACAATGCCAGAAATGGCTGGCTGTGATAAATATAGATAATTCTAACCATTAACCTTTTAATAAATGAAAAAAATACTCTTCCTTTCTGTATTTATTAATACAATCATCCTTGCTCTCTTTGGATGAGCATATTATGGATGATACATTCCTCAATCGAAAGAAGCAAAAATAAAAGACTTTTATGATACTGAAAACTATGTTCACGTCAGTCCTCATAGTATCCGAAAAGATATTATGCAATGAAAACAGAAGAAAATCTTGGTAGACTTACGAAGTAATGAAGAATACCAAACTTCACATATTGTATGAGCGATAAATATTCCTGCATATAAGAACCCTGATGAATCAGCGTATGATGAAGTAAATCGTATTGTTTGAGAGTTTCAGAAACTTCCAAAAGATAAAGAAATCGTTGTATATTGTTATAGTATTCCTTGTATGACAGGAAGAAAAATAGGAAAAATGCTCACAGAAAATGGTATTTATGTAAAACATCTTGGTATCTGATGGAATGAATGGCGATACGATTGGGAAAGTTGGAATCACGAACTTGAATGGAAAAATAGCAAAGTAGAGGAATATGTTTCATCTTGAAATGAGCCTTGAACTTTTAGTGGAACGAATACCAATATC
>JBPOIP010000015.1:0-29346 GCA_052034395.1 Pseudomonadota bacterium
GCAATACCCTGGCCGACCAGCTCAAAATGGTGGCGCGACTCATTGGCGCGCGCAACGCATTGGGAACCAAACGGCAGGTTTTTCTGGTGTCGCTTGGCGGCTTTGACCTGCACGACAACCTGATTGCCCAACACCCCGGCCTGCTCGCCAAGGTGAGCGATGCCATGACAGCCTTTTACAACGCGACGGTGGAGCTGGGTGTGGCCAATCAGGTCACGTCGTTCACTGCATCGGACTTTGGCCGCACCCTGACCTCCAACGGCGACGGCTCTGACCACGGCTGGGGCAGCCACCACTTCATGGTGGGCGGCGCGGTCAAAGGCGCCGCGTTTTACGGCACGCCGCCGCCCGTCAGCGTGGGCAATACCTCTGCCGCACAGGACCAGTGGCACGTCGGGCAGGGCCGCCTGCTGCCCACCACGTCGGTCGATCAATATGCCGCCACAATGGCGAACTGGTTTGGTGTGGCCGACGGTGAACTTGCCGGCATATTGCCCAATCTGCGGCACTTCGGTGCCCAGGCGGGCCGTCCCGATTACCCGGTCAACCTGGGATTCATGGCCTAACTGCTTCCGTATTGATAGCAATAAACCTTTATTCTGCAAGGCCTAAGGACAGATTTAGCATTGAACGTTCGGCCAGACCACGTTTTTCAACGCGCTCCCGGGGGGGAAATGGCCCGCCGGTTTGTCGAAATGACCCGTGCCGTGGTAGAAATGGGCCAATGCAGAAAGACAGGAGTGAGAAGCGATGAAGTTGTATGTATCCCCTGGTGCGCCCAGCCCTCGGCGCGTGATGATGTTCATGGTCGAGAAAAACATCACCGGCATTGATCTGGTGAATGTGGACCTCAATGCCCAGGAGCACAAGGGCCATGCCTACCGTGCCAAAAGCCCGCTGGCCAAGGTGCCGGCTCTGGAGCTTGATGATGGCCGTGTGCTGACCGAGACGCGCGCTATCTGCACCTACCTCGAAGGGCTCCATCCGGAGCCCAACCTGATGGGGCAGGGCTTTGAAGAGCGTGCCTTCATAGAAATGGCCGATCGCCGGGCTGAGTTGTATCTGCTGGGCAGCATTGCCAACACGGTGCGTCACACCCACCCGGGCCTGGCGCCGCTGGAGCAGCCGCAGTTTCCCGAGTTCGGTCAGTCGCAGTCGCACAAGGTGCGCGAAGTTGCCGGGTGGTTCGACCACGTGCTGGAGCGCCAGACCTGGCTGGCCGGGGAGCGTTTCACCATTGCCGACATCACGGCCTTTTGTGCCATTGAATTTGCCCGGCTCATGAAATTCAATCCCGCCAAGGAAGGCATGCCGGCATTGCAGGCCTGGCGCGACCGGGTTGCGGCACGGCCCAGCGCCGCAGCCAAGTAGCCCCCGAGCGCCGGGTTGTTCAGCGCACCCGGTTGCGCCCGTCCTGCTTGGCACGGTACAGCGCGGCGTCGGCCTGTGCCACGAGCGATGTGGCAGACGTGTCGTCCGAAGGGATGCAGGACGCCACCCCCACACTGATCGTGACAACCGGCCCCACCGACGCATCGGGGTGGGCAATCGCCCGGGCTTCGCAGGCTGCGCGCAAACTCTCGGCAATCTTCATGGCTGCTGCGTGATCGGTTCCCGGGATCAGCACAACAAACTCCTCGCCGCCGTAGCGCGCTGCCAGATCGCCAGCCCGTCCCAGCGATTGGGCAAAGACATCGGCAATGGCGACCAGACACCGGTCGCCTTCGGGATGCCCCAGGTGGTCGTTGTACAGCTTGAATCCGTCGATGTCGGCCATCAGAACTGCCAGATGGGTCTGGCTGCGGTTGGCGCGTCGCCATTCCTGTTCCAGTGCGGCATCAAAGCGGCGGCGGTTCGCCAGTCCGGTGAGGGAGTCGACAAACGAAAGCCGTGACAGATGCTCGTTTGCCAGGCGCAGCTCTTCGGTCCTGCTGGCCACCAGGCGTTCCATCTCGTCGTGTCGTGCGCGCAGGCTGCGGGTACGCAGGCGAAACAGTGCCACCGCGCCGCCCACCGTTGAAACCAGCGCCAAGGCCATGAACCACGGCGTTTGGTAGATGTGGGGCTGCACCGTAACCGGGAGTGCATCCTTCATTTCGCTCCAGCGCTTGCCGTCCACCGACGCAGCGACGCGGAACTGGTAGGCACCATGGGGCAAGGCCGGAAACACGGCTTCCCGGTTGCGACCGGCATCCACCCAGTCGCGCGTGATGCCATCGAGTTTGTAGCGGAACTGTGTGCGCTCGGCGTTGAGCAGTGTCATGGCCGTGTAACGGATGGACAGCGGCAGTGAACCGGGAGGAAGCACGACATCGGACCCGCCGGGCAGGTTCACGCCGTCAACCAGCACGTTCTCCAGCGTGATGGCGGGCGGCTCGCCGGCATCGGGCAGGCGCAGCGGGTCCACGATGACCAGACCCTTGGCGGAAGGCAGCCACAGGTGTCCGTTGGCGTCGATGGCGCCTGCGGGTTGAAGGCTGCCCGCAAAGGACGTGCTGCGCAACAGGTTGCCGGGTCCGAAACCGGTCGAGACAACCTTGTCCAGCCGGCCCTCCACAAACGCATCCAGATCCGCGCGGGCCACACGGTAAAACCCGCGGTTGCAGGTCATCCAGAAATGGCCTGTGCTGTCCTCCAGAATGGTCAGGGCACTGCCGTCCCACAGTCCATCGGTGGGGCGGATGGCCGTCATTTTGTCATCGCGCAGGCGGTTGATGCCTTGCCCGCTGGTGCCGATCCACAGACTTGATGCCGCGTCCTCATACAGCGCCATGATCCAGTTGGAAACCAGTCCATCCGTGGTGGTCAGGGTTGAGAAAGCGCCATTGCGCCAGCGGTACAGACCTTGCCCCGGGGTACCAAACCAGAGCGTTCCACTGCGGTCTTCCAGAATGCTGGAAACCCCTTCCAGTGGCGCACCCGCCTCGCGCACCGGGGTGAACCCTTTTCCGTTGAACCGGGCAAGCCCCGCGCGGGTGCCGGCCCACAGTGTGCCCCCGCGGTCCTGGTACAACGCCCGGATCTCGACATGCGGCAGGCCCTGCGCAAGACCGAAGGTATCGATGCGGCCTTGGCGCAGCCGTGCAACACCGGACGTGTACGTGCCGATCCAGAGGGATCCGTCTCTGTCCTCCAGCAAGCCAGAAATTTCTTCCGTGGGCAAGCCATCCTTTTTGTGCAAATGGGTCAGCCGGTTGCCCTGCAACCGGTTCAGTCCGCCGCCGGACGTGGCCACCCAGGTCACACCGTCACGCGCATGCAGGACGGAGCGGGTGTTGTCGTTGGAAAGCCCTTCCGCGGCGCCGAGCGCGTCAAAAGGGCGCGGGCGCAACCGGTTGAGTCCGCCGACCCAGGTGCCAACCCAGACGCTGCCTTCGCGGTCCACCTGAACCGACCAGATTTGCTCTCCTGCCAGGCCGCCCGCAGAAGCCAGTGCCGTAAACCGCCCCGCATGCATCCGGCTGACTCCAGCACCCCAGGTTCCAATCCAGAGTGCGCCCTGCGCATCCCGCGCAAGGGACGTGAGCTGGTCGGTGGGAAGGCCGTCTGCAACCGTGTAGGTGCGGATTTTCCCGTCTCTGACATGGGCAAGACCCCCCCCGGCCGTTGCCGCCCAAATGCTGCCGTCGGGGTCGGCCAGCACGTAGCGAACTTCCCGATGGGGAAACCCGTTCGACGGGTCATGGACCTGAAAACGCTCCTGGGCGAATGAAACTAGGCCCCCGCCCGTGGTGCCAATCCACAGCGTCCCCTCCCGGTCAAAGGCCAGCGAACGCAGCCGGTTGGTGGGCAGCCCGTCGGCTTGTTGGTAGACCCTGGTCAGCCCATTGAACCACCGCACTAGCCCGTTTTCGGTCGCTGCCCATATGGCGCCGTCCTTCGCCTGCGCAAAGGCCCAGACGCGCCGCGATTTGGTGACTTCGGCGGAGATGGCCACCTCAAACAACCCATTGCGGTAGACAGAAGCGCCCTTGGCATGGCCGATCCACAGGTTCCCCTGCGCGTCCTCCATGAAGCCGAACACCGGTTGCGACGCCATATCGGGAGCCTGCAAGGCATCGAAGACTGCAAAACGCACGCCGTCAAAGCGGGCCAATCCGCCTGCGGTACCGATCCAGAGGTAACCGTCCCGGGTTTGCAGAAGCGACTGAACGGTATTGAGCGGCAAACCCTGTTCGGTCTGCCACGTGTCAATCTTGTACTGGGTGAGTGACTTGCGGGGATCGTGGGGCGCAGTTTCGACAGCCTGTGCGGCGCTTGACGCCAGTGCCAGGGACAGGCAGAGGCCCCCGCACACGGCGGCCAGATAGTGCAAAAGCTTCACGCCAGGCCCAGGAATTGGAAAAAGTGCATGAATGGCTGTTGATTCATCTGCATGCGCCAAAGTATCACATAACTGACTGGTGTCAGGGCAGCAAAAGACGCTGCAAATAACGTCCCGTATGGCTGTCCGGATTGGCCGCAATGTCCTCGGGTGTGCCCACGCCCAGCACCGTACCGCCACCGGAGCCACCTTCAGGTCCCATGTCGATCAGCCAGTCGGCGGTTTTGATGACATCCAGGTTGTGTTCGATGACGACGATGGTGTTGCCCGCGTCGCGCAACTGGTGCAAGACTTTCAGTAACAGGTCAATGTCGGCAAAGTGCAGGCCGGTGGTGGGCTCGTCCAGGATGTACAGCGTGCGCCCGGTGTCGCGCTTGCTCAGCTCCAGTGCCAGCTTCACACGTTGCGCCTCGCCGCCGGACAGCGTGGTGGCTGCTTGTCCCAGCTTGATGTAACTCAGGCCCACATCCAGCAGCGTCTGCAGCTTGCGCGCGATGGTAGGCACCGCCTGCAGGAAATCGAAGGCCGCTTCCACCGTCATTTCCAGGATCTGCGCGATGTTCTTGCCCTTGTACTGCACTTCCAGCGTCTCGCGGTTGTAGCGCATGCCCGCGCACACGTCACAGGGCACATACACGTCGGGCAAAAAGTGCATCTCCACTTTGACCATGCCGTCACCCTGGCAGGCCTCGCAGCGGCCACCGGCCACATTGAAGCTGAAACGCCCGGGGCCATAGCCGCGCTCTCGAGCCGTGGGCACCTCGGCCATCAGCTCGCGGATCGGTGTGAACAGGCCGGTATAGGTGGCCGGGTTGGATCGCGGTGTGCGCCCAATCGGTGACTGGTCCACATTGATGACCTTGTCGAAATGCTCGATGCCTTCAATGGCCTCGTGCGCCGCTGGCTCTTCGTGCGCGCGGTAGATGGTGCGGGCCACTGCCGCGTACAGCGTGTCGTTGACTAAAGTGGACTTGCCTGAGCCCGATACACCGGTCACACAGGTGAATAGCCCCACCGGGAAGTCCACACTCACGGATTTCAGGTTGTGCCCAGTGGCACCCACCACGCGCAGCGTCTGCAACTCGCCTTGGGTGGCCCGGTGGTGCGCTTCGCGTTCGGCACGGCGCACGGCGGCGGGGCTGGGAGCCTGTTTGGTTTTGTACCGGTCTTCATCCCCCGGCTTGGGAGCCACCGTGGGCAGCCAGGGTGTTCGGCGCTTGGGAACGGCAATCTGCAGCGTCTGCGCCAGGTACTGCCCGGTGAGCGACTGCGTGTTGGCCTTGACGGCGTCGAAGTTGCCTTGCGCAATGACGCGCCCACCGTGCACGCCGGCGCCCAAGCCCATGTCGATGATGTGGTCGGCCGCACGCATCATGTCTTCGTCGTGCTCCACCACCAGCACGCTGTTGCCAATGTCGCGCAGGTGTTTCAGCGTATCGATCAGGCGGTCGTTGTCGCGTTGGTGCAGTCCGATGGAGGGTTCGTCCAGTACATACATCACGCCGGTCAGGCCCGAGCCAATTTGCGATGCCAGGCGAATGCGCTGGCTCTCGCCACCGCTCAGCGTCTCGGCGCTACGGTCCAGGCTCAGGTAGTTCAGGCCCACGTCGTTGAGAAATTTGAGGCGCAGGCCGATCTCGCGCACTACCTTGGCCGCAATGTCACCTTTGGCGCCGTGCATGGTCAGGGTCTGAAAGTACGCGTAGCTTTCACGCAGGGTGGAGCGGCTGATTTCGAAAATGGCGCGGGCCTGGTCGCCTTCACCCACCTTCACGTGGCGGGCTTCCAGACGCAGGCGCGAGCCGTTGCAGGCCTGGCAGGGCTGGGTGCTGCGGTAGCGGGCCAGGTCTTCGCGCACCAGAGCCGAGTCGGTCTCCCGGTAGCGCCGGGCCATGTTGGGCAGGATTCCTTCGAACGGGTGCTTCTTGGTCAGCTTCTTGCCCTGTGACGCACCGGAGTCCATCACGTAGCTGAACTTGATGTCTTCCTCGCCCGAGCCCTGCAGGATGGCGTGCTGCACTTCGGGCGGCAGCGAGTCAAACGGCTTGTCAATATCAAACCTGTAGTGCTTGGCCAGGCTCTCCAGCATGGAAAAGTAATAGCCATTGCGCCGGTCCCAGCCCTTGATGGCACCGCTGGCCAGACTCAGGGATGGGAATGCCACCACGCGGGTCGGGTCAAAAAAGTCCTGCTGCCCCAGACCATCGCAGACCGGGCAGGCGCCTACCGGTGAGTTGAACGAGAACAGGCGCGGTTCCAGCTCTTGAATGGAGTGGCTGCACACGGGGCAGGCAAACTTGGCGTTGAATAAGTGCTCTTTTGCCTTGAAACCCTCGCCGATATTATGTAGTGCGCTATCAAATTCGGAGTGATTCGGCGTATCCATCTCCATGGCAATGGCGCGCCCGTTGGCCAGGCGCAAGGCGGCCTCAAAGCTCTCGGCCAGGCGCTGCTTCAGGTTGTCGTATTCGGTACGGGCGGCAATGCTGGCTGCGGGATCTTCAGCGGGCTGTGCCTGAACTGGCGCGGCGCGTACCTTGATGCGGTCGATGACCACGTCGATGTCGTGCTTCTCGGTCTTCTTGAGCGCGGGCAGGTCATCAAACTCAAAGGTCTTGCCGTTGATGCGAAAGCGCACATAGCCCTGGGCCTGCATCTCCGCAAACACGTCCAGAAACTCGCCTTTCTTCTCGCGTGCCACAGGGGCCAGAATCATCAGGCGCGTGTCGAGCGGCAATGCCAGCACGGCATCCACCATCTGGCTCACCGTCTGGCTTTGCAGCGGCAGGTTGTGCTCGGGGCAGTAGGGCGTGCCGGCGCGGGCAAACAGCAGGCGCAGGTAGTCGTGGATCTCGGTCACGGTGCCCACGGTGGAGCGTGGGTTGTGGCTGGTGGCCTTCTGTTCAATCGAAATCGCCGGCGACAGGCCTTCGATTACATCCACATCCGGCTTGTCCATCAGCTGTAAAAACTGGCGCGCATAGGTGGACAGACTCTCCACGTAACGGCGCTGGCCCTCGGCATACAGCGTGTCAAACGCCAGGCTGGACTTGCCAGAGCCGCTCAAACCGGTGATCACCACCAGCTGGTTGCGCGGGATGTCCAGGTCAATGTTTTTGAGGTTGTGCGTGCGCGCGCCACGGATGCTGATGGTCTGCTGTTGCAGCGCGCGGGCCAGGTAGGTGCCTTGCGGGTCTTGGGGCACCGCAGTGCCGTCTGGAGTTGTGTTCAAGGTGGAGCCCGCTGAAAAAATGGTTCTGCCCCGCGTTTGGGGAAACCCACCATGATAGTGATTGTTGCCTTGCAACGCAGTTTCGTGGGTGCGGGTGCGCGTGTCAGGTTTGCGGTTCGCTGCCGGGTGCGTTGGGCTGGGTACTGGTTTTGGCTGCCAATTGGCGCAGTTCCGGTTTAAAGATTTTGCCCACCAGCGTCATGGGCATATTGGCCAGCACCGTCACCGATTTGGGGCGTGCGGGAGGCTCGTCCACGTGCGCACGCACATAGGTCAGCAATTCGTCCACATCCGCCATTGCACCGGGCTTCAGTGTGACGAACACCACCGGCAATTCGCCAGCATAGGGATCGGGTTCGCCCACGGCTGCGCAGTGTTGCACTGCCGGGTGGCTGGCCATGGCGTCTTCGATGACCTTGGGGTCGATGTTGTGCCCGCTGCGAATGATCAAGTCTTTGGAGCGACCGCTGAGGTTCAGGCGCTCCTGGTCGTCCAGCCAACCCAGGTCGCCGGTGGCCAGCCAGCCGTCGGCAGTCAGGGCATGCTGGTTGTCGCGCGAATCCACAAAACCCGAGAACAGGTTGGGTGATTTGAAGATCACCATGCCTTGCTCGCCGGGAGGCATGTCACGGTCGGTGGGGTTGCCCTGGTCGTCCAACGCCACCACGCGCATGTGCGTGTACGGCAGGCGAAACCCGACACACCCAACCGGGGCGTTGACCCCGGGCGGGGTGATGGTGGAAATGCCAGCCATTTCAGTCATGCCCAGGCTCTCGTGCACGTGAATTCCAAACTGCGCTTCAAAGCGTGCTGCCAGGTCCGGGCTCATGGGGGCAGCCCCGGTGCGGCAATAGCGCAACGTGGAGATGTCCGCGTCATCCGCTGGCACGTTGGCCAGCGCCGCCAGAACAGTGGGAACTGCCGACACCACTGTGGCACGGTAGCGCTCGACCAGGCGCCAGTAATTGGCAATGACATCGCGGTTGCGAAACAGGGCCGTGGTCGGCATGACAACCTCTGACCCGGCTGCAAACGATGTCAACGCCCCGGGCAATACACCGGCAACGTGGAACAGCGGGTAGCCATTGATCACCACGTCGTCCGCGCGCGTGCCTTGCAGCTGCACGCATACCCAGGCCGTAAACACCTGGGCACCATGGCTGTGGCGTGCCAGTTTGGGCGCACCGGTGGTGCCGCCGGTATGAAAGTAGGCTGCAATGTCGCTGGAGGCGATGCAGCGACCACTCAGCAGCCTGTCGCTGCATTCGCGCCTGCGTTCAACATCGAAGTCCAGCACACCCTCTGGCATGGGCCCGGCGGGTGCAGCGTCCAGAGGTGCCACCCGCAGCACGTGCGTCAGGGTCGGCACCTGCATGCGTATGCGCAGGGCCTTGGACCAGATGCCCGCATCGTCGTCAGAGCCCCAGGCAAATAGCACTTTGGCCTTGCCGGCGTTGAGCAGGGACACCAGTTTTTCGTCGCTCAGCAGCGGGTTGAGCGGCTGCACAATGCCGGCGGCCTCACCGCCCCACAGCGCCAGGTGGTAGTCCAGGCAGCCCGGCAGCAATACGCCAATGGCATCGCCAGGCAACACACCCAGGCGGTGCAAAAGATTGGCCGTCTGGTGGATACCGGCCAGCAATTCGGCATACGACCAGCGAACCGGCTCGTCGTGCGCGTTGGCGGTGCGCAAAAAGGTCAGCGCAGTCTTGTCGCCAAACGCAGCGGCCGAGCTTTGAAAAATCTCGTAGGTGCTGCCCAGGGTGAGTGCATCGGCAAGCGGTGTTTCTTCCAGCCGGCGGATGTCGACCAGGCTGCGGATCGGGAAAGGGGCAGTAAATGGCATGCGCCATGGTAGCGGCAAGTCTGGCTGGCGTCGCAGCGGCCGACGTTACCCCAGCCAGGCATGCCGCACCAGCCAGCGTCCCAACTCGTTGTCGTTGGCCAGCCCGAGCTTGGCAAACAGGCTGGCCCGATGCGTCTCGACCGAACGGGGACTGCAGACAGGCACCAGCCGGCGGGCGATCTCCTTGTTGGACTGGCCCAAGCCCACCTGGCGTGCCACCTCTCGCTCGCGTGGTGTCAGCTCGCGCCATCGCGTTAACGCATCCGCTCGGACCTGCGCTTCGGCCATTGCCAGAGGCAGTTTCTCCAGCAATTGCTGCGTATCGGGCTTGACGACCCAGTCGAACGCCCCGAGCCGCACGGCTTCAAGCGCCATCGGAATCGTCCCGTGCCCCGACAGGAACAGCACCACCAACGGACTCTGGCGCATGCGCAATTGTTCGAGCACCACCAGTCCGCTCATGCCAGCCATGCGCAGATCCAGGATGACGCAACCAACCTGCTGCGCATCCAGCGCCTGCAGGAAAGCCTCACCCGAGTCAAAACCGCGCACCGCCATCCCCTGGGAGAACAACAACAGCAGCAACGAACGCCGTAGCGCTTCGTCATCATCGACCACATACAGGGTCAGGGCGGTATCACTCATACGCTCAGCGCCAGGGTAAAGGTGAAAACGGCACCGCCAGCGGCGCGGTTGGCTACGGTCAAGTGGCCGCCGTGGGCTTCGACGATGGTGCGGCAGATATTGAGTCCAAGTCCGAGACCGTCTGACTTGGTGCTGAAGAACGGCGTAAACACCTGCGCCAGCATGGCGTCGGGCACGCCCGGTCCTGCATCGCCAACCTGAATCTGCACCGAGCGCTCCAGCAACTGTGTTTCGATGTCGATCACCCGCTGTGCCGGCGGCTGCCCCTGCATCGCCTGGGCTGCGTTCTGCAGCAGGTTGATCAGCACCTGCTCCAGCAGTACGCGGTTGCCGCGCACCAGGGTCAACGCCTCGCTCAGGCGCTGCGTCACCGTGATGGATTGGCGCTCCAGTTCCGACTTCAGCAGCGCCAGCGAGTGGCCGATCACCGCATGCACATCACAGTCCTCATAACTGCCCCGGCTTGGGTTGATGAAGCCGCGCACACGCCGCACAATTTCGCTGGCGCGCTGCGATTGCTCCACCATGTCGTCCAGCGCCGCCACCAGCACCTCCATCTGCGCCTGTGCAGCGATAGTGCGTGCCGCGACGGCAAAATTTGACAACGCCATCAGCGGCTGGTTGAGTTCGTGCGCCAGAGTTGATGCCATTTCGCCCACGCTGGCCAGACGCGCGCTGCGCTGCAACTGGCGCTCCTGTTCATGCTGGCGATCCTCGGCCTGCTTTTGCGCGGTGATATCAACGACCGAACTCATCCATCCCTGGTTGTGTCCCTGGGCATCGATCAGCGGTGCGGTGTACACCCGCGTGATCACATCGTGCCCTGCGCGGTGGCGTATGCGCGACTCGAAACCGTAGGGACGGGCTGCGCTCGACATGGATGCCTCGCGATCGCGCCGATAGGTTTCCAATTCGTCCGGATGCCAATACGGGTAGGGCGGCGAACAGCCCAGCAGTTCATCGGCGCGGTATCCCACCATGTCACAAAAAGCACGGTTGACGTAAATGATGCGTCCCGCCTGATCGCGTGCGCGCATGCCCACCAGCAGTGCGTCCTCCATCGCCTTGCGAAACGCCTGCGCCTGCTCCAGGTCACGGGTGCGTTCCTGCACCCGTTGCTCCAGATCACGCTTGGCCTGGCGTTGTTCGGCAAAACGGCGCTCATGCAGGCGCCAGTACAGGCCCGCCAGCAGCAACACGGCTGCCAGCAAAGTGGCTAGCGCCTGCGCCTCCGCTCTGGCCTGGGCTACGCCATGGAGATCACTGGTGACCACCAGCGTCCAGCCCAGCTCCGGCAGAACGGCCTCCAGCGCCAGAAGGTTGCGTGCCTGCGACTTGACCAGCGTTCCCAGCGCGTACGAGGAGGGGCCGGTCATCTGGCGCACCTGCCAGGGCAGAAGCGGGTAGCTGGCCCGCGCACCATATTGGCCGTTATCCGCCAGCGCGGCCCTGTCGGCGCTGCTGAGTTCCGCACGGCTGTGGTATAGCCACTGCGGCTCTGAGCTGAGAAACACGACACCGCGACGGTCGAGCAAAACCCGTGGGTCGAGGCTGTCCGCCCAGGAGCGCTCAAGTGCATCAAAACTCACCTTGACCACCATCACACCGACCACCCGGTCGCCCTTGCGTACCGGTTCGGCAATGAAAAAACCCGGCGCTCCGGTGGTCAGTCCGACACCGTAAAAATAGCTGTGCTGCCCTGTCAGGGCTTGCTGGAAATAGGGACGCTGCCCGTAGGATTGGCCAACAAAACTGCCCGCCGTATTCCAGTTGCTGGCGGCCAGGGTCAAACCATCGGTATTCATCACAAACAGCGCGGCAGAATCCGTGCGCTCCTTGAACTCCTGCAAATCACGGTTGACCCGAGCGGTCAATGTGCGATTGGCGGGTTGTTCCAGCAAGGCCAGCACATCCGGATGCCGAGCCGCTGCGTAGGGCAAAAAACCGTGCTTTTCAGCAATACCCTGCAGGCCCATCACGGTGGATTGCGCGACCTGCTGCAAAGCCTGAATGCGGCTGTGCATTTCGCGTTGCTCTGCCCAATACCCCGCAGCCGCGATCACCACGCCCGCGCCCAGCGCCAGCAGGCACCAGCGCAACCCGCTGCGCCAGGGCAGACCACGCAGCGTGGAGAAGGTCAAGGGTTTCAAGGCAACCAAAGAATGGGCAGTTAAGGCAACAGCGCCAACGATAGCGTATTGCAGCGGCACGTGGAGCCGATGGCCGCGTCTCTGCGTATTTCTACGCAGGCGTGGGAGGCGAATGGCACGGATGCGCAAATGGCGCTGTTTTTCGATACTGGGCAGCACCAAGGAGAAGTCTGATCATGCAACAAGAATCTTCCATCCGAACGGCACCCGCTTTGCTGGCCATCGCCATCACACTGGCCATCTGGTTTGTCATCCCGGTGCCAGACGGGGTGACACCCGCAGCCTGGCATTTGCTGGCACTGTTCATCGGCACCATTGCTGCCATCATTGGCAAGGCCATGCCGATTGGGGCACTGGCGATGATTGCCATCGCACTGGTGGCCATCACCGGGGTTACCAACAACAAGCCCGCGGCGGCTGTCGCCGACGCGCTGAGTGGTTTCTCCAACCCCCTGATCTGGCTGATTGGGTTCTCCATCATGATCTCGCGTGGCCTGATCAAGACCGGGCTGGGCGCGCGCATCGGCTATTTCTTCATCCGCCTGTTTGGCAAGAAGACACTGGGAATCGGTTACGCGCTGGGTTTGTCCGAACTGGTGCTGGCACCGGTCACCCCGAGCAATACCGCGCGCGGCGGCGGCATCATGCACCCGATCATGCGCTCCATCGCCATCAGCTTCGACTCCACCCCCGAGCACGGCACGCAGGGTCGCATCGGTCGCTACCTGGCCCTGGTCAACTACCACGCCAATCCGATCACTTCCGCCATGTTCATCACGGCCACTGCGCCCAACCCGCTGGTCGTGAAGTTTGTCGCTGAGGCCACCGGGGCGCAGATCTCGCTGACGTGGTCGACCTGGGCGCTGGCAATGCTGCTGCCGGGCCTTGCTGCCATGTTGCTCATGCCGTTGGTGCTGTACTGGCTGTCGCCACCGGAGATAAAGGACACGCCGCAGGCCAGCCAATTTGCGCAGGAGCGTCTGACCGAACTAGGCCCGGTCAAAACCAGTGAAAAAATCCTGCTGGCGGTATTTGCACTGCTGCTGATGCTGTGGGCCGGGGTGCCAGCCATGGTGCTTGGTGCCGGCTATGAGGTGGACGCCACCGCCGCTGCGGCCTTGGGTCTGGCTCTGCTGTTGACCAGTGGTGTGCTGGACTGGGACGATGTACTCAAGGAAAAGGGTGCGTGGGACACCGTGACCTGGTTTTCAGCGCTGGTAATGATGGCCACATTCCTCAACAAGCTGGGTTTGATAACCTGGTTTTCCAAGGCGGTGCAAAGCGGCATTCTCAGTTTGGGCCTGGGCTGGGTTGGGGCCGTGGCGCTGCTGACCCTGGTGTACCTGTACGCACACTACTTCTTTGCCAGCACCACCGCACATATCACCGCCATGTTTGGCGCTTTCTTCGCCGCCGGCATCGCGCTGGGCGCACCGGCCATGCCGTTCGCTCTGCTGCTGGCCGCCGTGTCATCGATCATGATGACACTGACGCACTACGCCACTGGCACATCGCCCATCGTGTTCGGCTCCGGCTATGTCACGTTGGGCCACTGGTGGCGAGTCGGGTTCGTGATGAGCCTGGTCAACCTCGCGGTCTGGGTATTGGTGGGCGGAGTCTGGTGGAAGGCGTTGGGATACTGGTAAAACCGACCGTGGCTCCTGCTGCGTAAGCGTCAGGAGCCAGCGATTTATAGCGTTGGATAGCTGATATAACCGATGACACTGCCAACTTTCCAGGTGGCGCCGTCGGGGGGTGACCGGAAACGGAACTTCCGATCGACCGCAGTTTGTGCCCACGCAGCCGCGAGATCCACTTATGCAGCTGCGAAATACTTTTTCACCACCCCCGCCATGGCGTGCCTGGGGCTGGACTGAATCTTCATCAGCAGCGGGTGGCACGCTTCGGGCAGTTCAAAGCGTTGGCACAGGTCCGTCTGGATGCGCTGAAGCAGCGTAGCGGCCACCTCGGCATCGGCCAGGGCGCGGTGGGCGCGGCCTGCGCTGGGCAGCCGGTGCAGCGCCGCCAGGGCACCCAGCGAGTGACTGCGCGCCTCGGGGTGGACGCGTCGGGACAGCAACACCGTGCAGGCAAAGGGCTGCGCGGCGGGCAGGTCGATGCGGGCCAGCTCGGCCTGCCAGTAGCGCCGGTCAAACGAGGCGTTGTGCGCCACCATGGGCGTGTCGCCAACAAAGCGGCTGGCTGCGGCCATCACCTCGGCCGCAGGCGGCGCGGCCTGGATCATGGCGTTGCTGATGCCGGTAAACGACTCGATGAAGGGCGAAATACGCACCCCCGCGTTCATCAGGCTCTGAAAGCGCCCCACCACCTCGCCGCCCTCCAGCATGACGATGGCAATTTCCGTGGCGCGATCGCCCATGGCGGGGGAGAGGCCAGTGGTTTCGAAGTCGATAACGGCGATGCGGGTCATTGTCCAATTGTCCGGCATCCAAAGCACACAGGCTCAATCGAGGATGGGCTCCACCACGCACGGCCAATCCTGTTCCGTAGCACGACCTTGTTAGCACTTGCTGCGTAGTCGGCGGCAAGTGCCTCCGCAGGTTCGCTCGCTGCCGACGTTGACGTGCTGTGCGTTGAGGCGGCCTATTCGGCTCGAACGAGTCCCGATCTAGATTGCATCTGTGCTTCAGTTAAAAGCAATTGGTGCTATCAAAAACATAGCTATAAATTCAATATTTACGAGATCTTTAGGCATATTCCTTCTGCGGAATGCCGGTCGATGCCCCCTTGCTGCTCTATGCCTGTCGCGAGCGTGCTGACTTGTCACCCCAGGCAATGCCCTGGGTCATAAACCAGCTGGAGCTCCATAAGCTTTCGCGGTCATTAACTTCCTGTACAGAGTATGTTCATGTAAAGTTGGTCAGCGCACCGGCGCCAAGCGAGCGCATATTCAAACCTGGAGGATGCGCGACAATGGCGCCTTCTTCGCCAGCCCACGAATAACTGCTTTGTCTTCGCCACCCAAACCGCCCGCGCACGCCAGCTCCGCGCCCACTTCCACCACCATGTCGCCGCAAGAGCGCCGTTCCAGCGCATCTCTGGCGATGATCTTTGCGTTTCGCATGCTGGGTCTGTTCCTGGTGCTGCCGGTGTTTGCTCTGGAGGCGGGCAAGTACCCCGGTGGGGATGATCCGGCTCTGGTGGGGCTGGCCATGGGCATTTATGGCCTTACGCAAGGCTTTTTGCAGATTCCGTTTGGCGTGGCGTCGGACCGCTTTGGTCGCAAGCGGGTCATGGTGATCGGGCTGGTCATTTTCGCCGCGGGCAGTATCCTGGCCGCCCTCGCGCCTACCATGGAATGGCTGGTGACCGGGCGGGCGCTGCAAGGCGCCGGTGCCATTTCTGCGGCTGTGACGGCTTTGCTGGCGGACCAGACCCGCGATGTGGTGCGCACCAAAGCTATGGCCATGGTGGGTGCCAGCATCGGGCTGATGTTTGCCATTTCGCTGGTGCTCTCGCCGCTCCTCAATACCTTGCTGGGTTTGAGCGGAATTTTTGTGCTGACTGCTGTGCTGGCGGTGTCGGGGATTGCGGTGGTGCTGTGGTGGGTGCCGCCGGAACCTGCAAAACACGTGGAAGAGTTGCCAGCCAGACTGGGTGAGAGTTTGCTGACGGTTTTGCGTCTGCCAGCACTGGTGCGTCTGAACTTTGGGGTGTTCATGCTGCACGCGGTGCAGTTGGCAATGTGGGTGGCGCTGCCAGCCATGCTGGTGCAGGCCGGGCTCTCCAAAGACCACCATTGGTGGGTCTACCTGCCAGCCGTGCTGGGCTCGTTCTTTGTAATGGGTGCGACGCTGTTTCCGCTGGAAAAGCGGGGGTACCTGCGCGCTGTGTTCCTGTCGTCTGTTGGCTTGATTGCGCTGGTGCAGATAGGCCTGCTGGCCGTTGTGTCCACGGAGCCCTCGATCACCGTACTGGCCATGCTGCTGTTTGTGTTCTTCTGCGGATTCAACGTTCTGGAGGCCAGCCAGCCCAGCATGGCATCACGCGTGGCGCCTGCGGGTGCGCGTGGCACGGCGCTGGGTGTGTACAACAGTTTGCAGTCTCTGGGCTTCTTTGCGGGTGGTGCGCTGGGCGGCTGGTTGGTCAAGGGTTACGGCGCGCAAACCTTGTTTGGCGTGTGCGCGCTGGCCATGCTGGCTTGGCTGGTGGTAGCCTGGCCCATGCAGGCGCCTCGTGCGGCAGCCGCACACCCCGCCGCAAAGCCGGGATAAACTCTGCATGATCTGACCCCACAAACCATTAGGAATCCCATGGCATCCGTCAATAAAGTCATTCTGGTCGGCAACCTGGGCCGAGACCCCGAGATCCGTTATTTGCCCAGCGGCGAGCCCGTGGCCAATATCACGATTGCGACCAGCAGCAAGTACAAGAACAAATCCGGTGAAATGGTTGAAGAGACCGAGTGGCATCGCGTCACGTTCTTTGGCAAACTGGCCGAAATCGTGGGGCAGTAC
This sequence comes from Pseudomonadota bacterium, assembly GCA_052034395.1. GTDB lineage: Bacteria > Pseudomonadota > Gammaproteobacteria > Burkholderiales > Burkholderiaceae_C > Allorhodoferax. Next base: position 16,676 of record JBPOIP010000015.1, read on the forward strand.
CTGAAAAAGGGACGCCCAGTCTATGTGGAAGGCCGCATCAAGACGCGCAAGTACACCGACAAGGATGGCGTCGAGAAATACGCCACCGACATCATTGCTAACGAAATGCAGATGCTCGGTGCCCGCGAAGGCATGGGAGAACCGTCAGGTGATGACGGCAACTACGACAGCGCGCCCCGACGCGCGGCTGCGCCAGCCCGGGCCGCCGCCGCTCCGGCTACCCGCCAAGCGCCGCCACCCCGTCCTGCCAGTGGTTTTGACGATATGGATGACGATATTCCGTTTTAGATTGGAGCTTTTTTATTCGATGGTCATTGGCCCGCAGTGTGATTGCTATAAGCCAATTTTTCTGTAATGCAGCCAAAATGTTGGGAAATGGTGTCCAGTATGACCTCGGTCAGAGCGGGGTAGGCGCCGTGAATGTTGCCAGGTCCTCCGTATCCCGGTTCGGTCTCCATGTCTGGGAAGTTTCTACCGGGCGTGATATTGAGCGGATCAGCAGCCGGTCCAAAAATGGCCTTGTAGCGGCTGATAACTGAATACCCAAGCGGTTCAGCCTGGTCGTAAATAATTTTATTGCGCGCACTCCAGCCAGCAGCTTGCATGGATATGGTTGCACCAATATCAATCCAGTAGTACTTGGCCTTGGGAGCGATCGCTTTCAGCTTTTCCATTAACTGAATTTGGCTGGCGCCAAAGGATTCTTCGTTCTGGTTGGTGCCAAGGGAAATAATAATAATGTTAGCCTTTGCTATGTGTTCCCTGTCAATGTCAACGCTCTCAAGCGCAGATTTCTTGATGTGTGAGCCTGGTGTGGTGATTGACCTGCCTGAGTCATAGCTGATGCGGGTTGAGCCCCCGAACTCGGTCTGCATTTTGAGAGCCAAACGTTCCTTGTGGAGTCCGAACGCCAGTGAGTCACCCAGCACGTAGGTATATATCTGTGGCTGACGGATACAGGCGGTTCGCACCTTCTTGACCTTGACCGGTTTTCCCGTGGCCGCTCCGATGGCACGGATGACCGCATCCGACAGTTCTGAGTAATACCCGTGGATATTTCCAGGTCCGGCAAGTCCGCCCTCATTTTCCCAGCCAGGAAAATTGGCTCCTGACTTGATATTCAGCGGGTCAGCAGTCGGGCCAAATATGGCTTTGTAGCGGCTGATGACGGTGTAGTTGAGACTGTCAGCATTTTTGTAGATGCTCTTGTTGCGGCCACTCCAGAATTTGGCGTGTGTTGAGACCGTTGCACCGATGTCCACCCAGAAAATGCGAACTTTGGGCGAAACTTTCCGGATTTTCTCAATGAGCACGCGTTGGCTGTCTTCAAAGGAGACCTCGCTTGGACTCATTCCGAGGATGAGAATGAGGGCATCTGCCGATGCAATGAACTGGCTGTCGGCGTCGATTGCTTCCAGGGCGGATTGCTGTATTTGGGTTCCTCGACCGGTGATCGATCGACCACCGTCGTAATTGACCCGCGTCACTCCGCCAAAATTGACTCTTAACTTGTTTTCGATGCCATCAATACCCAGTCCGTAGGCAATCGAGTCGCCAAGGATATAAGTTGAAAAGCCGGGCGCGCCTGCCGTGGTTGCGGTCGGGGCGCTGGGGGCTGCAACTGCGGGTTTGGCTGGTGCCATCGGAGCCACTGCCGCCAGTATCGCCCGTGTCAATTCCGGGTAATAACCATGGATGTTTCCCTTTCCACCAATCCCAGTTTCGTCGGCCCAGCCGGGAAAATTCTTGCCGCCCGCAATCTCCAGTGGATTGGCGTTGGGGCCAAATATGGCTTTGTATCGGCTGATGACAGAGTATCCCAGGCGGGATGCGTTGTCGTAAATCATCTTGTTGCGGGCATTCCACACTTTTGCATGGATATCTACCGTCGCACCGATGTCGACCCAGTAATAGGCAGCCTGCGGTGCAATGCTTTTGAGTTTGCGGATGAGTTCCTGCTGGCGCTGGTCAAAATCATCCTCCATTGCGTTCATGCCGAGAACAATGACGATTACATCGGCTGTGGATATGAACTTCTGGTCCGCTTCAACGCTCTCGAATGCCGTCTTGCCAATTTGATTGCCAGGCGTGGTGATTGACCGTCCGCCGTCATAGCTGACTTTGGAGGGACCGCCCAGTCTCTCCTGCAGTTTGCTTTCTAGGCCATCGAGTTGCAACCCATACGCAATCGAGTCACCGATGATGTAAGAGGATTGCGCTCGCGGTTTGCCAGCATCGGCGGCATGAGCCCATGGTGCGAAAAGTTGAAACAGCGCAGCAGCGCCAAAGGCTACGATGATATGAAATAGTCGTAGTTTGTTCATGGTTAAAGGTGTTCTATCAATAGCTGCCCAGCAATATGGATGGCTCGCAATACATCCCGATTCTGCTCGGTACTAGGGGAGCAGGCCCGCCTTGGCCAGCCAGGTTGGCTCACCATCCAGTGCGGCAAGCATAAAGCGTTCGGGGATTTCCCAAACCAGAACGTCGGGTTTTGCTGACTGAAAGGATTCATCTTTCAGATAAGCGGTTGTTGCCTGCAAGAAACCACCGCCATCTTTGGCCGCATTGAGCACCTTGGTTTGCAACCCTTGCTGCAAATAGCCATGGAAGTTTCCTCGTAAAGAGTACGACGTGCCGGTGAGAACCACTGAGACACCCGCGTCGCCAAAAAGGCCGCCCGCGCTGCCATCGGTTTTTTCGGTTGTAACCATGGGGACTTCGTTGTCGGCAGCAGGGCGCATGGCATCCGGGATGTCTTCGAGTCCCATCAGTCGCAGGAGATCGCCGGGTCGCTTGACCGCTTCGCCGCCGGGCGAAGTTTCAAACACCGTGGGTTTGAGATTGACGCCAAGCTTGCGCACCATGGACGCCACGGCTTGCGCTGCCATTTCGGCACCGGCCTGGTTCCAGTGGGTGTCGGTGCGGTAATAGACATCGGACTTTTCCGCTGCTTTGCTCATGGGCTCAAGCAGGTCAACCACCGCCACGTTGCGTGACTGAATCGCCTTGAATGCATCCTGGTAGCGCGACCGGTTGTAGGCAGGGTATTCGGCACTGGCCAGTTTGCCCACGTGAATGCGTGCTTTGTCTGGAACAAGCACAACCACAAGCTTGACGCCCATGGTGTCGAGCTTGCGGGAGGCTGCGGCCAGCAGGTCGGCACGTGCACTGAGATTTGCACCGCCACCGGCATCAAAGCGCAGTTCTTCGGTGAGAAAGAGCCAGCCATCTTTTCCAACGCGGACCTGATCTCCACCGCCGCCGGTAAGGATGTAGCGCACCGTGTTGGCAAAGGCAATCAGGTCTTTGCGCGAGGGGAGGTTCTTCTCCAGTTGTTTTTCCAGTGTGATGGTGGTTCTTCCTTCCCGGAAGTCCGTCAACGTGTGCGGGAAGTCTGCCGCGCCTACTTTGCGGGTGGCAGCGACGACTTCCCAAACCCCGATGAGCATGGTGCCAAGCAGGACGAGTGCCACGATACTGCGGAACGGGGTGGGCAATTGCCAGGGGGCGGCTTGAGAGTCGATAGTCATCGTCGTACTTCCTTAAAATTGGAAATAGAGAAATGGGGTGAATGCCTGGGACGACAGGGTTGCAACCGACCACAAGAACGCAGGTGCAAGAAGGTAGCGCAAATACGACCCGCCGTTTCGCTTGAGCCAGGGCATGGCGTAAACCAGAGCCACACCCACGGCCAAAACGCCCAGGCGGTCAGGCGTTACTTGCCACTGCACGGCGGGGCTGAAGCCCACGCCGTTGAGTCCAAGCATGCCGGAGAACATGTTCATCGCGCCTGAAATATCTGCTGCGCGGAATACCACCCATCCGACAATCACCAGCAGCATGGTTTTGATGACCCGGACCCATCCCGGAAGAAGCGATTTGCCGAACCGCTGTTCCCAGTATCTTTCGATAGCGAGAATTGCACCGTGGTAGGCTCCCCACAATACAAACGTCCAATTGGCACCGTGCCATAGTCCACCTAAAAGCATGGTGAGAAACAGGTTCACATAGGTCCGGAAAACGCCCTTGCGATTGCCGCCGAGTGCGATGTAGAGGTACTCGCGCAACCAATTCGACAATGACATGTGCCAGCGCTTCCAGAACTCGGTAATCGAGCGGGACACATAAGGGTCGTTGAAGTTCTCAGGAAACACGAATCCGATCATTAGCGCCAAGCCGATTGCCATGTCGGTATAGCCACTAAAGTCAAAGAATAGTTGAATGGTGTATGCCACGGCGCCAAGCCACGCATCGGCCAGTGTTGGCGTCGTCGTTCCGAATGCTGCATCAGCCAAGGGCGCAACCGTGTCTGCAATAAGGACCTTTTTGCAAAAGCCGACCATAAAAATGACACAGCCGCGCGAGAAGTTGTCCAGGGAATGTTTCCGTTCCTTGAACTGGGCCGCCAACAAGTGGTATCGCAGCACGGGACCTGCAACCAAATGCGGAAACAGGGCAATAAAGGCAGCGAAATCGACGAAATTCCGTGCGGGCGGCGCTTCACGACGGTAGATGTCAACCAGATAGCTGATGGCGTGAAAAATGTAGAAAGACAGCCCGATGGGCAGCAATACATGGGCAAACTCAAATGGCTCCAGTCCGACTTGCACCAGGGCAGCGTTAAGGCTTGCAACACCAAAATTGGCATACTTGAAGTAACCGAGTGCCAATAGGTTGATCGTTACGCCAATGGTGAGCACTCGATAACGTTTGGCTTCATCGGTGGTCGACTCAATGGACAGCGCGAAGGCGTAACTTACCGCAGTGACTCCAACCAGGAGACCCAGAAAGTCGGGCCTCCACCAGCCATAAAACGCGTAGCTGAAAAACAAAATCAAAGCTGACTTCCAGCGCCACGGAGTCAGGTAATAACAGACAAGAAAGAGTGGAAGATAGGCGAACAGGAAAATGTTGGAGCTAAAGACCATGGTTGTTCAACTAATTGGTATTGCTGTTAGCGGACATCTGCGGCGGGTGGACTATCGCTGGATTTTGGTACAGACGTCTCCGGCTGGCTGTACGGTTTACGTTCTTGCAGGAAAAACCTGACCAATTGGCCATCATCGTAACCAATGAGGAAAAAAGCGATACCGCCAATTCTTTCGGCGGTCAGGTAGTCTGACTTTTTCCCTAATGACCACCAGTCTTCAAACCAGCCTTCAACAAACTGACCATCTCCATTTATGAACTGATAGTAAGACGAACCACTGGTGGGGTCGTGCGTGGCACCATATTGTCTGACCCTGTCCTGAATACTGAATTGCATCTCACCGCGAAATTCAGGCGAAATCGGGTAAAACGATGTTGCGACCCCGGTTCCCAATGTGGCGCTGCGCGGCTTGTTGCCCTTTACTTGCCATTCATACCCGTACAGGGGAAAGCCCAGCAGCATTTTTTCGCGCTCAATTCCAAGAGCTTCCCCGCGCGCCACCATTTTTTCCCAGTGCCAGTTGTCGCTGCCTTTGAGTGGCGCCACCGGTCCTGCGGCTTTGCTGGCACGCCAATGGACATCGTATCCCTGCAACACAACCTGATCGGCCATTTTCAGCGCTTCGGCATCGTATAGCGACGGCTCCGCACTGACGGGAAAGAAAACCGAAAGATTTCTGGGAGGGTTCATCTGGCGCAATTGACCCGAGAGCATCCGCAAAAAAGTCCTGAAATTCTCGATGGGTTGTGGTTGTGCCAAATCGTAGATTTCAAAATCTATTTGCAGTCCTGCGACGCCCGCAGTGGCGGCAAGAGTGGTTGCCTCGCTGACCAGTTGCTTCATGGCATCGACCGATGCAAACAAACGGTTGAAGTCATCGGGCTCGAAAAGCGTGAGAACCAGATCCAGGGGAACCCGATTCTGTTGAACAGATTTCTGTAAATCAGCCCATTGCTCAGGCCAGCCATGTCGATCGACAATTGCTCCGTCGGCGTTGACCTTGAGATCGAAGAAGAGAAGTCGATCGAGTTGTTTGAGCGGCAATTGTTGCCAGCTCTGCGGAAGCCACCACCCCAGATATCCCCATGCTTTGGGCTGTGTGGCCATGGCGCTTGTATGAAGCAGCACGAGCAGGCACAGCAATATCAGATGCCAGCTACGACGGATCATTGCTCAACGCTGTCGATCAGCCAATCCGCAACATACTGAATATCCAGGCTTGCTTTGCATCCGGCTTCAAACTCCAATACCGGACGTTCGAAGGCAAGTGCCTGTGCAACTTGCGGGTCCCTGTGAATTGCAACGGGAACCATGTGTTGCGCGTGGTCCGCAAAAAGGGCGGACCGAACCTGATGTCCCAGTTTCCCGGAAGTCGGCATCTGGTTAATCAGGATGTGCATTCCGGAAAAGTCGTTCCGGTCATCTGTGTAGAGCCTGCACAGCGAGGCCATTTTCGGGACGCTGGCATACGAAGCAGCGTCTGCCAGAACGATCATCAACGCCCGGTTTGCGGCAGTCAGCGCCTGCTGCAGATACACAGTTGGCCCCGGTGGGGTGTCCAACAGCACAAAATCAAAGGCATCGCCCTGTAGTGCGTCTATCGAGTCGGCCAACCAGCGCGGATTGTTCTTGAGTGAAGTCTCAAACTCCTGCAAGTCAGACTCGTTCGCTCGACCAAAAGGTATGAAATTGACTTCAAAAGGGCTGTCGAACACGGACCCGGATGTAATTCCTTCACGGATGTGACCCGCAATGTCCTCCGGATCCATTCCCAGGTGCAGTCGAAGCGCATTTTGCGGGTCCAGATCTATCAGCAAAACACGCATTTGATGCTTTGCCAGTGCAACCGCAACGTTGGCTGTCAAAGTGGTCTTGCCAACCCCTCCCTTTCCGGAGATGAATGCGACTATCTGCATGGGCAATGTATCCTCAAAGGGTTGTAGGTCGGGATTCCACTTTGTGGAATCCGGTGAAGGTCATCCTGAATACGGGGACATTCCCGGAATCAACTGCTTTTTTGGATTCGTTTGGAGAGCAGGCGTTTGAGCGGCCGATACAGCGCAGTTGCCAACAGCAGGCAAGCGAGCAGTCCCAAGAGCCCTAGCAACATGGGTTGATCTGAAAAGAACCAACGCAGTTTGCTCATGGCTGGAAGCGCGCCCAGGTAATAGGTAGGACTTGCCTTGACGTGTTCAACCGTTTTTTCGTCGACTACCGCAAAGTCGCCCTGAACCGATGGAATGCGTTCCGGATCTGTCAACACGTCAGAAATCTTGCGCAGGTCCCCAGCCTTGTCCGCATACATCAAAACAACACTGCGCTGAGCCTGCACTGGCGACTCAAAAGCCATCAATGCAGTCAAGTTGCCGTTTCCGGTCAAATTCAGGCTACCCTGGGGCGAAGGCAAGGGTTGTACATCCTGCTGTTCCCAGCGGTAGGTTGGAAGCCACTTGGCAACGGGTTCACGAACGTGGCGTTCGCCGTTGATTTTTACCATGGGAAGGTTACTTGCCCATTTGGTCATCAGGCTTTGGTTGGAAGATGAGCCAATCACGATCAGGTCGCGCGCAGACATCTTCTCTACTTCACCACTGGATACAACTGCGTGGCGCAGGGAAGGATAGGCAGTGGCCTCGCCCATTCGCCCCAGAACCGTGAGATACATCCCAAGTTCGTCCGGCCCCGGACGCTCTGGAAGCACTATTGCGGTCTCTGAAAGGTCCGCCATTCGCGTAAAGGGGAAACCAATGTTGGCGAAATACGCCAGATTGGGCATGGCCACGTAACGCGGGAATTTGCTGAAATCAATTGTTGACTCTGCATCAATCGCCGCCTGCAAATTGTCCGGTGGCATATTGCGGCATTCGCCTTCCCGGATCACGTCAAAGAAGTAGCTGAACTGCAGTTGATCCCGACCGCCAACTCCGTAGGGCGGTACAAAGAGCAACTCCTCCCGAAGCGATGTGTTTTCGGCTTTGGCTGGATTAATCTGTTCAAGATCATTGGCTCTCTTGAAGGGCACGTTGAGAGGCAATGCATCGATGAAGTTGTTGTTGATGCCCACATTCAGGCTAGAGCTCCGGTGCATTGGCAAGCGGATGGAGCGGTATTTGAGATTGACCGGTACGCCAGGAGTCCGCCAGGTAAACAAGTCAGGAGAAACGCGGTAATTCAGCCGTACCACGTCCGGAAAATACCCTTGCACCCGCAACTCTTCAAGTTTGGCGATCTCTCCGAATCGTACGGGCCGGTCGGTTGAAATCCATGCAGGTGCATCGTAAGGTTTACGCGGCGCAGCGGGCGTTTCACTCGTGACAGAAACCTGTTGACCGCTGAGTGTGGGAGCAATGAGAGCCAGCGCGCGTGCAGCACGTTCCATTTCTTCGTCACTGCTCCCCGCAATCACAAGCAACTTTGCAGCTAGATTGGTCGGGTGGTTCTGTATTGAAATGGAAGCGCCGTTTGTACCTCTGATGCTGTCAATGTTGTCACCGCTCTGCACGAAGACAACGGCGTTTCCATCTGGCAGTGCGTTCAATGAGACAGGGAACTCAACCCCACGCACGCCTGCTTGCATGCCGAACCAGGAGGCTACTACACCCGCGGCCTTGATGGTCCCAAATGAAGGCGCACCGCCAAAAACAAACGGAAGTTTCAGCGCAGTACTTTCCGCTTTGTCCAGGAACGGCGAGGGCAGATATTTCAGGTCATTGACTCTTGCAGCAGGAGCGAGGGTCAACTCCATACGGCTCTGGTCACTGATTGTCACCCACAGCGATGAGTGAAACGGATCCTCGCATTGCCGCGTGTAATGGGCAATACTATTGAAGCGCAGGTAGTTGAGGTCCTTGAACAGGCGCGGGTCCAGATTGATTTCGCGTGCGTTGCCAAGTTCTTTGTCCTTTCGTAAAGCCTCCAGCGTCACAGTGCGCTCGTTCAGCAGTACACGCAGATGACTTAGCTCCGGAATGAGAGCAGGTGAGTAGTCGAACGCAAAACGCAAGCGCGCCGCTACGACGACTTCATCGCTGCGAATAGGGAAAGCCAATGTTCGGGAAGCATCCACCCCACGCAGATTGATGGATGACCATGCACCCATTTGCTTGAACGTCAAAGAAACCGTGCGCTGGTAGTTTGATGCACGGGGCTCCGCACCCGGCGGCAACTCCTGCCCAGGTTGCGCCTGCTCTTGGTTTACGGTCGTCTTGCTTCGCGATGACTTAGCCTCGGACAGAAGTGGCATAAGCATCGCAGAAGCCGCGAAAATGACAGTTGCGGCAGTCGCAGCTGTACGTGAAATACGCAAATAACGCTCATTGATGCTCATGTTTTGATCTTCCGTCGTTCCATCAAGTTCCCCAAGGGGGACATTCTGATTCTGTTTCCCAACCTGCCGATCCCTACGCTCAACTTTTCGAGGAGCATACCAATCCGTTTGCTGACCCACCTGGGCAGCAGTTGGTCGGCGTTTCGTCCTGGCAGCCATTTTGGCCAATCCGGGCCGCGGAACAAAGTAGCTGTTCCTGTTGTTTGGTAGCGCTTCAGTGCCACCTCATCGATACGCACTCGCAGCAGCTGGTTTTCAAGAGACACCATGAAGGCGGGGAAATTAAACTCACCATCGCCACAAAATATGGATACATTGAGCTTCCCTCCAGGCGCAATGCGTGTTGGTAAAGGTGTTGGCAACAGCAACGAAAGCGTTGTTTCGGGGAAATTGTTTGCTTCGCATGCGAGTGTATGTCCTGATGGCAATCGAACCATGGCGTGCATGTGTCGCAATTTACCGGTTTCCATCCGGATGTGTTTGCCTTCGGCGGAGACTGCGAGAGCCGACGAAAGCAGTAGCACATTGCAAGTGCACCAAAAAAAGTAAAAACTGCCAGAAACTGGATCGAAATCCCGGTACACCAATAATTGGGAAATACCAATCAACAGACCCAGAAAATTCAACCCCAAAACGGCAGAGTGTGCCTTTCCGCCAAGCCAAGGCGTTGTATCAACCGAACCCGTTGTGTTCGGCAAACGTCCAGTCCACAGCTGGCTGATACGGGTGCGAAAGTACGATAGCGTCGTTGGCAGCAGTATGTAGCCCGCCAGGAAAGTGTCACGGATATCGGACCAAAACTCCAGCCGAACTGAACTGCTCATTCGGCCGTGTGCAAAGTAGAGGTGCAAGAGGTGGGGTAAAAAAAATGCAGCAAAGAGTCCCAGATTTGTCTGGATCAGGTTTGCACCCATCAGGAAATAGGCCAGAGGTGCCGTCAGAAATACAAAAACCGCGACTGGCCGGTAAAACTGAAGCAATGATTGCATTGCGAAAAGGCGCTGGCGCCACATCAGCGTCTTGCTCGTAAGCTGGTGATCTACCCGAAAAATCTCGGTTTCGCCATCAGCTTTTTCGCTGAATCCAATATAGCCACTTCCAAACCCCGCCATTTGCCACTTGTGAGAGATGCCCGCGTCTGAATTCCGAGCGCCAAAATCCTCGCTCTCACTTTCGACCATCAACGTGCGGCGCAGCATTGCACATGAAATCTCGTGATTGTGTTGCTGAAACAACTTCAGTTGTTTTGGTAACGGGTCAGACCCCAGCAGGTGTTTCGGTGTTCGCAACATACCGAGAGTGGGATTTCGTACAAACCAGCCGGCCGTCATCGTAAGGAAAGATTTCTCAGGTGCCTGCTCGCTATCAAAAATTGCAACCAGTTCACCTTTTGTTCGCAACAGCGTCTGGGCGATATGCTCCGTTGGGTCTGCAATACCCGGGGGCAATCCAACGTATGGAATGCCCAGGGATGACGCAATGGCCTCCGTGCTGCTTCTATTCAAGCCGTCGAGTAGATAAACATGCTTTTTTCCCTTTGGCCAGACGAGAGCCAAGGCATTTGCGCAACGCTTTTTAACAGCCTCCTGCTCGCCCCCACGTACAAGAACGTACACATCTACCGTCGGCCATTTGTATTGGTCTTTGGGGAGCTGGGAACTCGCGCGTTTCAGGGGCAAAACCTTTTGAGTGAAAGCTGCCGCAACAAGCACGATCAAGTGCAATTCCGCCACGCACAGGACAAAACCCAACATAAAGTCAATATCGAACTGATGCCCCAGGGTTGAGGAAAAGCGCCAATACAGGTAGCGTGAAGACACCAGTATTGAAAAACCAAGCAATACAAGGGTAATCAAAGTACCGCGGTAGCGGCGGAGAAACAGGGCAAAAGAAATGAGTACAAATGAAAAAACAACTTGTCCGCCCAACGAGTAGGGAACCGTTAGCATCCAGAAAATGAGGGCGATACAGGCAACGGAAGCGATTGACGATGCTGCAGGCAATGACCAGATGCTGGCTTGAGTCACTCGTCTCCCCCAGGCGTTGGGCATGCCCTGCGCATACGGAATCAAAACTGCCGCGTCGGCCGCCTTGCCCCAACGCTCCCGCCAGAGTGATAGCACCAATTTTGGGTTCATTGGTTCAATGTTTCAATGACCCATTTGGCAAGCCGTGCCAGATCGTGACTGGCTTGGCCATGCGGACCGTAAGTCATCACGGGTTGCCTGAACGCAAGCGCCTCACCGACTGCCTCGTCACGGTGGATATGGATGGGTATCAACCGTGCGCCCAAATGTTTTTGCAAGAGAGCCGTAACGTCACGATTGAGTGGATCGGTTCGATCGACCTGATTCAGCACGTACATGCATTTTGGTTGCGATGACAGGCTTTTCATCTCGCGCAACCACGACTCCATCGCTGGAACGGTTGCATAAGAGCCTGCATCGGCGAGCAAAACAATCAGCACCAAATCAGCGCATTCGAAAACCTGTCTGAGATAGACCGATGGTCCGGGTGGCGTATCAACAAAAACGACTGAATCATCGCCCAGTCCGGCGCGTTGGAGTTGCAAACCAACCCAATTTGGTTCTGCCGCAAGCAGATCTTCAAATGTTTCGCGGTCGCTCTCGGAGACTTCGCCATAGGGCATGCAGGAAACCCCGTAATCACTCGGTATGAAGCTCCTTGCCCAAGGGGCTCCGCTGATTGATTGCATGCAAACCCCCGACGAAGACCGACCGTCCAGGCCAAAATGCCAATGTGTGGAATTTTGCGGATCGAGATCCACGGCAGAGACGCGACCGCGCCCCAGCACTGCGGCCATTGCGGCCGCAAGATTTGCGGTAATTGACGTTTTCCCTACGCCACCCTTCATCGAAACGACGCCAATGATGCTCATCGCTTGCCGAAACGTCCCAAGAACGACGGAGGCCTGTTAACGGGTTTTTCAATCGGCTCCACTTTTCTTTCAAGGCGATTGAATATTTGACTGAGTGACGCTTTCTCCTTACTGGCTGTGCCCGACGTCACTTCGCGAGCAGGTCCGCTAGATCCGACGAGAGCACGGGCCTTGGCCGGAGCAGGAGCTTTGGCTTTTGCAGGAGCTTTGGCTTTTGCAGGAGCTTTGGCTTTTGCAGGAGCTTTGGCTTTTGCAGGAGCTTTGGCTTTTGCAGGAGCTTTGGCTTTTGCAGGAGTCTTGGCTTTTGCAGGAGTCTTGGCTTTTGCAGGAGCTTTGGCTTTTGCAGGAGCAAGGGTCTTGACTGGAGCTGGAGCTGGAGCTGGAGCTGGAGCTGGAGCTGGAGCTGGAGCTGGAGCTGGAGCTGGAGCTGGAGCTGGAGCTGGAGCTGGAGCTGGAGCTGGAGCTGGAGCTGGAACTGGAACTGGAACTGGAGCTGGAGCTGGAACTGGAGC
>JBPOIP010000225.1:0-5226 GCA_052034395.1 Pseudomonadota bacterium
GACTCCTTACCCGCTGGCTGCAAGCTAGTGCCAATGCGGTGGGTGGCGGTCTCTTTCTCTCCCTGTTTGCCGTCTTCATCATCCAGATCACAGCCCGTTTCGGCTTCAACAAGCCCTTGCCCTGGACCGACGAAGCGGCGGTCATTCTGTATATCTGGGTCATCCTGTGGGCAGCGGCTTTCGTCGTTCCGGCACGCGAGCATGTTGTGTTTGACCTGGTTTGGAACAGCGCGGGACCCCGCACGCGCCAGGTGATGGCCATCACCGGCAACCTGCTGGTGGGCGGGCTGGCGCTGGCAGGCCTGCCCGCCACATGGGACTATGTGCACTTCATGCGGCGCGAAGGCACGCCTGTGCTGGAAGTTCCCCTGATGTGGGTCTACCTGCCCCTGGTGCTGCTGATGGCAGCGCTGGTGGTGCGCAGCGCGTGGGGCATCTGGCAAGCGGTGCGGGGCAATGGCCTGCAGCACAGCGATCTGCGGGTATGAGCAGCGCGTTGTGGGCACTGGTGGGTGTGCTCGTGCTGGGCATGCTGTTGCGCATGCCGATTGGTTTTTCGATGCTAATCTCGGGCTTCGCCTACCTGCTGGTCAAGCGCCAGGATCTGGGTCTTGTGGCCGACCAGGTGGGCAACGGTCTCTACAACAGCTACGTGCTGCTGGCTGTGCCGCTGTTTGTATTTGCCGCCAACATCATGAACGCAGGTACCGTGAGCGAGCGTATTTTTGACTTCTGCCGCATTCTGGTGGGGCGTATGCGCGGCGGCCTGGCACAGGTGGATATTCTGGTCAGCGTGATTTTCTCCGGTATGAGCGGCAGCGCGATTGCCGATGCCGCCGGGCCGGGTCTGGTGACCATCAAACAGATGCTGAAAAAACCCGAATACACACGCGGCTTTGCCGGTGCCGTGGTGGTGGCCAGCGCCACGCTGGGGCCTATCATTCCCCCCAGCATTCCCATGGTGATCTACGCACTGGTGTCCGGTGCCTCTGTAGGCGCATTGTTCCTGGGTGGCGTTGTTCCGGGGTTCTGCATGGCCCTGCTGATGATGGTGGTGGTGCACTTCATGGCGGTCAAGCGCAACATGCCACGCGAGGCGGCGGTGCCACTGCGCGAATGGCCGTCCATTCTGTTTCGTGGCGCACTGCCGTTGTCCATGCCCATGGTGTTGCTGGGTGGCATTTACTCCGGGGCATTTACGCCCACCGAGGCAGCTGCCGTAGCTGCACTGCATTCACTGGTTCTGGCGGCTGTGGTGTACCGGGCACTCACCTGGCGCAGCTTTTGGGGTGTGGTGATGGAGTCTGCCCGGGGCAGCGCCGTCATTACCATCATCCTGGCGGGGTCGTTCATGCTGAACTACGCCTTCACTTCCGAAGGTGTCCCGCAGGCCATGGCGCAATGGGTGGACAGCATGCAGCTCTCCCAGCTCAAGTTCCTGCTGCTGGTGAACGTGATGTTTCTGGTGCTGGGCTGCTTCCTGGATGTGTCGGTGCTGCTGCTGGTATTTGTGCCCATGCTATTGCCGGCAGCCAAGCTGTTGGGCGTGGACCTGGTGCACTTTGGCGTGCTGGTGGTCCTGAACATGATGATCGGCCTGATTCACCCACCGTTTGGCATGCTGCTATTTGTCACCAAAGCGCTGACCGGCATTCCGATTGGCGAGATGATGAAGGAAGGCTGGCCCTTCCTGGCGATGCTGCTGCTGTTGCTGCTGGCCATAACCGCGTTTCCACAGATCGTGCTGTGGCTGCCGCAGACCATGGGTTACAAGACTACGTGACGCGCCTGATCTGCTGGGGACAGAGCAAAAAATCTGTTCGACAAAGTCTCAGGCTACGCCGCATTGGCACGGCGCGCTGGGGCCAGCCAAGGTCCGCAATCCGATAGGGTCTACCAGGTTGACTACGCGGCCCGAGCCACTGATCAACCGGAGTTCGCGCAAATGCCGGAACACGCGAGAAAGCGTTTCGGGTGCAATGCCCAACTGGGCTGCGATGGCCCGCTTGCGCTGTTGCAAATGGACCGAACAAGCGCCTTTTTCCGTGGCCTCGGCGTGACTGAGCAGCCACTCGGCGCACCGCGCCTCTGCGTCCTTCGCCAGGCGGCTGACGGTCAATTCGGTCTGTTGCCGGTGCGCCTTCGCGGTATCGAGCATGATGGACTGCACCGCAGGTTCACACGACGCAAGACAGGCACGAAATGCCTTCAGGGGTACGCGCCGAAACTGGACGGGGGTCTGTGCAACGGCGTCCACGGCGCTGGGTACGTTCAGCACGGCGGCCGTTGCCTCGAGCCACGCCGGGCCCTCGACCACGCCCAATTGGTGTTCTACCGTGGCATTTGCAATGGCGTTGCCCAAAACGCCGACGACGACCCGTCCACTCTCGATGAAAATGACGGACTCGGTACTGCCTGAACGCTGTAACAGCACCGCACCGGCGACTGCGGTTTCAGCGGGAAATGTGGAAAGAGGGGTATTGGCGGAAAACATGGTGGGAACTTTGCCCCTCCGATAGTCATGGCATATTGAGCAAGATCAAACTTCGTCGCCAAAGGCTGCTACGCGTACGCCAGCACGGTTCACGCTCGGGATGCATGCACCATTCCAGAATATTCGCGCCCAGGGGCGGCAATGTTGGCTCCGTCATGGTGAAATCCGGCATGTTCCTGTAACCCACCTACCCTGGATTCTGTGCCATGCCCACCCTGCTGATTCACGATGCCCGCTGTGTTGCAACCCTTGAGCCGGGCCAGTCCAGCACGGGGCAGGACCTGCGCGATGCGTCGGTTTTCATTCGCGATGGGCGCATTGCGTTTGTTGGCGCAACCGGTGCACTTCCTGCTGAAGCGCTGGTTGCCGATGAAATCATTGATGCGCGCGGGCATCTGGTCACCCCAGGCCTGATCAACACCCACCATCACATGTTCCAGAGTCTGACCAGGGCGATACCCGAGGTGCAGAACGCCGAACTGTTTGGCTGGTTGCGTGGCCTGTACCCCATTTGGGCAGGGCTCACGCCCGAGATGGTGCGCGTCAGTACCCAGGTGGCTATGGCCGAACTCCTGCTGAGCGGCTGCACCACAAGCAGTGACCACCTGTACATCTACCCCAACGGCGTACGACTGGACGACAGCATTGAAGCAGCCCGGGACATCGGGATGCGCTTTGTGGCCGCGCGCGGCAGCATGAGCGTCGGGCAGAGCCTGGGCGGCCTGCCGCCCGACAACCTGGTGGAGCGCGAAGACGCCATTCTGGAAGACACACAACGGCTGATTGAGCGCTACCACGACGCTTCGTGGGGTTCCATGCTGCACGTGGCCGTTGCGCCATGCTCGCCCTTCAGCGTGAGCCGTGACCTGATGCGCGAGTCGGCGGCGCTGGCGCGTGCAGGGGGCGTACGTCTGCACACCCATCTGGCTGAAAATGACCACGATCTGGCCTACACCCGCGAAAGATTCAACTGCACCCCGGCGCAATACGCGCAGGACCTGGGCTGGCTCGGACCGGATGTGTGGCATGCCCACTGCGTGAAGCTCGACGACCAGGGTATCAGCCTCTTTGCGGCCAGCCGAACCGGCGTTGCCCACTGTCCGTGCAGCAATATGCGCCTGGCCAGTGGCATTGCGCCCATTCGCCGCCTGCTCGACGCGGGCGTGGCGGTCGGGTTGGGAGTCGACGGCTGTGCAAGCAATGACGGCGCCCACATGGTCCAAGAGGCGCGCCAGGCGCTGCTCCTGGCGCGCGTTGGGCGCGCCATGCAAGCCCCGCAAGTGCGCGATGGCCGCACGTTTTTCGGGTGCGACCTGGGGCCTTCCGAAATGACGCCACGCGATGCCCTCGGTCTTGCCACGCACGGCGGCGCACGGACCCTGGGTCGGGAGGATCTTGGCTATCTGGCTGTGGGCATGTGTGCCGACCTTGCGCTGTTTGACCTCGATACCCTGGGTTTTGCGGGCGCGGCGGTGCATGACCCGGTGGGCAGCCTGCTGCTGTGCGACAGTCCTGCGGCCAACTACACCATCGTCAACGGAAACGTGGTGGTACGGCAAGGTCACCTGGAGACGATTGATTTGGGCCCCCTGATTGAGCGCCACAACGCGTTTGCCCGGCAGTTGACTGCCCACATGTGAACGGTGCACCGGCCTGAATTGCCCCTGAACCAAGGGTTTTTACCAAGTTCATAACCACACAAATTGTTAACAATCGCAAAATCAACAAAGGGCATGCACTATGGGAAAAATTCGTTCTGAGGTCTCTGGCAGCGTCTGGAAAGTCGAAGTCACCGTCGGCCAGCAGGTCAACGAAGGCGACACGCTGGTGGTGGTGGAGTCGATGAAGATGGAGATTCCGGTCACCGCGCCTGCAGCGGGCACCGTTACCGACATTCTGGTGGCCGAGGGTGAAGCGGTGGTGGATGACCAGGTCATCCTGGTTCTGGGCTAGTCGCGCCATGAAGCCCGGCGACATCCCGCAGAACCTTTTCGCACAATGGGAGAGTGCGGTGGCCTTTCGGCTGTTCGCCGACCAGGATGACCCCACCCTCACCGTCTCCGAGCAAATCGCCGCGCGGGTGGGTGACCGCATCCTGTCTGGCGCCATGCCGCCTGCTGCGCGCATTTCCGAGCAGGAACTGGCCGATGAATTCAGCGTCAGCCGCGGCCCCATCCGTGAGGCTTTGCGCATTCTGGAGCGCGAAGGCCTGGTGACCATCCTGGCGCGCCGGGGTGCCATCGTGACCGAGCTCAGCGCCACCGAGTTGCAGGAGCTGCTGGAAATCCGCGCCGGTTTGTTTGACATGGTGGTACGCAAGCTGGCGGCAGACCCCAAGCCGGAGTTGCTGGCCATGCTGCGCGCCGGTGTCGAGCGACTGGCCGCGCTCGCCCCGCTTGCTGACGCGGGCAACGAATACGCCGAAACCACCTACCGCCTGCTGATTCTGTGCGCACGCCAAAGCGGCAACAAACGCCTGCAGCGCATGCTGACCGCCCTGTCGCTGCAGACCCTGCGCTATAGCAAGATGGGGCTGGCATCCACCGAACGGCGCTTGCAATCCGCCAGCCTGTGGCGACAGGCCACGCAGGCACTGGAGAGCGCCGACGTGGAGTTGACGGTGGCACTGACCCGCCAGCGCATTGAAGAGTCCGGGGCCGAAGCCATCCGGCAGTTGTCCTTGCTAAAAAGACCGGGAGATACGCCATGAACCTTGAAGCACCCATGGGTGC
>JBPOIP010000043.1:0-2704 GCA_052034395.1 Pseudomonadota bacterium
CGCGGGCAATTTCCCGCTGGCATGAATTGCCGGGCGTAAGGCCTTGTAAGCTTCCCGTCAGCAAGTTTCGTCGACAATCCCCGCATCTTGGGGCAATTGGCCTTGGTGATTTATCACCTTCGGCCTATCCCGGAAGCTTAGGAGGGTGCGTTACATGGGGAATCCCGGGGCGCATTCTGGACGCAGCGGACATCCGCAGTCCGCCGCAAGGCCAAAACAGGAGGAGTGCTAGATGCAACTCACCGAGAAGCACAAGGAGTACTGGCAGGTTAACCTGCGCATGACGGGCATCCTGCTCGCCATCTGGTTCCTCGCCACGTTTGTCATGGGCTGGTTCGCCCGGGAACTCAACGAGATCACCATCATCGGTCCGCTCGGGTTCTACATGTCGGCCCAGGGATCGCTGATCATCTACGTTGCGATCATCTGGTTCTACCAGCGTTACATGAACAAGCTCGACAAGCAGTATGGCGTCGACGAAGGGGAGGGAGACTGATGTCCGCACAAACCCAATCGCAATTCGCCGCCAGCCTGAAGCGGTACTACACCTTCTACACCGGTGGCTTCGTCGCCTTCGTGATTTTCGTCGGCATCCTCGAAATGATGGGAGTGCCGGTCAAGATCCTCGGTTACATCTTCCTGTTCGCCACCATCATGCTGTATGCCGGCATCGGCTTCATGTCGAAGACGGCGGACGTCGGCGAGTACTACGTCGCCGGCCGACGCGTGCCGGCGCTGTTCAACGGCATGGCCACGGGCGCGGACTGGATGTCGGCCGCCAGCTTTATCGGCATGGCCGGGACCCTGTACCTGTCCGGCTATGACGGCCTTGCCTTCGTGCTCGGCTGGACCGGCGGCTACTGCCTGGTAGCCCTGCTGCTGGCACCGTATCTGCGCAAGTTTGGGCAATTCACGATTCCGGACTTCCTCGGCGCCCGCTATGGCGGCAACCTGCCGCGCCTGATCGGCGTCATCGCCGCCATCATCTGCTCCTTCACCTACGTGATCGCGCAGATTTACGGTGTCGGCATCATCACCAGCCGCTTCACCGGCCTCGAATTCCAGGTCGGCGTCTTCGTGGGTCTGGCCGGCATCTTGGTCTGCTCCTTCCTCGGCGGCATGAAGGCCGTGACGTGGACGCAGGTCGCCCAGTACATCATCCTGATCGTGGCCTACATGATTCCGGTGGTGTGGCTGTCGGCCAAGCACACGGGGGTGCCGATCCCGCAGATCACCGCCTACACCAAGGCCCTGCCGGCAGTGACCGCGCTGGAGAAGGAATTCAACGACAAGACCACGCCGAAGGGCAAGGCTGAGGAGTCGGTACGCCAGATCTTCCGCGATCGTGCTGCTGCCGCCACCGCCAAGCTGGCCGGTCTGGAGAAGGATGGCGCTGCCTTCCTCACCGCCGAAAAGCAGAAGCTGACGGACAAGCTCGCCGCGCTGAAGGCGGAAGCCGCACCAGACCCGAAGGCGATCGAAGTCACCGAAAAGGCGATCAAGGACTTCCCGGCGGATCCAGCTGCCGCGTCGAAGGCCTGGACCGCCGAGAAGGCTATCGGCGCTCGCGCCGCGCCGGTCAAGCACCATGCCGAGGCATTCGCGGCAAAGGACGAGGCCGAGCGGGCGAAGAAGAAGAAGAACTTCCTTGCCCTGATCGCCTGTCTCATGATCGGTACCGCCGCCCTGCCGCACATCCTGATGCGCTACTACACCACGCCCTCGGTGCAGGAAGCCCGTGTCTCGGTGTTCTGGTCGCTGTTCTTCATCTTCCTGCTCTACTTCACCGCTCCGGCGCTGGCGATCCTGGCCAAGTACGAGGTGTATAGCAACCTCGTCGGCTCAAGCTTTGCCTCGCTGCCAGCCTGGGTCAGCAACTGGGCCGCGGTGGACAAGACGCTGATGAACATCGCCGACATCAACAAGGATGGCATCGTGCAGCTTGCCGAAGTCGTCATCGGTGGCGACCTGATCGTGCTGGCCACGCCGGAAATTGCCGGCCTGCCCTACGTGATCTCGGGTCTCGTCGCTGCGGGTGGTCTCGCCGCCGCGCTGTCCACCGCCGACGGCCTGCTGCTGACCATCGCCAACGCCATGTCGCACGACCTGTACTACAAGATGATTGACCCGAACGCTTCGACGGTTCGCCGTCTGGCGGTGTCCAAGGGCCTGCTGCTGGTGGTGGCGCTTATCGCGGCCTACGTCACCAGCCTGAAGCCGGGCAACATCCTGTTCCTGGTCGGCGCGGCCTTCTCGCTGGCGGCTTCGGGCTTCTTCCCGGCCCTGGTCTGCGGGGTGTTCTGGAAACGTGCCAACTATCTCGGTGCGGTGCTGGGCATGACCGCAGGTCTTGGTACTTGTGCCTACTACATGGTCCAGACCTACCCCTTCTTCGGCTGCGGCGCCAGCTGCGTGGCCAACCAGTGGTGGGATATCGCCCCGATCGCAGCCGGTACCTTCGGCATTCCCGCGGGCTTCCTCGGCGTGATCATCGGCAGCCTGATCTCGGCCGCCCCGAGCAAGGAAATCCAGGAGCTGGTGGACCATGTGCGCTATCCGAGCCTGGAAGGCGACATTGACACCAAGGGTGCCTGATACAAGTTTGTAGGAGGAGGAGGAGGGTTATAAGGGGTCGCACCCCAGCCCTCATTGCACGGCCCCGGTCATCCGGGGCCGTTTTTTTATGTGGATCGCCGTATCACCG
>JBPOIP010000184.1:0-11572 GCA_052034395.1 Pseudomonadota bacterium
TGTCAAATAGGAAAAGTGACAATTTGACAAAAACGTGCCACCACAAAAATCTCAAAAATCCTCGCTAAGCGATTGATTCCATTGGGTTTCTATAAATTTTTTGGCGCTGAACTGTCGAACTCGGGTGCTCAATGCCCAACCGTTGGCAATTCCTTATTTCTTGGGCTGACAGACTGAAATGGAGAATTTGGTCGTCAACTGACCGCAACGGAGTAAATGCGATGACTGCCCGCAGCTGACCAGGACTAGCGGTACCCCGCCTTGATTGGCGAACCACAAAGCTGTCAATAGAAATCAGTCTGGTTGGCTGCGGTCACTGATTTTCGGCAACGGGGTGCCCACTGCGGTCACAGCAGGTGAAGTAACAGAATCAACTCAAATCTGCAATCAAGGACTGTTTGTCCACCTTGCTTTTATCCGATTGCACCAAGGGAAGGGACTTCATAAAGATAATTCGACTTGGCAGCATGTAGGATGCCAAGTGCTGCTTGAGTTCAAACAGGATTTCCTTGTCACTTATTTCACTGCGTGCAGAATAGACCATCACAATTTCTTCCTCAATGGCTTCGTTGGGCATGCCAAAAACAGCGCACTGAATAATCTGTGGAATGTTTCGTTGTACGACCGACTCAATTTCGTAGGGCGATACGCGGAATCCACGTGTCTTGATCATGTTGTCATGGCGACCCACAAAGTAGTAGTAACCTTCTTCATCACGGTAAACATAATCACCACTGGCAACAACAATCTCATCAATCAACTGCCCTTCTAAATTGATGACATTTTTCAGAATTTGTATGGACTTGAATCGCTCGGCGGTTTCCAGCGGGGCATTCCAGAAGCCGCGATAGATCAAACCGCCCCGATGAATGAGTTCACCCACTTCACGCGGACCGCAGGCCTCACCTTTTTCGTTAATCAGAAACAATTCCACATCTGGAATCGGCTTGCCAATGGAATCTGGTCGAATTTGGATTTGTTCTGGGTCAAGATAAGTTGAACGAAATGCCTCAGTCAAGCCATGCATGGAATAGAACTTGGCATGGCGAAACGCTTCCTTGCAATCCTTCACCATCTTGGCCGTTACGTTTCCGCCAGACGACGTGATGATGCGCAGTTTATCAAACAGGCTTGCATCAGGCTTGCGGGAAAGCTCGTCACCAAACAACTCCGAAATATGCACTGGCATCACGGCCAGCACAGTGACTTCGTCTTCAATCAAGTGGTTAAAGACCCCTTCCGGCAAAATGAATCGATGCAGTGCGAGCGTGGCCTTTTTATATAGTGAGCTGAAAAGCTGGTTGAGACCGTAATCTAGGTTGAAGATCAATGTGCCGGAGATGACATCATCTTCCTTCAAATCCAGATAGTTGGATACAACACGCGCGGAATCCATCAGGTTGCGATGGGACAGCACAATACCTTTAGGTGTGCCGGTCAATCCAAAGGAATACGTGATGACCGCATTGTCGTGCCCATTTAATTTGCAAGCGTAAGGCTTGTTGTAATATTTGCTGATTTCTTCGAAGGAGGGAATGTTTGAGTCCGATGTCTCAAAGCAAATAATTTTTCCTGCAAAATCAATACCCGTAACAATATCCTTTTTTACCTTGTCGGTAATCATGACCTTGATATCGCAGTCATTGATGATGTAGGAGACTTGTTCTGCTTGCAATAACTTGGTCAAAGGCACCAGTACATACCGCGTTGACAGGGTCGCCATGATGGCAACCATCAAGTCAATGCTCTTCATGGAGTAGACGCCCACGCGCGCATTCGCCGGCAGATCCAACTCTTCAAGATATTGGGCAACCTGATTCACCCTGCGCAGAAATTCCCTGTAAGTGATGGACGCACCATCATGTTTTATTGCGATTTTGTCGCCATGCGATTGGGCAGCGTTTACTAGCAGTGTGCGTACGCTATTGATGGACATCATGCTTCTCCTTCATGCCGCGTTTGGCTATGGTCTTCAAGTCGAATGCCGGAACCTAGGGTCCAAATGGCATATTCAGTGTCCAAGACCGCGACGGGTCTGTGTGCAGAGGTCAAAATCTTTTTATAAAAGAAAGAAATAATATCTTCAGCTTCTTCCTGCTTCAAGACTTTGGTGATGCCACCTGTCAGCACGATGGAGTTGATCGCCAGTAACTTCAGATTGGTATAGCTTGGCCGATAGTGCGACATTTTGTACAGAACCAGGAAAATTGCCAGTTGCATAAGAATTCTGGTCGCCTTTTCACTGTGCTCGTCAAAAATATTTTCTGTAACATTCAGATGCATAAGCAGTTCGCCGACAAATTCATTTTTTCTTGCGACAAATACCAACGATTCGCGTGATTTGTAGACGCCAAGCTTCTTGAAGACCAATCGGTCGAATTCATTTTCGGTAACCAGATTGTCCACTACCAGGTCTTTTGAATAGTGAATATCGGTTGTTGCGCCACCAATGTCCAACATAATGAATGGATTGACGACCGAGAATTTTGCATCGATTAGTGGCAATGTGCGGTTGACAATGTAAGGAGTCGAAAAAATCTGATTCGTGGTTATCTGATACAAATCCTTGATGTCTTCCTTGCCTTCAATGTCCTGCTGGTAAAGATTGGTTAGGTAGGTTCTGAGATCTGCTTCAATGATGTGCAAGCGGTCATCAATGATGTTTGGAAGAAGCACCAGGTTGGGGATATGGGACTTCACCTGACTCGCATCTGGTACGTTTCCAACGTAAATAACATTGGAATAGTTTATTTGCGAGAGGTATTTGTAAAGCGGTTCGCCAAAGACATTGTTCTTGCTGTCGATGCCGCCAACAATGATGACCACATCAATCAGATCACTCGGAACGCTGGCTTTTTCAATATCCTGATACAGAATGGTATCAATAATGTTAATACCGGAGTTCAATGCAATATTGGTTGCATACTTGACCGAAAAGCTCTTTGTCAGACCGATGATCAGGGTGCTGAGACCGCCATTCGCAGAAGAGCAGATGTAGACATTTTCAGGGGCAAACTGTTGAATGGTTTGCCTGCATTTGTCATTCAGATCATCAAGGATGCTCTTGTTGAAATTGCGGAAATGCTGCTCGAGATTGCCGTTTGTGCAAAGCTTGAAGTATGTGCTGCCAACATCAATTAATAATTTATTGGGATTCATTTTATTGCATGATTCCGATATCGTGAATGATGTCATCGACAATGCTGGTCGTGTCCTTGTTCAAGTCGCATTGCGATTTTTCATATTCGAAACATTTATCGGGGATGGGAACGTTTCCGCGCTTGATGATGCGTATATTTTTGCGACTGTCCCGGATGGTAATCAGTTCATTGTGGTTAATGATATGGGGCGAGAATGGAACATCGATCGTTCCATTCTTGATACTGTTAAATACCTTGCGCCAAAGTGTGTCAGCGGGGTCATTGAACACGGCTTCCATGATGGCATTGACCTGCAGGATAAGCATTTCCTCTTCCTGCTCATCATGAATGCTGGGCAAACCATTCAGAATTCGCAGTAAATATTGCGTGTTGGCGACCGTTTCAGCGTTCGCTTCTTTGGTTGGAATGCCAGCTGCTTCCTGTTTGGTCTTGGTGATAATTTTGTCTGCGCCGACGATGGAGGCTACGACCGTCGCCAGACTGATCAATTGCTCGGCATATTTTTGATTGGTCGGGAATGCTCCCATCCACTGGTGATAGACCAGATTGATTCTTGCGTCGGCACAGTTGATCTTTTCTGCATACTGTTTTGCCAGCTTTTTCAGGACATGTCCTGTGACAATATCCTGCATCACCGAGCCTTGCTGGGCAAATGACACCGAGAATGACTTCACGCCTTCTTCCAGAGACAGGAGCATTTCAAGCAACTGGATCACAATGGTGATGGACGGCGGCACTAGCGTGGCAGTCAACGGGCCAAAAGACTCGCGATTGATAGGCTCGTTCAGCTTGGAGTAACTGGCGCAAACGCGCTCGACGTATTTCCAATAGAGGAATGCTTTGTCCAAAGGAAAATTCTTTGAATAAGGAAGTACGTAAGTAACCGGGCCACCTTCAATATCAAATATCCCGGAGGCGATGGCCTGTTCAATCAATAAACGCGCGTCCGGTGTGCCATGACGCAAACTGACCGGCTTATTGAAATGGGTCACCATTTTCCGGGTGGTGCGATACCCATGATTGACCAATGGATAACCATTGAGCATATCGACGTCATTCTCCTCACTGAGTCGCAGCATCTTGGCCGCTGTCCCATAGTCATTCAGGCGGGTATTGGAGTCAATGGTAAGCGGCAAGACATCCACATTGGCATTGACAAAAAATTCATTCAGCGCAAATTGTTTCTTATAGGTTGGAAAACCGCCACGCGGCTGAACCAGCATTTTTTCCCGTTTGGCATAGTGGTAGGAAATAAATAACTCTTTATTGGCATTCTTGACGAAATTTTCAACTTCGGTGAAGTCAAAAGTCTCGACATATTCGTTGCCAAGAATGATTTGGCGTTCTTCTTGCAGCAGGCTCATTACGCAGAATCTTTCTGTTTGGAATCGCCACGCTTGGCAATAAAATCTTGCAGCATGTCAAGACCGGTATTCAAATCAATTTGATGGCATACAAGATCAAAGCCATATCTCTGGTACTTGGGAACGATGGTTTGTGGATCACCAGTTCCTACAGTCAGATTGCCGCCAATCATCATTATTAAGTCATCCAAGTACTTATATCGTGACTTTAAGGTCTTAATTTCACGACTCCAGCCTTCTGCCTCACCGTTAAGCGATGAAATCAACAAAATATCTGCACCTGTTTCAACGCAGGCGTCAAAAAATTCTTCGAGATAAGTATTTACCCCAAGGTTGAATACTTCGTATCCTCTGGCCTTTAACGAGAGGTCAATCAGTCGGTTGGCCACCACATGTATATCGTTGCCAACTACACCTGTCACTACCTTCATAACTGTTTTGACCTTTTATTAAGTATAAAAATTGAACTTTTCTTACCAAAGACTTCAGGTCGCGATCGTTAGCGATCATAGCCAGTCTCATCTCCACAGATTGCCCGCCGCCTGGCATACAGAACCTTCAGCGATCAGAACAAGACAGTGATGCAAGGGAACACTTGTTTGCGTCATAGGAAGGCATCACCAGTGCAAGCGCTTGCGACCAACGTAGTGTAAGCCAGTCCAGAGCTGTGAGGTGCGCGATTGTTGCTTGACTTAACCATCTGTAGCCGCATCACTTCTAGTGCGTGGCACAGTATTAAATTATGTTTAAATTGAGGTGGAACTTATAACCAAGTTCAATCAAAAAATGGCATTTGATGCTAAAATTTGTAGTCCCCAACTTTATTGAATTTCCGTATACCGAGTTGTTTATGACTTTTTTTACTGCCGACTTTTGCGACGAACATCACGAGAAAATACAAGTTCTTGGCCCTGGTTTTCAAAACTATGGGGGTATCGCACATTGTGATGGTCAAATAGTGACAGTTCTATTGAATAAACACAATGGTGATTTAATTAAATTACTGCGTGACGTGGATGGCACTGGAAAAGTGGTGGTCGTGGATGTAGCAGCAGAGTATTATGCTGTTGTGGGTGAGAAGTTAATGAATTTTGCTCATCAGAACAATTACAGGGGTATGATCATTAATGGCTATGTGCGTGATACGGCACAAATTAAGGATATCAAAGTAGCCTTATATGCAATTGGGACTTGCCCGCGCAAATATATGGTGCCCATGGATGGTGCATTGAATGTGCCTGTCAGCTTCGCTGGTGTTCACTTTGTACCAGGCGATTATTTATACGCCGATAGGGATGGCATCATTCTCACGAAGCTGCCTATTTGAATCGCTGGTAATCCCGATTCGCACGCATCCGCTAAATTTGCGTTCGAATGTCGGTTCCATATGTGTGATCACCGACAAAATGGTGCAGAAAAGCGGATGCGTTCATAAATCACTGAGTAGTTGCAGCTGACTTCGTTCAGCCTTCAACATAATCGTCAAGTGGCGCCACCATTGGCATGAGTTAAGTTAATTTTCAAGATTTAAATATGCAAGGCTGGCCACCGCATAGAGCTTGAGATAGCGCCGGTTTGATGGTTGTCAGGTGTGAGGCTGACTACCTCCACAGACAGGCTGAAGACCCATTATTTATATGGTTCCCGGCTATATCGGGAACGGCAACATGCGCCTCTTTCTGCCACGCGTACGATCGATCGTACGGCGGCGACTGGCCAGTGGCGGGTGTACATACGGTCAATCGCAGGCACAGATAGCCGACGTTCGCGGTTGCACAAAGTCCGCCCGCCTGATTGCAGTCGCGGGTGGGCGCGAGCATGGTGCCCGAACCGGTCAGTCGCGATTGTTGCCGGAAGCTGTCGGGACAATTGTGTGGTCGGTGCATCTGACCTTGGCATCCCAAAGACATCCTGCCTTAGTTGGCGTAGCGTACCTTGATTGTCCATACCCCCAGTTAGCGTCATTGCGCTCTCAGCCATGGCCCAAGCAGGCAGTGCACAGTCCTGCAAGATTGGTCACACGGTGAAGGTAAAATGATCGCACTCGCCTCTGACTTATGCTGGTTGCTGAGACTGCTGAACTGCAGACGTTGACACACCTTGACCGACCGAACCCGGTCGACCAAGCGGTTGAGCGTCGGGTAGATTCATCCTAGGTCGGGCTTCTACCCGGTCTTCTATTCCCACCGTTGTCTGGATAAGTGTGCAAATGGCGCAAATGTTGGCGCGTAGTAGTCTTCACAGCTCGCAGTTGACGCGAACACTTGCGCATATGGGCGCCTTGACGTCGGTGGAGTCTGGGCTCGATCTAGCGCAAATCCTGGGGCAGTGGACTTCGGTAACCGGTGCAATCCGTTTGTCATCCGTCCTCGGACAGGGCGACGGTCTTGCACTGGAAAAAGGCCATGGGACGCAGACTGCATGCCTTGATCAGGAATTTTCGAAGGTACGCAGTGCACTGCTGCAATCCATGACCCGCGCTGATAGGACCAGCGTTCAAAGCGCCGGCACGTTACCAGAACCGAAGCGGGGGACGTCATTGGAAGACGGGATCTTGTATGCACCCTATCGAAGGTACCATCAGGCACGTCAGCGTGACATGGAAGCCCAGATTGGGCCTCTGCGTCTCAAGGTTCGCGAGGCGTTGCACGGAGCATCGCCGGCATTGAGGAGTTTGGCGGCGCTGGATGCATGTTACGAACAGATTCTGGATGAAACACAAGTACGGCTGCTTGCCACCGTGCCAAAGCTGCTTGAAAAGCGTTTCAGACAACTGCTGCGCGCTCATCAGCACAAACTCAAGGAACTTGAACAGGAAGACCGCATCGAGTTGTGGCTACAGCCAGACGGCTGGTTGACCCAGTTCAGGAACGAACTCCAAACAGTACTGTTGGCAGAGCTGGACTTGCGGCTAGCGCCGACGGTTGGCTTGTTGGAAGCATTCCACAGTGAAGCAAGAATTGAAAAATGAACAGAAATGTGTTTACTGGCGCCTTCGTTTTGGGCGCGATAGCGGTGATCTGGGTTGCTGTGGGGTTTGCCGGATCGAATCACCTTGCTTTACTGATTACTGCGGTGATTGGAGCGGTCTATGGCTTCGGCGCACTTGAACTGCGCAGATTCCGGGAAGTTACTGGCACATTAGTGACGGCACTGCGTTCGATTCCTGCCAACCTGGTGCATCTGGAAACTTGGCTAAATGGCATTGACCAGTCCGTGCAAAACCAGGTTCGCCAGCGCATTGAAGGTGAGCGAGTCGGGCTGCCGGGACCGGTGTTGACGCCGTATCTGGTCGGCCTGTTGGTGATGTTGGGGATGCTAGGCACGTTTCTGGGGATGGTGGTCACGCTCAAGGGCGCCGTCTTTGCGCTGGAAGGTACGACCGATCTGCAGGCGATCCGATCTGCGTTCGCAGAACCCATCAGGGGTTTGGGTTTGTCGTTTGGAACCTCAGTGGCAGGTGTGGCTGCCTCGGCAATGCTGGGACTGATGGCGGCGATCAGTCGGCGCGAGCGGTTGATGGCAGCACAGCTGCTGGACAGCAAGGTAGCGACCGACCTGCGTCGCTATTCCCTCAGCTATCAGCGCCAAGAGAGTTTCAGGGCGTTGCAGGACCAGTCAAAGGCGCTACCCGCCGTGGTGGAGCAGTTGCAGCAAATGATGACCAGGATGGAAGGCATGAGCCGGCAACTCAACGACCGACTGCTTGGCAATCAGGAGGAGTTTCACAAAGAGGTGAGAGTGGTGTATCGCGAGTTGGCGCAGGCGGTAGACCAGTCGCTGCGCTCAAGTCTTGCGCAGAGCGCACAAGCAGCAAGCGAGAGCATTCGGCCAGTGGTCGTTGCGGCGATGTCTGGCCTGTCGGAAGAGTCCAGATTGGTACATGCGCGAATGGTGGCATCAACGCAGGAGCAACTGGATCGGCTGGGTGCTGGCTTGAGTGTGACGGCATCCAGTGTCACACAAGCGTGGAGCGCGAACCTGGCTGAACAAGAGCGTACCAGCGCTGCCATGATCGCCGCCCTTCAGCAATCGATGAATGCTTGGGCGCAGGACTTGGAAAGTCGTTCCATCGGGATTCTGGAAGCATTGAATGAAACCAGTTCCAGGCAGCAGGCAGATCAGTCGGCGCAAGAGCAGCAGCGCCTGGATGTCTGGACACAGTCGCTGGACGGTGTGGCCACATCATTGAAGCAGGAATGGCAGCAAATAGGTCTAGATTCCCTGGTGCAGCAGCAGCGTGCCTCGGCCATGTGGGTCGCCACCGCGCAGGAACTGGCAGCAGGGACCACAGTTGCGACCAGTCAAACACTAGATGAAGTGGCCCGTCTGATGACCAGCTTTGAGGACTTGGTTCGCGCACGCATCGACTCTGAGGCAACCTGGAGCACAAAACAGAGCGAACGAATGGAATCCCTTGTGGCAACTTTACGCACAGAACTGGGTGCCCTGCGTGATGTCGAAGCGGCACGGGGCAAGGCGGCAGTGGACAGCCTGGGAGATCTGCAGGCAAATGTCAGGGTACATCTGACGACCTTGGGAACCGCGCTGGAAGAACCCATTGTGCGATTGATCAACACGGCATCCGAAGCGCCCCGAGCGGCAGCCGAGGTCATCGGGAAACTGCGTCAGGAAGTTTCGAACAGCGCTGCACGGGATAACGAACTGCTGGACGAGCGCAGCCGCATTTTGGAAACACTGAATACGTTACTGGAGGCGATCAACCATGCATCGGTAGAGCAGCGGGCTGTGATTGATGCGCTGGTGGCCTCGTCTGCAGTGACACTGAACAACGCCAGCACCCAGTTTGTTGACAAGGTGCAGACTGAAGCGGCAAAGCTGGAAGATATTGCGGCCAGTGTGACGAGTAGCGCAGTGGAGGTTTCGACATTGGGCGATACGTTTGGATTTGCCGTTCGGTCGTTCAATGAGGCCAATGAAAGGCTGATTGGCAACCTGCAGCGGATTGAAGCTGCCTTGAGCAAGTCAATGGCGAGAAGCGACGACCAACTGGCCTACTATGTGGCGCAAGCGCGCGAGATCATTGACCTGAGCATCATGTCCCAGAAGGGAATGGTTGACCAAATCGCCGAACTGCCGGTGAAAAAGGCAGTCGTTAACGACGAGGTCATACTCTGATGGAGGACCTGGACGGCGGGATAGAGCAAACGGCACCGGTATGGGCCGTTTTTGGGGACCTGATGTCAGGCTTGCTGGGAGCTTTTGTGCTACTGCTGGTGGGTGTGCTGATGGCACACCTGGACCTTGCGACCCATCTGGAGGCGGAGGTCAAGAAGCGGCAGATGGAAGAGCAGCGTCGCATTTCGCTGGAGAAGGCGTTAGCAATTCCCTTGGCTTCCGGGCGCATCACGCTCAATGACGGGCGCATTGGCATTAGCGGCAGGTTTCTTTTTGCAGTGAACTCGGATGAGTTGCAGCCCGAGGGGAGGAAGTTGCTCAGCAGTTTGGTATTGCCGCTGCGCTCTTATCTGGCGTCGCGCGATGAAATGATGATGGTCAGCGGTTTTACGGACGATCGTTCGATTCGGGGTGGCAATACCCAATTTGCCGACAACTGGGAACTCTCGGCGCAGCGTGCATTGACGGTTACCCGTGCCATGGTGACGGACGGGTTGCCTTCATCCATGGTGTTTGCAGCAGCATTTGGATCGGAGCAGCCAATCGCCTCCAACGACAGTGAACCTGGGCGGGCACAAAACCGTCGTGTCGAAATGTCGCCGGTACCCAAGGTTGCACAAGCCAAGATGCAAGCCAGTGACTGAGCAGCCAAACACACCGGCGATCGCGGTGCCAGACCACGATTGCTCCGACGCATTTCTCCAAATTGAAGAACTGAGGCAATTGGGTGCAGATCGACTTGACCCCGTGTGGTTTCATCATCTGGAGCGCCTGGCGGAGAAGGCACGTGACTGCCAGGGAAGGGTCAAGGATATTCTGGATGCGAAAGTACTATCGGCCATTGGTGCTTGTCGAGCGCGCATTGAACTCGAAAAGGATCGGCTATCTGCAAACAGTCACGGTTGCCTAAATGACGCGCCTACACATTCGTTGGCTATGTTAGTTGCTCGCCTGGAGCATCGACCTAGTCAAGTCAACCCGGTGCGCAGTGAGGTCGCGGACTCTGGCCAGGAGCTGAAATCCGTTGTGGCGTTCCGCAATACCTGGTCAAAACTCAGTGCGCGCAAGGAGATCAATCAGGCCTTGGCCAATGTGCCAGCGAACGCAGGACCGCTGAATTCCCAACGGGTGGCGTTGCGCTCCTTATCGATCATGAGTTCGCTATCGCCGGACTATCTTCATCGATTCATGTCGTTTGTGGATACGTTGGCTCGCCTTGAACAGACAGCCATGATCGGCGTTGCGATAGCCAGGCCTTCCCGCGAGCGGGGACAGTCAAAGAAGCCAAAGGCCAACCAATCCAAGTCTTTGCGAAAGTAGCAAAGTTGCCAGAGCCCTTCCAAGCAGTTTTTGGGTGTGGTTTCCTACAATGCGGTTTTGATGTATTTGTCGAGTCAGCGGACCATCACATAGACGAGATGTTCGTTGGATTAGTGACACCAACACCGACTTTACAGTCAGGGGCAACCCAGTAACCCATGTCTTCAAGTAAAGAATTAAGCCCGCCTAGTGCGGGTTTTCTTTCGGCCTATTGATCGCTACCTGTCTTATCCAAGCGCAAATTTTTATGCGGGTTCTTTGGGGGTAGAAAAACAAAACGCCCCGGAGGGCGCATGTTTATTGATTTAATGGCGGAGCGGGTGTCCTCGGGAATCGAACTTATCGACGCTTCAAGAAACTTCATAACTCAATATTTTCATTGGGGAAACAAGAAATTGTTGCTTCTTTAGACATCTTGACACTTCACCAAATCCCAGCTAAATTGGTAGATGTGATGGTAGATTACTCAGCAGTCCGAAATATAGGCGACAGATGGTGTTTTGAAGAATGATCGAACAAGTGCGCGATTCTTCTTCGTTGCGCGCAACTGCTGGTCGATTCGAATCTCTAGCTTTTCCCCGGCTCGCA
>JBPOIP010000135.1:0-40483 GCA_052034395.1 Pseudomonadota bacterium
GACATTGCCGCTGTTTACGGCAAGCGCAAAACCCTGGGGCGTGAACAGATGCTCTACTGTCTGTTCAAGCATGTGTCGGCCCAGTTGTTTCGCGATGTTGTTGTGCGGGTGGGTGAGCGCGTTGTCATCCAGCAGACCTCACTGAAATTTATCCAGAATCTTGCCCGATCGATTGGCGTGCAGGTGTCAAAAACCGTCATCAGCAAAGGGGCCTCCCGTTTCGTTCCGCTGCTTGGCGCTGTCACGGTGGGGGCCTATGCGTATCTGGACACCATGCAAGTCGCCAAAACGGCGATTGATCTGTTTGAGCGCGACATCGTGATTGATGCAGAAAACACGGTTTCGTAGGCGCGCATGACCTGAGACTGAAACCGCAAATGGCCAAACTCTTCTTCCGCTACTCCGCGATGAACGCCGGAAAATCCACTGCACTGCTGCAGATTGCCTACAACTACGAAGAGCAAGGCCAGCGGGTAATGCTTTTCACCGCCGCGATAGACGACCGCAGCGGCTCCGGCTGCATCGCCTCACGGCTAGGCCTGCAACGGCAAGCCAACGTGTTTGACGGTACAACCGATTTCACAGCGCTGCTCTGCGCAGAAGCTGGTTTGGCCTGTGTGTTGATTGACGAATCGCAGTTTCTGTCCCCCACTCAAGTACGTCAACTCCACCAGTTGGCAAATGTGCGCAACCTGCCCGTCATCTGCTTTGGTCTTCGATCGGACTTTCAGGGAAAAGCATTCCCCGGTTCAGCCGAGTTGCTGACACTGGCCGAAGACATCGAGGAAATCAAGACCATCTGCTCGTGTGGGCGAAAAGCCACCATGAACATCCGCATTGACGACAGCGGAAAACGCGTGCGATCAGGCGAGCAGGTCGTCATTGGCGGCAATAACCGCTACCAGCAGGTGTGCGCCCGATGCTTCTACCAGGGCTAACCCTGAGCGGACAACGGCTGGGCGCCGCAGCGTTCAGCGCAGGTAAAAAGAGGAAGCCTTAGGCCGGGGGACAGGTAGCCGAGCGCTCCGGCGCCCTGCCACTGTCTGCTCAGACCAAAATATCCCGAATCTGCTGCAAGGCGGCTGGATCGTCCATCGTTGTCAGATCGCCCACATCGCGGCCTTCACACACCGCCTGAATCGCACGGCGCAACAGCTTGCCACTGCGCGTTTTCGGCAACACCGTCACAAAGCGCACGCGGGCTGGGCGCCCGACGGCACCAATGGTGCTGTCCACAACTTTCATGACCTCTGCCTCCAGCTTGGCATGGGCCGCGGGGTCCACCAGACCGCTGGAATCCTTGACCACCGCAAACGCCACGGCCACCTGTCCCTTGAGACTATCGGCCACACCAACCACGGCAACCTCTGAAATATTGGGGTGGCTGGAAATAGCCTCCTCGATTTCCCGCGTGCCCAACCGGTGGCCCGCCACATTGATGACATCGTCGGTACGTCCCAGGATGAAAAAGTAGCCATCCTTGTCGCGAACACCCCAGTCAAAGGTGCTGTAGACCATCTTGGCGGGAATGCTCTGCCAATAGGTTTTGACAAAGCGGGCATCGTCCTGCCAGATAGTTTGCATGCACCCTGGCGGCAATGGACCTTCAATAGCAACCACGCCTTTCTGGTCAGCGCCGGTAAGCTCATCGCCCGTGTTCTCGTCAAGCAGCTTCACGTTATAGCCATACATGGCCACGCCCGGGCTGCCGAAGCGGCTGGCCTTCTTTTCCACACCATTGGCAATGCCCAGAATGGGCCAGCCGGTCTCGGTCTGCCAGTAGTTGTCGATGATGGGTTTGTCCAGACCTTCATTGATCCACTGCGCGGTTGGCTCATCCAGGGGCTCGCCTGCCAGGAACAATGCACGCAAGCTCGAGAGGTCGTACTTGGAGAGCAGCGACGGATCCTGTTTTTTGAGTACCCGCACCGCAGTGGGCGCGCTGAACATGACCGTGACCTTGTACTTCTCGACGAGACTCCACCAGATTCCGCCATCGGGACGGGTGG
Organism: Pseudomonadota bacterium; assembly: GCA_052034395.1. Classification (GTDB taxonomy): domain Bacteria; phylum Pseudomonadota; class Gammaproteobacteria; order Burkholderiales; family Burkholderiaceae_C; genus Allorhodoferax. The sequence continues at coordinate 2,010 of JBPOIP010000135.1, forward strand.
GAAGACCTTCATACATGATAGTGGCCATGCCGGCAATCAGCGGGCCGTAAATGATGTAGCTATGACCAACCACCCAGCCAATGTCGCTGGTAGAAAAATAGGTTTCACCGGCGTTGCCGCAATAAATGTGTTTCATGCTGGCGGCCAACGCAACAGCATAGCCACCGGTGTCGCGCTGGACACCCTTGGGTTTTCCGGTTGTTCCACTGGTATACAGCGTATAGCTCGGGTGGGTGGAGTCAACCCACTCGCAGGGAACCACGGCATTGAGATGCTTTTCGCGCAATTCCCCCCAGAAATGGTCCCGTCCAGCTACTATATTCATAGCAGCCAGCTTTCGGTCAGCCAACAGCACAGCGCTCGGTTTGTGGCTGGATTGGGAAATCGCATCGTCCAGCAGAGGCTTGTACTCGACAACCTTTCCACCACGCGAACCACCGTCTGAACTGACAATGACCTTGGGGCTGGCGTCTTCAATGCGAGACGCCAGTGCGCCTGCTGCAAAACCACCAAATACCACGGTATGTATCGCTCCAATGCGCGCGCATGCCAGCATGGCAAACGCAGCTTCGGCGATCATGGGCATATAGATCAGTACGCGATCACCCTTTTGCACGCCGAGTTCCTGCAGCGAAGCCGCCATGCGCTGAACTTCTGATTGCAGTTGGGCAAACGTGTAGACCTGCTCTGTATTGGTCTCCGTCGAGACCGCAATCAATGCAGCCTGATCGGCACGGTCTTTCAGGTGACGGTCGACCGCGTTGTGGCAAAGATTGGTTGTACCGCCTACAAACCATCGCGCAAATGGCGGGTTGCTGTAGTCACACACCTGCTGTGGTGGTGTTTTCCAGTCGATGGCTTTGGCTTCATCAGCCCAAAAACCCTCCCGGTCATCTATGGAGCGGCGGTAGAAATCTGCGTATGCGGTCATGTCATGTCCCTCGGTGCCATTGAAACTGAATTCATAATTATGAATATCCAGCTTGCTAGCAACTGACTGCCACTCTGCAGGTTTTGCGAAGACTTCTATTTGATCAGTGCCTGAACCGCCTTGAAATCCGGATGTTCAGCGCTGCGAATCCACTCAAACGCCACCATTTCAGTCGTTACCAACTCCACGCCAGCACCAGCGAGCCGGTCAAAAGCCGCATCCCGATTGCGCTCGCTGCGTGAACTGCAGGCATCGGTCACAACCCACACATCAAATTCATCTTCCAATAAATCCAGAGCCGTTTGCAGCAAACAAACATGGGCCTCGCACCCTGCAAGAACAATGGTTGCACGATCGGGACCGTTAATGTTTTTCTGCAAGTGCTTTGGCAAACTGCGCGCATGTCCCTGGACCGGTTTGGGAGGGGGCCGCAGCCACTCGCCCAGGCCTTCTTCCACCGCACTAAACTGCATCTTGGTCAAAACGCGCGCTCCCGCTTGCCTGATGACCGAATCGAGTTCCGCTACGCTCGCCCCGAGTCGGGAAGGATTCTGTTCAGTTGCTATGACTGGCACCTGCAAAAGTGCCGCCATTTGCGCAAGTCTCACGGCATTGGCCACAACGGCCTGCCCCTCATGCAACGCTGGCATTAACCGAATCTGATAGTCGACCAGCACCAGCTGGGATTCAGCAACATCCAGCAACATGGTCAACGCTCGGCAGCAGCAGTGGCCTCATCGAGCGCCTTGCACGAGGGCGCACAGACAGCCTGCGACTTGCCCAGGACCTTGCGTGTGGTCATCAACGAGCGTGCACGGTGCTTGCCACACAGGAAGCATGACATGGTGGCTCCACCAAATGATGCTGCCGCCATGAATGGTGAACCCGATACTTTGGACTTGTAACGCAGTCCGTCCGGTAAAACAGTTGTCTTCGATTCTGGTTTTGCCATGTAAATGCCCTTCTATGCCTGTCTTGACGCCGTGAACACCACGGGTTAAGCTCCTTGGATGCGAATTATCCTCGTTCTAGCCGCGCTTTTGCTGATTAATCCAGTCCAAGCCGTTCCAATGCATTCTGTTGACGAGTCCGCGCAGTCAATGTCCGACCGCAGCTTCCTAGCCAAAATAGGCGACGTAAGTGAAAAAGTCGAGGCGAGAGCGTCCGAACTGGTTGTCAATGCGATGACTTTTTTAGGCGTTCGTTACAAACGCGGTGGCACGAGCAGTGACACCGGATTCGACTGCAGTGGCTTCGTACGCACGATTTATGAGCAGACCGCTGGTTTGATTCTTCCCCGCAGTGCAAACCAGCAAGCCGCTGCTTCCGAGAAAATCGATCGCGAGGACCTGCAACCGGGCGACCTGGTGTTTTTCAACACCATGCGACGCGCCTTCAGTCACGTTGGAATCTATGTCGGTGAAGGCAATTTCATTCATGCTCCAAAGCCTGGGGCCAGCGTTCGTGTCGAGAATCTTTCGGTTGCCTACTGGGCACGCCGCTTTGACGGCGCGCGGCGCGTGCGGGTAGAGCCTGCTGCCACAACTACCCCCTGATCACTGTTGCACTGATGCAAAACTGGTCGCGCAGGGTGACGATTGTGTGTCACTGCGTGGCAGCTTCTGCCGTGGTTGGTTTTCTGCCCGTGTGGGCCCAAACCGCGCGAACCGGAGATAACAGTGAAGAGAACCAGCCAGCGACCGTGCGTCCCGGCAAAGTCAGTTCAGCGGAAATACCCCCACCCGCAACTGCGCCCAAGAACCCAATTGTTGACAAAAATCCCCCAACGTTGGGTCGTGTAGAAGTGATTGGTACTGCCGGCGAGACGGATCAACGACGCGCTTCGACAGCTGCCAAAATTATCGTGGGCAAGGAAGACATTGAGCGCTTTGGCGACAGCTCGGTCAGCGAAGTCCTCAAGCGTCTGCCGGGCGTCACGATGGGCGGCAGGCCTGGTCGGGGTGGCGATGTTCGCATGCGGGGCATGGGCGGCGGCTATACCCAGTTGCTGGTCAACGGCGAACGCATGCCTCCCGGATTCTCATTGGACAACCTGACGCCCGACCAGGTTGAGCGCATCGAGGTGATGCGTGCGCCGACCGCTGAGTACGGCGCACGTGCAGTGGCGGGCACGATCAATGTTGTGCTGAAGGAAGCGCTGAAGAAAACGCTCAATGAAGTCCGCTTGGGTTCAGCAATGGAAGAAAGCCGCGTGTCACCCAGCGCGTCCTGGACACGCAACGACAAGCTTGGCGAAAGCATCGCGTACACACTGACACTGTCCGCCAACAAAAGCGATACCCGTGACGAGCTCGATACACGGGCGCGCTGGTACGACCTGGTCAGCGGCGCCCAGATTCTGGACCAGCACGAAACCGGCTTCAGCCTGAATAAACGCGATGGCGTTCATCTCAATGGACGGATTCAGTTCGCAGTGGCTCCCGGAGAGTCATTCATTTTGATGCCATTCCTGATGCTTTCGCAGGGAACTTCGGAAACGCAGGGCCGGCTTGACCAATTGCCGGGTGGCGCAGTTGCTCAGCCCTACATGCACTACGCCGCTTCGGGTGACAGCCGGTTTAGCTCCATGCGCGTCAATGGCCAATGGCAAAAAAATTTGGGCGATGGAACGCGGCTGGAATTGCGTGGCGGTGCGGGGCAAGGCAAATCTGAAGGCCAGGCAGCCCGGCAAGAACTCGACAGCACGGGGCAGCTGGCGCGCACAACCCACGATCAGACCAGCACAAAGGAAACGGGTTGGACCCTGACTGGCAAAGCGTCCCATCAAATGGAGAACGAACACAGCCTCGTTGCCGGACTGGAACTCGACAGCACCGTGCGCCGGCAAAGCCGCACCTCCTTGCAAAACGGCCTTCCCATCTTGACCGAGTTTGGCGATGACCTGGGCGCGTCCAGCATGCGCGTGGCCGCTTATGTTCAGGACGAATGGAATCCATCCAAACAGATTGCTGCCTATGCCGGTCTGCGCTGGGAGGGAATTGAAACCCGCAGTGACAGCGATGCCTACGATGTCAGCAACCGCAGCGCAGTGGCAACGCCGTTGCTGCATGCGACCTGGAAGCCTGATGAGAAGAGCCGCAATCAGTGGCGCACGAGTCTCACGCGCAGCTACAAAACCGCCACACTACAGGAGCTGATTGCCCGTCCCTCGATTTCGCAACGGTATCCCAATGGAACCAATGCAGTGAGCAGTCCCGATCGGGTAGGCAATCCCAATCTTTCCCCCGAGTTGGCGCGCGGATTCGAGATTGCCTATGAACACTACCTCGACAAAGGTGGCCTCCTCAGTGCCAACTTTTTCTACCGCCACATCAATGACCTGATTCGTAACGTAACTGCTCTGGAGGATGTCTCCTGGTCGGGTGACAAACGCTGGGTGTCGCGTCCGCAGAATGTGGGCAACGCCATCGCCCAGGGCATTGAGCTGGAGGCAAAGTTCCGCCTGGACGAAGTCTGGGCCGATGCCACCCCCATTGCAGTTCGCACCAACGTGAGTTTTTTTGATTCCCGTGTGGAAATGGTTCCCGGCCCCAATAACCGGCTTGAGGGCCAACCAAAGGGCACGGCCAACCTGGGAGCAGACTACAAACTGCGCGGGTGGCCCATCAGCCTGGGAGGAAGTGTGAACATCACACCAGGATACGACCTGCAGCTTAGCGACATGCAAAGCAGTTCGGTAGGAACCAAGGTCGTGGCAGACGCCTTTCTGGTGTGGTTTATCAATCCCAATGCCCAGTTGCGGTTCAGTGCGAACAACATGCTTCCGCGAGACTACGTCAACACGGCAAGCGTGCTCAGCAGTACGCAGCGCCAGGACGCTGAAAGCGCTAACCAGTCAAAGGTCCGCTGGGGTATCCGGCTTGAATTGAAGCTGTAGCGAACCTTCGCTCTGATCGCGCATGCGCTGGCCGATCAAGCTTTCCTGGCACCAAAGACACCATTGCAGACACCGCGCGAGCTGTCTGTCTCGGGCAATTTGGTGCAAATCGCATTGAGCTGCGAAGCAAGTTTTCGGACCACACTGGTATTCTTTCCGTCGGTGTTCCATTTGTTGATCTGCAGTCCCATCTTTTCGAGGCTGCGGCGGTTTCGCTCATAAAACGTCTCGGGGGAAGGATCCAGTTCACCAATCACCTGTGCTGCAGCTTTCTCGATGCGCGCGCTGTCCTGGGGTGACAGCTCGATCAACTTGCTGACATAGCCACTACCCCACTGCAAACGTGTTGCAGGCCCCAGGGCTGCGGCGTAGGCTTTTTCAGCCCAGTCAAGGGAAGCAAGCTTGTCGCCACGTCGCTTGGCATTGGATGCTAAAACCAGCATGTGGTAATAGCTTGAAACAGCCTTTGGCAGTTCAGCTGTGAGCATGGCATCCGAGGCATCCGTCAGACCAACTTCGCTCAACAGATGGGCTGCAGAGGGGATGATGGCCTGGCGCTCATACCGGTCCGTAGCCGCTTGCTCAGCCTTGGCCACCGCAGCTTTTGCCTGTGCGACCAACTCGGCTGGCAACTCGTGCTGACTGGTCTTGGGTTTTCCCAGCCGCGCCAGTGATACTTTGGCTTGCACCGCACCGAGTTGGTCCGCCTTTGACAAGGTCGTGTCCGCAGAAAGCCTGTCGAGTGCAGTGTTCAGGGCCAACGTCAATTGTCCACGTTCCGTGCTACCCGCAGGAGCCAACGCAGCCACCAGTTCACCGGCGTAATTGACCAGGATGTCAGCATTCTCGCGCGCGCGCGCGGGCTCTGACAGGATGCCCGTAAGCACGGCCAGGTCCTGGGTGCGCACAGTCGCGACGGGGTCCGCACCCGACATCACCAGCGAACGCAGTGCCAGCCGAGCCTTGGACTCAGTGTATTGATCAGGGCACTTCTTCACGAGCTGCTGCAGCGTCTCGACTACGTCACTTTTAGCCAGCAGTTGCGCTTCGTCGGTATCCCACGCGTAGTAGGCAAGCATCTTCCATGCGTCCGACGACATGACAGGCGATGCTGGACTGGCCGGCGCCAGCGCAGATGCCAGTGTTTCCCTGATGGGCTGCACAACGGTCATACCCAGCTTGAGAATCTGCATGTACTGCGCTGCATCAACCTCGCCTGGCAAGCGCGTCACTTCGGTCCCCTGCGGGCTGAACAAAATAGTGGTCGGGTATCCGCGTACTTTGAACTGCGCGCCCAGCTTCTGTGCACCGGGTGTGTCGCCATCCAGATAGACCGGAATAAACCCCTTGCTCCGTTCAATGAAATCCGGTCGATTGAAAACGGTGGCCTTGATCTGGTTGCAGGGCGGGCACCAAACCGCACCCCAATACAGGAACAGAGGCTTGTTTTCGGCTTTGGCCCGGGCAAAGGCGGCTTCCAGGCTGGCACCTTCCGGTTTGACCCAGGCAATACCGGCTTGTACTGTGGCAGCGCCTGGACTGGTTACGGAATTTGTTGCCGGTGCAACCGCAGGATCATTTTTTGAACAACCCAGCATGAGGACAGGGATGGCGGCAAGCAGGAAAAAACGTGTCATGGCAAAAGGCATCCAAAATCTGCGACCCACGCATTGTCCGCCAGTTAGGGAAATACCGGAATCAGAAGTTGGGTTGCTACCATAATGATAGCTAACAACTCAATGAGCGCCTGGCATTTGTGCCAATCTTATTGTTGGAACTCTGCTACAGCCTTGCATGCATGTCGGGTGTGCCCCAATTGCACCATCAACGCATGCGGGCAGGACCGCATGTGCAAGACCTGCCCAAACGAAATCAGGCGAAAGTATCTGCCATCAATGCCTTAAACCAGGTCCCCATATCCTTGAATGATTCACTGTCCCAGCCGGTTGACGCCCCCGTTGCAGCCGGGACGGCCACCATGGATCGTGTAACCGGATCGTACTGAAACATGGCATGCAGCCAGGACGCTTGCGTGGCCGTTATGGTGGAAAAACACGCAGAGTTTGTTACGGGTGCCGGATCGGGGCTCCCCCCCGCCAAAATGCGCGACAACGCATCAGCACACACTTTGGCTTCCTGATTCGCAATGTGCCCGGCCTTGGGCTGGGTTGTAGCGCTGGAATCACCAATGATGTGAATTTTGCCCGCCGAGGGCACTGTACTGGCGTAGCTCAGCACATCCACACCCGCGAAACGCCCCTCGGTCGCGTTGTTCAACCCGGTCGCCGCAATCAGCCCCCCTGCACGTTGGCGGGGAATCATATTGATGACATCTCCATGGAACGTCCCTCCCCCATTGGTATACAAGTTCATGCCAACCGGGTCGACACTCAGCACTTCGGCGTTCGTGTGGTACTCGATGACCTTGCCATGCAGGCCAAGGAATGCGTTAGTGAAGTTGTCCTTTTCCGTCACGATATCCGGATTGGCGTCCAGTACGATGAGCTTGGAGCCAGGCTTCTTGACCTTAAGCCAGTCTGCCAGAAGACAGGCTCGCTCGTAGGGTCCGGGCGGGCAACGATAAGGCGTCTTGGGAATGGTCAAAATCGCCGTACCACCGGCACGCATGGCGCCCAACTGGCTCGCCAGCAACGCAGTTTGCGGTCCGGCAACCCATGCATGCGGCATCCTGTCAGATGCACCCAATCCCGGCACCGTGTCCAATGTGATGCCAGGCGCCATCACGATGCGGTCGGCTATCAAGACCGTTTTGTCCGAAAGGGTCACTTTGGCATTCACGGGATCGACTGCCACCACTTCACCAAAAACCGTCGTCACTCCGTACCGGTTGCGCAAACTGTCGTATTTGTAAGCCAGACTGGACAGCGTGCGCTGCCCGGTCAAGACCAGGCTGCTCATGATGTTGGACGTGTAAGTTGGCATGCGCTCCACTAGCGTGACCTCAACCGAGTCACCCCAGAGCCGCAGGTACTTTGCTACCGTCGTGCCAGCCATGCCGCCACCTATGACGATCACCCGCGCCTTGACCTGGCTGCTCTTGGGTACGACTACGGATGTTGCACTGGATGAACTCCTTTTGTCGTCCGCCAATACGGACACGGTCATTGTCGATGCGGCAGTTGCAATCAAAAAATTTCTTCTATGCATGGTTGTTCTCCTGATTAACGTTGGGTTGACAGCCATTGGGACAACTGACGAAGCTGAGCGTCCGTATAGCCCAGTGAGTGTTTGGCCATCAGCCCTGCGCCCTCTTTACCCGAACGAAACTCGATGAGATCCTTATAGATTTCGCTGGCTGACTTGCCATTCAACGAGTCGAAACCCGGGCCTTTTCCGTTGGTTCCGTGGCACTGAAAGCAATTTGAGGCCAGAAGCCTTCCTGCGGGTGGCGTTTGTGCTAAAGCTGTCAGGCTTGCGCCCAACACAAACGCAGTCACCGCGAGAGCGCGCGTGCTACGTTGCAATTGGTGTTTCATGGGGACTCCTTGAAGGTTTGACTGAACATGGCACTATTGTGAAAACATAAGCCAATCAGTAGTTACTGATATTCGTAACAAAAACACCTAAAGTGACACAACGTGTTAACAACCCGGTGAAAATGCGGCATTTGCGGATCGACGGGCGGCATCCTGCCCGGCAGTTCTTGGCGTATGCTTAAGCCAATGAGCCGGGTAACGAACTAAAAATTGGCATGCGTGCTGAAACAAGACCATCGGGCAGCAAGACGGGGTCACACTGCACATCGTGCGGTGCTTGCTGCGCATGCTTTCGCGTCGACTTTTCCGCCACCGAGGTTGATACGCAAGATGGAAGCGTTCCGTCAGGTCTGACCGTGTCCGTCACCGACAGCATCGCGCGTATGCGGGGCACAGACCATGTTCCTGCCCGGTGCGCAGCACTCATCGGAAAACTCGGGCTGAAGGTTGGCTGTGGAATCTACGAATGGCGTCCGTCACCTTGCCGTGAGTTTGAAGAAGGCAGTGACGCTTGTTCACAGGCGCGGCGAAGGCATGGTCTTGCTGGTTTGAGCGGATAACCAGTGCAATTCATGAAGCCCCACGTGCACCTGATCGTGCGCCCTTCCAGCGATCAACGCGTCACTTCAGCGAATTGAAGGAGCTTCATGGGTGGATAGATTTGAAGCGCCCGTGCCGGTTTCATGTTGATCAAGACCGAATACCGCGACAGGGTTGGCGATGGCAAGGAATCCGGAGCGCGTCCGTGAAACAGGATCTGCCCGGCTTGGTATGCAGCAATTTGACCTACCCCATTGAGCGGACTGACGAGGGCAAGGAGAATCTCCCCCTTGCGAAATGCGGATTCGAATGCACTGAACATCGGCAGTCCCCGCTCAGTTGTACCCTTGCTGATGACTTCGATGTTCTTCTGAACAAAGGTCGATCCGATCTGGAATACAAAATCCGGCTTCTGCAACGCCAGTTTGTCCAGCATGGGACCGATGTCAGAGGGACTTGGATGCCCATCAGGACCGAGCGGGAACTCAATTTTTGAGACCTCGATGGACGCGGCTTTCAGCCCTTTTTCGACATCTGCAACTTGCCCAACCGCTGACGGTTCGTCCGTGTTGTAGAGCATTGCAACGCGCTGGATCTTGCTGAACGATTTGAGCAGATTCACCTGTGCATCGATTGGTACCGAGGTGTTAGCACCCGCAACATTAGGGCGTCCGGATTTTGCCGTGTCTTTCGCAATCAGGGACGTGACCGGATTGCCGACATACATGTACACCACGGGAATGTCAGTCAAATGTTTGGCAGGATCGACCGCGCCGAGTTTGCCAATGACCGCCTGCGTAATGCCCGTTCCCCAGGTGGCGACCAGATCCGGGCGAGCTTTGCGTGCATCCTTCACGATTTCGGCCACGCGAGAGATGTCTCCGCCCACGTCTTTTACGGTAAAACTGACCGGTCCCTGGTGTTCCAGATTGGCCTTGAAACTCTGACAAACTTCTTCGCAACCGCGGTTTGTAATGATGAGAACCTTCTTTGCTGCTTGCGAAGCCGCTTGCGGAGCAGCATGCGCCCAATGCGGCAAAGAAAACGCCAGCGCAATCAGGGATTGAATGAGCAACAGCCTATTCATTCGGTTTTCCTTTCGATACCCATCCATGGAGCAACGCACAAGACAAAAGAACAGCTCCCAGCACCAACGCAGCATGCTGATAGCCCAGGGTGACAATCAGAAAGGCAACTAGTATGGGTGCCAGCATGGCACCTGTGCGCTCAATCGTTCGATACACGCCGATCGAAACGGCCGGCTCGACTCCCATCAATGATGATTGACTCAACCGCAGCGACAATGCGCCGGTCGATGGAAAACCTATGGCCCAGGCAACGCCTATGAGGACAACCCCCGCTGCGACAAACCACGGGTTGTAGATCACGCCCCAGAAAGCACAAGCCACAGCCGCAAGGCTCAATCCCGCCATCACCATCCGGTTGTGTTGATTGGTCAAATCTGCAAAACGTGCCGACGGGCCGTTAAGCAGAAGCACCGCCAGAAAGTAGCACATCATTGCGAGCCCCACAAACGACGTACTCTCACCAAGCGCTGCCAGTGCCAGCGGCGCCCAGTAGAACAACAGGCCCTGTTGAACAATTTGCATGGGTAAGGTGATCAGAACTATCAGCCGCAGAAACGCCGGGGTGGCCAGCAAATGCCCTACTGAGCCCATCAGCGACTGGCTAACGTAGTCCCTGCGGGTCAACGATGCGGGCATGCCCGTCAACGAAGCAGCCGTCAGCGCACTGCAGACCATGCCAAACGCAAATACGACGGGTATGCCTGCACGATCGACGATCAGTGCGCCGATACCGGTACCACAAATACCTGCTGCAACCAACGCGCTCAGATACAGGCCCATTCCGGCGGCGCGCCCACCGGGCTGACTGCCGATGTAGTCAAACGCTGCCACACTGGCACAGCCGAAGCTCAAACCCGCGATAACACGCGCGACACACAAAACGATCAGCGAATCTGCAAAAAAAGCGCACAAGTGCCCCGCAATGGCCAGCGCAACGCTCACCGAAAGCAAACTGCGCGAACCTCTGCGCGCGCAGTACTTTCCGGCAAAAGGCGAAGCCAACGCCATGGATAACAGGTACGCCGAGATAGGAATCGTCGCCAGTACGGTCTCGGGGAGGCTGGTTACGGGGGCCAGCAAACTATCAAGCCAGCCACCGTGCCAACCGGAGGGAAACGGTTGAACGGCCAGACTGTTTGACCAGACCGGGAGGAAAGAGCGCGGCAGTTCTGAACTCAAGAAGAACAGGAAAAGAGGTAAACGAAGTCTGGAAAGCTCGTCTGCAGGTCCGACCTTGTGCGAGGTAGAGATGGCCCTGAGCATTTCATGACTCAATAGTGCCCCAATGAGCAGTAGCGTGATGAACTCTATTGCCAGTTGACGGCTTCGCTCAGCAAGCACCTTCAAATTGACGTCAACGAAGATCATTCCGACCTCCATACCCTGGTGTTCGATGGGAAACCCATACTCCACGGGGGATGCATCAAGGGTGCTGGACTGCGCTTTGTATAGCGGCTGTCCGTTCGCATCACGCACTGCAATGGCGTTGAACTCTGGTGCAATGGCGAGCGCTTGCGACAACCATTCATTGACACCATTCAACTTGTTCAACGGAATATCGTAATCAAGCGCATGCAGCAATCCTGGACGCACCGTCTGCGCCAGCGTGGCGCCCAGCATGGGCGCGTTTTCAGCGTTGATGCGTGTGAATGCCTGGTACGTACTCCATGCAAACACGCCCTGCACCGCCATCAGCAGACAGGTCACAAAAATCGTCAGCCGCCGATTGCTGCGCTGAACATCACCCTCAGAGTGTGTACCCAGTCGGGGGCCGGCCAGGGCCAACAGCGCCAAAGCCACGAGCAGGGCCAACAACCCGGCGGGCCAAAGCGAGGCGAAGGACTGCCGAGTTTGCTGATTGGCGTCACGCACCTGGTACTCCAGTGCAAGCCAGCCCGCAACCACATTGAAAGCGTTGCGCAAGGGCACCACCACGACGGCGCTATCCGCCAGTTTCGCGTAGCGCGGCTTGTTTTCACGGCTTTGGCTGAGACGCGCCGACTTCCACAACTCGGGCTCTCCGAGTCCGATGACGGAACTGTTCGCCCCAACTTCATCCAGAACGGCAATCGCCAGCAAATCTGCCTTGAATCGGTTGCTTTGCTCAAAAACCTCCTTCAATGCAGAAGTATTCATCACCGTAATGCCAAGGGCCAACTGCCCTTCCAGCTCGTCCGCCAGGTTGCGGACGACGATGCTTTGGCGATCCCGCAAACGGCCTTCAAAACTTGAAGCAAGCTTTGCGTAGTTGAGTGCCATCAGCATCGTGGTGGCAACAATCAGCAACATGGCACAGGCGAGCAATTGGCGCGAGCGGGATGTCATTCTTTGGCTTCGTAGTTAGCAATCAGGCACGTGATGTCGTCGGACTGAGGGCCTCCGGCCTCAAACTTCTTGATTTCGGCAATGACGGCATCGGGTACCTCCTCAGACGGCAATTTCTGCATGCTGCGCAATAGGTCTTCTAGGCGCGCTTCGCCGTAAAGCTGCTGCTGGGGGTCGAACGCTTCTGTCACACCGTCGGTAAACAGGAACAGCGAATCGCCCGGAGCCATCATCAGCTGCCGGTTTTCATACGGCAGACCTTCCATCACCGCCAACGCCATGTTGCCAGTGGATTTAATCGTCTCCAGGGTTCCATCTGCATGAAGAAGGTACGGCGGATTGTGGCCCGCATTGGCATAGGAAAGCCGACCATCGCGTGTATCGATCACTGCGTAAAACAAGGTAACAAACATCATTTCTGCGTTGTCACTTGCGAGCAGATCATTCAGCCGCTCAAGACATTCCCCCGGACTCGCACTCAGCGGCGCAACTGCGCGCATCAGGGTTCGTGAAACCGCCATGAACAGTGCAGCCGGAACACCTTTTCCTGATACGTCCGCCATGACCAGCGCAACACGGTGTTCATCCAGCGCAAAAAAGTCGAAGAAATCTCCGCCGACTTCCTTGGCCGTCACCATCCGCGCTTTCAGGCTCAAACCGTCACGACTGTGAAACGGTCGCGGGAGAAACGACAGTTGCATCTTGGATGCGATATCCAGTTCCTGCTGAATGGCAATGAACTGGGTCTTTACACGCAACGCTTCGCGAAGCTCATTCACCAGACGGTCCAACTCCTGATACTGGTCACCGACACGGCTCACCAGATTCTGAAATCCCAATGCCAGGATGCCAACCTCATCCACAATTTTTTCCAGCCGGGGGTCCAGCTTCAATGCGTTGGAGGCCGCTCCTGACTCTGAACCGGCCGATGCATTGCCAGCGTGCTCAATGCGGTCAAGATCGGAAAGAATACCTTCGCGCGCCTTCTGGTCCAGGCGTGACGCCAACTGCATCATCTGCTGCCGGATGAAACGTGCCTGACGTTGGCCCTGACGACTCTTGGAACGGCGAAGCGTGTTTAGCGCCTCAATCTTGTCATCGATCTTCATGATTGCCCGGTTCAATCTGGGGGCGTTCAACACTGCGTTGCCCTGGGCATTGGTTTCGTGAACATCACCTTCCGCCAAATCCAGCAAGCGACGCGCAATCGCCGCCTGCGGGGCAAGTGCACCATAGAGATACCACATCAAGGCCAGGCATGTCCCCACAATCGCCGCAAGAATCAATAGACGCAGGCCCGACTCTGCAGAATTCGTGCTGTTTACGCGCTGCTCGGCCAACAAGGTACCCATCATGTGGCCACTGGCACCATCCAGCGTAAGGGAACTCACCACAACTTGTGCTCCGTCCCGCGTGCCGACATACCCCTGACGTCCCCTAACGCGCCACTCCTTGACCGTTTCTGCACTCGTTTCAAGCACTGGCTGGCCCCGCAGATCCGCCAACGCAATCGGGGAAGTCATGCGTTGCTCCAGATGGCTAAGGCTGTATCGCAACGGCTGCGAAGCCATGATCACGAGATTCTCGCCATCCGACCGCGTGATCCTTCTGGCCGCGCCGCTTAGATACTCCCGATTCATATCCTGCCAGACGCCACTGATTTGCGCCGAGCCACTCACCAATGGCGCCAGCGTAACCCGGTCAGGCCGGTCATTGGCTACGCGAACACTGCTGGCCAGCACTCTGGCATCCAGATGTGCCAGCGTGAGCACCATGGGTTGCGTGTCCATTGAGCGGAAAAGTTCGCTCAGTGCATCATAGTTTTGTTGTTCAATATGCCGGATGACCTCTGCACTGGCCAAGACCTCATCAAGCTTTGCACTGAACAAATGTTGATCCCGGTCCTTCGTTGCCTGCCATGCAACGGCCAGTGCATTGCCCGATGCGGTCACCAAAGACCGGTCAGACCCCTTCTGGCTGACCCAATTAATGCCATAGGCACCCATCACCACGACCGCCAGTGCGGTCATGCTCGCCAGGACGATGCGCAATACAACGGACATCCGCGGATCAAACTGATTGGCAACACCCAGAAGTCGCTCATGGGCCTGAAGATGGCGTGAAGCCAGGGGCGCAGCCAACTCATCAAGGCGCTGAAGTACCTGTGGATCAAAGTGCGCTGCGCGTACCTCACCAGCCTTCAAAAGAACCTGCTTGTTTTCGTCGAGCACCTGCTGCAGACGCACAGCCAGCGTTGACTCCAGTGCGGTCGCCGCATTGCGCACCACTCCAGCGCGCAAGTCAGGCATGTTTCCCTGAACAAGATCCGCAACCGCACGCCTGCAATGCTTCAGTGGAGCCAGAAGCTGACGATTCGCCAATCCCATCACCACGATGGACATGGCGGCCGCAATCGCCAGGGCTGCCACCAAAGCGGCAAATATCGGCTTTGCATCACTGCCGGGCGCATTGGCGACCACATGCAACCAGCCGACCCTGGATTGATCAGATCCCTGCAGGGAGATCGTACAAATCAGCCAAACGCCATCGTTGTCGCATCGAGTGATCCTGCGCTCCATCAGCGTATTTTTCAGACTCTCCGGGACCTTGTGGCCCATTTGAAGAGTGCCGCGGTCATCAAAGAGGGCCACACCAGCAAGGACCGGATTGGCGGCCACTATGTCTGCAACCCAGGGCTCAATCCCCGCAAGATGCTGCAACGGTATGTCGTAGCCCAAAGCATGATCAATTTCGCTGGCAATCGATTTCCCGATCACCTCCGCGGTCTGTTGCAACTCCGGACCTTTAGATGTGGCGGCGGCCTGCAATGCAAACCAACTCACCGCCAGTGCCATCGCAAGCGCACCTGCAATAACGATTGCAATCCAGCGGCGAACAAGTGCTTTCACGCTAATGTCCATTGCGATCAACTTGTCTCGGTATGGTCAAAGCGCTCGACCTCAAGGTCAACGACCTGAATATCGCGCAAAATCTGGTCGACCTTTTGCACGGCTGTTGCCATGTCTGCAACCAGTGCATCGTCCGGTACAGGCGTACGCTCCCGAACCGCCCTTGTCATCGCATGAAGTCTGCGCTCTACGGGTCGAACGGCCACCCAGCCGGCTCCTGCTCCCATCAAACCCAACAACACCAAAATCAGCGCCAAGGTTGGCCAGTGTTCCGCATCCAGCCCGCCCATACCGCTCTGCGCAGGTATCCGGTAACGCAACAACACGCCACCACTGATCTGATCGTAGCTATTCAATACCACCGTGCACTGGATGTTTCCGTCCTCGTTGCTACTTCTCCAGATCCCGCCGGTTGCAATGCTCCGACACGCATCGAGCCATGCGACCGGTATGGCAGCACCCAAACCGCCGTGGTCGGTCGTAAACAGAATTCTTCCTGACAGGTCGAATACATCAATGGACTGAATGTTCTGCTCGCGTGCTCGCGCCTGTTCCAGCAGTTCCTGGGCACCTGGCAGCTCATGCGCGGCAAAACCCAGACGCAGACCGGACTCCAAAGCGGCCCGAACGCTATGCAGGGAAAACTGGAATCGGCTCTCCTGCAGTTCATGCAACTGGCGGTTGATGGAGTATTGCCAGATAGCCATGCAACCGGCAGTCACCACCAGCATCACCGAAAGGAACACCAAGGCGAACTGTCGATTAAGGGATGGAGGCGCTTGACTCATAAAGACCGTGAAACTAGCCCACGCAAGAGCGCCGGCGACAACGTTCCGTCCGCCACGAGATGGGCGCCACCCGTTAGCTTCAGGCTGCCTGTCGGGTCATCCAGTGCCACATCCAGTTCTTCTTCGCTGCGGGTGATGACGACCGTTGGCGCACTTGCCCCCCAGCGCAGTCGTGCCACCAGGACCGTTGCAGTGGCGCCCGTTCCGCAGCCCAGGGTCTCGTCTTCGACGCCGCGCTCAAACGTTCGCACATGCAGCGCTCGGCCCTCAACGGCCGCAAAATTGACATTGCAACCACGTGGTGCAAATGTGGCATGGTGGCGTACATCGCGTCCAATGCGGGGAACATCCATTGCAGCCAAGTCAGCAACCGTGTCGACGAAACAAACCGCATGCGGCGGTCCGATATCCACTGCATCAAAAAGCCACTGTCGGCCGCCCCATTGAATGGCAACGTCGGTACGCACCGGACCGGCCGCAGGCAACGTCAGTTCAATACGCTGATTGTCAAGAAACTGCACATGGACCAGACCATTTCCAGTCTCCAGAACGAGTGCTTTGTCGGCCAGTCCCAGACGCTGAATATGCGCACTCAAACAGCGTGCACCGTTGCCACACATCTCACCAATCAATCCGTTGGAATTGACAAAAACCATCTGAAAATAGCCAGCCTGAGAGCCATTGCGCAAAATCAGAAGCCCGTCAGCCCCAATGCCCAGGCGGCGCTGGCAGACACGTTGACTCACCTCGGACTCCATTCCGACCAGCGCACCGATGCGGTCATCGACAATGACAAAGTCATTGCCACAGGCCTGCATTTTTGTAAATCGAAGATCCAGCACGTTGCGTCTCAATTTGGCGGCAGATAGCGGTCCACAACGTCAAAAAAATCACCAGGGTCAATCAGGCGACAGCCTGAATCAAAAAATGCCCTGAAATCACTGGCTGTCGGTGTAGGAACATAACGCACCTGCGCCACATCCTGGGGCACGGATGCAACGACACCACCCTTGGCCAGTTCCAAAATGACATCTCCTATCAGTTGCGCTCCATTTCGGTAGTTGGCAACCCAGTTGGCGAAGAATGAGCGCGAATAATCCAACTTCATCGGTCTAACTTCAACCAGCGGCCCCGTGTCGATACCCTCATCAATCCAATGCAGGCTGCAAGCGGTCTGCACCGCACGCTCCTTCATGCACCAGAAAGTCGGATTGACACCGGCCCGGTGCGGAAGCTCGCCAGAATGCAGGTTGAGTGCGCCAAGACGCGGTATGGCTAACGCCGCCGCACTGAAAATAAAACCAAACTGAAACGACACAATCAGATCGGGCGCGGCGTCCTGCACCATGGACGCCAATGCTGCCTTGTTGGGGATATGTCCCGCATTGCGGATGTCCACCTGGTAGTGCCTTCCCAGCTCGTCGAATGACAGCCAGCGCCCATCTCCCAGTGCACTGCCACGATCGGCCCGCGCGTCGAGCAAGGGAAAGAGCAGTCGCGACGGCAGGTCCTGCTCAAACATTTTCATCAAGCCCAATTCGGGAATAGCCGCCGTCTCCGGGCGCCGGCGATTGGCAAGTATGACCTTGATCGAATGCCCTTCAGCGAGGCGCGGCACAATCAAGTTGAGCATCATGCTGCCAACGAGATCGTACTTGGTGCATAAAAGAATGTTCATCAAATCAGTATATGTTTGAAATTCGGTTCACGAAATACCGCCACCGCAACGCTTGACCTCGATCGCAAACTGCCTTCATTGACCCCTGACCTTGCTGCACTGGACACACTTTCGCTTCGGACACTACGCAACGCTCGCAAACAGGCGCAAACGCCCCAAAAGATCATCGCGCAAATGGTACAACTCATCGAGACGCATGAGCGCATTTGAGCGCGGAAAAGAATCATCCAGATTGAGTAGATCATCAACGAAACCATGCAGGCGTTGGTGCATTGCGGCCAGCTCCTCGTATGGGAATGTGTGACGATGTTGCTCCGATGCTGTCGACTCCAACCAGGCCTGCAGTCGCGTGGGCTTATGGCTATTCTGCATGCACTCACCCGAGCCCCCATGAAAATAGTTCACCAACCCGTCGATCCAGGAACGGTACTCAACGTATGCAAATACCAGGGGCAAACCATCGCGACTGGCAACCGGTACATTGCCCCACACCACATCGGGCGTCCAGTTTCGAACCCACTGCGGAAAGTCGGCAGCAGGCATGGGCCGCGCCACGCCATAGCCTTGCGCGCGGTCGCACCCCAATTGCAGCAACATGCTGCCATGCTCGATCGTCTCCACGCCTTCGGCGATGACGAAGCGTCTGAACGCGACGGCAAGTCCGATGACACCTTCCAAAATGGCCAGATCGTCGGGATCGTCCAGCATGTCCCGCACAAAGCTCTGGTCAATTTTGAGCATCGCAACCGGCAACCTCTTCAGGTATGTCAGCGATGAGTAGCCCGTTCCGAAATCATCCAATGCAAACTTGATACCCAATCCACGGCAGGTTTCAATAACGGCAGAAACCCGCGCCACATCTTCCAGCGCGCTCGTCTCAAGAATTTCCAGCTCCAGCATTTGGGGATCGATATCCGCGTGCCGCTCCAGAATGGCGCGCAGCTTTTCTACAAACAGCCCTTCCTGGAGTTGACGTGCACCGATGTTCACACTGACCGGCAAATTCAGTCCCAACGCCTTCCATTCCTTCAACTGGAGAATGGCGGTTTCAACGACCCACTCGCCCACCTCGACCGCGAGTTGGTGGTCTTCAATAACCGGCAAAAACAGCGCCGGAGGCAACAATCCACGAACCGGATGCTGCCAGCGGATGAGCGCTTCGGCACCGATAACCTGCCCGGTGCGCATATTGACCTTGGGTTGGTAATAGAGCACAAATTCGCGCTGCGCCAATGCCTGGCGGATGTGATCCAGACTTTCGTGATGTCCGCGCACATTGCGGTCCATTTCTGCGTCAAAAACGTGGTACCGGTTCTTTCCGGCCAGCTTGGCCTGGTACATGGCCTGGTCTGCCTGACGCAGCAACAAGTCAGCGTCTGTCTCCTCGGTCGGGTTCGCAAATGTGACACCCAGGCTGGCTGATACCTTGAGACTAAGCCCTCCCACAACAACCATTTGCGAGGCTGCGTTCAGCAAACGGCTGAGCATCGGCACGCAAGCAGAGGCTTCACCCAGATCAACCAGCACCGCAACAAACTCGTCGCCTCCGATGCGGGCCAGTGTGTCCCCATCGCGCAAGGCCTGGCGCATCCGTTTGGCCAGGCCAATCAGCAAATGGTCACCCACCTCGTGGCCGTACTGATCGTTGACCCCCTTGAACCCATCCAGATCCAGAAACACGACTGCCAGCAACTGCCCACGCCGCTGCCCCTGATGCAGTGCCTGGCGCAATCGGTCTCCCAGCAACGCACGATTGGGCAAAGCGGTCAACGCATCGTAATGCGCAATGTGCTCTAGCTCCTGCTGATGCGTCTTGAACGCCGTGATATCCGAAAAAAGTGAAACAAAGTGGTCAATAACACCGGCTTCATTGCGCACCGCACTGATCGTCTGCATGGCGGCAAACACCTCACCGCTCTTGCGCCGGTTCCACTGTTCGCCGTACCAGTGCCCCTTGCCGCTAAGGTCCCGCCACATGCTGGCGTAGAAATCGGTGTTTTGCCTTCCGGAACTGAGAATACGCGGGTTCTTGCCCAGAACTTCTTCGCGGGGGTATCCGGTGATATGGGTAAAGGACTGGTTGACATCAACGATGGTGCCCTTGGCATCGGTGATCATGATCGCTTCTCGGGCATGGGTAAAAACACCGGCCGCCAGCTTCAGCAAACTCGCGGCGTTTTGCAACTCAACAACCTGTTTGTCCAGCACATCACGCTGCAATTGGACTTCCTTGCGCAGTTGCTCGCGCCCCAGAAGGTTGTGAATGCGCTGGCGCGCGATCTCAACGTTGATGGGTTTGGTGATGTAGTCTGCCGCCCCCAGTGCCAACCCTTTGACTTCGGCATCCAGTTCATTCATGGATGTTATGAAAACCACCGGAATGTCCTTGAGGGACGGCATGGCTTTGAGCCGGCGACAGACCTCAAACCCATCCATATCGGGCATCATGATGTCCAGCAAAATGATGTCGGGTGGGTCCCGTTCAGCCTGCTCCAGCCCCATGGGCCCGGAGGTCGCAATCTGCAAATCGAACTCGCCGGACAGCACGGACCCCAGCGTCATCAGGTTTGCGGGAGCATCGTCTACGATCAATATGGACTTACGCTGCATCATGCCAACTCACTTTGTTTGTACCGTTCTAAAGCCGTGGACAGACGGACCCCAGCAGACCTGAATTTGAACTCCCTTACCAGGACGCCAATTTCCCTGATCTCTTCAGCAAGTTCGGTTCCGACTGCCATTGCTTCGAGCTCCCTGAATTTTGCCAATGCATCAAACTTGTTGCGCTCCAGAAGCGGGGTCAGGTCTGCAAGCAGTGTGGCCAGCAGCGTGGCATTGACCGGCTTGTAGTCTGGACGTCTGAATGAGGAACCTGCGCTCTGCCCGGACGCACCCAGCCAGAGGGAAAGTGTGGTGCAAAGTGTGTCAAAAGCCACAGGTTTGGTCAGAATGTCGTCCATACCCGCTGCCAGACAACGCTGATGATCTTCCTCAAATGCATCCGCCGTGAGCGCCACGATGGGTAACCGCCTGCTACATCCCGTTTCGGCTTCCCACCGACGGATCTGTCGCGTAGCGGAATATCCATCCATCGTTGGCATCTGAAGGTCCATCAGCACCAGATCCGTTACGTTGCCTGCAGTCACGTGTGCCAGAGCCTCTGCGCCGTCTTTGGTAAGCGTCATGTCCAAACCCAGGCGGGACAGGAGATTCTTGATGACCAGTGTGTTGATCGCATTGTCTTCAGCCACCAGAATGTGGCCACGCAGTTGCAAGCGGTGACCCGGGTTTCGAGCGTCTTCCAGCTGCTCAAGTGCAGCGCTGCCGCTGCCGCCTTGCTCTGCCACGCACCGCGTTTGAACCCGAAACCAGAACCGTGACCCCTTGCCGGGTTCACTGGTCACACCAACGCTGCCGCCCGCCAGTTGTGCCAGACTATGCACAATCGAAAGCCCCAGACCACTGCCACCAAATTCACGTGTCGTGGAGCTGTCCGCCTGCGAAAACGGCGTAAACAGTTTTTCCAGTTTTTCCGGTGCAATACCAATACCGGTGTCGGTTACCGAATATTCGAGCACCGCCGTCCGATCGGCATCACGATGCAATTCGGTACCCTCTATCGTTACCTGACCCTGCGAAGTGAACTTGATGGCATTGCCCACCAAATTGGCAAGCATCTGGCGCAGACGGTGGGCATCGGCCTCGTAGTGTCTGCCAGGATCACCATGCCATTGGTATGTAAGCGCCAGGTTCTTGGCTTTTGCGGTCCCTGCAAACAACGCGTAGGTCTCACGAATAATCTGGTCTGGCTCAAAGACGAGGGATTCAAGATGAAACTTCCCCGCCTCAATTTTGGACAAATCCAGAATGTCATTGAGCAGCGTCAACAGCGATTGCCCCGACGTCAGGATCGTTCGCGCGTAATCGTCGCGATCGGCATCGGATACGCCCGGCATCAGCAACAGTTGGGCCATACCCAGAATCCCGTTCATGGGTGTGCGTATTTCGTGCGACATGGTTGCGAGAAAGCGGCTCTTTGCAACATTGGCCTCTTGCGCTTCCTCAGTAGCCTTGACGAGTTCCGTGATGTCGGTGCGAAAACCAACCGTGCTTCCGTCCGGCATCTTGCGTTCAACGATGCGCAGGACGCGTCCGTCGTCAATGCGCTGAACCACAGCCCGATGGTCGGCGTGGTGCAAAGTCAGGCGC
The DNA here is from genome assembly GCA_052034395.1 of Pseudomonadota bacterium. Classification (GTDB taxonomy): domain Bacteria; phylum Pseudomonadota; class Gammaproteobacteria; order Burkholderiales; family Burkholderiaceae_C; genus Allorhodoferax. The sequence goes on from JBPOIP010000135.1 coordinate 23,873, forward strand.
TCCTGGACCCACTCGTCTTCGCGTCCAATAGCGGCGACGTATTGGCCGCGTCGCGCACCCTCCCTGAGGATATCCTCAAACCGGGCTCCCGGAACAATCAGATCAGAGGAGACAGCGTACAGGTCGCGATACTTGTCATTGCACAACACCAGCCGATCATCCGGCCCATACAGCACAAAGGCTTCATCAATCGTCTCGATGGCCGTGCGCAACAACTCCTCACTGTGCACGACCTGCAGTTCGGAGAGTTTGCGTTCGGTGATGTCGGTATGGGTGACGACAACACCCGTATCACCCGCAACCAATGGCGTAACGTTCAGATGGAACCAGCGTTTGCTGGTTGGCGAATGGCAGGGATACTCCATACTGAAATCCGGCACCCGGCCATGCAGAACCGCCAAAATGCCTTCGCGCACCCGCACGCCATCGCTGTCTGCCTTGCCGTTCGCATCACAACACGCGGCGAGATAGTCTGAGCCCACTCCAGTGTGCGCAGCGCATTCACCGGCAAGAGGACTATTGTTCCTCGAAAATTCCGTCCAGGCCTTGTTGACCGCCCTAATAATGCCTCGGCTGTCCAGAACCGCAATTTCAGACGTCACGGAATCCAGTATGGACAAACTGAACGCCTGGCTTACCTGAAGGGCCTGCGCAGCCCGCTTCTGCATTGAAATATCGCGACCAATGCCTATGAAATGTTGCACCTCACCTGAGGAATCCCTGGACACCGTGATGGAAAGATAGACGGTGTAGTCATATCCGTTCTTGTGTCGGTTAAGCAGTTCACCACTCCACTCGCCTTCGCGCAACAAATCACTCCACATCAGCGCGTAGACGTTGCGATCCTGGCGTCCCGCGCTCAATATCCTCGGGTTCTTTCCCACCACTTCATTGCTGCCATAGCCGGTAATACGCGTGAACGCATCGTTAACCGAGATGATGCTCGCATGCTGATCCGTAATGATGATGGAGTCCGTACTGCTTTCAAACACGGTGGCGCTGACTCGCTGCGAGTGCATGAGTTCGGCATACCTGGCATTGGTGCGCAACTGCCAACGGTAGTAGGCAATCGCGAGCCCGGTAATGACGAGCAGCACCGGCAACAACACACCCATGAGGGTCCAGGCCTCGGTGCGCCATCGGCCCAGCGCTTCATACTGATTGAAATGGCTAACCACCACCAACGGGAAAATGGTGGATGCTCGAAAGGCCGTGAGATATCTCGCACCGGATTCATGGGTTTGCTGCAAACGCCCGACTTCACGATCGGGTAAACCCAACTGGATGATGGCCATCTGGTTAACCGAGCCAAGCGGTGCACCCGCTTTGGTGTGCATCAGCAAAGCACCGTCAAAGCGGAGGACTTCCACAACACCTTCGTTCGCATCAACCGACTGACCGATATGGTTGAGGAAGAAGTCCGTGTTTAACGCGATCAACACCACATAGCGGCGCGCCCCGAGGGTCATGCTGCGCATCGCCGGAACGAAGCTGGCTGCATCAACCGGAACCGGTTCGTTAGCCGTGGAGGGCCTTGCGTCTGCAAAGTCCCGCCCGGCCCATGGTGTGCCGATGCGCAAAACAGGATTGCTGGAGTCAACTACGGGATAAAAACTGTCGGTCAAAACAGTGGTTCCGATGTTCGCGGGATTGGAACTGGCAATGATCCGTGCCTGATCATCCAGCAGCGAAAGCGAGCGCAGGAAAGGCGCTTGCCGCAGGATGATGCCAAAGCTTTTTTCGATTGTGCGAATGTCGATCACTTCATCCGGGGCGCCCACTGCATTGGTCGCCGCATACTCGGCCACGCGCAGGTCTTCGGTCAACAGGTTCTCTATCGCGTGGGCGTGCAACGCCGACAGCTCCAGGCCATTTTCAATGGAATCCGTGTACAGCCGCCACAGCGAGAACATCACCGTGCCCAAAACACCCGAAATCAACAGCGCCAAGCCGAGCGCAATCGCTCGCCCCAGTGGCTGTTTGCTCTGAATCATTGCGCCACAATGGGCGTGAGTTTGTGCGTCTTGGCTGCGTTCATAAGTCGCCCGTCACGCTTCACATCATTCACAAAACGCTCCATGCGCGCATGCCACACATCATCACCCGGCTTCATTGCATAGGCATACGGGGTGATATGGTAGGTGCTGGGCGGAGCAAGCAGACGCGCCCACTCAGCATTGACCAGAAAACGCTGGCTGTAGGGGTAGTCTGTGATGAACACATCGGCACGCCCGGACTGGACTTCCTGCTCACGCGCGTGGGGTGTTTCGAGCACCACCAGCTGGGCGTTTTTCAGTTTCTCCTTCATCACCGGTTCGTGCAATGTGCCTTTTTGCACGGCCACCACAGAACCGGCTTTGTCAATATCACCCCAGTCTTTGATACGCCGGTTGGTTTTGCTGGTGATGGCATAGATGTCGCTCGCCAAGTGCGGCTTGGTGAACCGCAACTTCTCCGCCCTTACCGGAGTGATGCCGATGGCAAACATCGCCACATCGCAGCGATCCTGTGTGACATCGTCGATCAACTTGGCAAACGAACTATCCACAAACTCGACCGCCACACCCAAATCTTTGCCCAGTTCATGGGCCATGTCGATGTCAATACCAGAAAGCTGCTGCGTTTTCGGATTGCGGTAACTGATACCGAAGTAATCCGGCCAGATACACACACGCACGGATTTGGCAGCGGCGATGCGGGTCAGACGGCTGATATTGGTGTTTTGCGCCGTAGCCGGCAGGACGAAGATCGCGATGAATCCAATCGCAATCAAAGCAGAACGGATATGCATAAAAAAGAAGTCCTTGCGAAAAGCACAGTGTACCGTTCGGGCAGGGAAATACCATGGAAAAACATCAAATTGTGATGGACGAAGCTGCATGCCCGCATCCAATCGATGTTCACAATTCCGGGCTCAAAAAGCATTCGCAGGCTTGCCGGGTTACAGGAGTGCAACAAATCATTTCTATACTGTTCCGATGAAGAAAATAGTCGCCACTTCGGATGTCGCCAATCTGCGAAGCAAGTTGATGAATCTCGCCAGCATGATGCTGCTCATGGTGTTGAGCGTGGGTATCGTCGGGCTGTTTTCAGTCTGGTCGCTGAGCGGCTTTCACGCACGCACCCAACAGGCTGTAACCCAGGTGGCTGGCATCATCGAACAGGCGCGCCAGTCCCAGGTGCATTTCAAAACCCAGGTCCAGGAGTGGAAGAACATTCTTTTGCGCGGCCATGAACAAGCTGGCCGCGTGCAATACCAGGCCGCTTTTGAAACGCAGGCGCTTCGCGCACTGGAGCTACTGGACCAACTTCCGTCGAAATTCGATCAAATGCTGGACGGAAATGTCATCCAGAGCATGAAGCACGCTGACGTGCCGCCCATGTTCCTGACGGACTTGCCACGCCTGAAATCCGAAGTTGTATCCATGACGGAGCAGCTTCGGGAGCTGAATGCGACCTACCGCAGCGCCCTGCTCGCATCGCAGGATGGCGGGAAATGGGATCCTCGTGCCGCAGATCGCGCGGTACGGGGAGCGGACCGCAGGCTGTCGGATCGAATGGACGCGATCATGATGGATCTGATCAAGACCCACGGCGATTTCATGGCGTTGGCCACGGACGCGGAAATCGCCCGATTCGAGACCCTGACGCGCGTTGTCTGGGCCAGTGTCATTGTCGCGTTGGGGTTGGTGTTTTTGCTATTGTGGCAAACGCTGCGGCACCCGGTGCTTGCCAAATGAACGGGGCTGGAATCAACGCCTGGGCGGGCCTCGGGCTGTTTTTTGTCGGGCTGCGCATGATCAGTGCGCACATGCGGCACTTTGCGGGCGGCGGGCTGCGCGCATTGCTGTCGCGCACATTGGGCAAGACCGCAGCCCCCGAATGCGCGGGAGTGGCATTGGGCGCGCTGACCCAATCGACGGCGGCCGTTACCTTCATTACCTCCGGGCTGCTGGCATCCAGGACGCTGCCTATGCCCAGGGCATTGCGTATGGTTTCCTGGGCGAATGTGGGCACATCGGCGCTGGTCCTGCTGGCCGCGATCCATATTCACTCGATGGTGCTGGTGCTGCTCGGCCTGGTTGGATTCGGTTTTTTCATGGGCACCGAGCAATCCGACAAATACCGGCACGCGACCTATGCGTTGCTGGGCCTGGGGCTGCTGCTTTTTGGCTTGACCATGCTCAAGGACAGCGTTGGCGTTCTCGAAAATGAGCCCTGGATGCGCGAGTTTGTTGCATTTGCCGGGTCCGGGATTCTGGTCGCGTTGGTCTCCAGCTTTGTGGTCGCGGTGGCAGTGCAGTCCTCATCGATTGTGACGGTGCTGGCGTTGCCGCTGGTAAGTCAGGACCTCATTGGTCTGGACCAAGCGCTACTCATGATCTACGGTGCCAGCGTCGGGTCTGGCTTTGCACTGCTTCTGGCGTCGTCGGGCATGGACGGTGACGCAAGCGGTCCTGCGCGGCTTGACTGCATGCGTATTGCTGGTGGCGTTTTTCATCGAACGCGACGCCGGCGTACCGCTGGTCCTCGCACTGCTGCGGTTCGGGTCCGATACGACCTCCACCCAGTTTGCCCTGGCCTATTTGCTGTTTCAGGTGGTTTTGGTTGCGATTGGCATGACACGCGCCCAGTGGCTTCTGTCATTTGCGTCGCGAACTGCACCACCCTCCCCAGAGGAGGCCATCATGAAGCCCCAATACATCTTCGACGAAGCCAGGAGCGACCCGGCTACCGCCATGGCGTTGATCGAACTGGAATACAACCGCCTTGTGACACTTTTGCCGGATTTTCTGGACGAAGTGCGTGCGGAGGAAGAGCGGCTGCACTCGGCCGCTCCGTTGAAGCTGCGGGCTGCGGCCAGCGAGTCCATTGCCGGCGAGCTGGACCGGTTTCTGAGTGACACCCTTCGTGCCAATCTAGGCATGTACGAAACCGAAACGGTACTTCATGTCCAGACGCGACTCAATACACTGCAAGCCCTTCAAACCGCACTGGCCCAGTTTGCGTCCGACTTTATCGTCATTCCGCAACTTCAGCGTCCACGGCTTGCCGAGCACATGATCGAGGGTTTGCACGCCATTTTGATGGTGGCGGCTGACATTCCGGCTGACCCTTCAGGTGAATCTCAAGCCTTGCTCGGGATGCTCACGGAAGAACGAAGCAGCCTGATGGAACGGGTCCGTGAAGAACTGCTCGGCGGATTTACCGACATCGTCGCACGCGAGGCCATGCTGGCTGCAACCCTGACGTTCGAGCGCGCCATCTGGTTGCTGCGCCGGCTGTAACCAACACAGGCTTGGGTCGGCGATGGTTTTAGGAAAAACCGGCTTCATGCCGCGTACAACATGAAATTGAAGCTATGCTTTTTATAGCGTTTCCTTACCCCAAACCGAAGCACCTGCGCTTCTTCACCCTCTCATATCCTCCGAACACTCTACCCCGCGAGTGTCTACACCCATGGCACTTTGATTTAGGTCAGGACCTCAAATCAGCGAAGTGATACAACGGATGCGAATCCGTGGAGTTCCAAGCTATGCAACATTCGATCCGCACGGTGGCCAGGTTTTGTGCCGTTGTGACACTTCTTTTTTTAGCCACCGGGTGCAGTCAACGGGAAAAGTTCACCGAACTCAGGCAGCTTGAGGGCAAAGAGTTTGCCGTTCCCACCGGGACGGTCGCCGACAAACTGGTTCTGACACGGTTCCCGACCGTGAAATTCCAGTATTTCAACAGCGTGGTGGATGCAGCCATGGCAGTCAAGGCGGGCAAGGCCGACGCCGCCGCGTATGACGAGCCGATTCTGCGCAACATCGCCGCCAAAAATGGGGGCTTGAAGGTGTTGCCGGAGATGATTACCACCGACAACTATGGGTTTGCCGTAGCCCTCGACAAGCAGCAACTGAAGCAAGCCATTGACCAGGTCGTCGACGGCCTGAAGAAAAGCGGCCAATACGAGGCCATGCGACAGCGCTGGTTGCCCAGTGCGGGCAGCCCCGCACCCATGCCTGTGATGAAGACCGAGGGCGGCAAAGGTGTTTTGAAATTGGGCACTGCAGCCGTCACCGAGCCGTTTTCCTTTGTGGATGGCACGCGCCAGGTGGTGGGTTTTGACATTGAGTTGGCCAGCCATGTTGCGCAGAAGCTGGACATGCGGCTTGAGGTCGTCAACATGGACTTTGGCGCCATGATTCCAGCCCTGGTCTCGGGCAAGGTCGACATGATTGCCGCCTGCATCACGATCACCGAAGAGCGCGCCAAAAGCGTGCTGTTTTCAGCGCCCTATTACACCGGTGGCATTGCGGCCATGGTCAGGGAATAGGGTCGTTCATGGACACCATGCGATGGTCACGGGGGGTCTGTCTGACCGCCCTTGCCGCCCTCGTCTCTCTCGCCACGCTCGTGGGATGCAGTCAGCCTGACAACTCCATCACCAGTGTAGAGGCCGCACAGAACGCCAAAATTGGTGTGATGACCGGCACCACGGGTGAGGCCATTGCGGCCCTGCGGTTTCCGAATGCACAGGTGAAGAGTTTTGACGATGTGATGGACGCTGTAGCGGCCATGAAGTCCGGACAGCTCGATGCGGTCATCACCTCCTACCCTACCTGTGTACAGGTTGCCAAGAAGAACCCGGAGTTTTCCTACCTGCAGGAGCCGCTGCAGAACGAAGAGACCGCGATTGCCCTGAAAAAGGGGAACGATGCTTTGCTCGCTGATGTGAACCGCATCATCGCCGAACTCAAGGCGGACGGCTCACTGGCCGACATGAAGGCACGCTGGTTCAAGCCTGACCTGTCACCGTATGAGGAAAAAACCTACCCCCTGCCGACAACCGGCAAGGTGCTGAAAATCGGTGTATCGGCCACGCGTGAGCCTTTCAGCTTTATCGACAAGGACGGTCGCGTCACCGGACACGATGGCGAGCTGGCCCGGCTGTTGGGTGCGCGGCTCCAGCGGCCGGTGGAATTCTTCAACATGAAGTTCATGGCGCTGATCCCCTCGCTGCAATCCGGCAAGGTCGACATGCTGGTCACCGGCATGACCGCCACCACCGAGCGCAAAAAGTCTGTCGATTTCACGCAACCCTATTTTGACAATGCCCAGTTGTTGCTGGTGAAAAAACCGCCCGCAGCCAGTCCAGGTGCGGGCTCGGCCGTCAGCTCGATCTACAAGAGCTTTCACAGCAACCTCATTCAGGAAAACCGCTACCTGCTGATTCTGGACGGGCTGAAAACCACGGTGGTGATGTCGGTTTTCGCCACCATTCTTGGCACCATGCTGGGCGCGCTGGTGTGCTTCATGCGAATGTCCACCAAACCCCTGCTGACCGTGCCGGCCAGGATTTACATCGCCATTTTGCGCGGTACGCCGGTGCTGGTGGTGCTGATGCTGATTTATTACGTGGTGTTTGCCTCGGTCAACATTGACCCGGTGCTGGTTGCAATCATTGCCTTTGGCATGAACTTCGCCGCCTATGCGGCAGAGATATTCAGAACCGGCATCGAGGGCGTGGACAAGGGCCAGTCGGAAGCTGGCATCGCCATGGGTTTCACCAAGGTCAATACGTTTTTATGGATCATCCTGCCGCAGACCATCCGCCGCATCCTGCCGGTCTACAAGGGCGAATTCATTTCACTGGTCAAGATGACCTCGATCGTGGGGTACATCGCGGTACAGGACCTGACCAAGGCCAGCGACATCATCCGCAGCCGGACGTTTGATGCCTTTTTCCCACTCGTGATGGTGGCGATTCTTTACTTTTTGATCTCCTGGTTTCTGATGCAATTTCTGGATCATCTGGAGCGCGTGACGGACCCGAAATACAAGCGGGAAAAGGGGACATCGTCATGATCACCGTGTCGCATCTGTCCAAGAAATTTGGCGATCTGGTGGTGCTCAAGGACATCTCCATTGACATCTACAAGGGCGAGGTCATCTCCATCATCGGCCCCTCAGGAACCGGCAAAAGCACGTTCCTGCGCTGCCTGAACCTGCTGGACCAGCCCAGTGGTGGCTCCATCACTATTGGCGGGGTGGATATTCTTGCGCCCGGAGCCGATGTGCCCAAGGTCCGGCAAAAAATGAACATGGTGTTCCAGTCGTTCAATCTGTTCTCGCACCTGAGCGTGCTGGAAAACCTGACCCTCGGGCCCATCAGGCTGCGTGGGGCGAGCCGCGCGCAAGCGGAGCAAAAATCCCGCGAGCTGCTCAAGCTGGTCGGATTGGCCGAGAAAGCTGGCAGTTACCCGGATGAGCTTTCTGGCGGTCAGAAGCAGCGGGTGGCCATTGCGCGCTGCCTGGCCATGGAGCCCGAAATCATCCTGTTTGACGAACCCACCTCGGCGCTGGACCCGACGATGGTGAGCGAGGTGCTGGCCGTGATCCGACGCCTGGCCAAGGAAGGCATGACGATGGCCATCGTGACGCATGAAATGGACTTTGCGCGCGACGTGTCCAACCGGGTTTTGTACATGGACGAAGGGCTGATTTACGAGCAGGGCACACCGGAGCAGATTTTCCAGAACCCGCAAAGGGAAAAAACGCGCGCGTTCGTCAACCGCATCCGTTGCCTGAAGTACCACGTGGCGACGCCGGATTACGACCTCTACGCCATGCAAGCCGAAATCGAGTCCTTCTGTGAGAAACAGATTCTTCCCCGCAAGGCGCGCAGCAGCCTGCTGTTGCTAGTGGAAGAGCTACTGGGCATTTACAGTCCGCATCTTGGGGCAACCCAGCTGGATTTGACGATCGCGTATTCAGAGAAAAAAGAGAGCCTGGAGATCGTGTGCGAAAGTGCGGGCACGGCCTTCAACCCGCTGGACAAAGCCCTGTTGCCGGATGACCTGGGCCTGAAGATCATCCAGGGTCTGGCCGACCATATCGTCTACCGGCGCGAGGGCCACATCAACCGCTTGACCCTGCAGGTCATTGCCCAGCACCGGAGCCGTTAACAGGTCCGGGTGGCGCACAAACGCTGCACCCCTCACCCGCAGCCATCAGCTGGTCCAGCAGGCCGACCATGGCCTCACTGGCCGCAGCCAGTTCCGGCAACCGGTGACGCATGTCATCCTTGCGACCAGCGTGGGCCAGGGCCATCAGTTCATCCACGATACGGTGCACTGCTTCGTGCTGCTGGCCCACGTGCAGGAAAGTGGCTTGTGCCCCGTAGTGCGCCCCACCACTGCTGCGCAACCAGTGACCAAAGCGGCAGGGCGGCAAGTCTGGTGCAACACCGTGACTGTGCATCACGGATTCAAGCGTTTGCGCCACCGTGGCCATCCAGCGCTGGTGGCTGCGGGTGGCTGCGCGCAGGGTCAGCTTGTCGGCGGACACGCACACTTCGGGAAGCACCCGCCACGGTGCAGTGGTTTTCCAGTTCTCCATCCAGCCCAGCAACTGGTGCGCCGGCATGGGGCGCGCTACGCCATAGCCCTGCACCAGCGTGCAGCCCAGCAGCAACAGTGCCGATCCGTGCTCCAGCGTTTCAACGCCCTCTGCAATGACCGGGCGGTTGAAAGCCTGGGCCATCCGTACCACACTGTCCACGATGCCCAGGTCATTGGGGTCGTCGAGCATGTCGCGCACGAAACTCTGGTCGATCTTGATCAGGTCAACCGACAGGTTGCGGAAATACGCCAGCGACGAGTAACCGGTGCCAAAGTCGTCGAGTGCAAACCGCACACCCAGCGCACGGCAGCCTGCGAGCACCAGCGAAGCGCTGTTGAGGTCACCAATGGCCGCCGTTTCGAGAATCTCCAGCTCCAGGCGCTGCGGCATCACATCGGTGTGCCGCGCCAGTGCGTCTGCCAGCTTGGCCACAAAGCCTTCAGCCAGAAGGTGGTCAGCACTGATGTTGACGCTGACGTCGATTTCGACGCCCTGGCGCAACCAGGCGGACATCTGTTCCAGTGCGGTTTCAATGACCCACTCGCCCAAATCAATGTCAAGCGACTGCCCGCTGAGCAACTGCAAAAACTGCGCGGGCAGACGCAAACCCAGCTCAGGGTGTTGCCAGCGCAACAGGGCCTCCGCACCCACGATGTGACCGGTTTTCAGATTGACCTTGGGCTGGTAGAACAGCACCAGCTCGTTGTGCTGCATGGCCTGCTCAAACCGCAACAGCTGTTCGAGGTGTGCCTTGACCTGTCGGTCGTGCTCGGGGTCGAACAGGTGGTAACAGTTCTTGCCCGCCTGCTTGGCGCCGTACATGGCCTGATCGGCGTGCCGCAGCAGCGTGTCGGGGTTCGCATCGTCCTGCGGGTACAGCGTCAGGCCAATGCTGGCAGACACCTGCACCTCAACGTCCCCAATGACCATGGGCTGGGCGATGCCACGCAGCATGCGCTCCAGAACGCTGTGGCACTCTTCCGGCTGCTTCAGGTTCGACAACAGGAACACGAACTCATCACCGCCCAGGCGGGCCAGCGAGTCGTCCTCACGCAAAACGGACTGCATCCGGCGGGCCACTTCAATCAACAAGCGGTCGCCCACATCGTGACCATGCCGGTCATTGACCTCCTTGAACCCGTCCAGATCGAGCATGCACACGGCCAGCGATACTTTTTCCCGTCTCGCCCGGGCCAGCGCCACTTTCATGCGATCACCCAGCAGGCGGCGGTTGGGCACACCAGTCAGCATGTCGTACTGGGCAATATGGGCCAGTTCGGCTTCATGGGCTTTCAGCCGCGTGATGTCACTGAACACACCCAGGTAATGCGACAACTTGCCGTCGTCACCCTTCACTGCGGTCACCGAGAGGATTTCGGCATACACTTCGCCGTTTTTGCGCCGGTTCCACACCTCGCCACTCCAGTGCCCTTCGGTTTGCAGCGCCTGCCACATGTCGGCATAAAAAGCACCACTCTGGCGACCCGAGCCCAGCATGCGCGGTGACTTCCCAATCGCCTCGGCGGCATCGTATCCGGTGATGCGGCAAAACGCCGGGTTGACTTCGGTGATCCGGTTGTCGGCATCCGTGATCAAGATGCCGTCGTAGCTGTTGGCAAACACACTGGCTGCCAGGCGCAGGCGGTCATTCGCCTGGCGCTCGGTGGTGATGTCGCGCACGTAGCCGTGCCACAGGGTGCTGCCATCCGGTTGGCGCTGGGGTGACGACTGTCCATGCAGCCACTTGATGCTGCCGTCGGGCAGTATGACGCGGTACTGTTGGTCCCACAACGCAAGTGTCCTGGCAGAGTCGGCAATCGCCTGCCTGAATCCGGGAAGATCGTCCGGGTGAATCACCCGGGTGACTACAAAGCTGTCGTCCTCATTCTCGGGGTGTACGCCATAAACGTCTGACATGCCACCGCTGCCATAGGGAAAGCTGGAGGTGCCGTCGGTATGCAGATGGTATTGGTAAATGAAGCCTGGCACGTGGGCAGTGAGCTTCTGCATGCGCTCCAGCAGTTCCTTGCGGGCGTTTTCGGCGTTGACGCGTTGGGTGATATTACGACCCACGCCCAGCACGCCCAACAGTTGGCCCTGGCGGTCACGCACCGGCGTTTTGATGGTTTCCAGCATTTCCTGGTGGCCGTCACTGGCAAAGGTGACCCATTCCTCGTTGACCGTCGGGCTACCTGCGGAAATGGCCTTCAGATCGTGGTCGCGAAAGAAGTCCGCCAGGTCCCGCGGAAGGAAGTCGTAGTCGGTTTTGCCGACAATGGCGGCTTCGGGCTGACCGAAAAATGCTTCAAAGCGTGCGTTGCACTCCAGATAGATGCCGCCAGGGTCTTTGAACCAGAACAGGTCGGGCAAAGCATTGACCAGGGCCTTGAGCAGGCTGTGTTCGCGCTCCAGCGCAACTTCAGCCTGCTTGCGGTCACTGATGTCGCGTGCGTACCCGACCGTGCCGATCACGTTGCCCTGTAGGGCCACCGGCGATTTGTAGGTTTCGATCCAGCGGCGTTCGTGGTGGACCTCCACCAGTTCTTCCACATGTTTGCTGCGTCCGGTGTGCAGCACGAACTGGTCGTCGGCCTGGTAGATGGCGGCCAGATCGGCCGGCCAGATGTCGAGATCGGTCTTGCCGCAAATACTTTCGGTGTCGGGCTTGCCGCAGGCCTGGGCAAATGGGGCGTTGACCTCCATAAACCGCCCATGGGGGTCTTTGAGCCATACCAAAAACGGAAAGTTGTCCAGCACGGCACGCTGAAACTGGTTGCGCTCCAACAGTCTGGCCTGCAGCGCGTTGAGCTCGGTGATATCGCGCGATATGCCCAGCAGCGCGGGTTGTCCGTTCCAGGTGCCCGACACCACACGCGTGTCGACCATGATCTCGCTTCCATCGGCCTTCAGCAGGGGCAGCGGGCACGATGCGCGCTCCTTGCGCAGCATGGCGCCCAACACCTCCTGCGCCATCGCATGCACGCGCGGCGGGTGCACCGCCAGCACGTGCTGGCCCAGCAATTCCGGGCCGTGACCTAGCACCACAGAAACCGCGGGGTTGACGTAAAGAATATGGCCCGTGGTATCCAGCACAAACACGTAGTCCTGCAGCGTGCTGAAAAACCCTTCGAGGTTCTGGCGCTGCAACACAGCGTCTTCACGCGCGCTCAGGCGCTCCAGTGCCAAGCCAAACTGAATGGCCAGCGACTGCAGTACGTCGATGGTGCCCGGTGAAAGGCGGCGAACATGCTTGCTGGCCAGGTTCAGGCACGCACGGCTGCGCCCGTTCACTCGGATGGGCAGGACCACCAGCGCAACAATGCCTTCAGCCTGCATGCCCGGCGTGCGCAGCAGGTGGCCGTCGTCGTGCGGGTCGCCGGATTCAAGGCAGGTGCTTACGGCCTGACCGGCCATGATCATTTGTACACGCGGCGAACCGGCGGGAACGCGGGTGGTCTCAGCCAGAAACGCGTCGCTCAGGCCCTTGGCGGCATGCAGAACAAAGCTGCCATCGGCTTCCTGAAAATACAGCCCGCCGCCATCAAGGTCTTGCAGGCCCAGCACGGTGTCCAGAATGGCAGCAGCCAGGGTGTAGCGGTCGGGGCTGCTAACCATCACATCGGAAAACGCGATCTGCAGGCTCTGGTGCACATTGGCCCGGACAAGCTCGGAAACATCGGAAACCACACCGGCACAAAGGTGGGGGCGCCCCTGCGCGTCACGTACCTGAACGCCGCCCTTGGCCTCCAGCCAGCGCCACGCTCCGTGCGAACCGGATACGCGCAAACGGACCGCCGAAAGCGTGGGGTCTGTGGACGCATGGAGCAGGGCCAGAACTGCGGGCCAATCCTGCGGATGCACCAGAGCCTGCAGGGTTTCAATGGACAGGGGTTGGTCGTCGGCTGGCGCAGCACCCAGCAATTCGATACAGGCGGGCGATGGCAACAGGTGCTGTGCGGAGACGTCAAACTGCCAGGTACCCAAACCCGACAGGTGCAGGATTTCGCCCAAATGGCCCAACGTATGCATGGCCGTCTGCGTAGTCATGGTGCGGCTTCAATGTTTGTGGGCTGCAAATTCACCCACTTGGTGCATTGTAGGGCGGCCCGGCAACAAATGACAGGTTTTAATGCCAGGATGAGGGTGATGACAGGGCTGGGGCGATCACACAATCAGGCCGCGATATGCCTGTGGGGGCCGTCAGACAGAAACTGATGGTCAAATGTGCCTTTAGCCCTTGCAGAATATACATAGTTAGCTACTGTTTTTATAGTGTTTTATTGGGTGACCGACCCAGCCTGCGGACTGGTACGGTGCAGGGTTCGTGCCGTATAGTTCAATCAGTGACAGTAACGCACGGGTATGGATCAATGAAACTTTGCAATTCTCTGATTTTCTGTCTTGTACTGGCCCTGCCGGCGTGGTCGGCCGCTGCCCGTGATTTCTGCCCTGGCTGTACGGCGCCACCCCCTTTGGCCGTATCGCGCGATGGCAAGTTCACTATGGAAGCGGGTGAACAGCCCCACACCCTGGTGCTGCGGGATGCACGCGCCAACGTGCTCCGGGTGCTTTCGGTGATGGCAAAAGATGGCAAAGTTCCCTCGCGCGTGTCAGTGGTTCACGATGCACCTGCGCGCAAGAGCTTTATCGTCGCGCTGAAAGACGTGCCCGAGGTCTGGGAAGTGAGTTATGACCCCACGGCCGAGGACATCGCAGTGGGCATGGTCCATGACTTCCAGTACAAGGAGGGAGCCTTCATCCCGGGCTATCTCAACCCGCGACGATCTTTTTTGCCCGCTGCACTGGAGGATTTTTCATTTACGGAAGACTTTTCCGAGTTGATTGGAACCACCCGTCTGACCGGTCGCCGTGTATTGGTCAATTTGGATGTGCGTCGACAGATCGCTGATCTGGATGCAACCGGTGCGCGGTAAAACGGCTTTCAACCACCGCCGGTTAAACGTCGCTAGGGGTGCGCCAGCAGCAGCGTCACACCGGTGCCTCCCGGAAGATGCGTCCACTCCAGACGCGCACCAATGCGCTGCGCTCGCTGGCCGAGATTTCCAAGCCCACGCCCCTGCCGGACCGTAGCCGGGTCAAAGCCACGCCCGTTGTCGTGCACGCCAATGACGGTTCCCTGCGCGTTGCTGGACAGCGACATGGTGACCTCAGTGGCTTCACTGTGTTTGAGCGCATTGCCCAGCAGTTCCTGCACGATGCGCAACAGGTTCAGGGCCTGCGACGGATCCAGTGTCGGCAGGTCGTGCAGCGCGTCGTCAACCTGCCAGTTCAGACGCACACCCAATGCCTCAAACCTGGGCGCCATGCGAAAGCGCAATGTGCCCAGCAGGGTCTGGGGATCGCGCTCCTGCTCGTCCAGCGAGTCAACCGCCACCCGCAGCTCGTCCAGGCAGTCCTGCAACACGTCGGCCAGCACCTCGCGGGGTGCCTCGCTGTTGCGCGCCTGGCGCAACGCCGTGACAAGGTGCAGGCCGAGTCCATCGTGCAGGTCACCCATCACACGGGCGCGCTCCTGGGTGCGCGCCTGTTCGCGCTCGGCTTCGCGCAGCTGCTGAAAACTGGCCTCGAGTTGCGCGCGTTGCGCCTGCACTTGCGTCTGCAGGGAAGTGGCAAGCTCCCGCGAGCGCTGCAGGGCCTGCGCATACCGCTTGGCCAGCGTCGTGGTTACGGCAATGAAAAGCGGCAGCGCCGCGTACTGCCGAAGATAAATCTCGCCCAGGCTGGAGCGGTTGATGCCGATGGCGTAGTCGTTCATCAGCAGCAACAGGTAGGTAGCCGCCCCGCAGGCCACCGCCAGCAGATGCGGTGTGCGCTGCGCCAGCGCCAGCGCGATCAGCCGCCATGTGCTCCACAGCACGAGCAGCATGCCGATGGCGGCAAGGACGGCAAACCCGGCATTGGCACGGGTGTAGCTGCTGGCCGAAACAAAGTACAGCGTAGCGCACAGGGCAAAGCCGATCGCAACCGGCTGGAGCCAGCGCGGAGGTTTGTAACCGGGCTGATTCAACTCGGCAAAACGCATGGCAAAGATGGCAAACAAGGCGGTAAACCAGGCCTCTCCGCTGACGCACAGTTCGGCAAACAACAGGTCCGGTATCACGGGGTTGGTGACCCAGTAGTTCAGATTGCGCGTGGCCCACATGGCGACTGCGGAACCAAACCAGATGTAGGCGGAGTGCGCCTGCTCGCGCCACCCCACCAGCAGCACAAAGACTGCCATCGAAAAGTTGATGACGATAGTGGCGGCGTTGCCCTCGATCTGCCAGAAGCGCCGGGCACGCCAAGCATCAAACAAATCATGGTGCTCACCCAGCCAGAGTGCACCCAGGCCAGAGCGATACCCGGGGTTGCCCACCACCAGCACCCAGACTGCGTTGTCAGAGCCTTGCCGGTTGAGCAGTCCGGGCGCAATTTCGATCAATTGGGGGGTGTAGAAATGGCGCGATGGCGGAATCTCCATGCGCCCGGCGCCACCGGCGCGCTGGCCGTTTATCCATACCTCGGCATTCATGCCAGCCGCCGGCAAATAAACAGCCGGTCGCCTCCATTGGCTTGCCGCTTCCGGCCAGTCAATGCGGTACCACACGTAGCCCAGGTAATCGGGGCGCTGACCGTCCCAGTTGTCGGGCAAGCTTACCGCGCGCAAGCCCTGCATATCCGGCGGACCCGATGGATAGGATTGACCGGCCTCCAGCAGGCTCGCCTGGACGACCCGCAAGGCACCCAGGGATTGGACTTCGTGTCCGATGTTGGCACGGGCGGTGGCGATGATGGACACCACAATCGCAACGCACAAAACAAGTGCCGAAAGCACCCGTGTGCGGGATATGACCATGCCACTTGCCATCAGCGAATCGGTTTTCTGCCCTGCTCGATCATGAGTCGGTTGTATTCGTAAAGCGCCTCTGCCCGGGAATTCACCGACAGCTTGTCATAGATTTTCCGGACATGGGTGCGCACGGTGTTGGTGGTTATTTTCAGGGCATCGGCCACTTCGGCATAACTGAAGCCTTTGCCAACGCCGGCGAGAACGTCGATCTCACGCTCGGAAAGCAATCCCGGTCCGACCGGCGATGCCGATGTTGCGGCACCGGTTACCGGCGGTGCGGCAGCTCTCTCCTGCGAGCGGCGGATCAAGGTGCGTGCAATGCGTGGCGACAGGGGCGAGCCCCCACTGCGAAGGCAGTTCAGGTGCTCGCG
>JBPOIP010000130.1:0-9817 GCA_052034395.1 Pseudomonadota bacterium
GAGTCGATGAAACTCTGGCCGCCAAATCCGGGGTTGACGCTCATGATCAGAATGAGGTCGATGTCGTCAATGACCCAATCCAGCACATCCAGCGGCTGGGCCGGATTGAACACCAGCCCTGCCTTGACACCCTTGGATGTAATGGCCTGAATGCTGCGGTGCACATGGCCCGAGGCGTCCGGGTGAAAGCTGATGTAGTCTGCACCCGCATCGGCAAACGCGGCGGCGAGCGCGTCCACCGGCGCGATCATCAGGTGAACATCGATGGGAACCGCCACGCCATCCGGCGTCTTGGCGTGGGGCTTCAAAGCCTGACACACCATGGGGCCAAACGTGAGGTTGGGCACGTAATGGTTGTCCATGACGTCAAAATGAATCCAGTCGGACCCTGCGGCAATGACGTTTTTCACCTCTTCGCCCAGTCGGGCAAAGTCTGCAGAGAGAATGGAGGGCGCAATTCGGTATGTCATGGTCGCAGTTTAGTCAGTTAGCATCACCTCTATGGCCAAGTATCAATTATCTGTCGAAGTCGTCCCGCAATTCCTGCCGGAACAGTCCGTGCCGGACGATGCACTATATGTGTTTGCCTACACGATCACCATCACCAATACGGGGGACATTGCCGCCCAAGTGATCGCGCGCACCTGGAGTGTCAACGATGCCACCGGTCACACGGAAAAGGTCAAGGGCCTGGGCGTGGTCGGCCAGCAGCCCCTGCTCAAACCCGGGCAGGCGTTTGAGTACACCAGCGGAACCCGGTTGCGTACGCCCACCGGCACCATGCACGGCAGTTTTTTCTGCGTCGCTGAAGACGGTGAGAAATTTGATGCGGACGTGCCCATGTTTGTGCTGGACGCGCTCAGTGGCGAAACCGGCATTGGCGGCTCGCGCACCCTGCACTGATGTCGGCGCCTGCGGCCAGCACTGGCTTGCCAGATCCTGCCCTGGCGTCTGACCTGACGCGTTTGCTGGAGTCTATGGACCCGCACGCAAACCGGGTAGACCGCCACCTGTGGCTGATTGGTTTTTTTGACTGGATTCGGGGCGACGGCGATGCGACGGTGAATGCGCCGCTGCGCATCGGCTATTTCCTGGACACGGTCGAAGCCGACCCGGCGCTCACCGCGCGCCTGCAAGCCTGGTGGCACACCTTGATTGACACGGTTGACGGTACAACCCTGCTGTCGGACTATGGTTTTGCCTCACGCAATGCTTTTGTGAGTGAACTGGTCGAGCGGCTTCACTACAAGCTTCTTCCGGCCTCACCGGAAACCTCGGACGCATCGGAGCTGTTCGCCCTGCTCATGTCAGGCGCACGGGACGCGCAGTGGGTAGCCGCGCTAACAGGGCCATGCCTGGAGCGACTGGGAAAATTGCTCAGCGCGCCAGCCAGCGGGGCGCATGTCCAGACCCATCCCGGTCTGACCTACTGGCAGCACACACTGCTGGAAGCCATCACGTTTTGTACGAGTCAGATTCGCGCGGCAGGCTTTTCGCCTGAAATACGGCTGCGCATGAGCACACCGGCACAGCGTGCTACGCCTTTTCACACCCTGGCAGCGGACTTTGATGCACTGCGTGAAGCCTGGCTGGCACAACGCGATGGCACGGGCACGCCAGAAGATGTGGCACAGGCGGCCCAGCACTTTCGGACCCAACTGGATGCCTGCCGCCTTGCCGCTGCGTCGGTCTACGCCCATCTGGACAGTCACGGCATTTCGGTGGATCTGGTGTTTCGGCTGCGCCAGCTGCGTGAGCGGGTGCTGCGCATCCGCGCGCTGCTGGATTGCCTGCTGGGTGAGCCAGCGCACATCCACACCGCACACATCATTGCCCATCTGGCCAGCGTCGGCCTGTACCAGCGCAGCCTGCGCGCGCTTTTTTCCAACAGCACTTCGCTGCTGGCGGCCAAGGTGGCAGAACGCAGCTCCGAAGTGGGTGAGCACTACATCACCCGCACCCGCAGCGAATACCGCAGCATGCTCGCCAATGCCGCAGGCGGCGGAGCACTGACCGCACTCACCACGTTCCTGAAATTTTCCGTCATGGCGATGGGGCTGTCGGCCTTCTGGTACGGCTTCTGGGCGGGCGTGGTCTATGCGGCCAGTTTTGTCGTCATACAGCTGTTGCATTTCACGCTCGCCACCAAGCAGCCCGCCATGACAGCGCCGGCCATGGCGGCCAAACTGAAGGATTTTTCTGACTCCAGTGCGCTGGAGGAATTCGTTGACGAGGTCTCGCACCTGGTGCGCTCCCAGGTTGCAGCGGTGCTGGGCAATGTGGCAGTTGTGTTTCCGGCGGTGGTTCTGCTGTCAGTCGCGCTGCAACTGGGCATGGGCCAGCCCATGATCACGGCCAGCGAGGCGCAGTACGTGTTTCATTCCCTGGCGCTCTTGGGGCCTTCATTGCTGTTTGCCGCCTTCACGGGCGTGCTCCTGTTTTCCTCCAGCATCATTGCCGGCTGGGTGGAAAACTGGTTTGTGCTGCACCGTCTGGACTCGGCCATCCGCTACAACCCGCGTATCACCCGCTGGCTGGGCGCCGGGCGAGCCGATCGCTGGGCGCGCTTCATGCGCCACCATGTCTCCGGCTTTGCCGCCAATATCTCGCTGGGGTTCATGCTCGGATTGTTGCCCGCCGTATTGGGGTTCATCGGGCTGGGGCTCGACGTGCGCCACGTCACACTCTCGGCCGGCCAATTAGGTGCCGCGTGCGCGAGCGTGGGCTGGGACGTGTTGCGCGAGCCTGCCCTGTGGTGGGCCTTGGCCAGCCTGCCCTTCATCGGTGTACTCAACGTCGGTGTCAGTTTTTACCTGGCTTTCCGCGTGGCGCTGCGCGCCCACAGCGTCTCTGGGACGGGTCGCGTGCGCATCACCCGGGCCGTGCTGCAACGCCTGCGGCAGGCGCCGATGCGGTTTTTGTGGCCTGCACGGGATGCGGCGTAATGGGTGAGTTTGAACTGATCCAGCGCTTTTTTACCCGTCCCACGCCCCACGCGGTGCTGGGTGTCGGTGACGACTGTGCGTTGTTGCAACCCGGGGCTGGCATGCAACTGGCCATTTCCACCGACATGCTGGTGGCGGGGCGTCACTTTTTCCCCGACACCGGCCCCAGAAACCTGGGCCACAAGGCACTGGCCGTGAACCTGAGCGATCTGGCAGCCTGCGGCGCGCGACCTCTGGCTTTTTCACTGGCACTGGCCTTGCCCGACGCCAATGAAACCTGGCTAGAGGCGTTCTCCGGGGGGCTGCTGGCCCTGGCCGATGCGCATGGCTGCGAGCTGATTGGTGGCGACACGACCCGGGGACCTCTGAACATCTGTATTACCGTGTTTGGCGAAGTGCCGGCTGGCACTGCCCCGCGCCCCGGCCAACCCGGCACGCAGGCGATTTTGCGCAGCGGCGCGCAGGCGGGTGACGACATTTACGTCAGCGGCACCCTGGGCGATGCCCGGCTGGCGCTGCAAGCGCTGCAGGGTCGCATGCAACTGCCCGCCGAGGTCCTGGCGCAGGCACGTCAGCGGCTGGAGCAACCTACACCCCGCATTGCACTGGGCCTGGCACTGCGCGGCATCGCCAGCGCTGCGGCTGACGTCAGCGACGGTTTGCTGGGTGATCTGGGGCACATCCTGCAACGCTCGGGAGTGGGGGCAACGCTGGATACCTCAATCGCTATAACTTTAATAGCTGCTTACTCATATACTGCAAGGGCTGACAGCACATTTGACTCATGCATTTCGCCAGCAGACGCCCTGCAGTGCGTACTTGCCGGTGGCGACGACTACGAACTGGTTTTTACCGCGCCGGCATCCGGGCGTGCGGCGGTGCAGGCTGCCAGCAGCGCCAGCGCAACGCCGGTCACCCGCATCGGCCGGATTGACAGTGAGCAAGGCCTGCGCCTGGTGGACGATCGGGGATTACCTGTAGCCAACACATTTGCGTCATTTGACCATTTTGCTGACCGTGCAGGCTGATAATCTGTGCGCTACAACCGGAACCCGCCATGACCGCAACCAACACCGACGCAACCTTCCGCATCACCCGCACCGTCAACGCACCGCTGCATCTGGTGTGGAAAGCCTACACCGAGCAGGAACCGCTGATGGCATGGTTTGGCCCCAAGGGTTTCTCCATGCCGCACAGCCGTTACGACTTTCGCCCCGGTGGCGAGTTCCACTACTGCCTGCGAACGCCCACGGGATTTGAGATGTGGGGCAAATGGACGTTTATCGACATCGTTGCGCCCAACCTGCTCTCCATGATCGTCACCTTTTCGGATCCTCAGGGCGGCCTCACGCGTCACCCCATGTCTGCCAGCTGGCCGCTGCAAACACTCTCCACCACCACCTTTGCCGAGCAGGATGGAAAAACCCTGATCACCATCCAGTGGGATCCCTACCAGTCCGGTGCAGACGAAATCTTTGCCTTCCAGTCCGGTCACGCGGCTATGGCGCAGGGCTGCAATGGCACCTTCGAGCAACTGGAAGACTACCTGGCCCAACTGCAACACCCATGAGCGAGCCGGCCCCGGTTGCGCCCCCGCCCATCGCCCGTCCGAGCGCGGGCTTCATGCTGTCGCACCCGGCGCACTGGATGGCACTGGGCTTTGGCTCGGGACTCTCACGCATTGCGCCTGGCACCGCCGGCACGCTGTGGGCCTGGGCAGCCTTCGTGATTTTGGCGCCGTGGATGACGGAAGCCCGTTGGGCCATTCTGATCGGGCTGTCGCTGCCACTAGGCTGGTGGGCCTGCACCGTGACCGCCCGCACCATGGGCGTGCTGGACCCCGGAAGCATCGTGTGGGACGAAGTGGTGGCCTTCTGGCTGGTTCTGTGGCTGGTCATGCCCACCGGACTGGTCGGGCAGGTCATGGCCTTTGGACTGTTCCGCTTCTTTGATGCCGTCAAACCGGGGCCCGTGGGCTGGGCCGACGCGCTGTACCACAACCTGGACCCCGCTACCGACCCCGCTGCCTGGCGCAAGGCCGGCTTTGGCATCATGCTCGATGACCTAGTCGCAGCCCTGTGCACGGTGTTGGTGGTTGCGCTGTGGCGCTTTGCAACGTGAAGCCCCAACAAACGCCGATGATATCCTTCAGCTTACGCTTGGTAGGCCGGCGCCAGCCAGCGCGTAGATGACGGTGCAGGGCTTCTGCTGTTCTGCATATTCCCGAAGGGCTTGCGACAGGGATTGCATGGTCATATTGCGGCAGTGCCGGCCAGCCGCGCAGAACTGGGCTACCATGCCGGATTGCTGGGGACTTTTACCCAATTCTGGGTTGAGTTTGTGGGCAATTCAGACCATACCTTCACGCCTAGGTGGACACAAAGGCTGCTACTCAACCCCGGATGAAGCATGGACACACTGGAAATCACTCAACATTACGCGATTGAAAGTTACGGCCTGCCCGGCTCCAACATGGAAAAGCGCAGTTCGTACCAGTTTCAACGCTCCCAAATTGCAGATGCCTTTCACCGCTGGGCCATAGGGAAAACCATCCACACCCTTATCGACATTGGAAGCTCCACCGGTTTTTTGACCCGCAAAATCAAGTCCGTCGCGCAAAAAGTGATTGCAGTGGACGTGAACCAGAAGGTGCTGGACGCCATCAACGACCCTGATGTCACACCAGTTCAAGACATCTTGCCATCACTGGCGCGCCTGGAAAATGCCTCGGCAGATGTTGTGATCAGCACTGACACGATGTACTACCTGTCTGAGCAAGACATTCAGATCGCGGTGCGGCGCATACACGAAATCTTGAAACCTGGCGGCTACCTGGTCTTCAACGACAACGGCAATGCTGCGGCGCTGTCGCAGCATTTGTCGGCAAGTTTCCATCACAACGCAACCGTCGAAACACCTCAAACGCTGAGAAATTCTCCCAATTTCGATCGGATTTATTGGGCGGTCGAGGACAAGTACCTGTTTTGCCAGGGGGTGTTCAATGCCTTGGCCGACCCGAAGTTTGACGCCAAAAAAGACCTGTCAGAACTGCGGACACGCAAACTGGTTCAGCTGTGCCTGGGAAAGCCTTGGCTTGAACACGTGTTGTGGCTGGCCTGGATTCCTAGGATGGTGGCCCGCTTTTTCTGGAGCAACAACCTGCTGCTTCAGTTATTTTGCGTACGCAACGAGCCCTCGGATTGCCTATGGGTTTACCAAAAGAAGCCAGACCAGCTACTGCCATAGGTCCCGTTTTGCCGCGCGAGGATTGGTCTGGCACAAGTTCACCGATTGCACAGGCGTGTGGGCTGCCGTCACGACAAGGTATACCCTTTTTTGCAGTGACTGAACCAAGCTTTTCGCGTGCTCAACGGCCGATGCAACGCCCGATGTCAATGCCATCACGTTCAAAGATATCTTGCCTGGTATGGTTGAATTGACGATCCGATAACGAGGAAAAGGGGCCATGTCAGCAACGCGCAATGCTCCGTCGAACCAGGGCGGCAAGCCGGCCACCGATGCGGTTTATCACGCCATGGCGGTGGCGGATGTCATTGACACACTGCAAACCAGCATCGATACCGGCCTGAGCACGGACGAGGCCAATGTCCGGCTCGCCCGGTACGGACCCAACCTGCTTCCCAAGGCCCATGGCGACACCGCTTGGACGCTGCTGTGGCGGCAGATCAATTCACCCCTGATCTGGGTTCTGATCGCATCCGGCTTCGTCGCGATGCTGGTTGACCCGACCGACGGCCTCAAGAACGGTATGGTCATCCTGGGCGTTGTGGTGCTCAACACGCTCATCGGTTTCGTTCAGGAATTCAAGGCGGGCAAGGCCATCGAGGCACTCAGCAAGATGGTGCCCGAGAGCGTTACCGCCCTGCGTGACGGCAAAAAGGCCGTCGTGGCCGTGGCCGATCTTGTGCCCGGCGACGTGATCCTGCTGGCATCAGGCGACAAGGTGCCCGCGGACCTGCGGCTCGTGGCGGCCAGGACGCTCAAGATCGAAGAGGCGGCCCTCACTGGTGAATCTGTCCCTGCAGAAAAGAACACTGACGCCTGCGCAACCAATGCCGGCATCGGCGACCGCTCGGGCATGGCATTTGGCGGAACCCTGGTGACGTATGGCACTGCCACCGCCATTGTCTGTGGCACGGGTGCGGCAACCGAGCTGGGTCGTATCTCGACCCTGCTCAAGGAGGCAACCGACCTGCAGACCCCGCTGACCAAGGCCCTGCAGAGCATTGGCAAGTACATCACCATCGGCATTGTTGTCATCGCGGCCATCATGCTGGTCGTCGGCACCTGGCGCGCCATGGCAGAGACCGGCGTTGCATTTCTGCCAGCGCTGCGCGAGACGGTGATTTTTGCCATTGCGCTGGCTGTGGGCGCAATCCCCGAAGGCCTACCCGCCATCGTCACCATCGCGCTCGCCATCGGGGTGCAGCGCATGGCCGCGCGGCGCGCCGTCATCCGCAAGCTGCCGGCTGTCGAAACGCTTGGTTCGACCACGACCATCTGCTCCGACAAGACAGGCACGCTCACCCGCAACGAAATGACCGTGCAGGCCCTCTGGACCCCGCGCGGCAGCTACTCCATCACCGGCGTCGGTTACGCGCCTGCCGGACAGATCCGGGATGCCTCTGGCGGCGAAGTCACCGGCAAGGACCTGACCGACGTCCACGACCTGCTGCTGGCCGGGGTGCTGTGCAACGACGCAACGCTGGTGCAGGAAGCCAGCACGTTCAGGATCACCGGCGACCCGACCGAGGCGGCAATGGTCGTCTCAGCCGCGAAGATCGGCATGCACGTGGATGAAGTGAGGCGCAACCATGCCCGCCTCGACGCCATTCCGTTCGAGTCCGAAAACCAGTTCATGGCCACGCTGAACCAGCTTCCCGGTGCCAGCGCAAGAATCATTCTGAAGGGCGCGCCGGAAGTGATCCTCAACCGCTGCGAAGGCATCGACATGGACCCGGTACTGGCGGCGGTCTCTCTGCTGGCGGGGCAAGGCATGCGCGTGCTTGCGGTTGCATCCAGGGTGACCGCGCAGACCGGGCAATTGCAGCTACCGGACACAACCGATGGTTTCACACTGCTGGGCCTGCAGGGGATGATCGACCCGCCGCGCAGCGAGGCCATCGCAGCCATCCAGGCGTGCCACGCGGCCGGCATCACTGTCAAGATGATCACCGGCGACCATAAGGAAACTGCGCAGGCCATTGGCGCGCAGCTCAACATCCTCACCGACGACAAGGCCGTCACGGGCGCTCAACTCGCCGGGATGAGCGACGAGCAGCTGCGCCAGGTGGTGCGCACGACCAACGTTTTCGCCCGCGTAGCGCCCGAACACAAGCTCCGACTCGTCAAGGCCCTGCAGGCGAACCACCAGGTCGTGGCCATGACGGGCGACGGGGTCAACGACGCGCCGGCGCTCAAGCAAAGCAACATCGGCGTGGCCATGGGTATCACCGGTACCGCCGTCTCCAAGGAGGCGGCGGATATCGTGCTGACCGACGACAACTTCGCATCCATCGCCGCCGCCGTTGAGGAGGGCCGCCGCGTCTACGACAACCTCATCAAGTCGCTGGTCTTCGTCCTGCCAACCAACCTGGGTCTGGCGATGATCCTTATGGCGGCGGTCATTTTCTTTCCGTTCCTGCTCAACCCCGCAAGCGGGCTGAAGGAACTGTTGCTGCCCATGGCGCCAACGCAGTTGCTGTGGATCAACCTGGTGGCCACAGTGGCCCTTGCGCTGCCCCTGGCCTTTGAGGCCAAGGAGCCCAACGTCATGCAACGCCCCCCACGCAGCCCGGACGCGCCCGTGTTGTCGGGCTTCGTCGTCATGCGCACGTTCGTCACTGCCACGCTGATGACCATCGGGGCGGTCGGTCTGTTCCTGTGGGAGTACCACGCCAACGGCGAGACCCTGGACGCCATGAAAAAGGGGCAGACGATGGCGGTTACGACGGTCATCATGTTTCAGGTTTTCTACGTCCTCAACTGCCGCAGCCTCAAGGACTCGCTGCTGTCCATCGGGCTGTGGAGCAACATGACCGTGTTCATCGGCATCGCCGCGCTGCTACTGTTGCAAGCCGGTTTTATCTATCTGCCGTTCATGAACGCGATCTTCGATTCGCTGCCGCTCACCGCCCGGGACCTGCTGGTAGCGACCGCAGTTGGCATGATCATCCTGCCGGCAATCAGCGTCGAGAAACTGCTTCGCAACCGGCTCGAAACTGGCCGGACCAATCCTTAAGGTTCATGGCGGTTTGCAACGTGAACCGCGTTACGCCTGAATGAAATCCTGCAGCCGCCGCCGGGGCGCCGGCTCGACCTTCGGCGCATAGCCCACCCGCGCCCACATCTGTACCGTGGCGCCCGGCGTGGTGGCTCCCGTCAGAGCATGGATATCTGCGTACGGCTGCTTTTGTTCCGCATATTCCTGCAGCGCTTGCGACAAGGGCTGCATGACAAGCCCCTGGGCGGTTGCAGCCAGTTGGACCCGGGCATAGGCGCGCCCTGACTGAACCTGGGTCACCCGGTCATTGTCAGGCGTCACCATCCAGAGAAAACCCGGCGTGGAAGCCAGTTTGGCATCAAACTCCTTGATCTGGCTGGTGGTCGCATAGTCGTCCGGACCCGGTGCGCGGGTGCGGTCAAACAGGCCCAGGCGGTCCATGGCCACAACAATGGGCGAAGTCAGCGCGATGCCATCGCGGTGGGCAGCGATTTCGGAGGCGCCCACACGCAGCACGTCAAACGACTCCATGATGGTGCGCGGCACCGTCAGTTCGATGCGCCAGGCTTCGCGCGCGATACGGCGGTGCTCGGCCATTGCAGCGACATGATCCAGCCCGGTGTGGCCC